>JBILEB010000124.1:0-21547 GCA_044352295.1 Myxococcaceae bacterium
CGCGACTCCTCCAGCGCCGGCATCTCGCACAACGGAGGCACCCTCACCGTCGACCGCTCCACCGTGTCCTTCAACGGCTTCGAGGGCATTCGCACCGCCTGCAGCTCGGGCGGCTCCGTCGTCGTCACCAACTCCATCGTCTCGCACAACGGCAGCGTGGGCTTGTCACGCTCCACCTGCTCCGGCACCGCTTCCGTCAGCTCGCTCTACAACAACGTCTGGGGCAACAACGGAACGGGCCTCGCGGTGCCCCCGACCAGCGCGGACACGAGCAGCAACAACTACTCGAACGTCTTCACGACCACGGGCTCGCAGTCGGCGAACCCACTCTTCACCAACGGCACGTCGCGTGATCTGACGCTGACCTCGACGTCTCCCAGCATCGGCGCCGGCCGGGTGGGCGCCGTCGCCAATGGCGCGGTGATCGATCAGGGTGCCTTTCCCTTCATGGTGGGGCCAATCGCGATCGTCGTGGTGCTCCCCGTCAACCCGACCGTCGCCGCCGGCGCGACCCAGGCGTTCATCGCCACCGCGCTCGACGCCAACAACAACCCGGTGCCCACCACGTTCACGTGGGCCTCGACCGCCGGCGCCATCACCTCGGCAGGGCAGCTCACCGCGACCTGCACGCCGGGCCTCGTGGTGAACGGCGTCTCGGCCACGGCACCGAACGGCACGGTCGGCCGTACCAACGTGAACGTCGTCGTCGGCCCGCCGAACAACATCGCCATCACACCGAGCGCTCCGACGGTGAAGTCACAAGGCACTCAGCAGTTCACCGGCGTCGTTCGCGACAGCTGCAACAACGCCATCGTCGGCGCTGCCATCACCTGGTCGGTGAGCAGCCAGGCGGGCACCATCACGCCGCAGGGCCTCTTCACTGCCGGCTGCACGCGGCAGCTGTACGGCAACGCCCTGACGGCCTCGTCCGGAGCCATCAGCGCCAACACCAACATCACCGTTGGCCCGGGTGACGTGGCGGCGGTGAGCCTCGCGCCGGCGAACCCCACCGTCCCCGCGGGAATGACCCAGCTCTTCGCGGCGACGGCAGCCGACGGTTGTGGAAACACGGTCACCGGAGCGCCGCTCGCCTGGGCGACCACGGCGCCGGGCTCGACGATCGCACAGACCGGCATCTTCACCGCCGGCATGATGAATGGGACGTTCCCGATGTCGGTGACGGCCTCGACGCCCGGTGCGACCACCCCGGTCGTCGGGAACACGGGCGTAACCATCACCGGAGGAACGGGCGGCACGGTGGCGTCGATCACCATCTCCCCTCAAGGCGCCTCGCTGGTGGTGGGCGGTACGCAGCAGTTCACGGCCACGGCACTCAACGCGAGCGGCCAGGCGATCAACGGCGCGCCCATCACCTGGTCGGTGGTGAACGGTGGCGGTACCATCAACGCAAGCGGGCTCTTCACGGCCGGCACCGTGAGCGGCACCTTCGCCTCGACCATCCGCGCCTCGTCGGGCACGGCCCAGGCGACGGTCAACGTCACCGTCACGCCCGGCCCGCTGGCGACGATCACGGTCAGCCCCGCGACGGCGACGCTGGCTCCGGGTGGAAGCACCACCTTCACCGCCCAGGGACGCGACGCGAACGGAAACACGGTCAACGCCCCGATCACCTGGACGGCGAACGCCGCGGCAGGCACCATCACGCAGGGAGGCGCCTTCACCGCGTCGACGACGCCGGGGACGTACAGCGCCGCGGTCACCGCGACCTCGGGCGCCGTCTCGGGGAGCGCAACCGTCACGATCCAGCCCGGAGCGCTCTCGACGCTCGTCATCATGCCGGCCCTGGCGATGGTGCAGGCCGGAGCCACCGCGGCCTTCTCGGTGGTCGGTCGTGACAGCAGCGGGGCGCAGGTGCCGGTGACGTCGACGTGGAGCATCGTCAGCGGCGGAGGCTCGATCAACGGCTCCGGCATCTTCACGGCCGGCACGATGGCCGGAACCTTCGCGAACACCGTGCGGGTCGAGTCGAACGGGCTGACGGCCTTCGCGAGCGTTCAGGTGAGCCCTGGCCCCGTGCTGATGGTCACCGTGACGCCTGCGACGGCCATGGTGCAGGCTGGCGCGACCCGGCAGTTCACTGCAGAGGCACGAGACGCCTTCAGCAACGTCGTGCCGGTGGGCTTCACCTGGAGCGCTCAGCCAGCTGCGGGGACAATCAATGCGGGCGGACTCTTCACGGCAGGGATGACTCCTGGTGCGTTCCCGAACGCGGTGACCGCGAGTGCGTCGGGGGTCAATGGACTGGCCTCGGTCACCATCGCAGGAGCGGGCGGTGGTTCAGCGGGCGGTGGCTCAGCGGGCGGTGGCTCGGCCGGCGGTGGCTCGGCCGGCGGTGGCTCGGCCGGCGGTGGCTCAGCCGGCGGTGGCTCAGCGGGCGGCGGCTCGGCGGGCGGAGGCTCGGCGGGCGGAGGCTCGGCGGGCGGAGGCGACGCCATGGGTGGTGGCCTTGCTCCTCTGGCTGGCGGGACCGCGGGCGGGGCCATGACGGCTCCAGGCCAGGGCTGTGGCTGCACCTCGACGGATGCGTTCGGCCCGCTCGCGATGCTGGCGCTCCTGGCGCTGCGGCGCCGCTCGCCGCGAATGGGAGCCTGAGCCCGAGAGATACGGAGCCGCTCATCGCCCCGGCCCGCACCAAGCTGTGGAAGGTCGTCTCACATGTAGGTGCGGCCGAATTCCTGCGTCACCCGCCCCGCCGTGTTGAGGAGGAAGACGACCACGGACGACGAGGTGACGGCGGTGCTGGCCCGGGTACTGCGGCAGGCCCGGCGACGTCTCGGGGATGTGGCCCCGGCAACAGCGCTGTCGCAGTCCGCTCCGCTGCGTCCTCGGGGTTTGCACGACACCCTGCCACGACATGAGCCCCTGAGCGCCCTGCGGGGTCACCTCCGGAGGAGCGACTGCGTCCGAGAAGCGCTGGAGCTGGGCTAGACCATCGCCATGCGCGCTTCGGTCGTCTTCGTCGTCCTCGCTTCGACCGCCCTCGCGCAGCCCGTCACCCCGCCTCCCCTCGACGCGAGCGAGACCGCGCGGCTGGCGGCTGGTGAGGTTCTCGTGCGCGACTTCCCGCCCACCGGCGGCAAGGGCGTGGCCTCGCGCGCCATCGGCGTCATCGACGCGCCGACCTCCGAGGTGTGGGCCATCGTCAGCACCTGCAAGCTGTTCTTCCAGTTCATGCCGCGGGTGAAGAAGTCGTGGGTCAAGACCGAACCCGGCGTCGGCGAGCTCTGCCATGTCGAGCTCACCATGCCGTTCCCCCTCACTGACCTCTGGAGCGACTCCACGCAGGTCGCGCACGAAGAGCCGGCCGGTCACTTCCAGCTCTCGTGGACGATGGTGCGCGGCAGCTACCACCGCAGCGACGGCTCGTGGATGCTCGTGCCCTTCGGGGAGGGTGGCTCGAAGTGCCTCGTCGTCTACTCCGTCGACACCGAGCCGCAGATGCTCGTCCCCGACGGGCTCATCCGCCTGGGGCAGAACTCGTCGCTCCCCGAGGTCATCACGCGGATCCGCGAGCGGGTGACGACGCTCCGCGCCGAGGCCGCGAAGGCGGCAGCGCGTGACGTCGGCCGCCAGCCCTGACAAGGTTGCGCTCTTTCGCCTCGCCAGGTGTCAGCCCGACATGTCACGCCCGCGGAACACGTCTTTCGTCATCGACCAGGCCGAGGCTGGCATCACCCGGGCCCGGGAAGCGGGCCTGATGCACTCCAGCTTCTCGAACCGCGACGGGAAACGAATCACCCTCGCCGATGGCCGTGACGCGGTCGAGTTCATCAACTGCAGCTACCTCGGCCTCGACACCCACCCCGCCCTCATCGAAGGCGCCCGCGAGGTGGTGGAGAAGTTCGGCGTGCACTTCTGCTGCGCCCGCTCGCGCCTCACCATCGAGCCCAACATCGAGCTCGAAGCCACGCTGTCGTCGCTCTTCCGCGCCAGGGCCATCACCTTCCCGTCCGTCACCGCCGCGCACATGTCCGTGCTGCCGCTGGTGGCGAGCGGAGACCTGCTCCCGAAGGGCCTGCCGCGACGCACGCGACTGGTCTTCGACAAGAACGCGCACGCCTCGATGCAGTACCTGCGGCCGATTCTCGCGGAGGAGGCCGCGTCGACGTCGGTCATCGCGCACAACGACCTCCACGCGCTCGAGCAGCACGCCCGCGACGCCGCGGCGGCGAACGAGACGCTCGTGTACCTGGCCGACGGGGTGTACTCGATGGGCGGCGTCTGCCCGTTGCCCGAGCTCATCGACCTGACCGAGCGCTACCCGCTGGTGCTGTACCTCGACGATGCACACGGCACGTCCATCTTCGGGGCCAACGGTGAAGGCCTCGCGCGGGGGGCGTGGCCGGGGACGCTGCCTGAGTCCGTCATCATCACCTACTCGTTGGCCAAGGGGTTCGGCTGCAACGGCGGAGGCGTGCTGCTCCCCGGTGAGTGGCAGGAGCACCGCGTTCGTTCGTTCGGCATGACGTACGGCTTCTCGGCCCCGCTCGACTTCTCCATCGTCGGCGCCGCGCTCGCGTCGGCCACGCTCCACACCGACGGCACCGTGGAGCGGCTGCAGAAGACGCTGCGCTCGCGCGTGTCGCTGTTCGACAAGCTGGTGGGCGCCGAGACGCACGACTTCAGCCCGATTCGGCGCATCGTCATCGGCGACGAAGACGCAGCCCGCACCGTCGGAGAGCAGTTGCTCGACCGCGGCTTCCTCGTGAGCGTCGCGTTCTTCCCGGTGGTGGCGCGCGCGAAGGCGCAGCTGCGGGTCTGCCTCGGCGTCGACCACACCGACGAGCAGATTCGAGGCCTCGCCGACGCGCTGGCCGAATTGCGCAACGACCGCGCCCAGACGGCATGACCCGCGACGACGTCACGGCCTCGCTCAACGACCGCGCGCTCGCGAACGGCGCTGGCGAGCTCGAGCGGTTTCTCGCGCTGCGAGAACGGGCGTCACTCCACAAGATGGCGGTGGTGCTGCGTCCCTACGTGTTGACGCACGCCCAGCACGAGGGCCTGGGACAGCTCGCCGTGGCGCTTGGCCGCGCGATGGAGGTGGTGCTGCGACGATGGCATCGCACGCGCACGCCGACGCTGCCCGTTCCACCCGAGGTGGAAGACCTGGTGGCGCTGGACTTCGAGCGCGGAACCCTCTTCGGGGCCGTGCGCTTCGACCTGTCATTCGACCCGGTGACGAACCGGGCGTCGCTCCTCGAGGTGCAGGCGGGAGACCCGTCAGGGCTCGGCATGCAGCACGCGCAGATCGACCACTGGCGTGACGCGTGTACGGCGGTTGGAGGTCGGTGCGAGTCGAGCGTCAAAGGGCTCGTCGAGGCGCTTCGTCCGCTCGCGGGTGAGGACCTCGTCGTCTTCGCGATTCAGCGCGGCGCGTTCGTGCACTTCGATCAGTCCATCGTCTGCGACGGGGCCCGGGCGATGGGCCTCGACGCCGTGCTGGCGGATCCAGACGAGCTCACCTTCGACGGGCGGCAGCTGTCATGGAAGGGCCGGCCGGTCCGCTGCGTGGTGCGAGACAGCCTCGAGGAGTTGCTCCTGCCGCAGTTCAAGGCCGACAGCGCCGCGCTCCTCGCTGCGTGGCGTGCTGGAGCCGTTCACGTGCTGAACCCCGCGGCGAGCCTGGTGGCGGATCAGAAGGTGTTGTTGTCCCACCTGGGGGACACCGACGTTCTCTCGGCGCTGGAGCCTGCCGACCGGGCGCTGGTCGAGGCGGCGACCGCGAGAACCCGAGCGTTCCATTCCGGCCTTGGCGATGAGGCGCTTTGCGCCCCGTCGTCCTTCGTCCTCAAGCCGTCGGACGGCTATGGCGGCTTCGACGTGGTGGTGGGCCCCCAGGTGGACGACGCGACGTGGCGCGCGGCGGTCGAGCGCGCGGCGAAGGGCGGGTGGATTCTGCAGGACTACGTGAAGCCGCCGGTGGAGTCCTTCCCCGTGCCCGACGCGCAGGGCCAGGTGGTGCTGGAACCCCGCAACGTGGTGGTGAGCGCCTGGTTGCACAGGGGGGCCTTCTCGGGGGTCTACGCCCGCGTGCACCGCGGACCGGTCGTCAACGTGCACCAGGGTGGGGGCCTGCTTCCCATCTGCGTCATCTCGATCTAGGAGACTCTCATGCCCAAACGAATCGGACCGAACACGCCGCGCACTCCGGCCACGCCCGCCCGCCCCAAGACGTCGGAGAAGCCGAAGACCCCGGCGAAGCCCAACAAGCCGAACACGGGCTGGACGCCCACGAAGCCGAAGCCCGGCCGCCCGCTCGAGTAAGGCTTTCCTGGATTCATGGGCCGGGAGTCCGCCGCGCGCCTGCCGGAAGACGAGGCGCTGGTGGCCCTCTTCCGGCGACGCCTCACGCCACACCACAGCCGTCTTCGTGACGTCGTCCAGCGCTTCGAACAGCGATGGAAACGACGCGGCGTCGAGACGCTTCATGGGGTGGGTATTCCGCTTCGTCCCCTCTTCATTCCCCGCCGTCGGCTGGAGCAGATCGCCACCGGCTTTCACCGCGCGCTGACGGGCCTGCAGCAGCAGTTCCTCGCCTTCGCGCGTCGGCCCCAGGCGCTCGCGCGGCGCGTCCCGATTCCGCAGGCCATCTACGAGCACCTCGACTTCGAGCGCTCGGTGAAGAGCGACCTCTTCCTCTCGCACTTCCGGCCCGACGGCTTCCTCTACGAAGACCGCTTCGTGCTGTCGGAGATCAACTACGGCAACGGCGTCATCGTCAGCCTCGGGTACACCGAAGTCCTCGCCGACCTCTTCGCGAACCACCCGCTCTTCGACGGCAACCCGTTCCGCGCCGAGGCCATCGAGCGTCCGTTCGTGCACTGGCTCGACGTGGTGGACCGGCAGGTCGGCTTCAAGCGCCCGGCGCACGTGGTGTTGCTGGCGCACTCGCGCGAGTGGGGCACGGTGCTCGAGTTCGGCCCTCGCGTGCGGCACCAGGTCGAGCAGACGGTGAAGCGCCTCGAGGCGCGCGGGCTCACGGTGACCATCGCACACGAGACCGACGTCTTCGTTCGGCGGGGGCGCGCGTACGTGAAGGGCTCGAAGCGCGAGGTCGATGCCTTCGTGGTCGTCACCATCAGCACCTCGTTCTTCGATGACCCCGACGAGTTCGAGGGCTCCGCGAAGCTCTTCCGTGGAACGCGAGTCGGTCGCGCGCCGGTGCTCAAGCCGTTCGCGGGCCTCGCGGTCGACAAGGGCACGCTCCCGTGGATGCTGGACCTCGGGCTGTTCCCCGTGCGCATGGACGATGGCTTCGAAGTGGACGCCGCCGACACGCGGTACCTGGTGGGGACGAAGGCCGACTGGGCGGTGCGGGACCGACGCGACCTCGTGCTCAAGCGCGCCTTCGACGGCAAGGACACGCACGTGGGCATCGCGACGAAGCCGAAGGTGTGGGCCGAGGCGGTGCAGCGCGCGACCGAGAGCGCGGACTCCGTCGTGCAGGCGTACTCGCCGTTGCCGCGCGCGCAGATGCCGGTGTTGATCGACGGCCGGCACGTGGAGTGGATCGACGTGCGCGTCGAGCTGACGCCCTTCATCGTCCGTGGGCAGTTCGCGGGAGCGCTGGCCCGGTACGCCCCCGATGCGCCGGGCCTGGTGCTTTCGCCGCCGCCCGACGGAATGGGCATGACGCTCGTCTACCCATGCTGAAGCGGGTGCCGCTCGAGGCCGGGTGGACGCTGTGGCCCGTGGCGCTCGTTCGCGGCGCGGGGTTCTCCATCGACGAGGTGTTGCGCCTCGCGGAGCCGGAGCTCGCCGCCCTGGCGCGACGACGGTTGGCAGACCCGTCGCTCGAAGCGGACTTCACGGAGGCGTTCTCGGCGGCGCGCCAACGGCAGCGACGGGAGCTCCGGGCCATCGCGGCCGACGCGACGTTTCGGGAAGCGGTGAGCTGGCAGAACCGGGGCGCGGTGGTGACGGGGCTCGATCCACTCGTCGCCGCGCCGTTGGAGCGGGACGACTCGCGTACGAGGAAGAAGGAGCTCCTCGTCGCGAGCTACCTGCAGCGCTACGCCGCGAAGTGCGAGACGATCGGCTTCTTCGGACCGGTCGGGTGGGCGCGGTGGAACGTGTCACGCCCCGACGCCGTGTCGCCGACGCCGGGCACCACGCTGACCGACGCGCGGGCCACCTTCTTCGAGCCCTGGGTGCTCGATGCGCTGGTCGATGCGCTCGGCGGGGAGCGTGAGACCGCGGAGCTGATTCCGCTGCGACTGACGGGCGCCACGCGGAAGTCGGAGGCGAAGCTCCTTCCGCTCTTCCAGCCCCCCCGGCACGCGCGCGCAGCGGCTCGGCTCGCGAAACGACGGTGGCCGCGTGACTTCCCAGAGCCCGAACAGACCGTGGGAGCCATCTTCACCCTCGTCGAGCAGGGCCTGCTCGTCCCTGCGCTGCCCATCGCGCTCGAGCATCGGCCCGAGGTGCGGCTTCGAGGCGTAAGCGGACTGTCGTCTCCGCTCCAAGAGCGACTGACCCAGGCGGTCGATGCGCTGACGGAGGCGAAAGCGAAGGTGGAAGAGGCAGCAGGTGGACCTGCGCTCCTCCCCGCGCTCGAGCACCTCGAGGCGACCTTCACGTCGCTCACCGGCCGCGCGGCGACCAGAAATGCTGGACAAGCCTACGCAGGACGAACGCTCGTCTACGAAGAGACACGGCGCGCGGGCATGTACGAGCTGGGCGAGTCGCTGCGCTCGACGTTGTCTGCGCCGGTCTCGTTTCTCCTCGACGTCGCGCGCTGGTTCACATCCGGTATCGCGCAGCACTTCATGAAGGGCGTGGAGCGGTCCTTCGCCAGGCTCGGCGGAAAACCGGTGGGCCTCGACACGCTGTGGACCGAGACGGCGGCGCTCTTCGACGGAACACCTCCCGCGTCGGTGGCGCGTCAGGTCTCGTTGCTCCAGCGCGCCTTCGAAAGACATGCCCCGCTGGATGAAGCGCTGAAGGAGCAACGTTTCTCGACCGCGGTACTGCGTCGGGCCTTTGGTCGCTCCCTCGAGCCGAAGGGACCGGCGTGGCCAGGGGCGCGGCACCACGCGCCGGATGTGCTCGTCGGTCTGGAGCATGGCCAGCTGATGCCGGTGCTCGGTGAGCTGCACGTGGGCGTGACGCCGTTCACGACGCTCTCGGTGCTCGCGCATGCTCCGGATCGCCGCGAGCTCGAGCAGTTGTTCCGGGAGGACCTGCCCGGTCCGTTCCTGACACCTATTCCCTGGGAGGACTTCGCGCGCAGCTCGCACGACGTTCGCCTCGCCCATCCACGCCAGCGCTGGCACCTCGACCTGGGCTTCCGCTTCGCGTCACCGCTTCCCGCCTCACGCGTCCGGCGCGTCGCCGACCTGACGGTGGCGAAGGAGCGGGGACGACTGGTGGTGCGGGATGGAGCGCGGCGCTGGCCGCTGCTCTCGGTGTTCGAGCGACGGATGAAGCTGCGCGCGGCGGGAGAGCTGCATCCCTTCACCTTCGAGCGTCATCGCCCGCGGGTGTGGCTCGACGGGGTGGTGGTGGCGCGGGAAGCGTGGCGGGTCGAGACGTCGTCACTGCCGTGGGCGCAGGCAGACGAGGCGAAACACCGCTTCCTCGGTGCGACGGCGCTGCGCGTTCAGCTCGGCCTCCCACGCTTCGTCTTCGTGCGCTCACCGGTCGAGGTGAAGCCGCTGTTCGTCGACCTCGAGAGCCCGACCCTGGTGGAGCTGTTGTGCAAGTTCGCGCGAAACTCGCCCAGCCTCGTCTTCACCGAGATGCTCCCGACGCCCGAGCAGCTGTGGCTGTCGGGGCCCGATGGCCGGAAGGCGGTCGCGGAGCTGCGCCTGCTGGCGGTCGATCCCCGGCCGTAGCGCTTTGCGCCTCTCCAGCTGCGTCAGTCGGCACCCGAGTCCACCAGCGTGTGGCCGCCAGACTTGTCGACCTCGAACACCGCGTAGAAGCTGAACTCCGTGCCCTCGTACTCGAAGGTGCCAGCGGTGGTGACGTGTTCGGTCCCGTCCCGCTGGCGCTCGACGCTCGAGATCCGCGTCGTGCCGACGGGCGTGCCATCGCGCTGCTCCATGGCCTCGTTGGTGTCGGCGATGATGGCCTGGAGATCGGCCTTCGGGAGGCGCCTGGCGACCCGGGCCATTGCCGCGGCGGGCGTCATGTCCGACACGTCGAGCTCGGTGGGCTCCGCGGGCGCCGGAGCGACTGGAGGCGACCCACCCACGAGCGCGACCGCCAGCTTCGCCGTCTTCGACAGCCCCGCGACCTCGCGCACCGAGAAGCCGTTCGCGTCGGTGTCACGGGTGTCCAGCAGCGTCTTCTTCGCGTAGGTGGCCGTCGCGCGCAGCTCCGCCGGCGAGAGGTCCGACACCGTCGTCTCGTTGCGCCGCGCCGCCAGTTTCACCAGAGCCGTCGCGAAGGCCTTCTGGGGCTCCGACAGGTTCGTTCGAGCGACGGCGGTGGCCGTCAGCGGCCCGTTCTTCGCGAGCTTCGCCAGCTGCGTGGTGACTTGATCAATCGCGCGGTGGACGGACTTGCGTGGAATCGTGGACGTGGGCGGCTCCATTGCAGCGTCACGGCCACGACACCATCACAGGGTGGTGACACGGCACTCGCCTGCTGCGATGGTCAGGAGGTCTCGGGCCGGTCGTCTGGCGGACTCTCTCGCGCAGGAGGTGGGCCGTGGATCGTGTGCTGACAGGTCTCTGCTTCGTCTCGCGCCCCGCTCGTCGCTGACGCCGTCGTCGTCTTCGCAGGGCAGGCGCGGTTCCTTTCACGGCGCTTCATGCGCCTGGCGGCACCTGTCTGTCCTGACCCATGACCTCATCGCATCGACGCCCTCGCGGGCGAAGCTCTGGCGTTTCCCTGCATCACCTTCGGCATCAACAGCTCCTCCTCGAGGAGCTGCGCACCCTCTTCCGCGTCGAGCTGTCCGACGCGCGCCTCTCGTCCCTCACCGTCGTCACCGTTCACCTCTCCCTCGACGGCAGCTCGGCTCAGGTGGTCTGGACCGGGCCTGACGACCCTTCCGTCCTGCACGCGCTCGAGAGGGCGACGGGTTTCCTCCGCGCGCGGCTGGCTGAATCTCTCGGCTGGAAGCGCCTTCCCAGACTGCGGTTCACCTGGCTCGGAGCAGACGCTCCGCGCGAGGAGGAGCCGTCATGACGCTGCTCCTCATTCCGACGATGGGCGTGCCCGTGCGGGTCTGGCGGCGCTCCCTGCCAGAGGACACGAAACGTCAGCTCATCGCGCTCGCGGAGCAGCCCTGGGCCCGGCACCACGTCGCGGCGATGCCCGACGCGCACATCTCCAGTGGCGTCGCAGTGGGCTCGGTCTTCGTCACCGACGACGTGCTCGTGCCGGGAGCGCTCGGCGACGACCTCGGCTGCGGCGTCGCGGCGGTTCGGCTCCGCGCGACGTCGACCCCCACACGGCCGCAGCTCGAGGTGCTCCTTCAACGGTGGACCCTCACGATTCCCACCGGCGACGACGTGCACCGGGGTCGCGACGCAGCCTTCGACCTCGAGCTGTCGACGAACACCCTCGCGCGCCAGGCGCTCCGGCTCGTCCCACGACACCTCGGCACCCTCGGCGGCGGGAACCACTTCGTCGAGCTCGACCGCGCACACGATGGGTCGCTCTGGCTGCTGGTGCACTCGGGCTCGAGAGGGGTCGGTGGCGCCATCGCGCAGCATCACGTTCGCGCCGCGAAGGGGCCGCTCGGCGCCATTCGCTTCGACACTCCGGAGGGCCAGGCGTGCTGGAAGGACCTGCACGTCGCCTTCGAGTTCGCGCGACGGAACCGACAGGCCCTCGTCGAGGAGGCGTTGGTGGCGGTGAACGACGTGCTGGCTGCCGATACGGAGGAGCGCCTCGACCTCCACCACAACTTCGTGGCGAAGGAACGCCATTGCGGAAGCGACCTCCTCGTTCACCGCAAGGGTGCCATCCGTGCCGCCACCGGCATTCTCGCCCTCATCCCCGGTTCGATGGGAACGGCGTCGTATCTGGTGCGCGGACTGGGCGCCGACGCGTCCTTCGGCTCGGCGTCCCACGGCGCGGGACGCGTCCTGACGAGACGGGAGGCACGCACGCAGGTTCGTCGGGAGCGGCTGCTGCACCAACTCCGCCAGGTGGTGTTCGACCGCGACCGGGTCGACTCGTTGGTCGAAGAGGCGCCCGACGTCTATCGACCGATTCGAGACGTCCTCGAAGACGAAGCCGACCTCGTCGAGCCGGTGCTGCGCCTGGAGCCCCTGCTGGTGCTGAAGGGATGAACCTCAACCTCAGCCCAGAGCCGCTCGCACCGAGCGCCTCCATCGAGCGGTCCCGCGGTCTCAGGCGTCCATCGTGGTGCCCAGGGCCCGCTCGAGGAGGTCGGCGACCCCCAGACTCGTCGCCCACTGGCGAAGGTATGCGAGGTCGAACGAATCGCCTGCGACGCGAACCAGCCCCAGCACATCACGCCACTGACGGTCCGAGGTCTCTCCACCCATTCGGAACCAGCGCAGCTTTCGCAACAGGTTGTCCTCCGTCGAAGCGAGGAACAGCCCCTCGGGCGGCTGGACTTCAACGCGGATGCGCCGCGAGAACTCGCTGAGGTCGAACGCTTCGCCTCCGCGAATGAAGAGGTCGACCTTCGTCATCGACGGAAGGTGAAAGATGTTGGCTGAACGGCGCCGTCGAATCGCGTCGACGAGCGCCTCCTCGTCCACATCGAAATCGGGGCCGAGGGCCTGGACGAAGGGTCGAACGTCGTGCTCGGTGAGCTTCACCGCGAAGTCGATGTCGTTCGTCGACCGGGGCTCTCCTTGAAGCGACGTCGCGACACTGCCTCCGAGGGTGTACTCGACCCCGCTGCGCTCGAGCGCGCGCGCGACGGCCAGGGCCACCTCCACCACCTCGAGCACTGCGCTCATCGGGGAGGCGACCCGAGCAGCCGCTGAGCCACGGCCTCACCATACAACCGCACCGTGAGCTCGCGCCGAACCTCGTGGTCCAAAAGGCCCGGCTGCGAGTGCCGGATGCCTGCCTCGGCCAGTGCACGGACGCCCCGACACAGCCGAGAGAGCATGGCCGCGCGTTCGACCAGGGTGAGCGCCCGCAAGCGCGCGTAGTACGTCGCTCGTTGCGCGGGGCTGGTGTCGAGCATCTCGCCGAACATGCAAAACAGTGTACTGCCTCGCGCGACGCGACGCCCGGACTGGCGTCTCGAGGCGTCAGGGCCTGACTGCCATCTCCGCCGGAGGTGGGCCATCGGATGCCAGGCGGACACGACGCGTCTCGGCGGCGCCGAAGGACGACGAGTCGTTCCTCGCAGACGATTCGAACACGGCGTGATGCGCGACGAGGCGAGACTGCTTTCGACCGATGACTGACGCCAGCCACCGACGCTCAGCGGCGGCGGGTGCCTTTGCGCAGCCATGCCGGCACCGGCGCTTCGTTTCGGGCGCGAGAGCGAACCTTGCCTGGACTCCGCGTGACCTTCGCCACCGGGGGCGGGGTGAGCCGAAGCGCGCCGATGGACGCCATCACCGCCGGCAGGTCGCTCGTGGGCTGGTCGACGAAGACGAGCGGCTCGGGCTCGAAGGCGACGAAGACCGGGGCCGGCGCGGGGGCGCGGAGCCTCTGACGGCGTGCCTCCGAGCGTCGCGCCACCCAGGCCCAGCACGAGCCCGACGAGGCCTGCGACCGGCGTGGGCCAGCGCGGCGTCACCTTCAGCTTCTTCCGCTTCGACGCACGCGGCGCCGCGACGGTGACCGGCACCTCGACGCGCTTCGGGGCGGGCTCGATGGGCCCCGGCGCCGACGCTTCGACCACCTCGGGAAGCTCGACCGACGCCGTGCGCGTGCGGCGTTCCTCGAGGTGCGCCGTCAGCGCCTTCTCCTGCGCGAGGCGGCCCTCGAAGCGCTGGCTCATGAACTCCGCCCGCGCGTCCTGCCGCCACATGAACGACGACACCGCTTTCTTCAGCTCCTTCGCGAAGTCCGCCGCCCTCGGGTAGCGCCAGGCACGGTCTGTCGACAGCGCGCGGAACATCACCTCGTCGAGCGCCTTGCCCAGCATGAGGTGCATCGTCGAAGGCGGCGCGAAGTGGCGGGACTCCACCGCCTTCACGCGTGCCGCAACAGCGTCATCAACCGAGATGGCGGGGTCGGGAGCGCGGCCATCTGCGGCGTCCCCGCCGTGGGAGACGCCTGCGCTGGGAGCTTCGCCTGTGGGTCGGGCCAGTACTGCGACCCCTCGGGGGTGTGCCTGGCGGCGGGAGCCTCCACCCCCTGCTCGTTCGACAGCCAATGCCGTGACAGCGATTTCTGCTCGAACTCGACGCGCCGCTGCACGCCCAGGGTCGCGACGGGCCAGCCGTGTAACCGAGATGGCGTGCTGGAGCGTGGCCTCGTCGAGCGTGGGCGAGCGCGAGATGACGTCTGCACCAGCCGGCGTGGCGAGGGTCGCGCCGAACGTCAACACCGCCCAGCTCGCGTCGGGCGCGACGGCCACCACGTCCCATTCACTGGTGAAGAGCGAGAGCAGGCCGTTTCCGCGCCAGGTGAAGTGCGTCGGCACCTGCGGGTGCTGCGTGTCGACACCGAGGAGCTCCTCCGACTGTCCGTCCTCGGTGAAGGCCACGCGGTCGGTGAGCGACGTCTCGGACCGCGGGCCGTAGGTGAAGGTGACGTCGCAGCGGTCCTTCCACATCGGAAATGTGGACGCGATGACGTGCCAGCGGCCCTCGAGGGTCGCGAGGTCGAGCTCCGGCGGCGCACTCGTGGCGCGCACGGGCACGCTGGCGCAACCAGTCAAGAGCAACCCGACGAGGGCGCACCGCATGGAGGCTCCGTACCGCGAAGCAGGCCAGCCGGTCTTGTCGCGCGTCGGAGGCATGCTCAGATGCCCCCCTCATGACGTGGGTCCTCACTCTTCACCTGCTCGGCGCGATGACGTCCGTGTCGTGTGGAGCGCCGAGCGCGCGGCTCCTCGCGCGGGCCGAACGGGACGAGCTCATCCGCGAGCGCGACCGGCTGCTGCGCGAGGTGCGGCCCGACGTGGGCCCACCGCCAGGCGTCGAACGCTGGGCGCCCGTCGAAGCCACCGTCGTCCTGGCGCAGTTCTGAAAGCGAACCTCCGTGCTCTTCACGCCTCGTGAGCTCGAGTTGCTCCTCGCCGCGACGACGGCCGGAGACGACGCCGCGCGCGAGGTGCTGGCCGACCTGCTGCTCGAGCGCGACCACCCGTTGGGAGAGCTCCTTCGGCTCGAGTCGGAGCAGCGCGACCTCCCGCGACGGCGCGCGCTCGAGCAGGCGCTGAAGGAGCCGCTGCGGGCCGCGCTGGTGCCGTGGGCGCGCGAGCTCGAGTTCGACCGCGGGCTCCCGGCCTGGGCCCTGTTCGCCCCGCGCCTCCGCGTGCTGACACGAGAAGACGCCGACGCGACCTGGCCGGTGCCGACGGTGTCGGTGATGGGCGAGTTCCGCGAGATGATGCCGCTGCTGCGCTCGACGGCGGTGCGGCGGCTGCGCCAGCTCGACCTCTCACCGGTGTGGGCGACGTCTCCCTTCACGCTGTGGGTCGACGGGCCGCCACCACCCCTGGAGGCCCTCCCCGCGCTCGAGTCGTTGTCGCTGCCGCAGGGTGACGTGCCGCCCCACTGGGTGCCGATTCTCACGCCGGGCTTCGCGAACGTGCGCGAGCTGACGGTGGGCATCGGGCCGGGCTTCGAATTGCCGGACTGGGCGCTGGCGTTGCCGAAGCTCTCGCGCGTGCGGCTGGTGCCGGGGCGAGAGCCGGGCGACGGGCGGGTCGTCGACGCGGCCCTGGCGTGGAGCGAGTCCCAGCCCGGACGCGCGCTGGAGTGGTTGGGAGAGACGGTGACGGGGGCGGGGCTGAGACGGGCGTTGCGACCGGCCCTGCCAGGGGAGCGCGTGGTGTTACCGGAAGAGTCACACCTGCGCGCCGAGCTCGAGGCCGAGGGGCCGTCGTCGCGCGTCTTCCGCGTGCGCGACGCGCCGATGGTGGTGATGCGCGCGGACGATGCGCCGGCTGCCGACGTCCTCGGCGCGCCGAAGCACCCACACCTGGTGGCCGCGACGGGGCTCGTTCGCATTCGCCGCGCGTTGTTCGTCGAGCTCGACGACGCGGGGCAGATGATTCCGCTGGAGCCGCTCGGGCCCGTGACGGCCGTGCGGCTGGCCAGTCAGTTGTTGGGCGCGCTGGAGGCGTGGTGGGGCCCGTCGGCGCCGGATGTGTTGTCTGGTGAGTGGGTGGGGCTGGGCCGGGACCAGCTCCGTCGCCGCGCAGATGGTCGGCTCGCGTTGGTGCCGACGTTGACGCGGCGCCTGGGCCCCGACGCGCACACCCTGCCCGACCTCGCTGGCGTTCCCCTCGGGTGGAGCCGCACCTCGACGATGGTGCTTCGCCTCGCCGGTGCGCTGCTCTTCGAGTGGCTGACCGGCATGTCGTTCCTCGAGTCGCGCGAGGGCAGCGCGCTCGCCGTGCACCGGCGCCTCGAGCTGCGCCTGGCGCACCCACCCCGGCCGTCAGCGGTCGACCCGGCGCTGGCGCCGTACGACGAGGTGGTGGCGCTCGCGCTGGCCGCAGAAGACACCGTCGAGGCCTTCCGGGAGCGATTGTTGAGCGTCACCGTGAACGGGCGGGCTGGCTCCCCGGCGTGACGTCGAAGGTCATCGACGCCCAGGTGCTTTCCCAGTCGATGGCGCCGGCGTCAGGCGCAGCCCGCTCCATGTGGACGGCGCTGAGCATCCACCGGCCGGGCCACGGCACCTCGAAGGACACTCGCCCGTCGGGCCCCGTGCGTGCCGACATGACGACGAGAGTTCCGAGGTGGTGATTCCACGCGCGCACGAGACGGCCAGCCACCGGCGCGCCCTTCCACCGCAGCGTCACGTCGAGCGGGCCCCACGCCGACAGGGGGAGCGACGGTGAGGTGAGCTCGAGCGGCTGGCCCATTCGCACGTCGGGCCCCGAAAGAACCACCTTCATCGAGCGGCGATAGCGCTCCCGGCCCTCGCGCTTCGTCTGGCCCGCGTCGGCGCGCCACGCCACCACGTCGTCGAGCCCATCCTCTTCGAGGTACTGGGTGAAGGCCTCGCCCGACAACGTGATGGTGCTCGGCTGCGAGTCGAGCGCGAGGGCGCTGAGGCCCTGCGGCGGCACGAAGACCTCACGGCCTCCGTCGGGAACCATGAGCGCTCCCACCCCGCCTTGCATCACTGCGCGCGTTGACGTCGAGCCGTGCCCCGCATGCACGTTCACCACGAACGCCAGACCGGGCCCCGGGACCGCGAGCTGATGCTGGTGCTCGGCGGCGCGGGGTTCTCGTCATGTACATGTGTCGTCGATGCGCGGGACGAGGCGGTCATCGTCGGCGTGCGGTGAGCCACGTGGTGCGAGGTGGGGACGTGTAACGCCCTCGGTTCCTGCCAGTGACTACCAGCGCCCCATCGAGCCGAGGTTGTGCACCTGGGTGAAGCCCAGGCCCTTGAGCGTCGACTTCGCCATCGCGCTCCGCGTGCCGGACGCGCAATAGAGGACGACGGGCTTGTCCTTCGCGCCGAGCTTCTTCACCTGCGCCGACAGCTCCTGCAACGGCACGTTGAGGGCGCCGGGCAGATGGCCGCTCGCGAACTCGTTTGCGCTGCGCACGTCGACCAGGGCGGCGCCTTCCTGAACCAGGCGACGCGCGACGGCCGAGCTCACCTGGCCCAGGCGCTTGAAGACGAGAAACGCGACGACGAGCCCGACGGGCAACGCCCACTGCATGAGGGAAGAATCCATGGCGGAGGCTTCAGAGCCTGCCGGCCCGAAAGACGATTCACCACCAGACACGTCCTGCCACGGCGCTGGCGCGCGAAGTCGGTGCGAGGGGCGCGGGCGTCGAATAGAGGCAGCGCATGCCGTCCGTGCTCGATGAGCTCGTCTCGCTGCTGTCGCTCGAGAAGCTGGAAGAGAACCTCTACCGAGGCCAGAGCCAGGACCTCGGCTGGGGCGTCGTCTTTGGCGGGCAGGTGCTCGGCCAGGCCCTCACCGCGGCGATGCGCACGGTGCCCGAGGAGCGGCCGGTGCACTCGCTCCACGCGTACTTTCTGCGGCCCGGCGACGTGAAGGCGCCCATCGTCTACGACGTCGACCGGATTCGCGATGGGTCGAGCTTCACCACCCGCCGCGTCGTCGCCATTCAGCACGGCGAGGCCATCTTCAACCTCGCGGCGTCGTTCCAGAAGACCGAGGAGGGCTTCTCCCACCAGGACGAGATGCCGCAGGTGCCTGGGCCCGAAGCGCTGCCCACCGACCAGGAGCGCCTGGCCCGTCACGACGGCCCGCTGCCCGAGCTGATGAAGGCGTGGGCCCAATCGGAGCGCCCCATCGAGTCGCGCACCGTCGAGGACGATGACCCGCTGCGGCCGGTGAAGGGCGCTCCGGACCGCGCGGTGTGGTTCAAGGCGCGATACCGGCTGCCCGATGCGCCGTCGCTCCACCAGGCGCTGCTCGCCTACGCGTCGGACTCGGCGTTCCTCACCACCGCGATGAAGCCGCACGGCGTCACCTGGTGGACCCGCGGCATGCAGGTGGCCAGCCTCGACCACGCGGTGTGGTTCCACCGGCCCTTCCGCGTCGACGAGTGGCTGCTCCACGTCATGCACTCACCCACCGCCGCAGGCTCGCGGGGGCTCGTCTTCGGTCGGGTGTACACGCGCGAGGGCGTGCTGGTGGCGACGACGGCGCAAGAGGGCCTGACGCGCCAACGCAGCTGACGGCGCAGGGCGACTCGTGGCTGGTGCGCGATTCCCCGGAACCCCTGCTGCAATCTTCACGAGCGGCGGCGGCGGGCGAGGGCCAGCATCGCGAGGCCGAGGCCGGCCAGCGAGCGCAGCACCCAGCGCGTCGCGTATCCATTCACGGAGGCGGGGTCGCTGCAGCTCGTCCAGAAGCTGCCGAAGGTGAAGCACCTGACGGTCCCGGCGGGTGCGCTCCCGGCGTCGGTCACTGCGCTGCTGAAGACCCGTTAGTTGTCGCGCGCACCGGCGCGAATCCACGCCTCGATGCGGGCGGTGCCCTGGGGGTTGCTCATCGAGAGCGGGCCTCCGGGCGGCATCGGCCGCGCCTGGCTGGTGATGCGCTGGTATAGCACGCTCGTCGAAGGGTCTCCCGGCGTCACCCGGGCGCGCACGTCGGCAAAGGTGTTGCGGTCAGGATGGCACCCAAGACAGACGCCGAGGGCGGGCGCGACGTCGGTGCTGAACCGCACGGAGACTCCCGCGTCCATCGAGGTGCCCGCGTCGACCGTCATGCCGGCATCCATAGTCAGGCCCGCGTCCATCATCGTCATGCCGGCGTCCATCACCACCACGCCTGCGTCCGACGGCCGCCCAGCGTCCGACCCGGACATCGTCCCTCCGTCCGTCGGCTCAGGCCCCATCGGCCCGCACGAGAACGCCACCGCTGCACCACACGCCACCAGCCATCGCTTCGTCACGAAAGTCGCTCCTGTCCGGCCCACGGGGGCGATGTGCCACCTTCTTCGTTCAGCTTCACGGAATCGTCGCTCCTCCCTCGTCGCCGGCGCGGCGCGCAGCCCGCATGCTGGTCCGTACACCCTCCCGGTCATGCTTGGATGGACGGCGACGCGCACGCACTGGGCTCCGACTGCATGGGGTGTCTCGAGGCGCTGCAGCGGCCGGCGGCCTGCCCGTAGTCGTTCTCCCTCTCCGGGCGCTGGGCTACACGCGTGGCGGTGAGCGGCTCCCGCACCTTCGGCTTGTGGTCTGGCGTCGGGCTCGTCATCGCCAACATGGTGGGCGCGGGCGTCTTCCTCTCGACCGGCTTCATGGCGCAGTCGATGCGTCCGTCGACGATTCTGCTCGCGTGGCTCGTCGGTGGCGGGTTGGCGCTGGCGGGCGCGCGGGCCTACGCCGAGGTGGCGAAGTTCCTCCCGTCGGGCGGCGGGGAGTACCGGTACGTCGGCACGCTCCTGCATCCCTCGCTCGGGTACGTGGCGGGCTGGGGTTCGCTGCTGGTGGGCTTCTCGGCGCCGATTGCCCTCGACGCGCTCGCGGCCGGAGCCTTCGCGCGCGTCCTCTTCCCCTCCCTCGACCCACGTACCTTCGGGGCCGCGCTCATTCTCGCGTTGACGGCGCTCCATGCGGCGGGGCTTCACCTGTCGGGCCGGGTGCAGAACGGGCTGGTGGCGGTGAAGGTGGTGCTCCTGCTCGGGTTCGTCGGCGTGGGCCTGTTCGCGGGCTCGGCTTCATGGCCGACCTGGACGCCACCGTCGACGGACGGAGAGACGTTCGGCGGCTTCGCCTCGAGCCTCTTCTACATCGCGTTCGCGTACTCGGGCTGGAACGCTGCGGTGTACGCCGCCGACGACTTCAAGGACCCGGAGACGACGGTGCCTCGCGCGATGATGCTGGGCTGCGCGGCGGTGGGCCTGCTGTACCTCATCGTCAACTTCATCTTCGTGGCCAACCTCACGCCCGAGCAGGGCACGGTGGTGTTCCGCTACGACGCCTTCACCTCGGGCGCGGCGCAGTTCGACCAGGTGACGTTGGGCCAGGCGGTGATGGCGCAGGTGCTGGGGCCGAGCGCGGCGAAGGTGATGAGCGCGGTGACGATGGTGCTCTTCGTCTCGGCCATCAGCGCGATGACCTTCGTCGGTCCGCGCGTGTACGCGGTGATGGCGAAGGACGGCGTGTTGCCGAAGGCACTGGCGGGGAAGGAAGGCCAGCCTCCCACTGCGGCCGTGGTGCTGCAGGGTGTATTGTCATTGGCTGTTCTGTACACCCATGAACTGCGCACGGTACTCGCGAACGTGGGCGCGATTCTGGTGCTCTTCGCAGCCATGACGGTGGTGGGGCTGTTCCGCCTGGTGGTGCAGCCGATGAATGGGCGCCGGCCGAGCGCGGTGGGGATCTTCGCGGCGCTCGTCTACTTCCTCGCCTCGGCGTGGATGTTGATCGTCGGCTTCTCGTCCTCGGGGCGGTTGTTGGTGAAGACGGGCACGAACGCCGACGCGGCGCTGGATGTGACGCTGGCGAACCTGGCGTCGCTGAAGCTGCCGGTGGGGAGCGGCGGCCTGTACTCGGTGCCGAGCCTGGGGGTGTGGTTGACGGTCATCTTCGGCGTGGGGCTGCTGGCCTGGGCCGGGACCCGCTTCGCGCAGCGCCTGTCGAGCCGCTGAGCTTCCATGCTGCCTGGCAAACTCGTGAGGCCCGTGTTTGTCGCGCTGGGCGTCCTGCTGGTGAGCACTGGCGCGGTCGTCACCCTCGTGCCCTTCGAATCATGGGTCTGCAGCCAGCTCTTCGTCGACGTCGTCGCGCCGATGAACGCGCACCTCGAAGGCCTCGATGACGGCGTGTTGGTGCACTTCAACAGGCCCCTCTCGGGCCCGAAGCTCGAGGTGTTGCTGACGCTGACACTGGAGACGGCGAAGCTGCTCGCCGCGGCGGCGCCGTAAGGCGGCACGCGGGTTCGTTCAACCGAGCGACGCGGGCGCCCACCGGGCCAATCGCTGGCGAGCCGTTTCACTGAAGG
>JBILEB010000125.1:0-21489 GCA_044352295.1 Myxococcaceae bacterium
CCGATTCGCGTGCCCGTCGCTGACAGCCGCGTCATCCAGATGCGGCGGGCGCCGGTGCGTTCATCGGAGAAGAAGACGAGCCACCCGCTCCCGGACCACACCACCGAAGGCGACGTCGCGCTCCCCGAGGTCGTCAGCGGCACCCGCAGCGCGTTGGCTGGCCCGGTCTTCGAGACCAGCGCGAAGACGATCTCGCTCTGGGTGAGTCCACCGGGGCGGTACTCCTGGAACACGACGCCGTAGTGGTTCGGCGAGGCGGCCAGGCGCGGTTGGAACGCACCCTGCCCCGTGGCGTTGAGCTGCACGTCGGGGAGCTCCGGAGCGCCGGTCGACGACAACCGGTTGAACAGCATGAACGGCGTGTTCTGCCGGATCTGCGTCGCGACGAGGCCCCAGTTCGTGCCGCCCCAGGTGAGATCGCTGTAGTCGGTGGTCACCCCCTGCGGCGCGGGGGTGAGCGACACCTCGGCGCCCACGAGCTGCCCTTGCGCGGTGACGCGACGGAAGAAGAGCGCGCGATCGTTCCCGGGCCCGGCGGCGCGATCGTCGCCCCAGAGTACGCCGAACTCCTGCGAGGTAGGGTTCCAACCGATCGACGCCGGGAACGCGAGCCCCGGGAGCGCCGACACCGCCACGTCGCTCGCCAACAGGCGCTGCCCCGTCGAGGAGACGCGCGTGAAGTAGACGTCGTTCGCCTGCATCCAGTTGCGGGTGTCGCTCCAGGCCAGGCCGAACTCGGTTCCCGTCCACGCGGCGAAGGGCTTGTGCGCTGCCAGCATGCCGCTCATCGGCGCCGCGCTGCCGACCACCTGGAGCTGCGAATCGAGGGAGTAATACGTGTAGCGGAGGTTCGAGTTCCCGAACGTCTCGTGCACGAAGAGGCCCCAGGTGCCGGTGCCGGTCGAGGCGATGAAGCCGGTGAAGGCGTTGCCGGGAGGGCTGGTCACCTGCACTTCGGCTGCGGTCACGGTGCACGCAGGCTGCATGCACACCGGCGCGCTCGAGCAGTCGGGATCGGCGCAGTCGGCGTTTCCATCACAGTCGTTGTCGAGGCTGTCTCCGCATTGCTCCGTCGCACCGGCCGCGCAGACGCAGGCGTTCTGCTGACATGACGCGCCGCTCGCGCAGCTCCCGCACGAGAGGGTTCCGCCGCAACCGTCAGCGAGCGTTCCGCACGTCGCCCCGGCCGCGGTGCAGGACCGGGGCACGCACACGCCCGCGTCCACGGGCCTTCCAGCGTCGCTCGCCACGCCAGCGTCCATGGCCGCGCCCGCATCGGCCGACACGCCGGCATCGACTGGCAGCGCGACGCAGCGCTGGCTGACGCAGGCGGCTCCCACGGCGCAGGTCCCACACGAGAGCGTTCCGCCACACCCGTCATCCTGGCTGCCACACTCCGGCGTCTGCCCTTCGAGGACCAGGCAGCTCGTCCGGGGTGAACAGGTCTCGACCAGCACCCGGGCCGACAGCGGCACGCGCACTTCGTCGCCATCGACCTCGAGGAGCAGCACACCGACGTCAGCCGATGCGATCGCCGGCGCCGTGTACTCGACGACGAAGCGCACCTCGTCTCCTGGGCGCACCAGGCGGGGCATGAGGGTCGTGGAGAACGGTCGGTGCGGCGGTTGTTCGAGGGTGACGCGCGAGAGGTTCACGCTCGAGCGCCCCGTCACCCGGGCGACCAGCTCGCGCGCGGCGACGGTTCCCGGCGGCACCGTCCCGAACGAGACCGACGAGGGGTCGACCTCGAGTCGGCCGGCCGTCCCCACCACTCGAGGGCCGCACTGACAGCCCGACAGCACCATCACCAGAAGGCTCACCCAGACGCGCATGACGCAGAGGAGCCAGGCAGCGCGGCGCGGTCGCGTGCGAGCTGCAACCCCATGGAAGTTCGATGGGGTGCGGCGCTACACTGTCATCTTCCGCGTCAAGGGAGCTTCATGCGCATCGCGAAGCTCACTGCATTGTCGGTCATGATGGTCGGGTGCGGAGTGGTCGAGGCGATGCCAGCCGCCCAACGCCACGACGCCATCGTCGGCGGGCGCGACGATGATGGAGGCTTCCCCGACGTGGTGATGCTCCGCGCCGTCTTCACCAACGACGCCGGCATGACCCAGGGGTTCGCCTGCTCGGGAACGCTGATCACCCCGACCGTGGTGCTGACTGCGGCCCACTGCCTCAACGAGCGCGGCGGCCCGCCCGGCTACGCCCTCACCACCGTGACGTTCCACAACTTCAATGTCGCGCCGCCAACCACCTCGCCGCAATGGGTGCCGGCGATGTCGTGGCGGCGCAACCCGGCGTGGTCGAGTAGCTCGGCGATGAACAACGACGTCGGGCTGGTGAAGCTGCCGATGGTGCTCGCGGGCGTGCCGCCGGCCCCCTACGGCCGACGGACGCTCTTGCCCGCCGACGTCACGCGACCGATGGAAGTCGTCGGCTACGGCATGACCAGCATGGGCGGGACCGGCGTCGGTACGCGCCGAATCGTGTCCCTTCCGCTCCGTGGGCTCACCTCGCAGCACATTCAGCTCGGAAACATGAGCACCGCCGGGATCTGCAACGGAGACTCCGGCGGGCCCTCGTTCCTCACGGAGCGCGACGGCGTTCGACGGGTGGTCGGCGTGCACTCCTGGACCCAGCCGGGTGGCAACTGCATGGATGGCCTGGACGCGCGGGTCGATCAGTTCGGCCCCTTCATCCGGCAGTTCCTCATCGACACCGGCGGCGCCAGCTGCGTCGAAGATGGCCTGTGCTCGACCGGGTGTACGCCCGCCGACCCAGACTGTGTCTGCCAGGCCGATGGGAATTGTAACGGGCAGTGCCCCAACCTCCTGACCGACCCCGATTGTTCGACGGACTGCGTGGCCAACGGTGTCTGTGCGATTGACGCATGTCCCCGGCCCGACCCCGACTGCACGGCCGAGCTCTCCGCGTGCACCATGGACGGCCAGTGTCAGTACCGCACGTGCGCGACCGATCCCCAACGCATGCAGCGCTACTGCAGCCGGCCCTGCTCGGCGACCTGCACCACTGGCACGCAGTGCAGCGGCACCGTCTGCCTCCAGCCGCAGTTGCCGACCGCCGCGCTCGGAGGGGCCTGCACCCTCGGCGGGACCGTCTGCCTCTCGGGGACCTGCACGGGCCCCGTTCGGGGCGCGACCACCTGCCGCCTGACGTGCACCACCGACGCCCAATGTGGCTCGACGGACGAGTGCGTGGCCGGTCAGGCGAACGTCCGGGTGTGCGAGCCAAAGCCCCCAGAGGCCATGCCCGGCGAGGCCTGTCAGCCGATGGTGACGCGGTGTCTGGGCGGCACCACGTGCACCGGAGTCCCGGGAGGACCCACCACCTGTCGCGCCACCTGCACGACGGACGCCCAGTGCGCTGCGACCGACGAGTGCGTGCTGGGCTCCAACGCCGTCCGCCTCTGCGTGGCGCGCGTGCCACCAGTCGCGGCGGGCCAACCCTGTATGCCTGACGTCAGCCGCTGCGAGAACGGCACGACGTGTACCGGCCTGCCCACGGGCGCCACGACGTGTCGAGCGACGTGCACGACGGACGCCCAGTGCCTCACCACCCAGGAGTGCGTCACGGGCCAGGGTGGCCTGCGGTTCTGTGAGCCGCGGCCGCCAGAGGCGAGCGAAGGCGGCGCCTGCACCATCGGTGTCACCCGCTGCCTCGGGGGAACGACCTGCACCGGCCTCATGGGCCAGCCCACCACGTGTCGGGAGACGTGCGTGTTGGACACGCAATGTGATGCCACGGACTTCTGCGCCCGCGCCCAGAACGAGGTCAGCGTCTGCGCGCCACAGCCGATCTTCGTCGAGCCGATCGTCATCGCCGAGTCGCCGGCCCCGAAGACCGGCTGCTCGTCGATGCTGCTGTCTCCGATGCTGCTCGGGCTGCTTCTGTGGGCTCGGCACCGACGCTGATCGGTGAACCAGCACGGCGCGGCGATCGCTCCGAAGCGGTGCAGCCCGAAGGTCGCCCCTCGTGCTTCCGAGACGTTCGCCGCTGGCACCAGGGATGCTCTGCCCGCCTGCGCTCGCGGCATTCCCGTCGCGGTCGCAAGGGAGCGCATCGATGGAAGTCCGGTTCTGGGGTGTTCGTGGCAGCGTCGCGTCGTCGGGCTCACACGTCGCGCGCATCGGCGGCAACACCTCGTGCCTCGAGGTCGTCAGCCAGGGGCACCGACTGATCCTCGACGCGGGCACGGGCCTTCGGCAGCTCGGTGAGACGCTGCTCCCGCACCAGCCGATCTCGGCCACGATGCTCTTCTCTCACCTGCACTGGGATCACGTGCAGGGCTTCCCGTTCTTCACGCCGGCCTACCTCCCCACCTCGTCGTTCGTGCTCTACGGGCCGGGCGGTGAGGGCGAACAGCAGCTGCGCTCGGTGCTGTCGAAGCAGATGGAGCCTCCCAACTTCCCCGTACCCCTGTCGGCGATGCGCGCGAACCTCGAGTTCCGTTCGGCGAAGCCCGGGGCGGTCATCGAGACGGGCCCCTTCCGCATCACGCCCGTCGAGCTGCCGCATCCGCAGGGCTGCATCGGGTACCACATCGAGGCCGAGGGCCGACGCTTCGCCTACTGCACCGACGTCGAGCTCACGCTCGAGGGCCTCGATGGCCGGCTGGGCCGCGTGCTCGAAGGCGTCGACGCGCTGGTGCTCGACGCCCAGTACACCCCGGACGAGTACGAAGGCCGCGTCGGCCCGCCGAAGAAGGGCTGGGGTCACTCGACGATGATCGAAGCGGCGCGCATCGCGAAGGCCACCGACGCCCACCGCCTCTTCCTCTTTCACCACGATCCGGCGCACTCCGACGATCAGGTCGAGGCGATGGCCGAGGCCGCTCGCGACGTCTTCGCGCTTTCCGAACCAGCGCGCGAGGGCAAGCGGATCACCCTGTGACGACATGAGAGGACCCACACGCATGAGCGCACTTGCAGCTTGCCCCGCTCGCGGGCCCGCGATGGACTCCGTCCTCGTTGGCCTCTTTCCCATGACGAAGCAGACGGACGATCCGAGCGCGGTGCTGTTGTCGGTGGGTGGCCTCGTCGGCCAGGAGGTCAACCTCGACGCCTTCCTGCACCAGGTGGTCGATCGCGTCGCCGCCACCATGCAGGCCGACCGCGGCACGCTGTACTTGATTGATCATGCTCGCGCCGAGCTCTTCAGCCGCGCTGCGCACCTGCCGGAGATCAAGCAGATCCGCCTCAAGCTCGGTCAGGGCGTCGCCGGGGCCGTCGCGAAGTCGGGTGAGGTGGTGAACATTCCCGCCGCGCGCGAGGAGCAGCGCTTCAACCCGGACATCGACAAGATCACTGGCTACCGCACCACCTCGCTCCTCGCCGTGCCGCTGTGGGACGACAGCCACGAGGTGTTCGGCGTGCTGCAGGTGCTCAACCGGCTCGGCGGCGGGCGCTTCGACGACGAGGACCATCAGCGGCTCACGAACATCGCGAAGGAGGTCGCCCAGGCGCTCCAGGCCACCTCGCTCTACACCGAGCTCAAGCGGGCGCGGGCGCGGCCGGAGCAACCCGTCGGCTACTTCTTCAACAAGGTGATCGGCGAGTCGCCGCCGATGAAGGCCATCTACAAGGTGGTACAGAAGGCGGCGCAGACCGCTGCGACCGTGCTGCTCCGCGGCGAGTCCGGTACCGGCAAGGAGCTCTTCGCGCGCGCCGTGCACGTCAACTCGCGGCGCCGCGACAAACCCTTCGTGAAGGTCGACTGCGCCGCCCTGCCCGGCTCGCTCATCGAGAACGAGCTGTTCGGACATGAGCGTGGCGCGTTCACCGGCGCCGAGCAGCGGCAGATGGGCAAGTTCGAGGTCGCCAGCGGCGGCACCGTCTTCATCGACGAGCTGGGTGAGCTGCCGCTCCCCGTTCAGGGGAAGCTGCTCCGCGTGCTGCAGGATCGTGAGTTCGAGCGCGTCGGCGGCACCCAGACCGTGCAGGTCGACGTGCGGATCGTCGCGGCGACGCACCGCGACCTCGCCCAGATGGTGCGCGAGGGGAAGTTCCGCGAAGACCTCTACTACCGCATCAAGGTGGTCGAGCTGGTGCTGCCGGCCTTGCGCGACCGCGGCCCCGAGGATCTCGAGCGCATCGCGCGGCACTTCATCGCGACGGCCACCCGCAAACACCACCTCGGCCACGAGCCGAAGCTCTCCCAATCGGCGCTCGATCGCCTCAAGGCGTGGAGCTGGCCAGGGAACGTGCGCGAGCTGGAGAACTGCATCGAGAGCGCCGTGGTGCTGTGTGATGGCGAGATTCTTCCCGAGCACCTGCCGCTGCCCGAGACCTCGCGCCTTCCCCCACCCCCGGCCTCCATCGCTCAGGCGTCGATGGAGGGCGCGACGGTGCTGCCGCTCGCCGAGATCGAACGCCGCCACATCCTCGCGGTGCTCGACCGCGCCCAGGGGAACCGGACCCAGGCGGCGAAGTGGCTCGGCATCGGGCGCAACACGCTGGGCCGAAAGCTGAAGGAGTACGGGCTCGGCGAGGAGTGAAGCTCGAGGTCGGCGCCGCACTACTCCGGCGCCGCAGCACGCCGTCGCGCCACCGCGCGCCGCGCGCTGAGCACCACCAGGACGCCCACCAGGGCTCCGTAGAGGGCTCCAGCGAGGACATCGCTCGGCCAGTGGACCCCCACCCCCACCCGGCTGACCGCGATGAGGCCGGCCACAGGAAGCGCTACCAGCCCGGCGCGCGGCCACGCCATCGTCACCACCACCGCGACCGCGAACGCATTCGCCGCGTGCAGCGACGGCATCGAGCCCACGTCGGCAGCGGGACTCAGCACGCGCACGGCGTCGGAGAGCGCAAAGCTTGGCCGCAGCCGCGCGAAGCCAGGCTTGAGCACCCGCGCCCCCATCGAGTCGGACACACCGAACGCCACCGCGAGCTGGACGATGGGAAGCACGGCGGCTCGTCGCAGGCGCACGGCCAAAAGGCCCATGAAGCCCACGAGGGCGACGGCGCCAAACTCGCGCGACGACGCCGCCACGAAGACCGCATCGAGCCAGGGCCACGCCAGTCCGTTGAGGGCGTGAAACGCAGCCTCGTCCCAGCCCCACCGCACATCCACGAGGGCTGGATTCGCCATCTCACGAGGCCGGGGCGATCTCGATGGTCAGGTGATCGACCGGCACGACCGCGCGCACCGCCCGCTTGTACTCGGCCAGCGGCACGCTCCCGCTCGCGGTGATCGAGGCCACACACACCAACTGCGTGGGCCCCACGTGCCACAGATGGAGATCGCGCACCTTCGTGTCGCCGAGGCCTTCGAGCGTCACCCGCACCCGGTCGTGCAACGCCGTCGACGGCCCCATGTCGATGAGCTGCCGCGCACAGTCGCTGATGAGTCCCCACGCCCACCGGAGGATGACGATCGCCGCGACGATGGCGACCACGGCATCGAGCCAGCCCACGCCGAAGGAGCGCCCAGCGACCAGCGCCACGATCGCGAGCAGACTGGTCAAGGCATCGGCCACCACGTGGAGGTACGCCGCCCGCAGGTTGTGATCGTGCCCGTGCTGATGAACCGCCTCCCGCAGCGCCGCTGAACCCTCCTGGTGGTGGTGGTGATGGTCGTCGTGACCGTGGTCGTGATGGGCGTGATCGTGATGCACGTGACCATGAGGCCCCTGAACGTGCGTGCTGCCGAGGAGCCACGCCGAGACGAGGTTGACGACCAGACCGAGGATGGCCACCGGCAGGGCCTCGTCGAACCGAACCGCCTCCGGGTAGAGCAGGCGCTCGATCGAGCTCGCCACCATCTCGAACGAGACGAGGAACAGGAGCGTCGAGCTGGTGAAGCCCGCCAGCGCGTAGACCTTGCCGGTGCCGAAGGCGAAGCGGGTCTCGCCTGCGCGCGTGCGCGCGTACCAGTAGGCGATGGCCGACAGCCCCAGGGCCCCCACATGGGTGGCCATGTGCCAGCCGTCGGCGCTGAGCGCGAGCGAGTGCGTGAGGTACCCGGCGATGAGCTCGGCCACCATCATCAGGGCCGTCAAACCGACCACGAGGCGGGTCCGGCGCTCTCCACCCACCGGAGCCGGGGGCGCGCGTCGGGCCGAACAGTCGGCCTCGGCCGATGGAGCTCGGGAGACGTCGCTGGCGGGGGTCATGCGGTCGCGCAGGTGTCGCAGGTGCCGCGGAGCTGAATCTCGACCTGCTGCTTCGTCAGCGCCTTCGGCACGCCCTTGCCCTGCTTCACCTTGAGCGTCACCTCGGGCAGGCACGACACCGCGCCGCAGTTGGTGCAGGTGAAGTGCGGGTGCCGGGCGTCATCGCCGTTGCCCTTGCTTCGCTTGAGCTCGAAGCGCCACACGTGGTCGCCGAGATCCGTGCGCGAGACCAGCCCCACCTCGGTGAGATCGACGAGGTTCCGGTAGATCGTCGTGCGATCCATCCCGTCCGAGGCGAGCACGTCGACGAGCTCTCCGTGAGACACCGGCGTGCTGGCCACCGAGAGCCGCCGCAGGACCGCGATGCGAGGGGCCGTGCTGCGCAACCCCGCTTTGCGAATGGTGGACTTCAGCTCGTCGAGCGACGGCGTCAGATCGTAGGCCATGGCAGTTGCAGGTGTAACCCGAGGCGGCCGGCCATTTCCAGTTGCATTTGCACGACCCGGACTACTCGGCTCCCATGAACGGGTACTCGACGCGGGTGGGCGGCGAGAGGGTCTCCTTGATGGTGCGGGGGGACGTCCAGCGCACGAGGTTGAGGAGCGAGCCGGCCTTGTCGTTGGTGCCCGACGCGCGGCTGCCACCGAAGGGCTGCTGGCCCACCACCGCGCCGGTTGGCTTGTCGTTGACGTAGAAGTTCCCCGCCGCGTGCCGCAGCTCGTGCGACGCGGTGACGATGGCGGCGCGATCGCGCGCGAAGACGGCGCCCGTCAGCGCGTACGGAGAGGCTTTGTCGCACGCCCGCAACGCCTCGACATACTGGGCGTCGGGGTACGTCACGAGGCTGACGATGGGCGCGAAGATCTCCTCGACCATGAGGCGGTGCGTCGGGCTCGCGCACTCCACCAGGGTGGGCCGAATGAACCAGCCCTCGCTGCGGTCAGTCGTGCCTCCCGCGAGCACCTTCGCGTCCGGCCCCTTCGCGAGCTCGAGGTACCTCGAGGCGTTCGCAAAGCTCCGCTCGTCGATGACGGCGCCCATGAAGTTGCGGAAGTCAGCGACGTCGCCCATGCGCAGCGCCTCGATCATCGGCACCAGGCGCTCCTTGAGCCTGGGCCACAGCGACTGCGGCACGAAGACGCGGGAGCACGCGGAGCACTTCTGCCCCTGGAACTCGAAGCCGCCCCGGACGATGGCCGTGGCCACTGCGTCGAGATCGTCGGCCGCGGACGGATGGACGAAGATGAAGTCCTTCCCGCCCGTCTCGCCGACCAGCCGAGGGTACTGGCGATAGCGGGCGATGTTCTCGCCGACGGTTCGCCACATCTGGTTGAAGGTGCCGGTGGAGCCGGTGAAGTGCAGGCCGCCGAGATCCGGGTGGTTCAGCGCGACGCCGCCGATGGAAGGGCCGGGCCCCGGGAGCATCGTGATGACGCCGTCGGGCAGGCCTGACTCGCGCAGCAGCTCCATGATCCAGTGCGCCGACAGCATGGCGGTCTGGGCGGGCTTGAACACCACCACGTTGCCCATGAGGGCCGGCGCGACGCAGAGGTTGAGCGCGATGGCGGTGAAGTTGAACGGCGTGACGGCGAAGACGAAGCCGTCGAGGGGCCGGTAGTCGGTCTGGTTCCACATACCCGGCCCCGACAGCGGCTGCTGATCGAGCAGCGTCTGTGCGAAGTGCACGTTGAAGCGCAAGAAGTCGATGCCCTCGCAGGCGGCGTCGATCTCGGCCTGGTGCGAGGTCTTCGACTGCCCGAGCATCGTCGCGGCGTTGAGGAGCGGCCGGTACTTCGTGGCCAGCAACTCCGCCGCGCGCAGGAAGATGGCGGCGCGGTCGCCGAACGCCATCGAGCTCCACGCGGGCTTGGCGGCGAGCGCCACGTCGATGGCGGCCTTCGCGTCGTCGGCGGTGGCCTCGTGGAAGGTGCCGATCACCTGGCCGTGCTTGTGCGGCGATCGAATCGTCTCGAGGCGACCCGTTCGAAGCTCGCGCGCGCCGAGGCGGACGGGGATCTCCGGACGGTCGCTGACGAGCTGGCTCAACGCCGCCTTGAGCTCGGCCTTCTCGGGCGAGCCGGGAGCGTAGGTCTTCACGGGTTCGTTGAGCGGCAGGGGCACTCGCAGGTTGGCGGTCACCATGAGGCGCTCTCTGCCCCAGCACGGCGAGGGATGCCACCGCCGAGCGGTCTGCACGCGGCGCATCGCACCACGACGAACGGGGCGGCGGAGCTGTCTGGCTCCACCGCCCCGTCAGTCACTTCAGGAATGCGACTTCGGCGTTACGGCAGCAGCACGCCGTTGATGACGTGGATGACGCCGTTCGAGGTGAACAGGTTCGGCTGCGTCACCTGGAGCGACGAGGCGCCCAGCGTCGGCGACGGACCCGAAGCCGGGTTCGGCGCGACACGAACGGTGCTCATGAACGGACCCACACGCAGCGTACGGCCGGTGAGGCCAGTCGAGAGGTCGACAGGGCTCTGCAGACCAAGCACCGTCGCCGCGTAGATGGGTGACGACACGGGCGGCGTCGTGACCGACGTGCCCGCGTGGAGAAGCAGGATGTTCGACAGCGCCATGCCCGTCGGTGCCGGAGCCGGGATGCCCGCGATGGCAGCATTGTTCGGCGCGAAGAGCGTGAAGTTGGTCGTTCCATCAAGGGCCGTCGCGACCGCCGACGACTGGCCCACGAGGGACGCCAGGCCGCTGAGCGACGGCTCCGTCGTCACGACGTCCGCGATGCTCGGAAGCAGCACCTCACCGACCACGTGAATGACGCCGTTCTTCGCGAAGATGTTGGCGACGGCCACCGACTTGCCGTCGACCGTCACGTTCGCGCCCGTGCGCAGCGCCGAGACCTTGCCGCCGAGCGTGTCGACCTGGGTGGCCGTCGTCGGAACCTGCGAGGCGAAGATCTGCGCGGGAACCACGTGGTACTTCAGCACCGGCGTCACCTGCGGGATCGAGAAGCTGGTGAGCGCGGTGATGCCCGTGGTGCCGCCGTCGTTGGTGCCGCGCAGCGCGGTGACCAGGCCCGTGAAGGCCGTGTTCGTCGGTGCGAAGACCGTGTAGCCCCCACCGTCGGCGCGCGTGGTGTCCAGCGCCGCGATCAGGCCGGTCGAGCTCGTCCCACCGTCCGGCAATGAGTCCGCCAGGGCGAGCGCCGCCGTCAGGCTCGAGAAGGTGGGCGCGCTGTCCGCGCTGCTCGCGATGTCGGCAATCGAGGGCAACAGCACCTGCGGAATCGCGTGGATGATGCCGTTCGCCGTGCGGATGTCGGCGATGGCGACCTGCACGCCATCAACCGTGACCGTGGAACCCGAGCGCGTCGCCGCGATGGTGCCCCCCGCCGTGGTGATCGGGCCTGCCGTCGGAACCATCGCTGCCGGAACCGCGCCTGACGTGACCACATGGTACGCGAGGACCGGCCGGAGCTGCGCCGGGGTGAAGCTGCCGAGCCCGGTGATGCCCGTGGCGCCACCGTCGTCCGCGCCACGCAGCGCGCCCACCAGGGCGTCGAAGCCCGCGTTGGTCGGCGCAAACACGGTCAGCTTCGGGGTGATTGCGTTGTTGTCCAGCGTCCCCGACACGAGCGCTGGCTGGTTCGAGGCGGTCACCGCCGCGGCCAGGCTCGAGAACCGTGGGTCCGTCGACGCCACGTCGAAGATCGAGGGCAGCAGGACCGCGTTGATCCCGTGGATCACGCCGTTGCTGGCCATGACGTTCGGCGTCACGACCGAAGCGGTGCCATCGAGGCGAATCGTGGAGCCCTGCAACGTGAGCTCGATGGCACCGCCCAGCGCCGTCGCCCGGTTGTTGGGCGGGGTCGCCATGGCCACCGTGGTCGCCGCCGCCGCGTCAACGCGCGCAGGCAGCACGTGGTACTTCAGCACCACCGTCAACTGGTCGACGCTCAACTGATCCACGCCCGTCACGCCAAGCGCGGTGAAGAGGCTCATGAACGCCGCGTTGTTCGGCGCGAAGACCGTCTTGGGCGCCGGGTCCTGCAGCGCTGACACAAGGCCCGCGCGCTGAACCGCCTGCACCAGGATCGAGAAGTCCTGGTTCGCCGAGGCCACCGCGACGATGTCACCCATCGCCGTGCCCCCAGCGGTGCCTCCCGCCGTACCGCCAGCCATCCCGCCCGCCGACCCTCCGGCCGTCGTCATGCCGCCCGCTGTACCGCCCGCCCGGCCACCTGCAGTACCAGCGTCAGGCATGTCCATCGGACCTGGGCAGCCCGCGAGAACGACCGCGACCGCCGCTGCAAACACCACTCCACCGACGCTTCGTGCGCCTTGTTGACTCATCGAGAAAACTCCGTGTAGAGAACTGCGTGAGACTGCTCCCGGCCCAAACCCACTGTTCAAGGTTTGTTCATGGTTCGGTCGCTGAGTTAACGACCTCAATTCGGCGCGCACGAGAATCGTCATGGGTTCAACGCAGATGGGACTTGCGGCCGACCCTCGAGCCCGTGACCTTTGACCGATGGGAGCCTCCGCGCACATCGTCGTGGTGGATGACGACCCCGGGAGCCGGAAGACCGCGGTCGATCTGCTCGCCCCGTTGGGTCACGAGGTCCGAGCGTTCAGCATGGGCGGCGCCTTCCTCGAGTCGCTGCACCATGGCGCACCCGACCTCGTGCTGTGCGACGTGATGATGCCGGGCCTCGACGGCTTCGAGGTGACCCGCCGACTTCGCGCGCGCACCGAGCTCGGCGTGGTCCCCATCGTGCTGGTGACGGCCCTCGATGGAGCGGCCGACCGTGTCACCGGCCTCGAGGCGGGCGCCGACGACTTCTTGAGCAAGCCCGTGCATGGCCCGGAGCTCCGTGCCCGCGTCACCAACCTCCTGCAGGTCGGCGCCTACCGGAGGTGGCTCGAGGCCGAGCGCGAGGCGGCGAAGCGGCAGGTCGGCGAAGTGCAGGAGCAACTCTTCCACGCCGAACGGCTCGCCACCCTCGGCACCTTCGCGGCCGGCATCAGCCACGAGCTGAAGAACATCGTGGCAGTGTTCTCGTCGATGCTGGGCACGCTCGAGAAGGCTCCCGGTGGGTATCTGCTCGACGACGAAGCCCACCTCGCGCTCAAGCAGTCGACCCAGCACGCCGCGGAGCTCGCGCAGTCGGTGCTCAAGGTGTCTCGCGTCGCGGGGACCGGTGATGACACCGTCGATCTGAAGACCGCGGTCACCGATGTGAGCTCGATGCTGCGCGCCGCCGGACGGACCCGGCACATCGACGTTCGCCTCGTGTTGCCCGAACGCGTCGCCCTCGCTCGCGCCACCGCGCTCGAGGCCCAGCAGGTACTCCTCAACCTCCTCGGGAACGCCTGTGACGCGCTCGGTCACACCCGCACGGCCCGCATCGAGGTGCAGCTCGCCGACGAGGGCGAGCGCCTGCGCATGACGGTCGCGGACAACGGGCCCGGCATGCCGGCACACGTTCGCGAGCGCCTCTTCACCCCGTTCTTCACCACCAAGCCGCCCGGGCAGGGCACGGGCCTGGGCCTCATGGTCCTCAAGCAGATCATCACGCGCTGGGACGGCGAGGTGCGCATCGACTCTGCCGCGGGCCAGGGCACCTCGGTTCACGTGTGGCTCCACAAAGCACCCGACACTTCCAAATGAGTCATCGTCATGCCCGCCTTGCGCAGCTCGCCGGTCGCGCCGCGCCGTTCGAGTGGAACGCCTCGGGCCAGGCCCTCTTCAGCGAGGCGTTCCTGGCGCAGCTGAGCGCCTCGCCCGAGGAGCTCCCCTCGACGCTCGAGGCCTTTCTCGAGCGACTCCACGCCGATGACGCCCCCCACGTGCGCACCCGGCTCGCATCCGTGACGGCGTCGGGGACGACGGAGCCCTTCGAATGCGAGTACCGGCTGCGGGCCCGTGGCGGCGAGTACCGCTGGTTCCGCGCGGTGTTCCTGGTGACGCGGAGCGAGGCCGGCGACGTGCTCGGTACGACGGGCTCCCAGGTCGACATCCACGCGCTGCGGTCGGCGGAGTCGAGGCTCCTCACCCTCAACGTCGAGCTCTCCCGCGTCGCCTCCGCGCGCGAGGACTTCTTGTCGAGCATGAGCCACGAGCTGCGCACCCCGCTCAACGCCGTGCTGGGGCAGGCCCAGGCCCTCACCGAAGGCACCTTCGGGCCGCTCACGCCGGCGATGCGCGAGGCGCTGACGGTCATTTCCACCAGCGGGACGCACCTGTTGTCGCTCCTCAACACCGTGCTCGATCTCGCGCGGCTCGAGGCCGGCGCCCTCTCCCTCACCCGTGAGGCCGTCGGCGTCCAGACCGTCGCGCAGGAAGCGCTCCACGTCGTGAGGCCGCAGGCCCGCGCGCGCGGCGTCACCGTGCAGTTCTCGGCCGTGCGCTGCGAGGCCGAAGACGTGGCGTGGCTCGACCGCCTGCGCACCCGCCAGGTCCTCGTGAACCTGTTGACCAACGCCGTGAAGTTCTCGGCCGAGGGCGGCTCGGTGAAGCTCGAGGTCCGCCGCGAAGACGAGGCCTGGGCCTTCGCAGTCTCCGACACGGGGCCGGGCATCGACAAAGGGGACCAGCTCAAGCTGTTCCACCCCTTCGTCCAGGTCGATGGAGGTCGAACGCGCAAGCACGACGGCGCCGGCCTGGGGCTGGCGCTGGTGAAGCGGCTCCTCGACCTCCACGGCGGGAGCATCGAGCTCGACAGCGAGCCGGGCCGCGGCGCCACCTTCACCGCGCGCTTCCCGGTGCCCCCCGACATCGAACCGATCGTGGCCACGCCCACGCCAATCGTCCGCGCGCTCAGGTCGGCGTTGATCGTCGACGACACGATCATCAACGTCGAGCCGCTGCGCCGCTACCTGGGCCGGCTGGGGGTCGACGTCCGCACGGCGGAAAACGGACCGGATGCTCTCGCGCTCGTCGCCGCACGGGCGCCGCAGGTGATCTTCCTCGACTGGCATATGCCGGGCATGGACGGCAGCGAGGTGATCCGCCGGCTCCGCCACGAGCCGTTCAGCCGCGACGTGCGGATCATCACGCTCACCGCGCTGGTCGGCGATCACGTGCGGGAGGAGGCGCTCCAGGCCGGGGCCGACGCGTTCATGCCCAAGCCCGCGCGCCTCGCCGAGGCCGTCGCGCTCGCCGAGTCCCTCGTCCGCACCCCGCGGCGGACTTCAACGGTCAGCTGAGGCGCTCGAGCACAAGCGGCCGCGCCGTCGGAGCCGCGGGCCCCAGCCGGTACGCCGCCCGCACCCGGGTCACTACCTCGTCGAGCCGGCGCTCGTCGTTCACGTGCGCGGTGACGAGCGTCACCCCCACCGAGACGGCGTCGCCGAGCTTCTTCTCGAGCACGAAGCCCACCCCGGGATCGATGACGTCGCTCGTCTTCTCCCGGCCTGCGCCGAGCGCCATCGCGGCGAGCCCCACCGCCTCGGAGTCGATGGCCGTGACGACGCCGTCGCGCTCCGCGGTGATGGCGATGGTCTGACGTGCGCGCGGGAGCTTCGAGAGGTCGGCGATGGCCGATGGATCGCCGCCCTGCGCGCGGACGATCTCGTGCAGCTTCCGCTCGGCCGCGCCGCTGCGGATCGCCCCTTCGAGCACGCTTCGTGCTTCGTCAATCGACGAGGCCTTGCCACCGAGCACCAACATCTCGGCGGTGAGCGCCAGCGTCAGCTCGGTGTAGTCGGCCGGAGCCTGCCCGCGCAGCATCTCGACCGCCTCCTTCACCTCGAGCGCGTTGCCGACGGTTCGACCCAGCGGCTGATCCATGTCGGTCAGCAGCGCCACCACCCGCTTCCCCATCTCGCCGCCGATGCCGATCATCGTGCGGGCCAGTGTGCGCGCGTCCTCGAGCGTCTTCATGAAGGCGCCCGACCCCACCTTCACGTCGAGCACGAGCGCGTCGATGCCCTCGGCGAGCTTCTTCGACATGATCGACGAGGCGATGAGCGGAATGCAGTCGACGGTCGCGGTGACGTCGCGCAGGGCGTAGAGCTTCTTGTCGGCGGGCGCGAGCGTGGCGGTCTGGCCGATGAGGCACGCCCCGACGTCCTTCACGAGGCGCCGGTAGTCCGCGATGGAGAGATCGACCCGGAACCCGGGGATCGACTCGAGCTTGTCGAGGGTGCCGCCGGTGTGGCCCAGCCCGCGGCCGGAAATCATCGGCACTGGAACGCCACAGGCCGCGGCGAGGGGAGCCAGGCTCAACGAAACCTTGTCGCCGACCCCACCGGTGGAGTGCTTGTCGACCTTCACCCCCGGCGTCTCGGAGAGATCGAGCACCTCGCCGCTCTCGAGCATCGCGCGCGTCCAGGCGCCGAGCTCCTTCGGAGACAGGCCCCGGAAGAACACGGCCATCGTCATGGCCGACATCTGGTAGTCCGCGACGTCGCCCCGCACATAGCCGTCGATGAACGCGCGAATGGTGTCCGGCTCGAGCGCACCGCCGTCACGCTTGGTCTTGATGACTTCGTAGGGACGCATGGGAGGGAAGGTAACGCCCCCAGCAAAACCGGCCACTTTGCGGCGGATTCGAGTCGCGCTTCGCGCGCCACTCATGGGTCGAAGCGTCGACCTGAACCGCTTTCTGCTCGTCGTGGCAGCCCTGCTGCCGGCCCTGTCGTTCGCTCAGTCGGTCTTCCCAGGAGGCAACGTGCCGGCCGGCACCACCCGGGGGCGTCCGGGCATCAGCCAGACGGTCACGCTCAATGGCGACGTGACGACCCCCGCCCGCGTGACGCCGACCGTCTCCAGTTGGCATGGCGCCGTTGACGCTCCTGGCGTTCGCGCTCCTCCAGCGTCGGCGCCGCCGGACGTGTCGACGGAACTCGCAGACCTGAGCGTCGGCCGGAGCCGCCGCGCGCCAGCGACCGCCCTCGATCCGCGCGTCCGTTCGGCTTCTGCGGACGACCGCCGCAGGTGTTGTGCGCACGATTCCGGGCAACCGCGACGACAGTGCGCGAAGGCCGCCGGGCCCCGGCGCAGGCGGCGGCAGACCCTCGGTCCTGAGCGGGTGGCCTCAGCGGCCTCGCGACGTGCGCAGATCCGCGGCCTTCAGCCCTGCCGACGCCTCGGCCGTCCTGACAACCGGTCCTCGAGCGCGCGGAGGAGCTCAAGCGCCTCGTTCACCTGCTGCCACACCACCACGGCCTTCATCGCGCCATCGGAGTCCACCTGGAGCACGCTCCGGGCAGCGGCAGCGATCGGCGAGAGCGTGTCGGCGAGCGTCGAGATCTGCCGACGCACTTCTTCCGGCAGCGGCTGCGGCTGCGACGACTCCCGAGCCTGTCGCGGAGCGGGCGCGGCCGCTTGCTGTGCCACGAGCTTCTCGAGCAGCGGCGCCAGGTTCGGCGACTCACCGCCCCCCACCGGCCGCTCGATCACCAGCTTCGTCAACTCGGTGAGCTGGGTCAGCACCGGCGTCAGATCGACCTGCGAGGCCTGGGCACGCGCCGCCATGGCTTCGGCGACGTGGGCCAACTGCGCGATCGCGGGTGACAGATCGATCGGCGGCCGCGCCGACACCTCGGTGAGCTTCTGCAACACGGGCCGCAGGTCCGGTGGCGGAGGCGGCGGCGTGCTCTTGAGCGCCTCTCCGGCCTGCTGCACGGCCTCGCGGAGCGCATCGAGCTTCGGCCCCAGATCGCTCTGCCGCGGCTTGTTCGCGCTGGCGGCCACGGTTCGCGTCAACGCTTCGAGGTGCGGCGCGAGAGGAGCCTCTGCGGGTTTGGCCACCAGGGCCCCCGCGGCTTCCCGAATGCGAGAGAGCTCCTCACCGAGGGCCGCGAGCGTTCCCGTCACGCGGACGACCGGATCGTCATCCTTCCCGCCCTGGGTCTGCACCCGCTTGTAGCCGCGCTTGATCTCGTCCCACCGCGCCCGCTGCTCCGCCGTCATTCGACCGCGCAGCTCTCCCAACTTGAGCAGGTTCTGCTCGGCCAGCGTGGTGAGCGTCTGCGACTCACCCGCGTAGTGCCCGTCGACCAGCGTCTCGAGCTCGTCGGTCGTCATCGCCGAGACGATCTTCTCGGCGAGCTTGTTCATGTTCCGGTAGCTGCCCTGGAGCTTGAACGGGGGCTCGGTGCGGAACCGATCGTCCTGCGAGGCCGAGGCGATGTACTGCAGGTTCACCTTGAGCAGCACCTTCTGGACGAAGAAGAGCCGCTTGAGCACCTCGACCACCTCGGTGAGCTCGGCCGCCGAGTAGCCGTGCTCGAGATCGGTCGACGCCACGACCTCGCCCTCGGCCATCTTGAACAGCTTGGGGATGTCGGCTGGCGGGCGGGTGGTGAGCGGCGCGGTGACGGTGTTCGCGGTGAGCGAGTTCTCGAGGTAGCTCAAGGCGAAGAGATCGTCGCGACCCGAGAGGATGTCGCCGAGGTTGTACGTGTCGGCGCGGTTCGCGAGCATGTCCGGAATCTTGAAGACCTCGCCGGACTCCGTGTACGGGTTGCCGGCCATCACCACGCAGAAGCGCTTGCCGCGCAGGTCGTACGTGCGAGTGACGCCGTTCCAGACGCCCTCGATCTTCCGCTGCGCGTCGCACAGCGAGATGAACTTCTGCAGCAGCTCCGGGTTCGTGTGCTGAATGTCGTCGAGGTACAGCATCACGTTGTTTCCGAGCTCGAACGCGAAGTTCATGCGCTCGACCTCGAGGCGCGCGGTGCTGTTGGGCGCATCGGCGGGATCGACGCTCGTCACCTCATGGCCGAGCGCGGGGCCGTTCACCTTCACGAAGGTGAGGCCGAGCCGGCTGGCGACGTACTCCATGAGCGTCGTCTTGCCGTAACCAGGGGGCGACACGAGGAGCAACAGGCCGTTGCGATCGGTGCGCTTGTTCTCGCCGGCGGTGCCGAGCTGCTTGGCGAGGTTGGCGCCGATGAGCGGCAGGTACACCTCGCCGATGAGCCGGTTGCGCACGAAGCTCGAGAGCACCTTGGGCTTCAGCTCGTCGAGGCGCAGCCGCTTGCGCTCGTGCTCGAGCACCTCCCGAACCTTCGCGCGGAAGGCCTGGTAGGCAGGCAGGCGCTCCTCGACGAACTCCGCGAGGCGACGCTCGAACTCGTCGAGGCGAATGGAGAGCTTCTGGCTCTGGATGCGCGGGTGGTTGCTCAGCAGGCCTGCGACCTCGGCCGAGCTCAACGCGGCCGACACCTCTCGGGCGATGACGCGCTCCTCGACGGCGAAGAGCCCTGCGGCCTCGAGCACGGGTCCTGCAAGCGCCGTCCCCTGGCCCGTAGCGCCGACATGGGCCTCGAGCCACGCGCGCGTCAGCTTGAAGCGCTCGGCGGCCTCGTCGACGGCGCGCAGGTCCTCCTCGAACGCGCGGCGGGTCCCTGCGACTTCGAGTGACGACAACAGCGCATCCCGCACGCGCTGCGCGTCCTGGCTGATGACGAAGCGCCCCTGCGGCCGGGCGAGCTCTTCGGCGAGATAGCGACCGGCGAGCACCAGGTCTCCCGGAGAAGCCTCGAGCGCGAACGCCTTCGCGAACGTGGCCAGGCGCTCCGAGAGATCCTTCGCCAGCCGCTCGAACTCGGGAGCATGCCCGTACTGCGACACCAGTCGACCCAGACTCTGCGCGCGACGGATCAGCACCTTTCGGGCGCCGTCGTCGTCCTGACCGGCCCAGCCCAGGGTGGCGAGCACGCGCGGCCAGGCGTCGTAGCGGAGCAACCCCGCCGACTCATGGAGCGTCAGCAGCGTCTCGAGGATCTTCGCCGCGTCGACGTCGTGGACGCCGCGCTCGTAGCCCTCGTCGTAGCGGCTCTGCGCGGCCTCTTTGGTGACCTGCAGCAGACCCTTCCCGTCGCGAATGAGCTCGTGGAGCTTCGCGAAGGTGAGCCCGCCTTCCCCACGCTCCGCCTGCTTGAGCAACGACGACGCCAGGTACTCGGCGCGAGAGACGTCGGGCGACTCACTCGGGAGCGTCTGATCCCAATACGGCCGGGCCGCTTCGATCGCCGGGTCGACCAGCTTCTGGAAGTAGTCCGAGCCGGTGAGGTGAAGGGCGAGCCCGTCGTCCTTCGGGAGGACGGTCGCCTCGATCGGCTGGGTATTGACGTTGAACCGGTGGGGCCCGAAGCGGACCACCTGCGTTCCGCCCTCGAAGAGATCCTTCTTGTCCCGCAGCGCGCGCAGGGCCTCCTGCTTGGAAGACTTGAGGCGCGACTCCAGCTCGTCCGCCTTGACGGGATCCTTCAGGTCGATCAGCTGCTGAATGAACTGCCGCAGCTTCTGCACCGTTGGATCCGACGCGAAGTAGGCATTGAGCTCATCGTCTGCGGCGAAGCTGGTGGCACGCCGCGCAATGCCCTGGAGCACTCGCTCCGCCGCCGAAAAGAGGTTCGCGGCCTTGCGCTGGCGCTCGTCGACGAGCACCTGGCGGCGTCGCGCGAAGGCGTCGAACAGCTCTTCCCGTCGCTGGGCCAGCTCACCGGCAAACTCGTCGACGTCGCTGAAGCGACCCTCGAGCTCCTCGAGCTGCACCGACAGCTTCGAGAGCTGCTCATCGACCTTCTCGGGCGTGTCGGCGAGCGACAGCGCGCTGTCGATGCTCTGGGCGAACAGCTTGAACTGTGAGGTGAACTCGGCGCGCGTCTCCTGGCCGAGCAAGTCTTTGCGGCGCCCCTGCACCGTGGCGCGCACGCGGTTGAGCTTCGAGAAGACCTCGCTGATGTCCTCGAGGATCTTCGCCTTCTGCACCGCGTCGCCCGAGGTGAGCCCGCCCACCACCTCGCCCAGCACGGTGAGGCCGGTCCCCAGGCGTTCGACCTCTTCGACCTGGCCTTTGAGCTCCGTCGTCTTCGTGGCCCTGGCGATCTCGGCCTCGAGCTTTGCCACCGACTCGTGGAGTGGTTGGAAGGCGACGGGCGTGAGCAGGAACTCGACCGTCCACGCGCTGACCTGCTCGAAGGCCTTCACCACCTCGGCCTCGAGCGCATCGACGCGCGTGAGGTCCATGGAGCGGATCTCTTTCAGGCTGATCAGGTGACCGCGCTGCTTGCGGAGTGAGGCGAGCGCGGTCATCAGCGCGTCGGTGGAGCGCAGATCCTCCTGGGTCAACCCGCGCACCAATTGCTCCTGCTCGGCGACGGCCTTCACCAGCTCCTGGCTGGCGCGCTTCTGCATCGCCAGGACCTTCTCGAACTCGTCGACGATCAGCTCCGCCGACTTCCGGAGCGACTGCACGTTCTCGAGCAGCGCGATCTCACCCAGACCGAGCCAGTGGTACGCGTCGACGACGCGGGTGCAGCCCGAGATGAGCGCCTCGTAGGTGCGCCGGGTCGGCTTGTTCTCTTCCGCGATGCGCTTGATCGTCAGCACCTCGGAGATGCCTCGCACCAACTCGGCGTTCCCAAGCTTCCCGAGCG
>JBILEB010000261.1:0-6629 GCA_044352295.1 Myxococcaceae bacterium
TCGTCCTTCTCGCGACGTGGGCGAATGGAGTCGAGGGTTCGCGACCAGGCTTCGGGCAGTGCCGGCACCTTCCACGCCTCGGCGCTCTTGCCTTCGTCCTTCACGGTTGAAGGCTCGAGCCGAGTCGAGCCGGACAACTCGAAGCCGACGTCGAGCGCGTCGCGGAGCAGCGCAGGGTCGAAGTCCATGACCTTGCGGCTGCGCCCTCGAATGTCGCCGATGTCGTCGAGGTCGCGCCTGAGCTTCTGGAGTTGTCGTTGCGTCTCGAGCTCACGGCGCGCCACGTCGGCATGCGCAGAGTTGGCCGCCTTCTCGACCGCCACCAGGGTCTCGTCGGTGATGCCGTCACTCAGCGCTGCGCCCATCTGCTCCATGAGAACGCTGCCGAGGCTGCCGAGCTCGCGCGCGATGGTGTCGACCTTCTTCGCGAGCGTCTCGAGGACGGCGTCTTCCGCGCGCTGCTCGTAGACGAAATAGCCGCAGCGCACTTCGGGCTCGGGTTGCAGGGCGCGGTCGATGCGCCCGTTGCGCTGCTCGAGGCGCGAAGGATTCCAGGGGACGTCGTAGTGAAAGAGGTCGGCGCAGTGGCCCTGGAGGTTGATTCCTTCGCGGGCCGCATCGGTCGCGAGCAGGATTCGCACCGGGAACTCGTCGAGGTCGCCGTTGAACGCGTCCTGCACCTCGGCGCGGCGGGTGTCGCCGATGCCGCCCGTCATGGTGAGAATGCGCTCATCGCCTCGCTGCGTGCCTTCGAACGCCGCGGTGAGCTGCTCCTTGAGGTACCGGAGCGTGTCGCCGTACTCGGTGAAGATGATGAGCCGGCGGGGCTTCCACTTCGCGCCGCGCTCGAGGGAGCACTGGTTCTCGCGAATCCACTGCAGCAGCGCGAGGAGCTTGCCGTCGCGCGCGGTGCGGTGCTGGGCGCTCAGCCGCAACATGTCGTCGAGCAGCCGACGCGCCTCCACGTCGACAGGCAGGCCCTCACTTGCTTCACGAATCGACTCGTCGAGTTCGAGTTCGAGCGACTCGTCACTTTCGCCGTATTCCTCGGTGACGGTCTCGGTCGGCTCTTCACGGCCGCCCGGAGCCAGCGCGCCGGCACCGAACGCGGCAGCGTGGACCGACAGCGTGCGATGGAACGCCTCGATGCTCGAGAGCAGGCGCTTTTGCAGGTTGATGAAGACGAGGCGGCCCTTCTTCGCGCCAGGCGCTACGAGCTGGGTGTACTTCTTCAGCAGCGACGCCAGCTCCAGTTCGGCCGCCGAACCTTTGCCGAGCTCATGTCCGTTGGACCGCCAGGTCGAGCCGTCGTGAACGAGCCGAACACCAACGACGCGGCGGACCGGGTAGTTCGTGGTCCCCAACTCGCGGAGGTCGGCCTTGAGGCGACGCACCATGACGGGCGCCAGCTGGCTCTCCCGAACGCGGGTGCCGCGTGTGAAGCGCTGCGGGTCCAGCATCTCGAGGAGCGCTGAGAAACTGTTCGAATGCCCGTTGTGGGGCGTTGCTGAGAGGAAGAGCCGGTGCTCGAAGCGGTCGGCAATCTGCCGAATGCTGCGAGTGGTTTCGGTGTCGACCGCGTACCGGCTCGAAGACGCGGGGGCGACGACATGGGCTTCGTCGAGGACCAGCATCGACTTCCCGCGACCGCGCTCGTCGAGGAAGTGGCGGAGGGGCTCGAAGTTCTCGCTTCGCCGAAGCGTCTGGTACGAGACGATGAAGCGCGAGTGCGTGCCCCAGACCGGCACCTGAAAACCGCGCTCCTGACGGCGCCGGGCCACGAAGTCCCGATTGAAGATTTCGAAGCGCAGACCGAAGCGCTTCTCCATCTCGTCTCGCCACTGCAGGGTCACCGACGCAGGGCAGACGATGAGGACTCGCTCGACGCGTTGCCGAAGCATGAGCTCCTGCATCACGAGGCCGGCTTCGATGGTCTTCCCGAGGCCGACGTCGTCCGCGATGAAGAGGTTCACTCGCGGGAGCTCGAGGGCCTTCTTGAGCGGCACGAGCTGGTGGTCGAGCAGGTGAATGCCGGCGCGGAAGGGCGCCTGAAAGAGCCTCGCGTCGGTGGCGGTCACCGAGCTCCACTTGAGGGCGTGAAGGTACGCGGCGAAGCGACGTGGCTCGTCGAGGTGGGTTGGAGCGCCGATGCCTGCCTGGGCTGGGCGAATGACGCGGGCGCCGAGTTCCCGCTCCCAGAGGACCGAGAGCGAGCGACCCTGAGCGTCATCGTCGAGACAGGTGAGGCGAACGAGCGTGTGTTGGTCGCGGATGCTCGTGGGCGCGATGACGTCGTCGACCAGGTACTGACGGTGGCGAACCGTCGCGATGTCGCCGGGGATGGGCAGGTTTGGGCTGGTCATCGCGAAGTCTCACGTCTGCGTCGCACGTCTGATGGCGTGGTGACCTCTGCGACCTGTCGAGCTGCCCCCACCTGGCGCATGATGGTGACCAGCCGCGCCGTTGCAAAGGCGAAAGCGGGGAGCGCGCAGGGTGTTTCTGCGTGCCGGGCGTGTGCTACCTCAGGCCCATGGACCTGCAGCAACTCCTCGACGAAGGCATCATCGACGAGGTCTATCAACAGCTGAAGACGGGCAAGGAGGCCGAGGTGTGGCTCGTCAGCCACCGCGGAGAGCCCGTCGCCGCCAAGCTGTACAAGGCGCGTGAGTTTCGCAGCTTCAAGAATGACGCGGGGTACCTCGAGGGCCGCCAGGTGCGGAACACCCGCACGCAGCGCGCGATGGACCGCGGCACGGCGTTTGGGAAGCAGGCCGCGGAAGAGGCGTGGAAGTCGGCCGAGGCCGATGCGCTGTACGCCCTGCACGCGGCCGGCGTTCGCGTGCCGAAGCCGGTGCTGTTCTACGAGGGCGTGCTGCTGATGGAGGTCATCGGCGACCACGAGGGCCGCGTCGCGCCCCGGCTCGTCGACGCGGGGCTGACGGCCGAGCAGGCGCTCCCGCTGTACCTGCAGCTGCGCGGCGAGGTCATCAAGATGCTCGCGGCCGACTACATCCACGGCGACTTGTCCGAGTTCAACATCCTCCTCGGGGTGAACGGGCCCGTCATCATCGACTTCCCGCAGACGGTGGCGGCGGCGCGCAACTCACGCAGCGAGCCGTTCTTCCGGCGCGACCTCGGCAACCTCGTGCGCTTCTTCTCGGGCCTCGACCCGGCGGTGAGCAAGCACCAGTCGGACGTCGATGAAATCTGGCGCTCGTACGTGCGGCGGGATCTGTCCGCCGACTTCGTGCCGACAGGCCGCGTGGCGCAGGACAAGCCACGACACGAGCGCACCCGAGGGAGTGGTGGCTTCGGAGCGCCGCGTGGTGACGGGCGCCGCGGCGAGGGACGGCCCGGCGGCTCGAACGGACGGCCCGGGACGCCGGGAGGCCAGAACCCGGGCTTCGACGGGCGGCGCGGCGACGGGAGACCTGAGCGCGGTGGACCGAACGCGCGACCGGGCTTTGGTGGGCAGGGCGCTGGGTTCGACGCGCGGCGATCTGACGGGCGACCCGAGCGCGGTGGACCCAACGCGCGGTCGGGCCCCGCGGGCGGGCAAGGTGCGGGCTTCGACGCCCGGCGCGGCGACGGGCGACCGGACCGCAGCGGACCGAGCGCTCCGAGCGCCTCCAGTCAGGCTCTGGGCAGCGAGGGGCGGCGCGGCGACGGGCGACCGGACCGCGCAGGCCCACCTGGAGGCCCGGACACACACCGGAAGGAGGCCCGTCCCGGCGGGCCGGCACGCAGTGGCTTCGACCCATCGCGAGGCGGCGGACGTCCCGGCGGCGGGCCTGGTCCCCGTGGCAACGCCAGGCCCGGCGGCGGTCCCGCGAAGGGCCCTGAGGTCAGTTACCGCGGCGGCCCACCGACGGCAGACGGCCGGCCGACTGGCGCGGGACAAGGCCCTCGCACCGGGCCACCGCACCATCGCCGACGACGCTGACTTCGCTCGGAGGCACGCTCCGCCCTGTCGGTCGCGCGTCGAGCCGCCGGCCGACCGCGACACCCGACCAGTCCGCCCGCCGTGCTGCGAGCCTGCGACCCTCACCCGAGTACCTCTCTCGTTCGGCACAGGCGCTCGATTGACGTCGCTGGGAGCGTCACCTACGGGCCGCACATGCTTCGTCTGGCGAGCGTCGTCACCGTGGTGCTGCTGTCGTCGTGTGGAGTTTCCGACGCGCCGTCCGCTGAGGTGGGGACCGTTCGCCAGGGTCTCGACGCAGTGACCGGCTTCGGGAGCAACCCGGGCAACCTGCTCATGTACCGCTTCGTGCCGGCGGGCCTGCCGCGCAACCGGCCGCTCGTCGTCCTCCTCCACGGCTGCGGTGACACCGCGGAGAACTTCTCGCGCGGCTCCGGCTTCGAGGCGCAGGCGACGCTGGGGCAGTTCGCGCTCCTGGTGCCGCAGCAGCAGGTGTCGAACAACGTGCAGACCTGCTTCAACTGGTTCGATTCGTCGAATCAGCAGCGCGGCGCGGGAGAGGTGGCGTCCATCGGCCAGATGGTCGACCGCATGGTGACCGACGTGGGGAGCGACCCGCAGCGCCTCTTCGTCGCGGGCTTCTCGGCCGGCGGCGCCACCGCCGCGAACCTGCTGGCGACCTCGCCCGACCGCTTCAAAGCCGCCGCCATCGCCGCGGGCATTCCCTTCAAGTGCGCCGAGACCGCTGGTGCGGCGTTCAGTTGCCTGTCGGGCGTGGACCAGACGCCGATGACGTGGGCGATGCGAGTGCGCATGGCGGCGCCGGCGGGGACGACGACGTGGCCGCGGGTGAGTCTGTGGCAGGGCCTCTCGGACAGCCTCGTCTCGCCGAGCAACCGGCTCGAGCTTGCGGAGCAGTGGACCGAGGTGCACGGCGTCGACCGCATCGCAGACGGCACCGTGCCCATCACCTCGGGCGGCACGCGCACGTTCTTCCGCAACGCCGCGCAGGTGTCGGTGGTGGAGCTCAACGAGGTGCCTGGCCTCGACCACGTGTGGCGCACCGCGTGGGCGCGCGACATGGTGACGTTCTTCGGCATCACCCCGCCCGTGGCGATGGATGGCGGCGCCGCGGGTGGAGCGGCCGGTGGCGCCAGCGCCGGCGGCTCCACGGGTGGGAGCGCAGGCGGGAGCGCGGCCGGTGGGAATGCGGCGGGTGGGTCGGTCGGAACCGGCGGTGGAGGCGCGGGCCTCGGCGGCGGCTCCGCTGGTGGAGGCGCCGTGACGCCACCGCCGATGGGGTGTGCGAGCTGCTCCAGCACCGGCGGGTTCGGCGCGGTCCTCGCGCTCCTGGTGCTGCGACGCCGCCGCGCCAGCTGACGAACCCCAGAAGGGCCCGACGTGCTGTTCACTCGCGCACGGCCGCACGCGGGACCAGGACCTGCGGACGAACGCCGTGATGTGACGTCCTGGCGACGGTGGAAACGCTCCTCTCGGGCTCGACCGCGCCAGCTGCGGGAATACGGGGAGACTTCGCTTCCGACCACGAGGGCGTCTTCATCGCCGACGTGCAGCGTCGCCTCACAGAGTTGAAGGACGCAGGTCCGTGAGTTGACGATCGCTGCGTTGACGGTTGGGGCCACTCGAAAGGAATCGTCAACCTCGACGAATCGTCAACCTGCGTCAGCCCATCCCCATGAATCGACGCGCTCAGCGGACGCCAGCGTCGAGCGCGCCCTCGGGCTCGACGAAGAGCAGGTGCGGGCGTGCCCGAAGCGCCTGCACGCGGCGCTCCACGTCGCGGTCGACGGCCTCGATCCACTCAGCCTGCAGCGCGCCCAACCGTTCGAGGTAGCCCGGCACGGCAGCCGGCAGACCGCGCGTCTTTTCATGGCGCATGGTGATGCGGAGCTGGTCCTTGCCGAAGAGCAGGTTGAACAGGCACGACCCGTCGTTGGCCCAGGGATTCCCGGCGGCCGAGGCGTCACAGATGGAGAGGTCGGCGCGCTCGGGCCCCGGCGCCACCCGCGCAGGCGACGTGTTCAACACCTCGACGCCCTTCTCGAGCTGCGCGCCGGTGAAGCGGCCGACCTCCTCGGTGCCCGCCCGCACCACGAAGCGCTGCCGCGCGGGGAGGCCGGTCACCGACACCACGAGCGAGGCGAGCGAGACGAGGCTGCGGCAGTCCAGCAGGCGCGCCTCGGCGAGCGGCAACACGAAGGGCAGCGGCGCCTTCACCTGGCCCAGGTCGAACCGGAGCGCGCCATCTCCTGGGCCCGCGTCCACCGCGTCCGCGCCGGACACCTTCACCTTGCCGGGGCTCACGTCGAACCCCATCGCCGCGAGCACCTCGGCGGCCATTACCCCGTGGAGGAGCGGGCCCGGGTGAATCCGGTCGGGGATGAGGTTCTCGGTCTTCTTCGCCGCCTTCCAGGACGCGATGGCGCGGGTCAGCGCGTCGTGCACCGGCACCACCGTGACGCCGCGGGCCGCGCCCGTTTCCTTCACCCACGTGACGAAGGTGGCCAGCCGCTCGACGCGCCGGCGGTTGAAGGGCCCCACCCTACCGCTCGAGGTGTCGAAGGGCGTCGGGTCGAGCCACACCACCTGGCGCACCTTCGCCTGCACCAGGCGGTCGAGGAGCGCGCTCATGTGCTTCTCGAAGTCGGCCCCCGAGCTGCCGTCCGGGTACGAGGCGTCGTTCATG
>JBILEB010000262.1:0-6607 GCA_044352295.1 Myxococcaceae bacterium
TGTTTGTCGGCCGCCAGGTGCAGCTCGACGTCGCCAGCGGCGTGGAGCTCCCAGAGGTTGGTGCCGACCGACACCGCCTCCTCCGGGTCCGCGTTGGTGCCTGTCGGCAACGCGACATTGAGCTGCGCCGACCAGCGAAAGTGGTTCGCCTTCATCCACTCGAAGCGTGGGAGCAGGTACTTGGCCCCGAGCACGATGTCGGCGAGCCGGAAGCGGGTGTCGACCGCGCGATCGGGCACGCGCCCCTGCCCCATCGAGAGCGCCCACGACCAGAAGTCCTCGAGCGAGTACGCACGGCCCAGCTGCGGCTGATAGTCGCCGGGCTCCCACGCGATGTTGGTGGTGATGGTCGACCGCATGAGGATCGGCACCGAGACGCCCAGCGACAACGAGTCGGTCACGCCGTAGAGGGCCTGCACGAGCAGAAAGTCGAACTCGGCCACGGGCTTCGCCCGGAGAATGCCCTGCAGGCCACCGCCGGGCTCGTACCGGGGAATATCGTCGATGAGCGACATCGCGCGACGGTTGCCGCCCCACTGCTTGTCGAGCGCGGTGCGCAGGTAGGCGAGGTCGAGGGAGAAAGCCCCCTGCGGCAGCACCTGCGTCTCGAGGGCGAGCGCCGACGTTCCCAGCGCCAGCGCGAGAACCATCGCGAGCCGCGTCATCGCCGCACCTCCGTCGGGAGAAAGGGCGAGTTCGTCGCCGGCACCGTGCCCATCGCCGAGTGCACCACCCGCGCGCGCAGGTCGAGCACGACGGCGTTCATGCTGTCGGAGCGATCGACCACCTCGGGCTCGACGAGGAGCCCCTTGAGCCACTCGACGTCGACGGGCTCCGTTCGCGCGGAGAGGCGGCGCGACACGTTGTCCATCACGCGCCGGCTGCGGAAGAAGAAGCCCGACCAGTACCGCTGCGGCACCACGCGCTGGCCGGCGAGGTTCAAGGTGATGCTGTCGTCGACGTTGCGGGTGTACGACGAGCCCACCACCACGTCGTCGTCGGTCAGGCTCGAGTAGCGGCGCATGGTCGCGTCGCGGTCGGTGGGCCCATACCGGTACACGCCCCCCTGCCCCTGCTTGAAGACGTCGCTGTCGAGCTCGACGACCTCGATTCCACCCCGGTCGTCGGCCACCGTGCAGTTCCACCCGTACACCGGTCCGATCTCAGCCAGCGCGTCGGCGCCTTCGGCCGCGGTGGAAGCCCGCTCCAGCACGCGCCGCACGAGATAGCCCGCCGGGAGCCCGCTCGCGGTGAGGCGCGCCTTCGAGAGATCGGCCACCTGGTCGAGCACCGAGCCGACGACCGAGTTGTCGAGGGTATCGGACGGGTTGCAGGACACGCCCACGCCGCGCTCGTTGAGCCCCGACAGGCCATAGACGATGCCCGCCCAGCCGACGGTGACGAAGGCCGGTCCCGTCTCCGGTTGGTGGAGAATCGAGACCGTGTGCTTGTGAGCCGTGTTGGCGTCGAGCAACGCGAAGCTGTGCGCCAGGAGCGGGCCTCCATTCGCGGCCCGGCCGTTGCGCACGACCACGGTGAACGGCGGCGGGCGGGTGCGGTTGTCGAAGAGCGCCGGGCGGCTGATGGCGCGCACGCCGAGGTTCGCGCCGCGGGTGGTGACGAGGAGCTCTTCGTCCCGCCGGAAGCTCGCGCGCGGGGGCCCCGGCACCTCGATGATGCGCTTGTCTCCAGCCGACAGGACGAACGTCACCTGGCTCGCCGCGGGCAAGGGCTCCGATGGGGTCCACGTCGCCTGCACGCGCGTCTCGGACAGGTCGATCACCTCGAGGGTCGGATCGCCGAAGGTGAAGAGGCCCTCGTTGACGCGCACGCGCACCGTCTGCGGATCCACCCCATCGGGGTCGGTGAAGATGACGCGAAGGCGCGTGCGGGGATCGACCTCGACCGCGGCCGCGAAGGATGGCGGATCGTACGGGAACAGGAGCCCCTCGTTGGTCTCGTCGGTCTGGCCATCACCATCGTTGTCGACGCCGTCACGCTCGAGCCCGAGGAACTGCACCGACTCGACGACCGGCGCGCGGCCCTGGCGAATGGCGAGCCCGATGCCGCGCACGGCCAGCGTGGTGTCGACGAAGGTGTTGAGGATGAGGGCCTCTTCGTACGAGAGGCCGGAGCCGTCGGCGATGCCCCGCAGCTCATCGCGGCCCGCCCGGCCCAGGTTGCGCTCGAGGTTCTTCGCGCTCTCGAGCAGAAGCTCGAAGGCGAAGCGGCCGTTCTGGTACCTCTCGCCCTCGTACTCCTTGAGCAGCGTGGCGATGTCGGGCTGCTCCCGGGACAGAAAGGGGAACAACGAGTTCGTCATCAACGTCGTGTAGAAGCTGCGGATCTTCGAGCGCAGCTGGGTGCCATGCGCCAGGCCGCGCTCGTAGGGCGCTCCCGACAGCACGAGCTGGTCACGCGTGGGCGGCGCGGTCGCCGGCTGGCACGAGGACGACGACACCACGAGGAGGGCGAGCAGGCAGGACGGCTTCAAGGCGTCGGCACCCTACAGGTGGGCGTTGACGGCGCAAACCGTCACGGCCCCGAACATCCATTCGCGATGGAACGGAGCGTCAGGTGCCTTCGACGGCCACCTTGATGGCGCCCGACGCGACGCCCTGGACGATGCCCGCGAAGAGCGCGCCCTGGAGCGCCAGGCCCTCGGAGGTGGTGACGAAGCCCGCGGCCTCGAGCGAGGCGATGGCGTCCTCCGGCACTTCGCCCTCCCCACCCACGGCGAGCAGCTCGCAGAGCGCCCGCTCGGCTGGCGTCATGGCCGTCACCAGCATGCGCAGCACGTTGTCCACCATGGCGCGGCCCTCGTCGGTGGCGGCGAGCTCGTCGAGGTTCACCAGGGCGTCGATGGCGTCCGGGCCGACCTCGCCCGAGAAGCCCTTCGGGAGCTTGAGGGCGGCGAGCGCGCAGAACGAGAGCAGCTCCCAGGGCCGGTTCCCCGACACCTCGGCCAGCGCACCGAGCGCTTCGTTCGAGAAGGTGACGCCCTCGGCCGCGGCGGGCGTGTTCACCAGCGCCACCAGCTCCTCGTCCGAGATGAGCGGGACGAAGGCCGACGCCATGCCCGGCCGTTGCACGAGGGCCGTCTCGAAGAGCGCGTCGACGTCACGGTGGCGGTGGGCGACCAGGGCGACGCGCACGTTCTTGGGCGTGGTGAGCATCACGTCGAGCAACGTCACCATGGCCTCGGGGCCCAGGTGGTGGAGCGCGAGCACCTCGTCGAGGCCCACGTAGAGCGGCGCGGCCAGCTCGCCCAGCACGGTGAGCGGCGACTTCGGGTCGACGGTGAGCTCGGTGGCGCCCACGGCCTTGAGGAAGTCGCTCACCTTCTTCGTCAGCCGGGCCAACACCGCGTCGCCCGACACCGGCAGGCCATCGGGACGGTCGGGATCGCGAAGGTCGAGGAAGATGGCGGCGCCGCTGCTGCGCTCGCACGCACGCGCCAACACGCCCTTGAGCAACGTCGTCTTGCCGATGCGCCAGAAGCCGCGAATGCAGACGTGATTCCCGCCGGTCAACTGCGCGGCGAGGGCGTCTTCGAGGTCTTTGCGGGCCCGAAGCTCGTCAGAGACACCGTCGTAGAGGAGATCGAGGTAGCGGTCGGCCAGGGGGTGCAGCTCGGACATGACCCCTCTGCATAGAACGGAAGTGGGCGCTTGCCCCATCCCAAAACAAGGCCGGGCTGGCAGACTGGTCGCGTCATGGCCCGGTTCGAGCGCACGGAAGGGAGCCTCCGCACGTTCTGGGAGATCGTGCTGGACGGGCGGCAGCTCCACACGCGCTCGGGGCGCTTCGGTCAGGAAGGTGAGTCGCTGCTTCGCACGTTCGAAGACGAGGTGGCCGCGCGGGTCGAGCACGATGGGCTCATCTCGGCGCACCTCAAGGCCGGGTTCGAGCCCTCGGCGGGCCAGGTCGACCCGGCGACGGTGCAGCTCGAACGGCTGACCGTCAACCTCACGGGCGCGGGCAGCGCGGTGGCGATCGCAGCCCAGGGCGAACGGGTCACGGAGCGGCGATGGAGCGAGGCGCGCGACGAGGTGGAGATCTCCACCCGGGGCTACGACGACGCGGCCGGCGCGCTCGACGAGCTCGATCTGCGGGCCGTGCAGCACACGCGTCAGGGGATGAACGAGACCGGCCGGCACCACGATCGTGCGCCACGCCTCGAGCCGACCGGCCATCGCAGCCCCGTCGCGCACGATCCCGACCAGGAGGCGGCCTGTCTTGCCGCGCCGGCCACAGACGCCTGCCCCTGGCAGATCTACGCAGACTGGCTCCAGGGACGAGGCGACGCACGCGGCGAGCTGGCTGCGCTCTTTCTGGCCGGCAAGACGCACGAAGGCCTCTCGCTCCTGGAGCAGCAGCGGGAGGTGCTGCTGGGGCCGGTGGCGCGGCACCTGCCCCTCGAGGTCGGAGACTTCGTCTTCCGCCACGGGTTCCTCACGCGGGCACAGCTCACCCGCCGGCACGGCACCGACACCGACCTCGCCGCGTTGACCCGCGCCTTCCTCGCCCTCCCGCTCGCTCGCTTCGTCACGGCCCTTCGCTTCGGCCTGTCGAGCCACGACGCCGACAACGACTGGGGCCCCACCGTCGCGGCGCTGGCCGAGGCCCCGCACGCGGCCCAGCTCACCACGCTGGCCTTCGACGCCTTCGGACCCGAGGAGTCCGACCTCGCGAGTACACCCTTCGGCGACCTCTCCCGACTGTGGTCGGCCCTGCCGGCGCTCGAGGTGTTCACGCTGCGCTCGGGCGCGGGCGGTGTGCTGGGGACCATCGACCACCCACGCCTCACCGCCTTCACCCGCGAGTCGAGTGGGCTGTCGGCCTCGGAGCTCGAGGCGATCGCCCAGGCCCGCTGGCCGTCGCTGCAGTTCCTCGAGGTGTGGACCGGCGCGACGCCGCTGGGCGCCGAGGTGACGACGCGCGCGCTGCGACCCATCGTCGAGGGCGTGGGCCTGCCGAACCTTCGCCACCTGGGCCTGGTCGACTGCGAGCTGTCGAGGGAGCTCGTCCCGATGCTGGCGGGCTCTCCGTTGGTGCCGCGGCTTTCCTCGCTCGACCTGTCACGCGGGGTCCTGGGCGACGACGACGTACCCGCGCTCCTTCGCCACGCGCCGCGATTCGCCCACCTCACCCGGCTCGATCTCTCGGGCAACCTGCTCGACCTTCGGGTCGACGACGTGCGGCGCGCGCTGCCCAACGCGGTGCTCGAAGGCCAGCGCACCGACGAGGGCCGAACTGTCGCCGAAGCGGAGTAGTCAGGCCGGCTTCACCCGGCGCCGGGTGAGCGGTGTCTTCAGGCGCATCACGCCCTCGAAGAGGTGCTTCTCGGTGTAGTGGGTGCGGTGGCTCGCGCGCTCCTCGGGCAGCCAGCTCTGCGGCTTCTCGAGCCACTGCAGCACCCGGACTTCGCCGTCGTACGAGAAGGCCTCCAGCAGCTCCGGCGGCACGCGCTTCCACGCCCGACGCTCGAGCGGCGCGAACTCGGCCTCGAAGCCGTCTCCCGCTTCGGCGTGCCGGCGCAACTGATCGAGCGTGCCGTCGAAGGCAGGCGAGATGTGGAACAGCTCGTGGAGGATCGTCGCCACCCGCTGCCGCGGCGTCGACTTGCGGAAGAAGAGCGGCCGCAAGGTGATGGCGTAGAGCACCCGGTGGCCGTGAAAGGTGACGAGCGGCTTGCGGCGGCCCAAGGCGTCGCGGCGACGGCCATGCGTGAAGCACAAGGGCTTCACCGTGCCCCGCGACGCGCGCCTCGCATCACCGGCCACGACGAGGATGGCGTCGGGGTCTAGGTGGCGGAACTCACGCATCGTGGCCGCGCAGTGCGCGATGAGTCGCCTGACGCTGGCTGTGAAGTCCGGCCGCTTCGCCACGAAGCCACCGTAATGACTCCACCCGTCATTCACCACGCCGAAGGCCGCCCGTCACACAATCGATGGCGCGAAGCCACGGCATCCCTACAGAGTGGACATGGACACCACGCCCCTCACCCCCGACTTCGACACGCTCACGCGAGACGAGGCGCTGGCCGAGCTGGCCCGACGGGGCCTCAAGGGCACCGACGTCTACCTCCTCGACGTGCTGCCGTTGGTCGAGATGGCCTGGAGCGACGGCACCGTGCAGGACGCCGAGCGCCAGGTGATCTACGCCTTCCTCGAGGATCACCTCGACACCCTCAACCGCGAAGCCGGCGTGCAGCTCGTCACCCGGCCTCAGGCGTTGAGGCTGGTGCAACGGTTTCTGGGGGCTCGCCCGACCGCGCAGGAATTTCGCGAGCTCCGCGGCCTGCTGCGGGTGCTGCGGGTGCTGCGACTGACGGGGCCGAACAAGGAGCTCCGGTCGCGAGCAATTCTCGAAGCAGTCTCGACCGTTGGGGGCATCGCCCCGAGCCCTTCGGAGCCGCGGACGAACTGGGACCGCGGGGAGGTCGAGTGCATGTGGGAGCTGGAGACCGCGCTCACGCAGCGCTGACGTCGCGCTGGCGTCGCAGTTGCACACGCGCAGGCGCACCCAGCACCCACCCGGGGGTTTCATGCGCCGCTTCGCCATCGTTCTCGTCTCGCTCACCGCCGTCACGGCCTTCGCCCAG
>JBILEB010000126.1:0-21419 GCA_044352295.1 Myxococcaceae bacterium
CGCAGCAGGTCGTCAGTCACCCCAACGCCGGTCCGCTGAAGGCGCCTGCGCAGAAGCTGGTGGAGTCGCTCCAGAAGGCGTCCAGGGGCGCATGAGCGCGATCCGCGCCGGCCTCGCGGTCCTGGCGGTGCTGTTCGGTGGCGGTGCGGCAGTGCTCTTCGTCGTGGCCATCACGACCGCGCGGCGCCTCAGCGCGTTCAGGGACTGGCCGGTGCGGCCTGCGAACGTCACCACCGTGGGCTGGGAATCGCGCCCCGAGTCCGAGGGTGTGCTCCGGGTGGCCTTCGACGTCGAGGGCGCTCCCTCATCGACCCGCCTCGACATCGGCGACGAAACCCACCGCGACGACCAGCGCGTCGAGCTGCTCGAACGCTTCGCCGCTGGCACCGCCCATCAGGCGCGCGTCGATCCGTCCGGCGCGACAGCGCCCATCCTCGTCACCGGGCTCATCCAACGGCCGCTCGTCCCCGTCATCCTGGGCTGCATCTTCGGGGCGCTGGCCGGCGTCATGGCGGGCCTCGCCTGGTACCTGGGCCAGCCCGGTAACCTGCTGACGCGACTCCTGGGCGCGTGACGTCAGGGCGGCAGACGGAACGGAGCGTCTTCGAGGACGAACTCCACCGTCCGTGAGCGCTCGACCGCGTCTCCCGTGGCTCCGAGCGCGAGCGCCCTCCGCAGCAGCATCGCCGCCCCCACCAGCGACAGGCCCTCGTGGAGCGCCTTTGCCGCGGCGACCAGCTTCTCCACGTCGTCGGGCGCGGCGAGCAGCGCGGCGCGATGCTCGAGCGTCACATCGCCCGCCTCGAGCCACAGCGGACACGCGCTGCGCTGCTTCGCGACTGGCTTGGCGTAGGCCCCCTTCATCGCTCGCTGAATGACCGCGGCCAGGCCGTTGCCATGGGACTTCTGGTTCGCCGTGACGTCGTCACAGGCGCCGAGCACCACGAGGAAGAAACCGGGGTTCAACCCCTCGACGCCCTTCGACTCGACGAGCTGGAGGAAGCCCTTCGCCAGGTGGAGCTCTGCAGGGAGCTTGAGCGCGGCGAGCTGCCGTTGCGCCTCGGCCTTCGAGGTGGCGCCCGTCGCGATGAAGAGCCGGCTCTCGAGTGGACTCGCGGCGCCGAGGGTGGAGACGAGAAGGGCAAACATCATGACGCGGAGCACACCACACGCCAGCGCGAGGCTCACGGGCTAGCGTCGCTGACAGGTTTCACACGCGTACATCGTGCGGCTGCCGAGCTCCCAGCGACGCACCGGGCTGTCGCACCGCTTGCAGATCCGCTGGCCATAGACCCACGTGCGCTCGCCCTTGCGGGCCCGGCGGCCTTCGGGGTGGGGGACGGTGACGATTCGGCGGTCCTTCACGCCCTGCTTGAGTTGCGCGCGCAGCGTCTTCCACAGGCGGGTGAAGTCTCGGCGCTCGAGCTCGTCGCCCCGAATTTCCGGGTGCAGGCCTGCGACGAAGAGCCCCTCGGCCCGGTACACGTTTCCGACCCCGCTCATGACGGATTGGTCGAGGAGCAGCGCGCCGAGCGAGCGGCGGGAGGCGGTGATGCGTCGCCAGGCCTCGTCGGCGCGCGCGTCGGGGCGAAGCAGGTCGGGGCCGAGGCGGCCGTGAATGTCGTCGACCTGTCCCTGGTCGAGCAGCTCGCACGCGGTGGGGCCCGAGAGGTCGAGACAGACGCCGTCGGTCTCCAGGCGCCACCGAATCGCACCACGCGGCGGGAGCGCGGGCTGCCGCCACCGACGGAAGCGCCCGTAGAGGCCGAGGTGGACGTGCACGAAGGCGCCGGACTCGAACCGGTAGAAGAGGTGCTTTCCATAGGCCTCGACCGCGTCGACCGTCTGGCCATCGAGTTCCCGGGCTTCCTCGGCGAAGCGGCCCTGGGGAGAGCTGGAGCGAACGCGGACCCCCGAGAGCACCTTGCGGTGGTCGAGCGCGAGACGATGGAGCGTATGGCCCTCGGGCATGGTGGCGCGACCTAACAGTGCTTGCGGAGGAGCGCTGCGCGAAGGTTCGGTCGACTTCTCAGACCGTTCAGGCGTGCTGGTCGGGCCGACCGTCGGACGCCGAAGTCGGGTCAGCGCGTGACGCCCTGGCACGAGGGACAGAAGTAGGTCGACCGGCGCTGCGCCCCCTGGCGGCGCATCGCGATGGAGGCGCCGCAGTCGAAGCAGGCCTCCTCGACGCGCCCGTATACGCTCAACGGGGCGCGGCCCTTCGCGCGGGTGGTGCGCGTCGTGCGGTAGGCGTCGACCGGCGTCGCCTGGAGCGCCGTGCGCAGGGTGTTCTTCTGGAGCAACTCACGTGCATGCCAAAGGACCCGCTTCAGCGTTTCGTCCGACAGGGAGGCCATCGGCTGGAACGGGTCGAGCTTCAGGTTGAACAGGACTTCGCTCTTGTAGACGTTGCCGATTCCCGCGACGGCGGTCTGGTCCATCACGGCCTCTCCCAGGGCGCGGTGGGGGTCCCGTCGCAGCCGCTTCATGGCCTCGGCCTCGTCGAAGACCTCACCCAGCAGGTCAGGCCCCATGGAGGACAGCGTGCGGTCGCGTCGCGCGGCGCTGGCGGTGAGGAGGCGGACGACGGGCGCGCGGAAGACGACGGCTTCGAAGTGAAGGACCCGGAGGACCACCACCGCCCCCGCGCGGCCACGACGCCACGGCTCACCACTGGCGTAGAGGTGCACCACACCGCTCATCTTGAGGTGCACGTGCAGCACCGCGCCCGTCGAGAAGGTGATGAGGAGGTTCTTCCCCTTCGACTCGACCCGCTCGACGGTGGTCCCTGTCAGCTCGCTTCCGTCGGCGTGGGCACGCGGGAAGTCGACGAGCGCTACCCGCTGACCGACGAGCGGCGAGAGGGTGGTCGCGATGTTTCGCAGCGTGTCGCCTTCAGGCACGTCGGTCTCGTAACCGAACCTCGGACGCACGGCATGGTGCCGAAGGCGTGCCACCAGACGTTCGAGCGCGCCTCGGCCCCCTGGTCCTCACCCCTCCATCACGATGAGCACCTGCCCGGCGGTGACCTGATCTCCCTCGCGGACCTGCACGGTCTTCACGACACCATCGGCCGGAGCGAAGGTCGTCTGCTCCATCTTCATCGCCTCGAGGACGAGGAGCGCCTGGCCCTGCTTCACCGCTTCGCCGTCCCTCACCAGGACCTTCACCACCTTCCCCGGCATCGGCGCCATGAAGCCACCCTTCACGGCTTCATCGCCCGGGGTCGGGAAGCGCGGCGCCTCGTGGAGCGTCACCGTGCCCCTGGGCGTGTGGACGAACGCCACGTCACCGGCCAGGACCAGGCGCAGCCGATGCACGACGCCGTCCGGAGACTCCACGTCCAGGCACGGGGCGCAGCGCGACGCGATTCTCCACAGGCCAGACGCCTCGCCCACCGACACCTGGAAGCGTCGCGCTCCGAGGTCGCGGTAGCTGACGGTGAGGGTTTCGTCTCCCTTCGTCCAGGTGTGCTGCTGGTCGCGGAAGCGGTTGTTGCGGAAGCCGGTGGTGAGGTGCGGAAGGAAGTCGTCGCGCTCCTGGCGCGCCTCGAAGGCGAAGAGGGTCGCGGCCACGGCAGCGAGGCCATCGCGCTCGGCGTCGACGGGCTCTGCGAGGGTCGAGCCGAGCTTCTGCGCGATGGTCTGGGTGGACAGCTCGCCGCGCACCACGTCAGGGTCGCGAAGCAGCCTGGCGAGGAACCCCTTGTTCGTCGTCAGGCCCAGCACCGAGGTCTGATCGAGGGCCCGCGCGAGCATCGCGAGGGACTGCGTGCGCGTCTCGGCGTGGACGATGAGCTTGGCCACCATCGGGTCGTAATGCGGCGTCACCTCGCCGCCGGACTCGATGCCGCTGTCCACGAGGAGCCCTCCGAGCGGCGGCGTCCAGAAGTCGTGTACCGGTCCGATGGAGGGGAGGAACTGGTTCGACGCGTCCTCCGCGTACAAGCGCACCTGCACCGCATGGCCTCGTTGCCGCACGTCCTCCTGGCGGAAGGCGAGCTTCTCACCGCGCGCGACGCGGAGCTGCTGCTCGACGAGGTCGATGCCCGTCACCTGCTCGGTCACGCGGTGTTCGACCTGCAGGCGGGTGTTCATCTCGGAGAAGAAGAACCGCCCGCCCTCCATGATGAACTCGACGGTGCCGGCGTTCGTGTAGTCGACGGCCCGGCCCACCTCGAGCGCGGCCTGGCAGATGCGGGCCCGGAGCGTCTCGTCGAGGGCTGGCGACGGCGTCTCTTCGACGACCTTCTGGTGACGGCGCTGGAGCGAGCACTCGCGCTCGAAGAGGTGGAGCAGGGTGCCGTGCTGATCGCCGAGCAGCTGCACCTCGATGTGCCGCGGCGTCTCCAGGTACTTCTCGATGATCAACGTCGGATCGCCGAAGGCGCTCTGCGCTTCGCGCCGGCCCGAGTCGATGCAGGCCTCGAGCTCTCCCGGCGCGCGGGCGATCTTCATGCCCTTCCCACCCCCGCCCGCGCTCGGCTTGAAGATGACGGGGAGGCCGAGCTCCAGCGCCTTCGCCTTCAGGTGCGCCGTCGATTGATCGCCACCGTCGAAGCCCGGCACCAGCGGCACACCGCGTTGCCCCACCAGCGCCTTGGCTTCGCGCTTGAGGCCCATCGCGCGAATCGCCTTCGGCGTGGGTCCGATGAAGAGGAGCCCCGCGTCCACCACGGCCTGGGCGAAGTCGGGGTTCTCGGAGAGGAACCCGAAGCCCGGGTGAATGGCGTCGGCCCCGGTCTTCTTCGCTGCGGCCAGAATGACCTCGGCCTTGAGGTACGAGTCCTTCGAAGAGGCGCCGCCGAGGCGCACGGCCGTGTCGGCGAAGCGGACGGGCGGCGTGTTGGCGTCGGCGTCGGAGAACACCGCGACGGTGGACAGCCCCATGCGGCGCACGGTGCGCATGATGCGCAGGGCGATCTCTCCACGGTTCGCGACGAGGACACGTTCGATGGGGCGCATGGGTCAGTGCCGGAAGACGCCGAAGCTGGTGGTGCCCTCGACGCGCCGCGAGTAGGCGGCCGAGAGTGAGAGCGCGAGCACGGTGCGGGTGTCGCGCATGTCGATGACGCCGTCGTCCCACAGCCGCGCCGTGGCGTAGAGCGCGCTCGACTGTTGATCGATCTGGTACTCGATCAGCTGCTTCATGCCCGAGAGCGTTTCTTCGTCGACGGCCTCCTGGCGCTTGGCGGCGGCGTTACGCTGGATGATGTCGAGCACGCCCGCCATCTGCTTGCCGCCCATCACGGCGATCTTGTGGTTGGGCCAGGTGAAGAGGAACCGTGGCTCGTAGGCGCGGCCCGCCATCGCGTAGTTCCCCGCGCCGTAGCTGGCGCCCATCATGATGGTGACGGCGGGCACGGTGCTGTTCGACACCGCGTTGATCAGCTTGGCGCCGTTCTTGATGATCCCGCCCTGCTCGTAGCTCTTGCCCACCATGAAGCCGGTGATGTTCTGCAGGAACACCAGCGGCACGTGCGTCTGATTGCAGAGCTGGATGAACTGCGCGCCCTTGTTCGCCGACTCGGAGAAGAGGATGCCGTGGTTCGCGAGGATGCCGACCGGCGTGCCATGCAGGTGCGCCCAGCCGCAGACGAGCGTGTTGCCGTAGAGGGGCTTGAACTCCTGGAAGCGGGAGCCGTCCACCAGCCGCGCGATGACCTCGCGGGGATCGAACGGCACACGGGGGTCTGGCGAGACGATGGAGAGCAGCTCGGACGGGTCGTAGCGCGGCGGCTCCACCGGCCGTGGGAGCGGCTGCGCCTCCTTGCGCCAGTCGAGGTGGGCGACGACTTCCCGGCACAGCCGCAGCGCGTCGCGTTCGTCCTCGGCGAGGAAGTCGGACACGCCCGAGGTCTGGCTGTGCATGAGCGCGCCGCCGAGCGTCTCGTCATCGACCTCTTCGCCAGTGGCCATCTTCACCAGCGGCGGGCCGCCCAGGTACACCTGCGCCTGGTTCTTCACGAAGATGGCGTAGTCGCTCATACCCGGCACGTAGGCGCCGCCAGCGGTCGAGGAGCCGAACACCACCGTGATGGTCGGGCGCCGCGCCTGGCTCGAGCGCGTCAGATCGCGAAAGCCCGCGCCGCCGGGCACGAAGATCTTGTCCTGGTTCGGCAGGTCGGCGCCGCCCGACTCGGTCAGGTTGATGGAGGGCAGCCGGTTCGACTGCGCCACCTCGGACAGCCGGCGCGACTTCACCACCGACAGCTCGCTCATCGCGCCGCCCTTCACCGTCGACTCGTTGGCGACGATGAGGCACTCCACGCCACAGATGCGCCCGACGCCGCCGATGACCGCTGCGCCGGTGGTGTGGTGGTCGACCTCGTGGCCCGCGAGCGCGCACAGCTCGAGGAAGTGCGAGTCGCGATCGAGGAGCTGCTCGATGCGCTCCCGGGGCAGCAGCTTGCCGCGCTTGAGGTGCCGCTCGATGTACTTGGGACCCCCGCCTTCGAGGGACTTCGCCAGCGCCTGCGTCACCGGCTCGAGGAGCTTCAGGTTCTCGTCCCGGTTCTTCGTCGCCTGAGCGCTGCGGGCATCGAAGTGCGAGCGCAGCACCGGGTACGGCTGCTCGTTCACGCGCATGGCCGGGAAGATCGGAACCCTGTCGCGGCGAGTCAATGGAAACTGACTCGAAAATCAATCCGAAGGTCAGTGGACGGTGACGGTCTCCAGCTCCGTTTCGAGGACCAGCCGCGCCACCTTGCGCAAGAACGACGGGTCGAAGGGTTTGACTTCGTAGTCGAGGGCGCCGAGCTCGAAGCAGGTGTGGCGCAGAAACTGGTCCTCGTTCGCCGAGAGCATGATGACCGGCACGTCGCGTGTGTCCGGGTGCTTCTTCAAGTCGGCGAGCAGATCGCGCCCATCCGTGCCCTGATGCACGTCGAGCACGATGAGGTCGGGGTGGAATTGCAGCGCCATCGCCACGACGTCCGACTTCGTGTCGACGAGGACGTCAATGCCGAAGCGCCGCGCTTCACGCTTGAGGGCGTTGACGAGCATCGGCTCGTCGTCCGAGACGAGGATGGTAGGAGTCCGAACCATGTGACACCCCGGGGGAGGGAGGGGAGATGGTTCGGACACAAAGCAACGGGCAGACCACGCCGAACATCGGCAGAGTCCGCCGGGTTGCGGGGGCGGCGTCAGGGGTGCGACGCGCGCCGTGGGTCGAGAGCGCCTCTCTGAATTCGGGGCAGCGCCTTCAGAACAGCGGCGGCTGCGGGCCGGGAACGATGTCGGCGATGTCGGGGTCGGGCTGGCCGGGCTGACGCTCCGGGCGGTTCGCCTTCTCCTGCTTGAGGCGATCCTTGTGTTCCTTTTTCTCGCGCTGGTGCTGGGCGCGCTCGAGTTCCTTCTGGCGCTTCGTCTTGCCGGGAATCATGAGCCGTCACCTTTCCGCCGCTTGGGGCTCGCGGGTCCGGGGAGCCGGCCGCGCGTGGGGGCCTGTAGCAGGAAGAGCCGAACTGACGCGAGCCTCTTCCCAACAGGCCGGGGGACCTGGTCGCCAGCGCCGGGTCGAGCCTGACCGTCGGTCACCTGCCCGGTTGGAGGACGCCGGGGCAGTGGTAGACGCCCCGACGATGCCCGCGGCGCGACGCACCCTGATCGTCGATGGTTTTTCGGACCAGGCGAAGGCTCTCCGTGCGCACTTCGAGGCGCGCTTCGCCGACCCGCGCGACACCCGAGCCGACCGCTTCGTGTGGGATCTCTGGCACGTGCCGGGGCAGTACACGGCGCTCCGCACGCCCGCGTACCTCTACTTCCCCAAGCGGCTGTACGACGCGTTCCACCAGCGCCTGGTGTGGTGGGGCCGGCGGGTGCTCGGCTGTCACGACGTCTCTCCGCCGTGGATGAGCTGCTACGTCAACGGCTGCGAGCAGCGGCTCCATGGAGACCTGCCCCACGGGCAGTGGGCCTTCGTCTTCTCGCTCACCGACTGGAAGCGCCGGTCGTTCCGCGGCGGAGAGACGCTCCTGCTTCGAGACGACGTCCTCGATTTCTGGAGCTCCTTTCAGTCCACCCGCGCCCAGGAAGAGCCCGAGCTCGTCGAGGCGATACAGCCGCGCTTCAACCGGCTGACGGTGTTCGATCCGCGGTTGCCGCACGCCGTGCGTCGGGTCGACGGCTCGATGGATCCGCGCGAAGGCCGGCTCGTCATTCATGGCTGGTTCGTGCAACCCCGGCCGTTCGTCGAGGGCCCGCTGTCGCCCGCCCAGCTTGCGGAGGGGATTCAGACGCTCTCCGGGGTCATGGAGCCAACGCTTTCGGCAGGGCTCTCCCTGGCCGGGTTGCTCAGCCTCGGGTTCGAGGTGGCGGCGAGTGGTGAGGTCTCCACGGTGCGCCTGTTGTCCGACACGACCCGGGTGATGGCCGCCGAGGAGCCGCACCGCCAGGCGCTGATCCGCCTGATCCAGCGCACGGTGAAGGGCCTGCGGTTTCCCGCACGGAAGACCGGCTCGCGGGTGACGCTCCCGTTGGTCTTCGAGCAGGGGTGATCGACCCCGTTCGATGGCTTGCCCCGGGGAAGACCCGGTGGTAGTGCCTGACGCGCGTTTCCCAGCCGGACCGGGAGCGAGAAGCCCACTACTCACACACCCGCTGCTCGACGTGGGGTGCTCCGGGAGGCCGGAGAACACGTCGGGGTTTCCCAGCAGGTGTGGCGGACACAACCCACCGCGACCCGACCGGGCCGCACGAAAGACGAGACGAACCGATGACTGCAGAGACCCAAGCCGCGACCGCCGCCGAGACCCAGGGCATGCCCGGGGCCACTGGCATCACCATGCGCCAGATGCTCGAGGCCGGCGTTCACTTCGGCCACCAGACCAAGCGCTGGAACCCCAAGATGAAGCCGTACATCTTCGGCGCCCGCAACGGCATCTACATCATCGACCTCCAGAAGACGGTCGGCCTCGCCCGCGCGGCCCTGCGCTTCGTCTCGGACGTCACGGCCCGCGGAGGCGCGGTGCTCTTCGTCGGCACCAAGAAGCAGGCCCAGGACGTCGTTCGCGAAGAGGCCTCGCGCGCTGGCCAGTACTTCGTCACCAACCGGTGGCTCGGCGGCACGCTCACCAACTTCAAGACCATCAAGCAGGGCATCGATCGCCTCAAGGCGCTCGAGACCATGAAGGAAGACGGCACGTTCGACCGTCTGCCCAAGAAGGAAGTCGCCGCGCTGGAGCGTGAGCGCGAGAAGCTCGAGAAGAACCTCGGCGGCGTCAAGCAGCTCGCCCGCCTGCCCGGCGCGGTCTTCGTCATCGACCCCAAGAAGGAAGCCATCGGGGTGCACGAGGCCAACCGTCTCGGCATTCCGGTGATCGGCCTGGTCGACACGAACTGCGATCCCGAGGGCATCGACTACGTCATCCCCGGCAACGACGACGCGATTCGCTCCATCAAGCTCTTCACCGGCAAGATCGCCGACGCCTGCGTCGAGGGCTCGGCCCGCTACCGCGCGTCTGGCGCCGCTGAGCGTGACGCCGAAGAGTCACGCCGCCGCTCCGAGGGTCGTGGTGGCCGTGACGACGATCGTGGTGGCGAGCGCCGCCGCGCGCCGCGCCGTGAAGGCCGTGGCCCGGTGGTCGAGATGAAGGGTGGCCCGGCGTCGGCTGACGAGGCCGCTCCAGCCGAGGGCGAGGCTGCCGCGACGGTGGCGCCTGCGGCTCCCGCGGCCGAGTGAGTTTGTACGCGACAAGGAGACAGGTGACCCATGGCTGAGATCAGCGCGCAGATGGTGAAGGACCTCCGCGAGAAGACCGGCGCGGGCATGATGGACTGCAAGAAGGCGCTCTCGGAGTCCGGTGGTGACTTCGCGAAGGCCGAGGAGTGGCTGCGCAAGAAGGGTATCTCGAAGGCGGCCAGCAAGGGCGCCCGGGTGGCGGCCGAAGGTCTGGTCGGCGCCGAGATCGCCAACGGCGTGGGCGTGCTCGTCGAGCTCAACAGCGAGACCGACTTCGTCGCCCGCAACGACGAGTTCGTGAAGCTGCTCGCCGGCCTCGTCGCCCACGTCGGCCGCCACGCGCCGACCAGCGTCGAGAACCTGCTCGAGCAGGCGTGGACCGACGGCAAGAGCGTGAAGGACGCGCTCACCGAGAAGGTCGCCACCATCGGCGAGAACATCGCCGTGCGCCGCTTCGAGCGCTTCGCCGTCACCGGCGGGGGCGTCGGCCAGTACCTGCACGCCAACGGCCGCATCGCGGCGATGGTCGAGATCCTCGGCAGCGACAAGCCCGAGGTGGTGACGCTCGCGAAGGAGCTCGCCATGCAGGTCGCGGCGATGAACCCGAAGTACGTCAGCCGCGAGCAGGTCCCTGCCGCGGTGCTCGAGAAGGAGCGGGAGATCTACCGCGAGGAGATCCGCAACCCGCCTCCGCCGGCGCCGGGTGAGATCCGCAACCCGAACAAGAAGCCGCCCCCGGAAGAGCGCTGGCCGATGATCATCGAGGGCAAGCTCGGGAAGTTCTTCGAGAACGTGTGCCTCGTCGACCAGGTCTCCATCAAGGACGACAAGAAGAAGGTGAAGGACCTCGTGGCCGACGCCGGCAAGGTCGTGGGTGCGAACCTCACCGTGGGCCGCGTGGTGCGCTTCGAGGTCGGCGAGGGCATCGAGAAGAAGAAGGACGATCTCGCCGCTGAGGTCGCCAAGACGCTCGGCCAGGCCTGAGCCGCAAGCGCCAGTCTGGACGACGACGAGGGCTCCGCGGATGAATCGCGGGGCCCTTCGTCGTTGACGCGCTTCACTTCGTGGCGATGGCCGGCGCCGGCTCGAACTCATGACCGGTCAGCACGACGAGCCCCGGCACCTGCTTCGCGATGGAGGCCAACTGGGCCAGCGAGGCGCGGTTCTGCGCATGATCGCCGGTGAACGTGCCGGGCTCGACCTGGTGCTCCCAGCCCCAGCGCGTGTGGCAGGTGTCTCCGGCGAAGAGCACGGGGCCGCGCGAGGTGTTGGCGAGGAACGCGAGGCTGCCGGGCGTATGCCCCGGCGCGGCGATGACCCACAACGAGCCGTCCCCGAAGAAGTCCACCGCGTGTGACACCTCGCCGATGCGCGCGCCCCGGGTGACGTCGAGCTCGGTCGTCGCGGCCTGGCCGGCGAAGAGGTTGGCGTAGGTCGCGCGCAGAAAGAGGTTCTGGAACGACGTGGGCGTCGTCTCGTTGGGGCCCGTGTAGAGCGGCGTGCCGGGCGGAACGTCGGGCAGGCCCAGCACGTGGTCGAGGTGCAGGTGCGTGAAGAAGACCCCCGCGAGCGGCGCCGGCTGCTGCGCGAGGAGGTCGCCCAGGGCCACCTCGGGCTTCATGGCCGAGAAGAAGCCGCTGACGGGAAACGCGATGCCGCCGCCCGTGCCCGCCTTGAGCGACCGCGAGACCCCGGTGTCGATGATGAAGGTCCCGCGCGTCGGGTGCCGCAACACGTGAACGGGCAACACGATGTCCACCTCGTCGCGTGGCAGGTCCTTCGCTTCCGGGCGCTCGAGGTTCACCAGGCCTTCGCGCTCGACCTTCCAGCGAGCCGAGATGACGGGCTCCCAGTCCAGCCGGGTGTCGCCCGAGAGCGCCTCGGCCCAGGTGGCGCGCGCCGGGCTTCCGGCGACGGGCCCGGGGCGGGTGGGGTGGGTGGAGAAGGTGCAGGACGACAGCACGACGAGGGTGACGGCGACGGCGGGGTGTGCGTTGGTCATGGGCAGACAGTACCCATTCAGAATCGAGGTCCAGATGCGAAGGATGAAGACCAGCCATCCACTTTCGAATGCATCGTGGGACGACGTGCGGCTGTTCCTCGCCGCGCTGGAGCACGGGCGCTTCACCGCCGCCGCGAAGGTGCTGGGCGTCGGGCAGGCCACCATGTCGAGGCGCATCGCCGCGCTCGAGCAAGAGGTCGGCCATCTGCTGTTCGACCGCAGCCGCGGCGGGCTGACGCCAACCCACGCCGCGCTCCAGCTCCGGCCGTGGGCCGAGGCGATGGCTTCGTCGATGAAGGACGCAGGGGCGGCGCTGGCGGGGCTCGAGGCGTCCCCCGAGGGGCGGGTGCGGCTCACCTGCGCGCCGGGCGTCGCGGTGGACTTCGCGCCGCTCCTCCTCAAGCGCCTGCGCGCGCGGCACCCGCGCCTCGTCATCGAGCTGCTCTCGGACACGCGGATGCGTGACGTCGCCGCGCACGAAGCGGACATCGCGTTGAGGAACCAGGCGCCGACGGCCGGGCCGCTGGTGGTGAAGAAGCTCATCGAGTTCGAGGTGGGGCTGTTTGCGTCTCGTGCGCTGCTCTCACGCCTCCCGGAACGGCCCCGGCTCGACCAGGTGCCATTGCTTGACTGGAGTGACGAGCTCCCCACGCTCGCGGCGGCGCTCGCTCCCTGGCCGTGTCCCCGCACGCTGGTGACGAACGACTTCCTGGCGATGTGCGCGGCGGCCGAGGTGGGCCTCGGCGCGATGGTCACCAGCAGCGCGCAAGCGAGGCTGCGGGGGTTGCTCCCGGTCCCTGCGCCCTTCCCGCCGGTGCCACCCGCGCCGATGTACGTGGTGACGCATCAAGCGCTGCGGCAGGTGCCGCGCGTCGTAGCCGTGCTCGCGGCGCTCGATGGCATGGTGCGCGAGCTGGCAGACCGCCTGGGTCCGCCGAGCAGACGGTGAGGGGCGCGACGGTTGACCTGTACCTGGATGGAGACCTGGGGCGCCCCCGCGCGATGCGCTCACGCGAAAGCGACATGATCCTCGCGCTGACGGTGACGGTTCTGGGCGTGACCTGAAGACGGCGGGCTTCGTCCTGCCATCGACGAGCTCGCCGTGGAGGTCGTGCAGTGGTTCGACACGCAGCGCGCCGAGGCGTTGACGGCGCGAATGAGCGGCCCGCTGCGCAACGCGCTTCCGCCCGATCGCCTCGCCGCGCTGATGAAGTCGCTCGAACAGAACGAGGGCCGCTCGACGCGGGTCGATCGGGTCCCGGGAGAGCGCTCCGAGCGGTCCGGCACCTGGGCCGTGTCCACCGCGCGCGGCTCGAGCTGGCAGCTCAGCCTGACCATCGACGGCGAGGGGACCATCATCGGGCTGTCGCTGACGCCGCCGAAGAAGCCGGATCCTCCGGTGGTGCGCGCGCCGCCGCTGACGCAGCTGCCGTTCGCGGGCCCGTGGACCGTCGTGTGGGGCGGCGACCGGCTCGAGGTGAACCAGCATGTCACGGTGCCCAGTCAGCGCCACGCGGTCGACGCGGTGATGCTCGACGACGCTGGGGTGTCCCATCGCGGAGAGGGCCGACAGAACCCGGAGTTCTACGCCTACGGCCAGCCCCTCTTCGCGGTCGCGGACGGCTCGGTGGTGACCGTGGTCGATGGCGTGCCCGACAACCCGCCCGGTCAGACGAACCGCTTCTTCGTGCCGGGCAACATGGTGGTGCTGCGCCACGGCGAGGCCGTCTTCTCGGTCTACGCGCACCTCATTCCGGGCAGCACGACCCTCGAGGTCGGTCAGGCCGTCAAGGCGGGCGCGGTGGTCGGTCGCGTCGGGAACTCGGGCAACTCCTCCGAGGCGCACCTGCACTTCCAGCTGCAGGACGGGCCGCGCTTCGAGCAGAGCTGGGGCCTCGAGCCCGTCTTCACCGGCGTGAAGGTCGCGCGCGACGGTGGCGTGCAGGTCGACCCCGCGTACACCTGGCTCAAAGGCGACGTCGTCTTCGGGCCCGACGTTTCTCGCTCCCCATCGCGGGCGCGCGGGGCTACAAGCCCTTCTCCGCCATGAGCGCCACCAAGAGCAGTTCCGGCGGGTACAAGCGCATCTTGCTGAAGCTGTCCGGCGAAGCGCTGATGGGTGACGACAAGTACGGCATCAACCCGGGCGTCTTGACCGGCATCGCCCAGCAGGTGCTGAGCCTCCAGAAGGCCGGCGTGCAGGTCGCGCTCGTCATCGGCGGTGGCAACATCTTCCGCGGCGTCCAGGGCGCGACCCGTGGCATGGACCGCGCCAGCGCCGACTACATGGGCATGCTGGCGACCTGCATCAACAGCCTCGCCATGCAGGACGCCATCGAGCAGCTCGGCGGCCAGACGCGGGTGCTGTCGGCCATCAAGATGGAGCAGATCGCCGAGCCCTACATTCGCCGCCGCGCCGTGCGCCACCTCGAGAAAGAGCGCGTCGTCATCTTCGCCGCCGGTACCGGGAACCCGTACTTCACGACCGACACGGCCGCCTCGCTCCGCGCGATGGAGATCAACGCCGACGTCATCTTGAAGGCCACCAAGGTCGACGGCGTGTACGACGCCGACCCGAAGAAGAACCCGCAGGCGCGCCGCTACCGCACGCTCACCTACATGGACGTGCTGCAGAAGAACCTCAACGTGATGGACTCGACCGCCATCTCGTTGTGCATGGACAACAAGCTGCCCATCGTCGTGTTCGACATGACCAGCGCCGGCAACATCGAGCGCGCCGTGCTCAAGCCCGGTGAGATCGGCACCATCGTCGGATACGCCGAGACGCAGTTCGCCTGAAGGGACCCCGAAGAGTTTTCAGCGGAGGAGTGACACATGGCTGCGCATGACGACGTGGTGAAGGGCCTCACCGAGGCCATCAAGCGGACGATCGACGCCCTCAAGGGCCACATGACGAAGATCCGCACCGGCCGCGCCAGCGCCGCGATGCTCGACCCGGTGCGGGTGAACTTCTACGGCACGCCGACGCCGCTCGCGCAGTGCGCTGCCATCGCCGTCCCCGAGGCCCGGCTCATCACCGTCAAGCCGTGGGACAAGACGATCCTCAAGGACATCGAGAAGGCGATTCACGAGGCGAACCTCGGGCTGACGCCGCACAACGACGGCGAGATCATTCGCCTGCCGATTCCCCCCCTGACCGAGCAGCGCCGCAAGGACATCGCCAAGGACGTCAAGGCGAAGGGCGAGGAGCACAAGGTGGCGGTGCGCAACGAGCGCCGCGACGCCAACGAGAGGCTCAAGGTGCTGCTGAAGGACAAGAAGATCACCGAGGACGACAACAAGCGCGCCCAGGAGAAGGTCCAGAAGGAGACCGACGCTGGCATCGCGCAGATCGACGACGTGGTCGCGAAGAAGGAGAAGGAAGTGCTCGAGGTCTGAGCGCCACTGCTCCCGTGCCTGCTCCGCGCGTCCTCGTCGCCGAACCCTCGGCTCCCATCTGCGCCGCCATTCGAAAGTTCCTCGACGGCCGCGCCGAGGTGCAGGCCGTGCACTACCTCGACGAGGCGGTGCAGACCGTTCGTGCCAGGCCACCTGACGTCGTCATCGCGTCGGTCTCGGGCACCTTCGACGGTGAGGTGCTCGCGGCGCAGCTGCGCAAGCAGCACCCGGACCTCTGCCTGGTGCTGGTCTACCCGCCGGAAGAAGAGAAGGCCTTCGACCGGGCGACCGCCGTGAACGCTGACGCGTTTCTCACCGGGCCGCTCAAGAAGGCGGGGGTGCTCAATGCCGTTCGGTCAGCGCTCAAGCTGCGGGAGCTGCGCGCGCGGGTGCTCGAGCTTTCGGCGAAGGTCGACGCCCTCGAGGCCCGGCCGCCCCCGCCGTCTCTGGCCCCGCGCCCCAAAGGCCCCGGCGTCAACACGGCCGACGAGACGTTCTTCAAGAAGTACATGCTGCTCGAGGTGAAGCGCTCCAAACGCTACGCCTACCCGGTGGCCCTGTTGCTGGTGGGGCTCGACCGGCTCGACGAGCACCTCGCGAAGGAGTCGAGCCCGGAGTTCCAGCGGGCGGCGATTCGCAGCGAGGTGATGACGGCGGTGAGCGCGCTGGTGCGCGACATCGACGTGGCCATGCCCTTCGCCGAAGACAAATACCTGCTGTTCCTGCCGCACACACCGTGTGCGGGCGCCGCCATCGTCGCGCAGCGCGTCGTGGAGCGGCTCCGTGGCGTGGCCGCATTCGAGAAGGGCAGCGCGTCGGTCGGGCTCGCCAGCTTCGACCCGACCGTCGACCCGAAGGCCTCGGTGAGCTTCGGCGCGCTGGTGCGGGTGGCCTCGCAGGCCCTCAAGCGCGCGCAGGACGCAGGGGGAAATCGTGTCGAGGCGCCGGCAGGGTCCACCGAGGGCACCCCCCGGCCGAAGAAGAGCCGCATCTCGATGGGGTGAGGGCCAGCGCCTTCGCTACTTCGCGCCGAGCACCTTGAGGCACCTGGCATCCTCGCCACGGATGGGCGGGTCGAAGCACACCGGCGTGCCGCTCTGCGTGTCACAGCTGCCCCGAGGGGTCTTCGCGCACGCGATGCCCCCGAAGGTGACGCACTGGTAGCCGCAGGCGAGCTGGCCGTTCATGGTCACGCACGTGGGCAGCGGGGTGTTCTTGCCACCCGCACAGATGACGTGTTCGTCGGGGTCGATGCAGGTGGGGGCGACCAGCGTCGTGTCACAGACTCCGAAGGGCGTGCGGGTGCAGCCGATGGCCCCACCGGAGTCGACGCACTTGTATCCGCAGGCGGCCACCAGCCCACGGGTGATGCACTTCATCGCGGGCGTCTTCGCGCCGAACACCCCGTAGACCTCAGGGGGTGGGTCGGCGCAGACGATGTTTTCGTCTGGCTGCGACTGGCAGGCCCCGGCTGGCGTCTGGGAACAAGCGACCCGCCCCCGCTCCGAGACGCAGTTGTAGCCACACGCCACGGAGCTCCCCATCGCCACGCAGGTGGGGGCCGGCGGAGGTCCGCCCAGGGCGATGGACAGCCACACCGGCGGGTCGAAGCAGAAGACGCGCCCGGCGTTCGTCACACACACCCCAGCGGCCGTCTGCGCGCAGGCCGCGTTGACGCCGTCGGCGCTCTTGCAGTGGAAGCCGCACACCCGGCGCCCGTAGACGTTGAGGCACTCCGGATTCTGGTTGAGGACGGCGATCAGCAGCAGCGAGGTCATTCGTCGCTCCGGAAGGAGACGGTCGCCCGCACGAGACGGTGCGTTCGCCGGTTCTGTTCATCGTCACACGTGGGACCCACGGGCGGAAACCCTGACACGAGCGGAGCGATCCGCGAGCGCCTCGTTGCGGCTCACCAGGCCAGTCGCGCCCCGGTCGCCGACCCGATGCACTCGTCGACCCAGGCCTTCAGCTCGAGCCCCTTCTGCTTGTCGTCGTGCCACTGCCCGTCGGCCGCCAACGAGAAGTGAACGCCCACGCCCTTGCCCGCGACCCAGATCTGCCGCGCGGCGCGCTGGGTGTTGACGACGATCTTTTCTCCCGTGCGGGTGGCGGTGATGGTCACCATGTCACCGGTCGCGTCGCACTCGAGCAAATCGGGGTCGGCCGCATCGATGGCCGTGACGAGTTTCTTGAACACCTGCGCAACGGCGGAGTTGTAGGCGGCGTCGTCCATCACGGAGCGCTTGTAACGCCAGCCCTCTGCCCGGACCACCACCGCGGTGGAGCGTCAGGCCTCCTTTGCCAGCTCCTGCACGAGGGGCTGGCCCGGCGAGGCGTACAGCACCAGCGCGCCGGGGCCGCCCCCGTCCGGTCGCTCGATGCCGATGACCGTGCCGGGCGTCACTGGCTTCGGGAACGAGGCCATGCCCAGGAAGTGGGCCGCCGCTGCGCCCATGGAGGGCTGGTGACCGACCAGCACCACCGACTTGCCCTCGTGCTCGCCCAGCAGGTTCTCGAGGGCGCCCACGGGGCCGTCGGGGAAGAGCAGGCGGGTGGCCCGCATGGGGCCCTCGTAGCCGAGCACCCGGGCGAGGATGGTGGCGGTCTGAACCGCGCGAACGAGCGGGCTCATGATGATGACGTCCGGCACGCCCACGACGGCCGCCGCGGGCTCGAAGTGCGCGGGCAGGCCGGTGCGAGCGCGGGCCGTCAGCGCCCGGGCCTCGTCGTCCAGCCCGTCGGGAATGTCTGCGTCGGCGTCACCGTGTCGAACCAGGAAGACTCGCATCCGAAGCAGGTGCCTAGTCACCCCGTTCAACGCGGTCAAAGGCCTTCGCTGCGACTGGACGATGAAGCACCCGTGCCCTTTTGGAGACACGCCCGGGATGTCGAGTCGACGGTATGACGCTCCTCGTGAAACGGGCCATCCTCACCATCGCGGCGCTCGGCTTGAACGCGTGCCCACAGTCGGAGCGTCTCAAGAAAGAGACACCCCCGGCTGCCCCGGCCGTGACCGCCGAGGCGGCCGACGCCGGGTGGACCCTGAGGTCGGGCACGCTGGAGGCCTGGCTTTCGTACCACCGGGGCGTGGCGGGTCTCCTGGCGGCCGATGGGGGTCGCCTCGACGTGATGGCACGCGCCCGGGCCGAGCTGGCGCTGCGACGGTCCCTGGGCCTCAGCGAGGTGGACCTCGAACGGACGGACGAGGTGGTCGCGGCGGTGGTGGCCCAGCGCACCATCGCGACCCTCACCGGGGCCGAGGCGGTCAAGGAGTTCGAGAAGGTGACGCAGGGCCTCAAGCCGGAGCAGCGCCAGAAAGTGGAGCAGGCCTTCGGTGACGTGCGCGCCCGTGCCCAGCAGGTGGCTTCCCTCGACCCGGAGCGCACCCGCTTTGGTGACTCAGCGGTCGACGCCGTGCTCGCCCGCGAGGTCGAGGTGACGAAGCTGTGGAACGCGCTGATGGATGGACGAGGAGATACGCGATGACGACGAGCCGGCCGCAGGGATGGTTCGAAGGGGAAGCGGCGCTGCAGCGGGTGTTGTCGCGCCAGCTGGGCGGCAGCTTCGAGGTGGCCAGGCCGCGCCTGTCGCGCATGGGCGAGCGGGCCGCCAACGAAGGCGCGCGGTGGGCGCACGAGGCCGATCACCAGGGCCCTCGGCTCGTCAGCCACGACCGCACCGGCGCCCGCATCGACGAGATCGACTACCACCCCAGTTACCGGGCGCTGCAACAGCTCGGCTACGGCGGCGGCATCGTCGCGGCCACGTACGATCCCGCGCTGGCTCCCGAGCGGGGGACTACGCCCAAGGCTCTCACCTTTGGACTCGGCTACCTCTTCGCCCAGGCCGAGGCAGGGCTCTTCTGCCCCATCTGCATGACCGACGGCGCGGCCCTGCTCCTCACGAAATTCGGCACGCCGGCGCTGCGCGAGCGCTTCGTCCCCCGCCTTGCGTCCACCGACATGGCCCGGCTGTTCACCGGAGCGATGTTCCTCACCGAGAAGTCCGGTGGCAGTGACGTGGGCCAGGTGGCGACCGTCGCCAGGGGGGGCGCTGGAACCCCGGGCGAGACGGTGAAGCTGTTCGGCGACAAGTGGTTCTGCTCGAACGTCGACGCTGACGTCGTGATGATCCTCGCTCGCCCCGAGGGCGCGGGACCGGGAACGAAGGGGCTGGGTTTGTACGTCCTCCCGCGCACCCTCGAGGACGGCCGTCGCAACGCGTTCCGCATCGACCGCATCAAGGACAAGCTCGGCGAGCGCAGCTTCCCCACTGGCGAGGTGACGCTCGAGGGGGCCGAAGCGTACCTGCTGGGTGGCCCGGGTCAGGGCTTCCATCAGATGGCCGAGATGCTGAACCTCTCGCGGCTCTACAACGCCATCGCGTCTGTCGGCGTGATGCGGCGCACGGTACTCGAGGCGCTCGATTGGGCCGAGCAGCGGGTGGCGTTCGGGAAGAAGATCATCGAGCACCCGCTCCTCACCGAGACGCTGCTCGACCTGGCGAGTGAGCAGCGGGTCGCGCTGCAGTGGGCCTTCCGCGGGGTGGCGCTCCTCGACCGACTCGACGCTGGCACCGCCTCGGAGGTCGATCGCCGCACGCTGCGCATCCTCACGCCCCTGCTCAAGTACCAGCTCGGCAAATGGGCCGTGCGGATGGCGAGCGAGGGCGTCGAGGTGCTGGCGGGCAACGGGTACATCGAAGACTGGCCGATGGCGCGGGTGCTGCGCGACGCGCAGGTGCTGCCCATCTGGGAGGGGACCACCAACATCCTCGTGCTCGACGCGTTCCGGGCGCTCAAGAAGGAGGGCGCGCACGAGGTGCTGTTTGCCGAGGTGGAGCGGTTCGCGAGTGAAGCGCCCCCGGATGTGCAGGCCCGCGTCCAGGTGCTGCTCGACGAGACGAAGCAGGCGCTCGTCGAGCTGGCGCAGGATCCGAGCGGCGAGCACGCCTTTCGCGATTGGACCGACCGCGCGGCGCTGCTCTGGGCGGTGACGACGGCCTGCGCAAAGTCGCTTGGCGCGGGCACCGAGACTGATCTCCGCGCAGCGCGTCGAGTCCTCGCGCGGCACGTCCCGACAGGGCTGCTGCGAAAGGACCGGGCCAGCGTCGACGACGTCCGCGCGGTCGCGTTCCGCTGAGGTGGACCGTCGACGAGCGAGGCACGAGTGGCGCCCCTCCGCACGGTTGAGCGGGCCGCCTCAGGGGCGGGGGGAGGCACCCTCGACGGAAGTGGGCAGCGTGAGGGCCCAGGAGACTCGCGAGAAGCCAGCAAAGGTCGCGGGCGAGGCCCCAGGAGCTCGGGTCAGCGTCGCTGGGCGTCGTGCTTCTGAATGGCGATGCGGTGGCTCAGCCGGTCCTGCTTCGTGTCGAGCCGGGCGGCCTCGCGGGCGGAGAGGCCCCCACCGTCGATGGTGTTGCGCACGCGCTGTCGGTCGAGCTGATTCTGCTGCGCCTGCAGCCGGGCCGCTTCGGGTCCCGTGAGCGCGCCGGAGCGCACGCCCTGGTTGATGCGGGCCTGTTGGGTCGCGGCGCGCGCCCCCGGGGTTGCAGCGAAGGACAACCCGGACACCAGCACCACGAGGGACATCAGCTGCTTCATGAACGACTCCTGTCGAACGGCGGGTGATGCCTGCGTGAACCCCGCGCCGATGAAAAGGTTGCGCTGAGGGTCAAAACGCCCATCCGACCTGTGCGGTGATGACCGCCAGCACGCGGCGCGAGTCACGCCGGCCCTCGAGGGGCTCCACCTCCCGAGTCCCCGCAACGGGGAGCTGCACGCCCGCCCACGGCACCAGGGAGAGGCCCCAGGTGCGCACGTGGAACCACTGGAACCCGAGCTGCGCGTCACCACGACGTGGTTGGCCTCGGCCTTCGCTTCGGGCACGGCATTTCGCGCCGCGCTCGGCCGGTGACGACCTCTAGAAGCGAATGCCGAAGACGCCGCGGAAGGCCTGCGCGTTCACCAGGTTCGAGCCGGTGCCGAGCTCGCGGTTCATTCCGCCCAGCGGAAACAAGATGCCGTACTGCGCCTGGGCGTAGAACCCGTCTTCGGTTTCGTAGCGGGCGCCGGCGTTGAGTTCGATGCCGAGGTTCGGGTCTGGCGCGGTCATGACGTTGCCGCCCGAGGGAGTGGACTCGGCGTAGATGGCGCGTGAGTAGATGGCGCCGGCGAACGCGTTGAATCCCTGGGTGATGCGGTACTGAACTTTGGGCTTGATGTAGAGGCTATCGGTGACCCCGCCGAGGATTTCCCGGTAGAGGATCATGTCCATGCGGTAGTCGCGGTTGAACCGGAAGTTGCGAATCGCCGGGTCGGAGCAGCCACCCATCGCCG
>JBILEB010000263.1:0-6515 GCA_044352295.1 Myxococcaceae bacterium
ACGCAGGTGGTGGTGACGCACGATCTCGCGCTCGCCAGAGGCATGGAGCACGTCTGCGTGCTCGACCACGGCATCGTCATCGAGTCGGGCGCGCCCGCGCAGGTACTTCAGACGCCCCAGCATGAGAGCGTGACGGTGAAGGGCCTCGCGCTCACCATCGACGACCCGTACCAGGTGTGGCCCTCGGCGCGATGCCCGACGGCGGTGCGCACGTGCCTCAACGCGACCCCTGTCGGCGCGACCGACTTCGGTGACTGCGGCTCGTACCGTGAAGTGAACGCATGTGGCCTGCCGAACCAGGTTCCGTCGTTGTTCCCGTCGCCGGACGACCTCACGCCGCTGAACCAGGCGCTCGCTGCCCTGCAGACGCCTGCGGGCAAGACCGTCTCGTACTCGGTGTTCGGCCTCCACTCGACGCGCAACGTGACGCCGGAGTTGGCGGCGCGTGCGTGGCTCGATCAAACGAGCACCACCGCGACGGTCGGCGCGACGCTCACGCCGGGCCAGGTGAACACGCTGCTCGACGGCTGGAGCGCGCGCACGATGGTTCCTGCGGCCCAGCGGGCGATGTTCCAGAACAGCTTCCGCGCCCTGCGTCTCGACGGTGACGGCCAGACGCACGTGCTGCTCTACTTCTCGTCCGCCGCGCGCATGGTCGTCCTTACGCTGCGCTGACGTCGAGCACCTCGACGGGCGTGACGCGGATGCCGGGCGAGAAGGTGCGGACGCCCGAAGCGAACTCCACCTCGAGCGCTGCGTTGGTTCTCGAGCGAACGCGGCCCAGGCCCCACTCCGGCCGACTGTCGTGAAGGATCGACTGACCTGGCCCTTCGACGTGCATGACTGCCGTGCAGGGCGACAGTCGCCTCAGCACATGACGCTGCGCCTCGTTCGGGCGGAACCGTGGGAACAGCAGCTGCTCCCAGGTGCTTCCCGTCTCGGCCAGCACGTCGAGCGCCGCGCCATCCCAGAGCTCGGGGAACACCAGCACCTTCACGTGTTGGAGCAGGCCGGCAGACACCAGCAGGGGAAGCGATTCGAAGGTCGACACCACGAGCGTCCTGACCAAAGGCAGCGCGCCAGCGCGAGGCACCGCGGAGAGTCCCCGGCCAACACCCAGCGAGATCAACGAGGCGCTCCGAAGCGCCTCGGCGTCGTCGACGTCGCTCAGCTCGAGGTGGTGGAGGCGTTCGAGGGTGCCGACCGATGCGCACGCGCCCTGGCACTGCCGCAGCTCGAGCCGTCGAAGCGACGCAGGGACAGGGGGCAGCGGGCCGGCCCAGCGGTCCATGACGAGCTCTTCGACGAGCCTCGCGCTCGGATGCTGGAGCGCCTCCACGGCATCGGCTGTCGACGCCGGGTTCGTGATGATCATCGTGCGCAGGAAGCCCGTGCCCCACGTGACCCGGACGTCCTTCACGACTGGCCAGAGCAGCCGCTTCAGCTCCACCATTCGCGCGCTGTCGGGCACCTTCGAGAGCTCGAGCGCGATCAGGTCGCCTCGGGGCAAGCCCCGCTCCTGCAGATGATCCTGGAGCACGCTCAGCAGGGCGCCGTCGCGCGGGTTCTCCGCCAACCGCGTGAGCAGCGCCTCGGTGTCGTCATCGAACTCGACCGCCGACGCAGCGACCGCAGAGGCACGGTCGGCAGCCGCTCGTGCGACCGAATGAAGAAAAGCGCCATGCCCGCCGAGCGCCTGTTCGGCAGCGTCTCTCAACTCCGGCGGAGCCGCGAGCAAGACAGTGATGGCGGCGTTCGGGTCGTCCTCGACGAAGCACGTCAGGTGGTGGAACCGCTCGATGGTCTGATCGAACAGCAGACTCGTCGCGGCCACCCGGAGCGCTCCCTGGGCGATGCGTGTCTCGCACGTCCGACAGGTGGCGCTGCCGGGTTTTCGATGCACTCCGCGGCGAGCGGGAGTGTCTTCGCCCACGTGCGCCTCTCCGACGGATAGGAATTTCAAAGCGGGAAACCAGGACCGGGCCCGGGTAGCAACTGAATGATTTCAGTGGCCTGGCTCGCCGAGCTGGCACGACCCTCGAGCTGGCCGGCAACATCATCGGCATCACGAACTCGGGCGCGTTCGGCATCGCGGTGAAGGAGCGCGAACGCGAGCTGCACCGAGCCCGAGCGCCTCGGGACCCACCGTGACGTCTTCGGCCTCTCGGTCGAGGAGAGCGCGTGGCGATCGCGCGCGCGCTGGCCATGGAGCCCCGCGTGCTGCTGTACGACGAGCCGAGCCAACGTCAACGGCACCGCCAGCGTCACCATCGGCCGCACGCGCGTGAGAGTTCGTTAACTCCGGACGCCGTCGAACATCAACGCGGTGATCGCCTTCGTCCACCGTGAGAGCTGCGCCGGATCTTCCTTCTCCGCGAGCTGACGCACGCCTTCGAAGACCATCGAGTTCACCAGCAGCGCCGTCACCTCGACGTCGAGGTCCTCGCGGAGGAAGCCGCGCGTGACGCCGTTTTCGAGGTACGCCTGCGTCGCGATGCCGAAGAACATCACCGTCGCCTGCAGCTTCTCGTTGAGCTCGACGCTGATGCCGGGCGCTTCGACGAACAACAGCCGCGCCAGCGCGCGGTTCTGTTGGAACGCGTCGAAGAGGCCGCGGCCGATGCGCTCCACCTGCACGCGGTACGCCTGGAGCGTCTGACTCTCGGTCGCGCTCTCGGGCGCCAGCACCGCCGCGACTTCGCCCATCACCTCGTCGATGACGGCGTGGAAGACGTCGAGCTTGCTCTCGAAGTACCGGTAAAAGGTGCCGAGGCCGATGCCCTGCTCCTCGGCGATCTGCGCCACCGTCGCCGCGTGAAAGCCGTGCTTCGAGAAGACCCGCGCGGCGGCATCGAGAATCTCTCGTCGCTTCTGCTCCGTCTTCACTCGCGGCATTTCTGACCTGCTTTCAGCATGTTGGAGAAATAACGGCAACCGGCCTTGCCGTTTCCATAACGGAAATGATACGTCACTTCTGAATTTAACGGGAGGTCCGCATGGTTCAGGTCGACGTCTTCTGGTCGTACGGCATTGGCGCAGGGCTGGGGTTGGCGAGCGCGGCGAAGGGGCTGGCGAAGCCAGAGCGGCCCCTCGAGTCCCTGAAGAGCAGCGACGCGTTTCACACGCTGCTGTTCCTGGCGATTGTCTTTGCGCCGTCGGGCTTCGTCTTGCTCTGGAACTTCCCGTCGTGGGAGACAATGCACGTCGGCACGCGCGAGCTCCCGGGCTGGCTGGTGGCCATCTTCGGCGTCACCAACCTCACGCAGGGCCTGCTGGGCTTCGTCGTCGCGCGGTGGCTGTCGAGTCGAGGGAGTGCGTTCAGCGCGTTGCTCCACTGGCTGGGCGGCTACTTCGGCATGTTCTTCATCCTCGTGCATGGGTGGGACGGCTCGGGCTACCAGCGCTTCTTCTCGCCGACGCGTGAGGCGCTCGATGCGTGGACGTGGAGCACGGCGGCGTCGTGGCTCACCTCTGATGTCGCGCTGACGTTGATGGCGATGGGCGTGGTGTTGATTCCCTGGCTCGTCGGACTCTCGGTCGTGTGGCTGCGTGCCTCAGGTCGTGCGCCGTCGGCTGTTGCGTTGTCGGTCGCGATCCTCGCGCTGCTGGTGGTCGGTGTTCCCGCGTTCGCCGTCGTCTCGAGCCTGCTGGTGCGTCAGCTCGGTCCCATCGGTGGCGCCGTGTCGACGTTCGGCCTCGCGCTCGCCCTCACCCACCGCCGCTTCGGTCCGCTCCGGAAGCTCTTCACGTGGTTCGGCTTCCCCGCCGAGCTGGAGCGTTCGCTGGTTCGGGTGACGGCATGAGTGCCGTCCTCATCACTGGCGCTGGTGGCGGCATCGGCCAGGCGCTCGTCGCGCGGTTCACGAAGGCCGGGTGGACCGTGCACGCCTCAGAGCGTCGCGGCCCGGGGCTCGAGCTCGATGTCACCAGCGACGAGTCGGTGCGGAATGCGAAGGCGCGCATCGGCGTACCTGACGTCGTCATCAACAACGCGGGACTCGGGCTGTTGCGCCCGATGGCCGAGACGAGCGACGAGCTCATCGTGCGCCAGTTGGACGTGAACGTGCGCGGGCTCGCGAGAGTCACCCGTGCGTTCGTCCCCGACATGTGCCGCCGCGGGCACGGGCGCATCATCAACGTGGGGAGCCTCGCGGGCGTCTTCACGCTGCCGTGGTTCGGCTCGTACTCGGCGACGAAACACGCGGTCGAGGCGATGAGCGATGCGTTGCGAGTCGAGGTCGCGCCGTTCGGCGTGCAGGTGTCTTTGATCGAGCCGTCGATCGTCGGCACGGGGTTCGTCGATCACGCCGTCGCCTCGTTGGAGCGCGCCGCGCCGGGTTCTCTCTGGCACGACGCCATTCACCGCACCCTCGCAGGCCGCGCTGCGTTCTCGGCCGTGCAGATCACGCCGGAGCAGGTGGCCGAGGTCATCTTCACCGCCGCGACGGCTCGCCGTGCAAAGGCCCGCTACCGCGTCGGCTTCTGGGCGTCACTCGCGCTCCGGGTCGCCGCCTTGCTCCCAACTCGCGTCACCGATCTCGTGCTGCGTTCGCTCGGCCATCTCTCGACGCGTTCGCTCAGCTCCACCCCGTCGTCGCTGCCGTCCCCAAAACCCCAGCCCTGAGAATCGCCCATGCCCCACATCGAAGGATTTGCGTTCGAGACGCCCACCGACTTTCGCGTCGAAGAAGTCACCATGGGCTTGAGCGGAGGAATGCCCGATGGCGGCACCTCGCCGAGCCTGATCGTCCAGAGCAAGCTCGCGCGCCCAGGCGCCACGCCCGAGACCGTCGCGGCCGAGGTGCTCGGAGAGCTGCTGCAGACGATGCCCGGCATGAAGAACGGCACCAAGGCCGAGCTGACCTTCGATGACGGCGTGACCGGAGTCGTGCTCGCGTACGCGGTCACGTCGTCGAAGGGTGAGCTGCGCCAGTACTTCGCGTTCCGCGTCGACAACGGTCGGGTGTGTACCGCCACGCTCACCGCGCCCACCGCCACCATGACTCCCGCCTCGGCGACCACCCTCATGAAGAGCCTGACGTCGATTCGCCCGGCCTGAAAGGAACGAACCCATGGTCGCCAGAATCGGAAACCAGCCTTCGCCCGTCGTGCCCGCGCGTACGGCCGACACCATCGCGCCCTCGAAGCCCGCTCCCGCAGCTTCGACGGCCGTCCCCTCATGGCAGCCAAAGATGGTCGACGTCGACAACGCGCCTCGACGAACAGAGATGCGCATGCCGAAGAACGAGGCGAGCACGAGCGCTCAGGAGCAGATGCCGATCGCCTGCCCGGTGCTCAAGGCGCTCGTGGTCGAGGGCAAGATGAAGGTCGACCCCGAAGGACGGGTGCAGACCAACGAGATGTTGGCGGCGTTGAAAGAGCGGGGCCTCACGCGGCCGATGCTCGAGACGCTCCGCGCCATCAGCTACTTCGCCAATGAGCCGAAAGACGTTCCGCGCAACGTGGTGGATCAATCGTTCAACGTGATGCACCTGCGCAGCGGGCTCACCATGCACAACGCCGACTCGAACGTGCTCAGCCGCGGCGCCTTCGACGAGGCCGCCTTCGACCGCTTCACCGCCCACGCGAATAACGGGTGGATGGACAAGGACGCTTTTGCCGCCGCCATCGCCACGCAGACCAAAGGCGACCTGCACGCGCAGAACCCGCTCGTCGCCGCGACGTTCGGCAAGAACGCCGTGCTCGCGGAGTACCCAGTGCTGCTCAAGCTGTTCGGCACGAAGGACCCGAGCGGAAAGCCGGCCATCGAGGTCGGCGCGCTCAAGGCCTTCTGGAAAGACGGCACGCTCCCCGCGAACACCAATGCCGCTGGCTCGGTGGGCATGCTCGACACCGCGAAGCTGTACGCGTCGATGCTGGTGAAGGCTGACACCAAGCTCGTCACGGATGCCTTCAAGGGCCTCTTCACGGCCACCGGGCTCGCCAACAACGGGCTGCGGCTGTCTCGCGCGAGCGAAGCGGCGAGCGGCGCGATGGGCATGGCCTCGGGCGGCGCGGGGAAAGCCGCGAACTGTCCTCACCTCAAGGGCGGCGGGAAACCGATGCAGACGCCGCTCGAAGGGAACCTGGTCGTGCACCAATAAGCGCCAAGAATCTCGGCGACCTCCGAAGGCTGTTCCCTCACCTCGCAGACCGCTCCCTGCGCGAATTGGCCGGATTGATGCCCGATACGGTCTTGTGCGTAACCTACCGGCGGCCGGCACGTGCGCTTCTGGCCCAGGCGACCGCGCTGGGCTTCCCGTGGTCCTTCACGGGCCGCGCTGAGACCGCCCGGCCTGCATCCGCGTCGTGCTGACGCAGGGGCCCAACGTCGTCGACGAGTTACGCTGAGTGCCTCGAGCGTCTCGACGTCGACGAGATCCTTCGGGCGCGCTGCTGCTCGTTGGTTCGCGATCAGACGGATAGGAATTTCAAAGCGGGAAACCAGGACCGGGCCCGGGTAGCAACTGAATGATTTCAGTGGCCTGGCTCGCCGAGCTGGCACGACCCTCGAG
>JBILEB010000264.1:0-6484 GCA_044352295.1 Myxococcaceae bacterium
AGTGCCAGCCGAGCACCGGCGCCCTCAGCACCGAGACCCAACGGGTGCTGCTGGAGCGCCTGCGCGGTCTGCTCCAGCGCGAGAAGCCCGCGAACCCGGAGCCAGCCGATCCAACGCCATCGGAATCCAAGTGATTTCAGGTCGTTGTGGCGTTGCGCAGACTCTTTGGTCAGGTGTCATGTCGAAGTAGATTTCGTCAAACCCCTGTCACCCAAGGTCTCGCATGCCCACGCCTGTCGCTTCGCGCACCCAGTCCCCGACGCCTCGCCCGACGACGCCCACCTCGAGCACGGTGAGCGTGGCTGCAGGTGACTCGCTGTCGAAGATCGCGGCGCGGCTCGGCGTGTCGGCGCAGGCCCTCGTGCAGGCGAACGCGACGAAGTACCCGACGCTGACCACGAACCCGAACGCCATCAAGGTCGGCTGGCAGCTCCAGGTGCCGGGCGCGACCGCGGGGACGACGACGGCGACCGCGGAGCCGACGCCCAACGCCGGCTGGAACGCCGGCTCGAATCGCACCTCGCAGACCCAGCAGGCGGGAACGGTGACGCGGGCGAATGACTTCGGAAACAAGCTCGCGGCGGGTGGCGCGCAGTCCATCGACCTGCGCATGCGCCAGCACCTGGACAGCATCGAGAAGACGGGCGTCGGCGTGTACTTCGGCGATCATTCCGCGATGAAGAAGATGAGCGCGCAGGAGCGGGCCGACTGGGCGAAGCAGAACGCGACGCCGGGCGCGACGCCGCCGGCGACCTTCAAGGAGTCCTCCTGCATCGGCTGGGCGCTGGAGAACGTGGGCGCGGCCTACGCGGCGGCGGGCAAGTCGGAGCGCTGGGGCGAGATTCAGCGCATCGTCGCCTCGAAGGGCTCGAAGGGCACCGATCTCGCCAAGGAGCTGCAGAAGGACGGCTGGCAGGCCATCTACTGGAACCCCGACGCGAAGAACCCGAACGACGGCAACGCCGAGCACTCGTTCTCGGCCGTCCAGGTCAGGCGCGGCAACGGGTACTACGGCGTGAAGGTCGACGACTCGATCCTCGACTACCGGCCCACCGACGCGGCGAAGACGAAGCAGAACCTGTCAGGCATCGAGAAGCTCGAACAGGTGCCGTTCTTCTTCGGCCTCGCCAAAGGCGGCATGCACACCTTCGTGGGCCGCAAGGGCAACGTGAACGAGTTCCACTGGGATCACCTGCCGAACTCGAAGACGGCGATCGAAGAGAAGCCGCTGAAGGATTGGGGCTGGAACTCGGGCCTCATCATGGTGCCGCCGGGCACCTGGCCGACGAATTGACCTTCAGGGTCGAACGTCGATCGCGTTGCTCATCACCCACGGGCGCTCCGCGCGGAGGAAGTCCTTCCGTTTCCCGATGAAGGGCTCGAGGTGTGACGGCAGCAGCCGCACCTCGGCGCGGTAGGCGCCCGGCGAGGTCGGCACGAAGCGGAGGGTCTCCTCCGTGCTCGTGGCCACTTCGTCCCAGCCGCCTTCACGCGCCTTGAGGATTCGGGTGCTGATCCGCGGCGCCGGCGCGGTGGGGTCGAGATCGCGCAGGCGCGGCCGCTTCACCTCGAAGGCCACGCCGGTTGCGAGCGACACCTCGGCGCCGATCTCCTTCGGCGTGCCGTTCTCGAGCGCGATGAACTCGAAGCCCTCGGGCGTGCCCAGGAAGTCGAAGGTGCCGAAGAGCCGGCGTGCCCGCAGGGCGGCCTTGAGGACGCGGTCGTCGATGACGCCGTCGGGGCCCGGGCGCACCAGCAGGTGGTTCGAGAACATGCTCATCATGCGGCGGTAGCTGTCGATGCGCTCGCCGTCCTGGAGCTTCTGCGGGAACGAGTTGCGGTGGCAGTCGGTGCCCATCGTCGTGACGCGTCGTCCGCCTCGGGCCAGCACCGTGCCCCAGCGCGAGAGGTAGCGCTCGTCCTCGAGGGCGAAGGCGGTGAAGAAGGCGTCGGGGTGCGGGAGCCCCTCGAAGTCGCCCTGCTCGACCTTGCCGAACACGAGCTCGGCGGCGATGCCGATGTTCATCAGCGCGTTCGCGTGCAGGTTGTACATCTCGAACCCGTCGATGGGCCGCCGGCTGAGCTCAGTCACGGTCCAATCCTCGGTGTGCTGGAGCAGCGAGACGGCGCCGGCGTCTTGCGCGAGCGCGATGGCCTCGTCGTCGGTGCGTCCGTACCAGGCGCCACGTTGCGCGGGCGGGGCGAGGTGTCGTTCGAGACCGACGTGCATCATCGCGGTCTCGGTGCCAGCGATCAGGAGCACCCTCGAGCCATCGGGGCACGCCATGCGGTTGGCCGTCGGGTGGCCCTCGTGGAGGACCAGCTCGTCCCCCGCCTCGGGCCGGTAGAGCAGCACGTCGGGGTACTCGCCCTCGGTGAAGTGCGCGCCGTGGTCGGTGAGGAAGATGAAGTCCTGCTTCGCGGCGCAGGCGTCACGGCGGAAGTCGCTGAGGCAGTCCTGATCGAAGGTGCCGGCATCGGTCTTCGGGCGGCCGTCGCAGGCGTCATGCGAATAGACGGAGTGCGCGTGGACGAGCCCGCGGACGTCGACGAGCCCTCGGGTGGGCGTTCGATCGGTGCGGAAGACGACACCGGGGCTCCAGCGCGGAGGAGTTGGCTCGGTCTTCATCGACGAGCTGCACGAGAGGGTGAGGGCGAACAGGAGGACGAGTCGAACCGGCATGGGCGCGCCTCACCAGACTCCGGCGCTCACCGCAAGGTGGTGCCAGTCCGGGAGGGAGCGCGGCGTGGCGTCGGAGCGCCAGGCGATGTTGGCAGCGGCGAGGCGCTCGAGCAGCGTATTGGTGCTCTCCGCTGGCTGCTTCGACGGCCCGATGATGCGGTGACAGAAGAAGGTGCGGCAGCCGAAGGGCCGGTCCTCGTAGACGGTGCAGCGCCGACCCGCTGCGTCGAGGAAGGGACAGCCTCCGTCGGCGCGGACCGGGGGCAGCGTCCGCTTCTCCTTGACGAGGCGCTCCAGGAGCAGCTCCCACTCGCTCGGCCACAGCCACGGCGGACGGCCCGTCTTCGATAGCTGGCAGCACTCGGCGGTGCCGGGGCAGGAGAAGGGACTCCAGGCCTGACTCGCCTGCCCGAGGATGGCGCGGGTCTCGGTCACGGCCCGGCGGCGTCGCACCGGCTCTCGTCCGTCATCGTCTTCATCCGGCGCTTGCATCGTGAAGGACAATTGACCACGAACTCGTTCGTTGCACACGGCGGCCCCCATCGGGGTCCCGCTTTCGGGAGGAACCGACATGATGTCACCCCAGGCCGCGCCCACGGGCGCCCATTGCGCCATTCACCAGGAGCGGCTGGCCGACGGTGTGTGCCCTCGCTGCGGCAACTTCACCTGCGTCGAGTGCTTCGAGGGCGGCGCGCAGACACTGTGCCCGGCGTGTCGTCAGACGATGGGCAGCTTCCCGTTCTCGCGCACCGACTTCGACTTCTCGCGGGTGTGGAACTACGGCTTCGAGAAGTGGCGCGGAGAGCTCACCACGCTGGGCGTGTGCAGCTTCATCTTCCTGCTGTTGGGTGGCGCCGGGAGCCTCATCTCGAACGTCTTCACGCAGCCGGCGACGATGATGCTCCAGAAGAGCGGGAGTTCGAGCAAACTCCCCACCGCCATCGGCCTCATCCTCGTTGGCTCCGTGGTGGGCACCGTCATCAACATCGTCGTGCAGGGCATCGGCCAGATGGGCCTCATCCGGGTGGCCATCGACGTGCTCCACGGCCGCAAGACGGACATCAACCGCATGTTCTCGCAGGTGAAGAAGCTCAAGAACTACGTCGGGCTGCAGCTCGCGCTCTTCCTCGGCATCGGGCTGCCGGTGGTCGCCATCCTCGGTGGTGCCGTCGCGGCGGGCTTCGTCATCTCGGGCGCGTCCTTCTCGAGCCGCGGCGTCGAGCAGGCCTTCTCGCATCCGGCCACCTTCGGCCTGTTGGCGCTGGCGTTCCTGGTCGTGATGGTCGTGATGATCTACGTGTCATTGCCGCTCACCTTCGCGCCGTGGGAGCTCGTCTACGGCGACACCGACCCGCTCGAGGCGCTCCGGCGCGCGTGGCGGCTGGGAGACGGGTTTCGGGCGGAGACGTTCGGCTACGCCTTCGTCGTGGGCCTGGCGGTCTTCGGCTTCGTCATCGCTGGCGTCCTCGCGCTGTGCGTGGGCCTCGTGGTCGCCCTGCCGATCGCGATCGCGCTGCAACACATGATCATGGGCGGCCTGTACCTGTCGTTGCGCAACGGCTCCGATCTGCCCGTGCCGCCGGAGCCCTGACTCAGCACTTGTACGTCCGCATCACGCAGCGCCGGGCCTCGGTGTCACACACGGGCTGACGTTCTCCGTCGATGCAGGGGCGGAAGGGCCTGCCCCGCTTCACCCTCGACGCCTTCACCGGTCTCGGTACGGGCAGGAGCTCGATGCCGCAGTCGGCGTTCGTGCGGCAGGCGACGGGCTCGATCCACGTCACGTGGCATTGGCCTGCCACGCAGCCGCAGGCGGGCCCTTCGGCGGGCGGTGGCCACGCGCTCACCCCACCATCGGTCGTGCAGGTGCCCGAGGCGAGGTCGACCCGGCAGTCCATCGGGAAGCGGCACGAGGTACCGGCGGTGGGGCCTGGCGCTGTTCGTCGCGCACAGGCTCCGCTCACGCAGCGGCAGGTCGCGTCGATTCCACCGTCTGCGTCCACGCTGCATCGTCCACCCGTCGACCGGCAGTCGGCGTCGGTGGTGCAGGCGAGGGCGAGGAGGAGGGCGGTGGCGAGCATCAGAGCACCCGGAGCACGAAGCACTTGAGGTAGCGCGTCTCCCGGAGGCCCAGGAGGACCGGGTGATCGCGCCCCGCGCCGCGCTTCTCGATGATCTGCACGCGCCGCTTCGAGTCCGCGGCCGCGCTGTCGAGCATGGCCTCGAAGGCCTCTTCGCTGACGTGGTGGGTGCAGCTCGCGGTGATGAGCGTGCCGCCCGGGTTGAGGAGCTGCATCGCGCGCAGGTTGATCTCCTTGTAGCCACGCGTCGCAGCGGCGATCGCGTCCTTGTTCTTCGCGAAGGAGGGCGGGTCGAGCACGATGGTGTCGAAGCGCTTTCCCTCGTCGAGCGTGTCGCGCAGGTAGTCGAAGGCGTTCGCGCAGACGGTGTCGACGTTGGTGAAGGCGTTGCGTTCGGCGTTCTTGCGGATCTGTGCGCAGGCCGACTCGCTGATCTCCACCGCGGTGACCCGTTTCGCCTTGACCGCGAGCTGCAGGGCGAAGCCTCCGGCGTATGAGAAGCAGTCGAGCGCCTCGCCGTGCCCGAAGTCGGATGCGCGCACGTGGTTGTCCCGTTGATCGAGAAAGGCGCCCGTCTTCTGCCCGTGCAACAGGTCCACCTCGATGACGACGTGGCCTTCGCGGTACGTCATCACGGGCGGGAGCTCACCGAAGAGGACCCCTTTCTCGGGCGTGAGGCCCTCGAGGGTCCGCACGTGCGAGTCGGAGCGGTTGACGATCGCCTTCGGCTTGAAGTGCGTGGCCAGCAGGTCGACGAAGAACTGCTTGCGGCGCTCGGTGCCGGCGTGGAGGAACTGCACCGAGAGGCAATCACCAAAGCGGTCGACCACGAGCCCCGGCAGTTGATCGGCCTCGCCGTGTACGACCCGGTAGGCCGTGTCTTCGGGGTACTCGCGGCGGCGCAGGGCATCGGCGGTCTCGAGCCTGGTGCGGAAGAGGGCGTCGTCGATCGGCGCGTCGTCCCACGCCAGCCAGCGCAGGGAGATCTTCGAGGCCTTCGAGTACAGCGCCTGGCCGAAGAACCAGCCACGGGCATCTTCGACGCGCACGACGTCTCCGCCCTGCACGTCGTCTCCGACGGACTCGACGTCAGCCGCGTAGATCCACGGGTGGCCGTTCTTCCAGCGCTCGACGCCCTTCTTGCTGATGCACGCGGTGCCGGCCTTCTTCGGAGTGGGCATGAGGAGGGCGAATCACAACGCTTCGACGCGGTCCACCACCACCTGCCCGTGCTCGTCGCGCACCGTGCACAGGGCGACGTGTGGATCATGCTCGAGGAACAGGTGCCAGCCCTCTTCGACCGCCTGGGCGAGGAGCTGCTTCTTCTCCTCGATGACGGTGAGCGGGTAGAGATCGTACGCGGCGACCCACGCAGCCTTGAGGTGCGCGGTGGTGGGGATGAGATCGCCGCAGAAGACGACGGTCTTCTCGCCAGACTCGAGGCGGACCAACTGCAGGCCCACGGTGTGGCCTTCGGACACGAAGAGGTGAACACCCGGGTACAGCTCGGTGTTGCCCTCGAGCAGGTGCAGGCGACCGCTCTTCTCGAGGAGCGCGAAGTCGTCCGGCCGGAAGCTGCCGCGGTCCTTCTCACTGGCGTGGTGGGCCCAGTTCCAGTGCCGGCGCTGCAGGTGGTACGTGGCGCGCGGGAACGACAAGCGCAGCTGACCCCCTTCGTCGCGCGTGGTGCCACCGGCGTGATCGAAGTGCAGGTGGGTGA
>JBILEB010000265.1:0-6441 GCA_044352295.1 Myxococcaceae bacterium
TCAGTCACGAGCAGAACCCTGCGAGACCGAGCATTCTCGACCAGGGTTCGCCAGGCCTATCGGGGCACGTGCGCCCTGACCGGGCTCAGAGTCGAGAACGGTGGCGGCTGGCTCGAGATGGAAGCTGCTCACATCAGACCGGTCGAGGATATGGGGCCAGACTCGGTGCGAAACGGCTTGGCACTTTCGAGGACCATGCATGCCCTCTTTGACAGGGGATTCGTCACCCTTCGTGACGACTACTCCATCGTCACCAGCAACACCCACCCGCTGCCCGAAAAGGTGTTGTCGCTCCTGGTGAGCGGACAGGCCCAGGTTCCAGAAGAACGCCAGCTCAGGCCGCACCCAGAGTTCCTTCGGTTTCACCGGGAGAACGTCTTCAAGGACCGCGCGGCCTGACTTCGACTACTCGACCTCGCTCGCGTCCACCGCCGTCGCCACCACGCGCACCGACACGAAGCCGCTCTTCTCGTGAATGCCATTCACGATGCGGTTGGTGATGGCCGGCGGCGAGTACAGCTCGGTCTTCGACGGATCGGCCACGGCGAGCTTCCGCGCCCGCTCGAGGTCGGTCTGAATGGCGCCCTTCACCCAGCCCGTCGCCAGCTCGTTGCGCTTGTCCGCCGGGAGCCCCGCCGCCTGCGCCACCTGCGCCGCCGCGGGCGCGATGCCCTGCAGGGAGGCCTGGGCCAGCTGCATCAGCTGCGGGTTGATGGTTCCGCCCGGCGCGAAGTCCTGCGGCTTGCCGCCGAACGCCACGTAGAGGCTCGCGCCGGCGCGCTCCGTCCACGCCGCCAGCCCCGCCGCGTCACCCGGCGCGCGCGCCAGCGCCTCGGCCACCATCAGCTTGTTCACCGCCGGCAGCGCCTCTTTGAGGAACGCCTGCTGGTCCAGGCCCATGCGCTCCTGCACCGTCTGCCCGAAGCCCAGCACCGTCGCGCTCGCCGCGTAGCCGCCCACGTCCTTGAACGCCGAGTACGTCTCGACGAAGTCGTGCAGCAGGTCGGCCGTCGTCTCGGGCTTCCACGCCAGGCCCCGGCCCGGCGGGAGCGGCTGCTTGCCGGTGAAGGTGCCGTTCGCGATCGAGCCATCGAACCGCGCCGCGGTGAAGGCGTCGTGCTCGGCCTTCGACAAGGGGGCGATCTGCGCCGCGCTGAGGCCTTCCTTCTTCCAGAGCGGCTCGAAGCGCGTCTCGTCGGCCGCCGTGAAGGGCCGCCCGTTCGCTTCCTGGAACCGCGTCTTGAACTGCTCGAACAGCGCGGGCCCTTCGGCGCCGAAGATCTCCGCGAACGCCTCGGGGTTGTGCGGCACGTTGAGGCCGACGTTGAGCACGATGGTCTTGTGCTCGGCGCAGTACGTTTGCCACTTCGGGTCGGTCTTCAGGTACTCCTCGCCTTTGATCCAGTCCCGATAGAACTGCAGCGTGGTGTTGAGATCGGCCGTCTTGAAGACGTCGTTCTTGTAGTCCGAGGGGAACTGCACGCCCTTGTTCAGCACGCTCATCGCGCCGAGCAGGTTGCGGTTGAGCGTCGCCTGGTCGGTGCCCTGCATCGACACCACCTGCACGTTGGCCGGGTAGCCTTTCACGCCCCAGGTGCGCTGGTGGTAGGTCTCGGGCGAGTTCACCGTCTTCGCGTCACCGATGTACGCGCCGAGGTGCGTGTTCCCCATCTCGGGCTTCACCATGGTGGTGGCGAGCGCCTTCAAGTCGCCGGTGTGCTCCTTGGGCTTGATGTAGGCGATGAGGCTGAAGATGGGGTCGTTGGGGCCCAGGCCCATCTCCTTGCGGAGGTGGTCGTCCATCGGCCTGGCGGCCGCGGCGTCGTGGTCCTTCACGGGGATGAGGCGCATGCCCACCTTCCCGTCACCCAGGTCGTAGTGCATGTCGCGCACGTTGTGCGCCTTCACCGAGCCGTCCGCCTGCTGGAGCGTGACGTCGGTGGTGCCGAACTTCTCGGGCTTCACGCCGCCGTACACGGTGTCGAGCACCGTCTGCTTGAGGCGCGCGCCTTCGAAGGTGGCGGGGCCCTGGAAGTGAACGGCGGGACGAACGGCCGCGGTCGTCGTGGGCGTGGTCGGCGCCGAGGGCGTCGTCACCACGGGCGGAGGCGGCGGCGTCGGCCCCTCGGGCGTGGTGGGCCGCGATGGCCGATTCGGGCGGTTGGTGCCCGGTGTCCACCCGGGGCGCCCGGGCGTGGTGGTCGTCGCAGGCCCGGTCGAGGGACGTGACGGCTGTGTGTCGCGCGTCGGGCGCGTGGGACGGGTGGTGCTCGAGTCGGTGCGACGTGGCATGCGGGGACCTGAGGGGGACGACGGGAGGGAAGCGGTCGTCGTACTCCAGCCCGCCGCTTGAACACGAGGGCGGCCCCGTGGACCCACCGCACCGCGTCAGCGTTCCCCGTCGGGCGTGCGCACCGTGAGCGACACCTGCCAGCCACCGCCGCTCGCGGCCTGAACCTCGGCCTCGACGCGGGGCGACAGCGACACCCGGTCGCCCACGGCGGGCAACCGATGGAGCACGTGCGTCAGCAGCCCAGCGACCGTCGTGAGGTTGCCCTCGGCGCGGAGCGACACGCCGACCAACCGCTCCACCTCGTGGAGCGGCGCCTCACCGAGCGCCACCAGGCCACCCTCGCGGGTCCGCCAGGCGGTCACCTGCAGGGTCTCGGTCTCTTCGAGGATGTCTCCCAACAGCTCCTCGGCGATGTCCTCCATCGTCACCAGGCCCGCCGTGCCACCATGCTCATCGACGAGAATCGCCAACTGCTGTCTGGCGCTCTGCAGTTGGCGATGCAGGTCGAGCGCGAGCGTCGACGCAGGGACGAACGCCACCGGCCGGAGGAGAGCCTCGAGCGAGAACCGCCCCTCGACCAGCGCCTCGGCGACCTCCCGCGCCACCACGTAGCCTCGCACCGTGTCGATGGTGCCCGCGTACACCGGGTAGCGCGCGTGCGGCGTTCGTCGCAGGCACGCTCGCACCTCCTCGACGGTGGCGTTCACCTCGAACGAGACGACTCGCGGCCGCGGCACCATGAGCGCCGAGGCCTTGAGCCGAGCGAGGTCGATGGCCCGCGAGGCGATGTCCGCAGCGCTCGGATGAAGGGCACCGGCCGTGGCGGACTCCTCGACCAATTGCTGGAGCTCGTCAGGTGACAGCCGGCTCTCCGAGAAGGTGGTCCGGTCTCCAAAGGGCCTGAGCACGAGGTTCGAGCTGGTGGTGAGCAGCCACACCAGTGGCCTGGCGACCCTCGACAGCACCTGGAGCGGCGCTGCCACCAGCATCGAGAAGCGCTCCGGCGCGCGCAGCGCGAGCGACTTCGGCACCAGCTCGCCCAGGACCAGGGAGAGATACGACACGCCTGAGACGACGATGAAGAAGGCCAGAGGCTCTGCGGCTTCGCCGAGGCCGACTCCCGTCAGGCCCTGCGCGAGCGGCCCTTCCAGCCTGGAGCCACCGAAGACGGCCGTGGTGGCGCCGAGCACGGTGACCCCCACCTGAATCGTGGCCAACAGCGCCTCGGGCGTTTGCCGGAGCACCAGCGCCGCCTTCGCACCGCGCTGGCCTTGATTCGCCAGCTCCTCGAGGCGTGTCCGTCGCACGGACAACATCGCGATTTCCGCGCCAGTGAAGACCCCGGTGACGAGGGTGAGCACCACCAACAGCCCCAGCTCGAATGCGATCGTCATGTGGGCCGAGCTCCAGGTGCGCGCTCGGGGTCGACCGACGCAGACCGACACCACCACAGACGCCGTTCGAGCGGTGACAGGGACCGCCCTCGCCCGACGCCCTCACCATGGCCCTTCAGCATCGCGCACCCTCAGGAGCTGACGGCCGGCGGCTCGACCGGAACCGTGGCTGCCGAGGCGGCGTCTGGCGCGCGCCCCCGCACCACCAGCAGCATCCGCAAGATACCCGGGAACACCACCAGCATCAGCACCGTGGCGCCGACGATGCCAAAGATGACCACCGTCGCCAGCGGTCGCTGCACCTCGCTGCCCGCGCCCGTGTTGAGCGCCATCGGCGCGAAGCCCAGCGCCGCGACCGCCGCCGTCGTCAAGACCGCACGCAGCGTGTGCGAAGCGCCGGCGATGATGGCCTCGTCGAGCGGCAACCCCTGCTCGAGCTGCCGCCGCACCTCCGACGCCATCACCACGCCGTTGAGCACCGCCACGCCGGCCAGGGCGATGAAGCCGACGGCCGCCGGAATGCTGAACGACATGCCGCGCGCCAGAAGCCCGGCAAGTCCACCGATGAGCGCCAGCGGCACCAGCGTGAAGACGGCGAGGGCCTGCCGCGGACTGCCGAACGCGAGGATGAGCATCACCAGGATGATGGCGAGCGCGAGCGGCACCACCAGCGCCAGCCGCGCCTGCGCGCGCGCGAAGTTCTCGAACTGCCCGCCCCACGACACCGCGTACCCCGTCGGCAACGGCACCTCGGCCGCCACCTTCGCCTTCGCCTCCGTCACCCACGACACCAGGTCGCGCCCGCGCAGGTTCACCTCGACCCGCACCGTGCGCTCGAAGTTCTCGCGACGCACCGTGGTGGGCCCCTCGAGCTCGCGCACGCTGCCCAGCTCGTCGAGGTTCACCAACTTGTCGTCGAACGTCTCGACCTGCAGGTCGCCGACGGCGCCAGGCGAGGTGGCAGCGGGCGGCACCACGAGGCGAACGTCGAAGCGCCGCGGCCCATCGTAGATGGTGCCCACCTTGCGGCCCACCCGCGCGGCCTCGAGCGTCTGAAAGGCCTTCTCGAGCTCCACCCCGTACCGCGCGAGGCGTTCCCGGTCGGGCGTGAAGGTGAGCGTCGGCATGCCGGTGAGGCGCTCGATGCGGACGTCCCCCGTGCCGGGAATGCGGCGCACCGCGTCGCCGATGGCCGCGGCCTTCTCGTTGAGCACCGAGAGTTCCTTGCCGGCGAGGCGAATGGCCACGTCGGCGCGGCTGCCCGAGATGAGCTCGTTGGTGCGGTCTTCGATGGGCTGGCTCACCGAGACGAAGGTGCCGGGCACCTGGTCTTCGATGCGCGCCTTCAGCAGCTTCGCCATGCCCTCGAAGTTCTTCGCCGACGTCCACTCGGCCTCTGGCTTCATGCGAACGAGCATGTCGGTGGCGTCGTTGCCGCGCGGGTCGAACGCCATCTCGGCGCGGCCCGTCATGCCCAGCACGGCCCGCACGTCGGGCAGCGCCATCACGGCCTGCTCCACCTGGAGGTCCAGCCGTCGGGCCTCGGTGAGCGCGACCGACGGTGGCCGCCGAATCCCCAGCACGATGTCGCCTTCCTGAATGCGCGGCACGAACTCCGCGCCGCGCGTCGACTGGACGAGGCCGAGGAGGCCGAGCAACCCCACCGACAGCGCCGCCCACACGAGCCGGTGCTTGAGGGCCCACGGAAGCAGCGCCCGGTACCTCGCGGTGAGACGCTCGAGCCAGTGCGGCCCGTGGCCGATGCGCGAGGGCAGCAGGAACGCCATCACGCCGGGGAACAACACGATGGAATAGAACAGCGCGCCGAAGAGGGCCGCCGCCATCACGATGGTCATCGGGCGGAACATCTTCCCCTCGACGCCCTCGAGCGTGAGGAGCGGCAGGTAGACCAGCATGATGATGGCCACCGAGAAGGCCACGGGCCGCGCCACCGAGGCCGCCGCCGCGCCAAGCTTCGCGTCGCGCTCCTCGGCGTTTCGCATCGACACGCCGGCCACCGCCGCCAGCACGCCCTCGAGCACCACGATGGGTCCGTCGACGAGGAAGCCGAAGTCGATGGCGCCCAAGGACATGAGGTCGCCCGTCACGCCAAGCCCATGCATCACGAAGAGCGCGACGCTCATCGACGCCGGAATGCCCAGCACCACGGCGAGGGCACCGCGCAGACTGCCGAGGAAGACGGCCAGCACGAGGAGCACCACCAGCGCGCCCTCGGCGAGGTTCTTGAGCACCGTCACCAGCACCCGGTTCACGAACTCGGAGCGGTCGTACATCGTCGTCAGCTTGATGCCCGGCGGCAGCGTCGAGGACAGCTCCCGCACGCGCGCCTTCACCGCCGTGATGACGTCGCGGCTGTTCGCGCCCAGCACCATCATCACGGTGCCCGACACCACCTCGCCCTTCCCGTCCTTGGTGGCGACGCCGTAGCGCAGCGCCGAGCCCACCTTGACGTCCGCGACCTGCTTGACGGTGACGCGCTGATTGCCCCCGCGCACCACCACCGCTTCGAGGTCGTCCTCGTCGAGCAGCAGGCCCTCGCCCCGCAGCAGCAGGTTCTCTCCGCGGTACTCGAGGTAGCCCCCACCCACGCTCGAGGTGGCGCGCCCAATGGCCTCTTCGAGCTCGTTGAGGGTGAGGTTGAAGGCCGACAGGCGCGTGGGCGACGTCACCACGTGGAACTGCTTGAGCTCACCGCCCAGGGTGTTCACCTCGATGACCCCGGGCACCGCGCGC
>JBILEB010000127.1:0-20708 GCA_044352295.1 Myxococcaceae bacterium
CCGCCCTCTTTGAGCAGCTTGGCGAGGTGCACGCGGTTGCGCTCGCCGCCCGAGAGGTCCTTCACGCGCTTCTGCTGGTCCTGCCCCTTGAAGGCGAACCAGGACAGGTACGCGCGCGACGCCACGATGCGGCCGCCGAGATCGAGTTGATCGAGCCCCTTCGAGACTTCCTGGAAGACCGAGGTGTCACCGCCGAGCGAATCGCGCGACTGGTCGACGTAGGCGAGCTTCACCGTCTCGCCGATCGCCAGCTCTCCGGCGTCGGGCTTCTCCTGGCCCATGATCATGCGGAAGAGCGTCGTCTTCCCGGCGCCGTTGGGACCGATGATGCCGACGATGCCGTTGGGCGGGAGCTTGAAGTTCAAGTCGTCGAAGAGGAGCCGGTCGCCGAACGACTTCCGGACCCCCTTCGCCTCGACCACCTTGCCTCCGAGCCTGGGGCCGGGGGGAATGAAGATTTCACCCGTCGACTGCTTGCTCTTCTCGCGCTCGTACTCCTCGCGCATCTCGTCGTAGCGCTCGAGCCGCGACTTCGACTTGGCCTGGCGGGCCTTCTGCGACGACGAGACCCACTGCAGCTCGCGCTCGAGGAACTTCTGGCGGGCGCTCGAGGCCTTCTCTTCCTGCTCGAGGCGCTTCTTCTTCTGGTCGAGCCAGCTCGAGTAGTTGCCCTTCCACGGCACGCCTTCGCCGCGGTCGAGCTCGAGGATCCACTGGCAGACCTCGTCGAGGAAGTACCGGTCGTGGGTGATGCAGACGATGGTGCCGGTGTAGTCGCGCAGGTGCAGTTGCAACCACTGCACGGACTCGGCGTCGAGGTGGTTGGTGGGCTCGTCGAGGAGCAGCAGGTCGGGCTTCTCGAGGAGGATGCGGCACAGCGCGACGCGGCGCTTCTCACCGCCGGACAACTTCGTCACGTCGGCGTCGGGCGGAGGGAGCCTCAGCGCGTCCATGGCGATCTCGAGCTTGCGGTCGAGCTCCCAGCCGCCTGCGGCGTCGATGGCGTCCTGCAGCTTGCCCTGCTCGGCCAGCAGGGTGTCGAAGTCAGCGTCGGGCTCGCCGAGCTTGTTGGACACCTCGTCGAAGCGCGTGAGGAGGTCCTTGATGGGCTTGACGCCGAGCTCCACGTTGCCCTTCACGTCGAGGGAGGCGTCGAGCACGGGCTCCTGCGGGAGGAAGCCGACCTTCGCCTTGGGGTCGGGCCGCGCGGTGCCCATGAACTCGGCGTCCTGGCCGGCCATGATGCGCAAGAGCGTCGACTTGCCGGAGCCGTTGGGCCCGATGACGCCGATCTTCGCGCCGGGGAAGAAGGACAACCAGATGCCCTTGAGGATCTCCTTGCCGCCCTTGACCTTGCGGAGGTCCTGCATGGTGAAGATGAAGTTCTCGGCCATGGTCGCGGGCGTAGTCGGTGGGGTGGAGCGAGGCAACAACGGCCAGCGACCAACCGGGTGCTGACAGCCCGGTGACGGGGACGAGCGATGGTGGAGCCATGAACGCCGTTGCCCTCGCTCCGCCGCCGCCCAAGCCGCTGTTGCGCGGGGTGTTTCACCAGGTGGGCTTCTTCGTCGCGCTCGTCGCAGGCGTGGCGCTGGTGCTCCAGGCCCAGGGAACGTCGGTGAAGCTGGCCTGTGCGGCCTACGCCGCGAGCCTGGCGCTGCTGCTCGGAACGAGCGCGCTGTACCACCGGCCCATGTGGTCTCCGCGCGCCCGGGCCCGCATGCGCCGCGCCGACCACTCGGCCATCTTCGTGTTGATCGCCGGCACGTACACGCCGATGGCGATGGTGCTCCCGGCGGCGTCTGCGCGCACGATGCTGATGGTCGCCTGGACCGGCGCGCTGTTGGGCGTGGTGCGGGCGGTTTTCTGGGTGAACGCGCCGAAGTGGTTGGTGGCGGTGCTCGCGCTCGCGATGGGGTGGATCGCCCTGCTCTACCTGCCGACCATCGGCAGCATCACCGGACCCGCCGTGCTGGTGTGGCTGGGCCTGGGCGGCGTCCTCTATTCCATCGGCGCCATCATCTACGCGGTGCGACGGCCGAACCCGTGGCCGAAGACGTTCGGGTACCACGAGATCTTCCACACGTTGATCATCGTCGCAGCGGCGTGCCACTTCGTGTCGGTGGTGGCCGCGCTCCCGTACATGGGGTGAGCCGCTGGCTCGAACAGCGCAGCGTCCCAGCGCACACGTGCCGACCCGTCCTCACGACCGGTACGTCGAGCTTCGACGTCCGCGAGCGTGAAGAGCGGTGCTGCAGCGTGGCGCGTCTGGGAGGCGACGTTCGCGTGATGGTCCGCAAGAACCTGAAGCTGTCCGTCATCGTCCGGCTGTCGGGTCCCCGGGTGCTCGCGGCCACGGCATGGGCGATGCTGCTCGTCATGCTGCACGAAGTGGTGGGGCTCACCTGGCTGGGGGTCCCGAACACCGCGGTCGGTCCGTTGGGCGCTCGCGAGCTTCCTCGCGTTTCACAACAACGGCTCGTCGCACCATCGGACCCATTCGTTCCGCGGCCACGCGGCGTCCAGCGCTTCTGAAGCGACGTCAGGTACGATACCCCGCATGGTCTCCGTCGATTCCCACCGCGCGCGGCTCGTCGCCACCGAGCTCACCCTTCCCCTCGCTGGCGTCACCAGGACCCTCACCCTCCTCGCGGAGGGCGCGACGGTTCCCTTCATCTCGCGCTACCGCAAGGAAGCCACCGGCGGGCTGGACGACGAAGCCATCTCGCGCATCGCGGCGCACGCGAAGGTGGTGGACACCCGGGAGGACCGGCGCGAGTCGATCCTCGCGAACCTGAAGGAGCACGGGGTGCTGACGCCGGCGCTCGAACAGGCGGTGCGCACGGCCGCCACGCTGAGCGTGCTGGAAGACCTCTACCTTCCGTTCCGTCCCAGGCGACGCACGCGCGCGATGGCCGCGAAGGAGCGCGGGCTGCAACCACTGGCTGAACTGCTCCTCGCCCAGGGGCCGACCTCTGCGTCTCGAGAGGTGCTCGCGGCGCCCTACGTGTCGGAGGAGAAGTCGCTCCCCGACGTCGAGTCCGTCTGGGCCGGAGCGCGCGACATCGTGGCCGAGCAGGTGGCAGAGCGACCCGACCTGCGCGCGACGATTCGACAACGGTTCATCGACGACGCGCAGTTGGTCGTCGACGTCGCGCGCGGCAAGTCGAAGGCGCCGGAGCTGGCGAAGTTCGCCGACCACGTGGGCCGTCGGGAGCGGGCCTCCCAGGCGCCGTCGCATCGAGTCCTCGCGGCCGAGCGCGGAGAAGCCGAAGGCCTGCTCAAGGTGTCGCTGGAGTTGGAGGAGGCTCCGCTCAGGGGCCTGCTGCGACAGGCGGTGGTGAAGCGCGGCGCCGCGCCGGTGCTGCAGAAGGAGCTCGACCTCGCGCTCGACGACGCCCTCACGCGACTGCTCCTCCCGGTGCTCGAGCGAGACCGACGACGGGAGCTCAAGGAGCGCGCCGACCTCGACGCCATCACCGTGTTCGCGCGCAACCTCACCGAGCTGCTCCTCGCGCCTCCACTGGGCGGAAAGCCCGTCGTCGCCATCGACCCGGGCCTGCGCACCGGCTGCAAGGTGGCGGCGCTCGACGCGCGCGGCGGCGTGACGGGACAGCTCACCATCTATCCCCACACCGGCCAGGAGGCCGAGGCCGGCGCGCAGTTGGCCGCGTTCGTGAAGAAGGCCCAGCCCGTCGCCATCGCCATCGGGAACGGCACCGCGGGTCGCGAGACGGAGCTGTTCGTCAAGAAGCTCCAGAGCGGCGGCTTCCTTCCACGCGAACTGAAAGTCGTGAGCGTGAGCGAGGCCGGCGCCTCGGTGTACTCGGCCTCGGAGGTCGCGCGAGAGGAGCTCCCGGGCCTGGACGTCACGCTGCGCGGAGCGGTCTCCATCGGCCGTCGCCTGCAAGACCCGCTCGCGGAGCTCGTGAAGATCGACCCCAAGAGCATCGGCGTCGGGCAGTACCAGCATGACGTCGACCAGACCGCCCTCGCCGAGTCGCTCGAGCGCGTGGTGGAGACCGTCGTCAATCGCGTGGGCGTCGACGTGAACACTGCGTCACCGACGCTCCTGCGCGCCATCGCGGGGCTCGGGCCCCAGCTCGCGCACGCCATCGTCGCCTGGCGCGCCGAACATGGTGCCTTCGAGACCCGCGCGCAGCTCAAGAAGGTGCCTCGCCTCGGCGCGCGGGCCTTCGAGCAGTGCGCCGGGTTTCTCCGCGTCGCAGGTCCCGAGCCGCTCGATGCGAGCTCGGTGCACCCCGAGCGCTACGACGTCGTCCACCGCATGGCGAAGGACCTCGGCGTGACGCGACAGGCCCTGGTGGGGAACGCAGCGCTCGCGCGGAAGGTCGACGTGAGCCGGTATCTCGACCCGCAGCAGGGCCTGGGGCTCCCGACGCTGAACGACATCATCGCCGAGCTCGAGAAGCCGGGCCGGGACCCACGCGCGGAGTTCGTCGAGGTGGGCTTCGACCCCAGCATCACCGAGCTGTCGCACGTGAAGCCCGGCCAGGTGCTCAACGGCGTGGTGACCAACGTCGCGGCCTTCGGCGCCTTCGTCGACATCGGCGTGCACCAGGACGGGCTGGTGCACGTGAGCGAATTGGCGAACCGCTTCGTGAAGGACCCGGCCGAGGTGGTGAAGGTCGGCCAGCGGGTGAAGGTGAAGGTCCTGCAGGTCGACGAGGCGCGCAGACGAATCGCGCTCTCGCTCAAGGCCCTGCAGGCCGCCGCGGCGCCCCAGTCGCCCAGCTCGAAGTTCGGAAACGTGCCCCGCTTCGCGCCGCTGAAGTAGGCCGGCGCTTCACAGGCCCGGGTTCGCGGCCTCTCGGCGGGTGGGTCGTCGCACCCAACGGCTTCGTGTCGGCGCAGGCCTCGTCCGCGTTGCTCCCTGTGACGCTGGCGATGACGCCCTCGACGACGCGTCGATGAGCGCTGGGGCTGTGACAGGAGCGGTCACACGGGAGCGCGCACGCCACGGGTGTGGCCTCCAGGTGGCTGACGGCCGAACCGTTTGGCCTGCGCGCGAACGTCAGCGCCCGCTTGAGTCCTGGAGACATTGCTGGAGATGGTGCGCGCGGTCACGGGGGACTGCTGACGCCCTTTGTTCCGGTGACAACGCCCCGTCGTCGAAACCTCGGCGCCCCGTCAGCGGGAGAGCGGCGTTCACCGAAGCACGTACCCAGCCTCGCTGCGCTGCGGCCGGCGGTCCCCGTGCACGTGGCTGGCGTCGTCCTTCGCCAGCGCCTGCAAGGCGTGCCGACGCAGGAAGAAAAAACCACCGAGCACCACCAGCGGCGGAACCAGCAACAGCCCCGCCTGCACCGACACCGAACGGCCTGGCACCATCGCCAGATACAACGACGCATCGTAGGCCCCGTGAAGGGCGACCGCGAGCAGCAGCCCGCCCGCCAGGCCCGGACCCTGTCCATCGAACCGCCGCCGCGCCGCGAGGTCACCCATGAAGCCCGCCGCGATGGCGTGGCAGGGCACGGCGAAGAACGCGCGCAAGATGAAGGTGCCCAGAAAGCCCATCGTCGTCGTCGACCCCCACAGCGCCACCACGTTCTCCACCAGCGCGAAGCCCAGCCCCGCGCGCGTGCCGTACACGATGCCGTCGAGCCGCTCGTCGAACGACGGGTGGCGCCACACGAAGCCCCACAGCACCAGCGCCTTGGCGCCCTCCTCCAACAGCGCGGCGGAGACGAAGCCCTCGAACACCGCGCGCGCCGCTCCATCGAAGGACACGACCGTCGAGAGCCAGCGCTGGAGCAGGAAGCACGGCACCACCGCCAGCCCGCCCAGCAGCGCCACCTTACGGACCTGCCAGTGCGGCTCGGGCCGCTTCGCGTCGGCGAGGTCGACGAGCGTCATGAGCGCGATGGCCGGCAGCGCGCCGGTCAACGCCATCCACACGGGCATGTGCGCGGAGTACCACCTTCACCTCGCGAACGTTGGTCGGCGTGCGTGTGCGGACTTCACGACGGCGCCTCGACGTCGCCGCACAGGCCGCGGTGCGAGCCGAACATGAGAAACGGACAGGTGGCGTCGTGCAGACCCGCCCCGGGCGTCCACCGCGTCATCGCCGGTGACGGGCTGGTGACACCGCCGCACGCGACCGTGAGCAACATCAACCACATCGAAGCCCTGCGCCGGGTCCTCCCCTACCGCTCGCGAACCCGTGAACGCCACTGACACCCGCGAAACCGTGGCCACTGGCCAGACGTACGATGGCTGATGAATGCTCTTCGAGCGTTTCGTTTGATTTCAAACCATTCCCACGACACACCTGCTGCCCCATGAGCACCTCGCGCGACAGCCTGCTGGCCCGACTTCGCGCCGCACGCGCCCGCACCGACGCGCTCTTCGAGTGGCTCACGCCCGAGGCGCTGCGCGAACGCCCCATCGCCGAGCGGCACCGCCTCCTCTTCTACGTGGGCCACCTCGAGGCCTTCGACTGGAACCTCATCAGCCGCGACGTGCTGGGCCGCGCGCCCCGTCACGACACCTTCGAGCGCCTCTTCGCCTTCGGCATCGACCCGCTCGACGGCAACCTCCCGCAGGACGAGCCGACGGACTGGCCCGAGGTCGACGCGATTCGCGCCTGGGGCCTCGCAGCGCGCCGTGACGTCGACGCCGACGTGGCGCGCGGGCCCTTCAATGGCTGGCTGACCGACGGCTGGGCCGCGCACCTCGCCATCGAGCACCGGCTGATGCACGCCGAGACGCTCGCCTACCTCCTCAACCGCCTGCCCGACGGTCAGCTCCGGCCAGGCCCCGCGCCCGTCGCCGGCGTCGGCCGGGTGCCAGAGCCCGCCCTGGTGAAGCTTCCGCCCGGCCGCGCGACGGTCGGGCTCGACCGCCACACGCAGCCGCACCTGGGCTGGGACAACGAGTACGACGCCCACCTCGTCGACGTGCCGGCCTTCACCATCGACCGCTTCCCCGTCACCAACGCCGAGTACCTGCGCTTCGTCGAGGCCGGCGGGTACCGCGAGCGCCGCTACTGGAGCGACGCCGCCTGGGCCTGGCTCGAGCGCGAAGCCATCACCCACCCGCGCTTCTGGCGTCGTCACAGCGACGGGTGGACGTGGCGGGCCCTCTTCGGCGAGGTGTCACTGCCGCTGGCCTGGCCCGTCTACGTCAGCCACGCCGAGGCCACGGCGTTTGCGACCTGGCGTGGCGCGCGGTTGATGACGGAGCCCGAGTGGCACCGCGCCGCCGTGGGCACGCCCGAGGGCTCCGAGCGCTCCTTCCCGTGGGGCGCCGAGCCGCCACGGCCGGGGGTGCACGGCAACTTCGGCTTCGCGTCCCTCGACCCGATGCCCGTGGGGAGCTGCCCGGCCGGCCGCAGCGCCTACGGCGTCGACGAGCTCTGTGGCAACGGCTGGGAGTGGACGTGCACGCCCTTTGCGCCCTTCGAGGGCTTCACGGCGCTGCCGTTCTACAAGGGGTACTCCGCCGACTTCTTCGACGGCCGCCACTTCGTGCTCAAGGGCGCCAGCGCGCACACCGACACGAGCTTCCTGCGGCGCTCCTTTCGCAACTGGTTCCAGCCGCACTACCCGCACGTCTTCGCGAAGTTCCGCTGCGTCCTCGAGGGGGCTTGAACGATGACGAAGTCGACCCGCGCCGTGCGTCTGCAGGCCGTCCCCGTGGCTCCCCGTGGGCCGATGCGGCTGCGGCCCGTGTCCGAGTCACCCCTCCTCCAGGCCGTGCGGGAGGGCCTCTGCAGCCCCCGCAAGACGTTGCCGGCGGCGTTGCTCTACGACGACCTCGGGTCGGCCCTCTTCGAGGCCATCACCTTCCTGCCGGAGTACGAGGTGACGCGGGCCGACGTGCGGCTGCTCGACGCGCACGCCGCCGAGGTGGGCCGCCGGCTGCCGAACGCCGACGTCGCCGAGCTGGGCCCGGGGGCCGGGCGAAAGGCGAAGTGCTTCCTCGAGCGCTTCGCGCCCGGCCGCGCGCTCGACTTCTACGCCATCGACGTGTCCCGGCAGGCGCTCGCCGACTGCCAGCGCACCGTGGAGCAGCTCCCGGGCGTCACCATGTACGGCCTCGAGGCCCGCTACCTCGAAGGCCTCTCGCGCGTGGCGTCGAGCCGACGTGAGGGGGTGCCGCTCCTGGTGCTGTTCCTCGGCAGCAACCTGTCCAACTTCGAGCGGCATGAGGCCCAGGCCTTCCTGCGTGACGTGCGCGTGGGCCTGTCACCGGGTGATGCGTTGCTGTTGGCGACCGACCTCGACAAGTCCATCGACGCGCTGCTGCCTGCGTACGACGACGCGGTGGGCGTGACGGCGGCCTTCAACAAGAACCTGCTGGTGCGGCTCAACCGCGAGCTCGACGCCGACTTCGACGTCGCCGCCTTCCGTCACGAAGCGCGCTGGGACGCCGTCCACCGGCGCGTCGAGATGCACCTGGTCGCCACCCGCGCCATGGACGTCACCGTGCGGGCGGGCCACTTTCACGTGCACTTCGCAGCCGGTGAGTCGCTGTGGACCGAGTCGAGCCACCGCTTCACGTGCGAGGAGCTCCGCGCATGGGGTGAGGCCGCAGGCTTCACCGTCGACGCCCAGTGGGTCGACCCGTCGTGGGCGTTCGCCCATTCCTTGTTCCTCGTGCCGAAGGGAGACCTCTCATGAAGCGCGCAGAGTGGAAGGGCGTCGTGCTGGCGGAGTCCGACGACATCGTGATGGTGGAGGGCAACGCGTACTTCCCGCCGTCGGCCCTGAAGAAGGAGCACTTCCGCGACAGCGCCACGCACACCGTGTGCGGCTGGAAGGGCACGGCGAGCTACTACGACGTGCTGGTGGACGGGGCCATCAACGCCGACGCCGCCTGGTACTACCCGCAGACCAGGCCCGAGGCGAAGCACGTCGAAGGACGCGTCGCCTTCTGGAAGGGCGTGGTGGTGCGCGACGTCTGAGGCCGAGGCGCTCCCTGCCCGCTCGACGACCCTGACGCGCGCTCTGACCTCCGCCCTGCTTCGGAGGTGTGGTGGTGCGCGACGTCCGAGGGCGCTTCGGGCACACTGCCAGGCGTGAAGCTCGTGGCGCTCGCGCTGTGCGTCGGGTCGATGGTGGCGCGGGCCCAGGTGGTGCAACTCGGCGACGGGAAAGATGGCCCGCTCGAGGTGTCCACCCGGGGCGTCGTCGTCAACCAGCACTCGCCGCTCGCCTTCGACGCCGCCGCCGGAGACCTCCGCCTCACCGTCGTCGACGCCACGCCGTTTCGCGCGGGCATGACGGTGCTGGTGGTGCAGACCCAGTGGAAGTCCGACGGGGAGCGGCCGCGGGTGGGCGAGTTCACCGTGCACACCCTCGAGCGCGTCGCTGGCGCGGTGCTGGAGCTGGGCCAGCCGACGAGCCGAGCCTGGCGCGCCGACGAGGCCCAGGTGGTGACGGTGCCCGAGTACACCGAGGTGACGGTGACGGCCGAGGGCTCGCTGGTGGCGCCGCCGTGGAATGGCCGGTCCGGGGGCGTGCTGGCCTTCTTCGCCGCGGGCACGGTGCGGAACGACGGCACGGTGTCTGCGGTGGGCACCGGGTTTCGCGGCGGAACGGCGCGGGACGTGGCGGAGACCGAGACGCTGTGCACCCGAGAGGATGAGCGCGCGCCACGCGGCAGTGAGAAGGGCGAAGGCGCGCTCGTTGGCGCCGCGGTGGGCCGCACTGGACGGGGCTTCAACGACGCGGGCGGTGGAGGCGGGGTGTGCCGCGCGTCGGGCGGGGGCGGTGGCGCGGGCCTCGGTGGCGGCGGGCAAGGCGGCGTGAGTGACGACGGGCGACGCGACGTGGGCGGGCTCGGTGGCGAGGCGCTCCCGTACGCCGGGCTCATCTTCGGCGGCGGCGGCGGCGCGGCGAATGGAGCCATGGGCCAGGGACGCGCCGGTGGCCGTGGGGGCGGCGCGGTGTTCGTCCGCGCGCGGCGCGTCGAAGGCAGCGGGTCGTTCACGGTGAGTGGAGAGCCCGGCCGCGCCGCGAGTGTGCGTCAAGGCGCGGGCGGTGGCGGCGGTGGCGCCGGTGGGCTCGTGCTCGAGGTCGTCGAGGACGCGACGTGCACGCTGCTCGCGGTGGGTGGCGCCGGCGGCGCGGGTACCACGCACGGGCCCGGCGGCGGCGGCGGTGGTGGACACGTTTCTCTGCGCGCACGGCGGGTGGTCGCCTGCCCCCTCTCGACCGCCGGCGGCGCCGAGGGGTCGACGACGAATGGGTTCGCGGGCGCCCAGGCCGGCACCGAAGGGCGGGCCACCACGCGCGAGGGAGCCTCCACCACGCCGTTTCCGTCGGGGCCCGGCGCCTCGCTCGAGCGGCTGGGCTGCGGCTGCGGCGGCGTGTCAGGCGAGGCGCTCTTCTGGGCGGGAACCCTGCTGCTGCGACGACGGCGCGTGCGGTGAGGGTGAGCGTCATCCCACAACGCACCGAGGGACCAGCGCGCCGGAAGAGCGCGTGCTCCCGCTCCGCGGAGCCACCCTCGGTGCCCGCGCGGTGACGTTCGCTTCGCCCTCCGCCCGAGGCTCGGCACCGCATCAGTGCCAGCCGGAGCGACCGAGCACTGCTGCACGACGACGGGAGCGGCCTCGCCCCAAGACCCCTTCATGATGGCTTCGGCGTCGTCGAGCGAAAGAACGGTGAGTGTGAGCCTCGGGAGTACTTCGGCATCGGGCGCACCGGACCTCGACGACACCACCTGAAAAGACGTCGCTCTTTGGTGCCCGTGTGCGGACACCGACCGCGTCGTCTTTGAGCGACGGCCTCGCGGAGGCGTTGACCACCGACGTCGTCGAGCGTCGACCCTCTGGAGAGGAGTGGGCTCCCGCCGGTTTTCACGTGTCGTCGCTGCCCCACAGAGGCACACTTTCGCCGTGCTCGTCTTCGGCCTCAGCCTCGCGCTTCTCTCGGCGACGCCGAAGGTGTCGGTGGGGCCTCCCCCGCCGCTCATCGTGATGATTCGCACCGACGGCCCCGCGCCGTTCCTCAAGACGCAGAGCCGCCTGCACGAAGAGCTCACGCTGCTGCTCGACAGCTTCATCGTCCTCAACACGCCCATCTCGGTGCCGGACTTTCCGAAGAAGCCGCTGGCGGATCAGCTCGCAGCGGTGCTGCCGGTCGCCAAACAGAACGACGCCGCGGCGGTGGTGTGGCTGTCGGAGCCGCTCCCTGGCCAGCTCATGCTGCACCTGGTGGCGCAGGGCACGGGCCGAACCCTGGTACGCACGCTCGAATTCGACCGTCGGTCCCGCAACGAGAGCGCCCTGGCGCTGATGCTCCGCGAGTTGCTGGGCACGGCGTTTCTCTACGAGCCCGTGCAGACCGTCCCGCCCCAGCTGCGCGCCGTGGTGAAGGCCACCCGGGCCACCATGTCGAACGCTGCCGATGTCGCGCCGCCGCCGGTGGTGGAACAGCCCATCGCGCCACCGGCCCCCATGCCGCCCCCGTCGCCCAGGCGCCTCCGTCTCATCGCGCTCGGTCTCGTTGACGGTGGGCTGGTGGATCAGCTCGGTCAGAGCCTGCGGTTTGGGGGTGCCGCGACCGCCCTCTTCCGCTTCGACAACCGCCTCGCCGTGGGGCTCTCGCTCGCGCTCTCTGGGCAGCGCTCCCTCGCGCAGAACGGGCTCGCGGTGTCGTCGGTGTCGTTGCCCGTGCTCGCGCTGATCACCCGCAGCTACACCCTGGGCGACCTCACCCTCTGGCCGCGAGTGGGGCTCGGTCCGGAGGTCAGCTGGACCCAGTCGCGCCAGTCGGTCCCCGACGCCCTCACGACCACCACGGGCGCCGCGCTCGTGGGACTCGACCTCGGAGCGGGGGGTGGACCCCTCACCGTCGTGTTCCGGGTGGATCTGATCGGCCGCCTCGCACGCACCCAACTCCTTGAATTACCTGCCAACCAGCCCTTCTGGCGGCAGCCTGCGCTCTCGCTGCACGCGGGCATCGGAATCGCATGGGAAGGCCTTTGAAGCGTGAGGGCATTCCAGACGAGGTGGTGGGTGACGACGACGACGTGTGCGTCAGGCGATTGGTGTCTGGAGACATGCGTGCGTTGGGTCCGTTGTACAGCCGGTACCGGGGAGTGGTGATGAACGTGTTGAGGCACCAGGTTCGGGACAGTGAGCTGGACGACCTGTGCCAGGAGGTCTTCCTCACGTTCGCGCAGGTGGCGGAGCGGCTGCACCCCGGCGCGTCGGTGCGCTCGTTCCTCGTCGGCATCGCGGTGAAGAAGGGCAAGAAGTCGGGGGTGATGGAGTGGGTGCGACGCACGCTCATCGACCGCAACGTCTCGCGCGAGGAGCCGTCGACCTCACCGCACCTTCGCGTCGAGGCAGGCCGTGACGCCGAGGCGCTCTTGTCGAAGCTGCCCGAGGACTGGCGCACGGTGGTGGTGCTCAACGTCGTCGAAGGCTGGACGGCCGAGGAGATCGCCGCCTCGCTGGGGGTGAGCCCGAACACGGTCTTCACCCGGCTGCACCGAGCCCGCCAGCGCATCAAGGATCTCACCAGTGGAGGCACCTCGTCATGAGCGACCACGCACCCGACCCGGCCTGGGAGCGGTTCTCCGAGGAGCTCAGGGCCTCCCGCGCGGCCGCGACGACGCCGCCGACGCCGAGCCAGGTGGCGCGGCTCGTTCAACGCCTCGAGGCGCGGGAGTCGACCGCCCCGGCGTGGACGCGCTTCCTCGTGCCGGTGGGCGTCGCGGCGCTCATGGTGGCGGCGGTGGTGACGTGGGCGCTGACGCGCGCCGAGGTTCGCGACACGCCGTGGACCGCGACGGCGGTGGTGGCGTCGAACGCCACGACGACGGGCGCGGTGACCGAGACCGCCGCCAACGGGCGTGCCCTCTTCCAGCTCGGTGATGACCGCGTCGGCGTGGGGCCTGGCTCCCGCGTCGAGGTGGCACAGGCCAGCGCGCGCGCGACGCGGCTGGTGCTGTCGCGGGGCTCCATGGCCGCGCACGTCGACCCGTCGCGCGGGGCCCGCCGGTTCGACGTCGAGACACCGCTGGGCCGGGTGCACGTGGTGGGCACCATCTTCCGGGTCGAGTCGGCGGACACGCTGGTGGTCGAGGTCGAGAAGGGCACCGTCGAAGTGACGACGGGCACGACGACGAGCCGGGTGACGGCGGGCCAGCGCCTCGAGGTGAAGGACGGCGTGGTGTCGGTCGGCCAGCGCGCCGCGGGAACGTTCCTGGAGCTCAGCGAGGCGGCGCCGGTGGTCGAGGTGGTGGCGCCAGCGCCCGCCGTGGAACCGGAGCCGGCTCCCGTCGTCGAAGCTGAGCCCATTCAGAAGAAGCGCCCGCAACCCGTCACGGCAGCGCCCACGAAGCTGGCGGAGTGGCGGACGCGGGCGGCGCGTGGCGAGTGCGGCCTGGTGATGCCCGAGGTGAGGCGCTTCCTGGCGAACACGCCCGACGGCACCTCGGCACGTCTCACGCTCGCCGACTGCCAGCGCCGCACGGGAGACGTCTCTGGCGCGGTCAATACGTATCTCCTTGCGGCGAATGGCAAGGGCGCAGAGGCGAACCGCGGTGCGCTGCTGGCGGGCTCGCTCCTGCAGGACGAGCTGAAGCAGCCCAAACGGGCCATCACGCTGTTCGACCGCTACCTGGGCCGCGGCGCCGAGTCGAAGGACCTCGAGGCGAGCACGCTGGTTCGCAAGGCACGCGCCTATCAGTCCCTCGGCCAGAGGCAGGACGCCGCGCGCACGCTCGAGACGGTGCTCAAGAAGTACCCCGAAAGCCCCGCGGCGGCCGATGCGCTGCGCCTGCGCGACAGCCTGCGCTGAGCCGTCACCAGGCGGAGAGGTCGCACACCGGTCGCACGCGTGCCGGCTCGTCGGGGGCCTCGCTGTGCGCGGGCCCGCCGTGAAAACGCGGTGAAGGCCAGCCCTCCGACGGAATCGGTGGGTCGAACAGCCAGCAGGGCGCCTCGAAACCAGGTGATGGCCTGCGCGGCCCGCGAAACGCATCGGGACCAGCGCGTCATGCGCACAGTCGCTCACGCCTCCGGGGGGCTGAACATGAGGTCGAAGAGCGCCTCCCAGACCTCGACGCCGGTGGGTGCACCCTTGAAGGCCTCCCACGAGTACTCGCCGATCGTGGCCCCCGCTCCAGTTCGGCTGACGAGCGTGGCGTGGGTGACGTTGGCCGCGCTGATGGTGTGGCCGTCTTCGCTGCGCGCCATCGTCGGGGTGAGCCTCCTCGTCTCGGCGCTGGCGGCGTGGTGTGTGGCGTGCGCGCGTGGGGTGACTTCCGCTGGGCTCGGCACTTCAAGCGGGAGCGGCACACGACCTTCGGCCGGCTCGACGAGGTCCTCTGCACGCCGCTCTGTGTCCTCCTCTCGACCGGGTTCGCCCTCGCGGGGTGACTCGGCTGTTCGCGAGGGCTGACACGAGACGGCCGCGGTCGACGGAGGAGCCAGCGACCTGCTCGCAGCCGCTCGCGGTCGAGGTATGGAGCCGCGATGCTCTGGTCTCTCCTGTCCCTCGCGCTGGCCGCGGCGCCCTGTGAGCCGCCGCTCGTCGCCGCGCCCCTCACCGACCCCGCCGAGGCCGACCGCGTCTTCCGCGAGCAGTACACGAAGTACGAGTTCCGCATCCCCATGCGTGACGGGGTGAAGCTGTACACGGTGGCCTACGTGCCCCGCGACCGCACGCGCACCTGGCCGGCGCTCCTCATGCGTACGCCCTACGCCGTCACCGTTGGCGTCGACGTGTACCCGGACTTCAAGACGACGCGCATGATTGGTCGCTACGCGCTGTCGATGGCGGCGATTCGCGACGGCTTCATCTTCGTCAATCAGGACGTGCGCGGCCGCATGATGAGCGAAGGCCAGTTCGTCGACGTTCGCCCTCGCGCGGCGAAGGGCGGGGTCGACGAGGCCACCGACGCCTTCGACACCATCGAGTTCCTCACGAAGCACCTGCCGGCGTTCAACGGCAAGGTCGGCCAGTGGGGCGTCTCGTACCCCGGCTTCTACGCGGCGCAGGCGGCCATCGACGCGCACCCGGCGCTCAAGGCCGTCTCTCCGCAGGCCCCGGTCACCGACTGGTTCGTCGGCGACGACTTCCACCACAACGGCGCCCTCTTCCTCATGGACACGGTGGGCTTCTTCTCGGGCTTCGGGAAGGCGCGCGCGCAACCGACCCGCAAGTGGGCCTGGGGCTTCGACGTGGAGTCCGCCGACGCCTACGACTTCTACCTGGGCCTGGGCCCGCTCAAGAACGTGAACGAGCGGCACTTCAAGGGCGAGATTGCGTTCTGGAACGAGGTGCTCGCCCACCCGACGCGCGATGCCTGGTGGAAGGCGAGGGACCCGCTCCCCCACTACAAGCAGGCCCGGCCCGCGGTGCTGGTGGTGGGCGGCCTGTTCGACGCGGAGGACCTCTGGGGCACGCTGGCCACGTACCAGGCCTTCAACTCGCAGAGCCCCGGCGCCGACGTGCGCCTGGTGCTGGGCCCGTGGCGGCATGGTGGCTGGGCGCGCACCGACGGCGACGCCCTCGGAGACGTCTCGTTCGGCTGGAAGACCTCGCGGCCGTACCAGGAGACCGTCGAGCTCCCCTTCTTCCGCAAGGCGCTCAAGGGCTGCGCCGAGGAGAAGCCGGTCGAGGCGCTCGTGTTCGAGACGGGCACCAACGTGTTCTCCCGCTTCGAGGCGTGGCCGCCGAAGACAACGCCGACGCCGCGGCACTTCGGGCCGAAGGGCACGCTGATCGCCGAGGCGCCGACGGGGACCGAAGGCTTCGAGGAGTGGCGGTCGGACCCGAAGGCCCCCGTGCCGCACCGCGCGACCTTCGGCATGGAGAACGACGGGGAGTACCTGACGGCGGATCAACGCTTCGCCAGCCGCCGGCCTGACGTCTTGTCGTTCTCGACGCCGACGCTGACCGAAGACGTCACGCTCGCGGGACCCATCGGGGTCGACGTGTGGTTCTCCACCACGGGCACCGACGCCGACGTGGTGGTGAAGCTCATCGACGTGCAGCCCTTCGATGCGCCCAACGGCCCCAACGGGGCGAAACTCGGCGGCGCGCACACGCTCGTCCGCGCCGAGGTGATGCGCGGCCGCTTCCGCGACAGCTTCGAGACACCGAAGGCCTTCACGCCCGGCACGCCCGAGCGCGTGCGCTTCACCCTGCCCGACGTGCACCACACCTTCCGGCCCGGACACCGCGTGATGGTGCAGGTGCAGAGCTCGTGGTTCCCGCTGGTGGACCTCAACCCGCAGACCTTCGTCGACCCGGCGCAGGCGACCGAGGCCGACTTCCGCGCAGCCACCCACCGCGTGTGGCGCGATGGGGCGAGGCCGTCGAAGGTGACGTTGCCGGTGCTGCGTGGCCGGCTGCCCTGAGGTTGACTGACCCGCTCCCGTTTCACGGAGGTTTCGGAGCCATGGGCGACGGCCGGTTGGGCAGGCCTCGTCGTCGTCCCTCGGGCGCAGGGACGAGCCGTGCGCTACGAGCTGTCGTCATGGCGTCTCCCCGCGTCCTCGGCAGCAGGTCCCACGGAGCCCGGCTGGAGCGCGTGCGCGCCTCCAGGCGCTTCCGCGACGGCGTCTTCCACAACACCGCGCCGGTGAAGCCCGGGCTCAAGGGCAGCCCGTTGCCGCTCCTGGGCGAGTACTTCTTCTCCGAGACCCAGCGCGAGCCCCGACGCACCCTGCCCGTCCTCGACCCCCGGAGCGTCTGGCAGAAACCGTCCGAGACGGGGCTGCGCGTCACCTGGCTGGGCCACAGCACGCTGTTGCTCGAGCTCGACGGACTGCGCGTGCTGACCGACCCGGTCTTCGGCGAGCGCGCGTCTCCGTTTGGCTTCGCGGGGCCCAAACGCTTCCACCCCACCCCGGTGCGCTTCGACGAGCTGCCGCCGCTCGACGTGGTGCTCATCAGCCACGACCACTACGACCACCTGTGCTGGCCGACGATGCAGGCGCTGGCGAAGTCGAACGTGCCCATCGTCACCTCCCTCGGCGTGGGCGCGCACCTCGAGGCCTGGGGCATCTCGCACGCGCGCATCACCGAGCTCGACTGGGGCGACGTAGCCACCGTGAAGGGCCTGAAGCTCACCGCCACGCCGGCGCAGCACTTCTCGGGCCGGGGCATGCGTGACCGCAACACCACCTCGTGGGCCAGTTTCGTGCTCGAGACCGAACACCACCGCGTCTTCTTCTCGGGTGACACGGGCCTCACCGAGGAGTTCCGCGACGTCGGCCAGCGCTTCGGCCGCTTCGACCTCGTCATGCTCGAGGTGGGCGCCTTCCACGAGAAGTGGGGCGACATTCACTTAGGGCCGCACAACGCGCTCAAGGCCTGGGAGATGATCGGCTCCGGCGCGTTTCTCCCCATCCACTGGGGCACCTTCAACCTCGCGCTGCACGCGTGGGACGAGCCGGCCGAGACGCTCGCGGCGCTGGTGGCGGAGCAGCGCGTGCCCATGCTGACGCCGCGCCTCGGAGCGCCGGTGGAGCCCTCCCGCGTCGAGACGTTCGACCCCTGGTGGCGTGAGGTGCGATAGGGGCACGGTCGCCATGCCATCCACCCGCACCCTTCCGGGCACGCTGTCGCTGGGCTCGGAGCCGAGCCAGGCCGTTCAAGTCGACGTCGACACCTTCACGATGCTCGAGCGCCTGCGCCGCGCCGCGGTGGGCCTGGCCCTGTGCTGGAGCCTCGCGGGCTTCACCATCATGATTCCCGTGGTGCACTTCGTCGCGCCGCCGGTGTTGCTGCTCGCCGGGCCCATCGTCTTCACCTGGCGCTTCTTGAGCCGGGAGTCCCTCAAGGAAGTCCGGGGCACCTGCCCGCGATGCAAGACGGCGAAGGTGCTCCCGACGTCCGGTGCGCCGAAGCCCGAGCGGAACGTGTTCTGCGAAGGCTGCGGCAATCAGCTCACGCTGCGGCTGTGACGCAGGTCAGGGGCAAGACCAGGTGCCGTTGGAGTTGAGCGAGCACTGCCCGTTGGGGACGCTGGCGCAATAGAAGCGGCCATTGCTGCCGAGCCGGCAGTTGTAACCGCAGGTGTTGATGCCATCGCTGCCCAGGCGGCACTCGGGCGCGGGCGCACCGGTCGCGCGCACGCCACCTGACATCGAGGTCGAGCCCGAGGAGCCGCTCCCCCACACCGAGACGCTCGCCTGTGGAGGTGGAGGCGCCATCGCGGCCGACGCCGCCGCGGCCTGCTGCGCCTGGGCCTCGGCCTGCACGCGCTGCACGGCGAGCTGTTCGCTGTGGTGGCGCTCCGACTGGGCAAGCTGCTGCTGCGTCGAGAGGAACTGCAGACAGCTCGCCCGCGTCTGCGGATCGGTGTCGTTGGTGATGACGGCGCGCTGGCACAGGCGCGTGGTCGCTCGCAGGCGGCCCGCTTCGAGCTGCTGCGGGGTCAGCAGGCGCTCCACGGAGTACGGGCCGGCAGGCTCGGTCGCCGTCGGGAACTTCGCCCGGACGATGCGCCAGCCCTGCGCCTCGTTCGTCTCGAGGACCTCGAAGGTGAGGGCGCCGTGGTCGGGCCCCGTCTCGGCGGCCTTCACGAGCGCGGCGTGCCACAGCAGCTCGCGGGACAGGGCGCCGCGGCAGGTGACGTCGGTGTACGAGGCGGCCGGCATGGCCACCGTGCACTGCGGCCCCGGTGGGGGCGAGCTGCGCAAGGAGCCGCGGCGCGTCTCACAGCCGAGCAGGAACAACACGACGACGAGGAACGTGGAGCCCAGGCGCATGGCGCGGGCGCGATAGCCGAGGGCGCATCGCGCGGTCAAACCCGGAAAACGAAAACGGGGCCGGCGCCCGAAGGAGCCGACCCCGCGTGTCCATCACCCTCGTACGGAGAGTGACGGAGCGACGTCAGTAGTTTGCGTTGTTGTTCTCGCCGAACGACTTGAGCGTCTTCTTCTGGTCCGTGCCGGAGGCCTGGAACGTCTTCGTCTTCGGCGTCACGGACTCTTCACCGGCCAGCGCGTCAGCCGAAGCGCCGAACAGCTTGCGGATGTTGTCACCGAACAGGGTGATGACGCCGATGGCCGCGATCGCGATGAGCGCCACGATGATGATGTACTCGGTCATGCCCTGACCGCGGGCCTTCTTCATCAGCTGCTTCTTGTTCAGCTTCTTCATGGTGCGCTCCGTTTCAGAGGGGACTGCGGCGTGGGGGAAACTGCGAAGACCTGCAGGAGTATCGGTCGAGCCGCTGATCCCGACCATCGGTCAGCAGGAGGATGCCTCCAGCGTGTGTGCGCGGGTGCGACCCTCAATGAATAAGCAGGGTTCCTCCACCGTCATCACGCACGTCATTCGGCCGTGACCTACGCTTGGAGCCCGTCATGCGAATTCTCCTCGTCCCCCTCGCGCTGCTCGCCTTTCTGATCAGCTCGGGCTGCGTCATCCGGAACAACTGCACCGCGAACAACTGCAACGGGTGCTGCGACGCCACGGGCATGTGCCTTGATGGCACCACCGCCGACGCGTGCGGCGTGCGCGGCGCGATGTGTTCGGCGTGCATGAGCGGGGTCTGCTCGAGCGGCGTGTGCTCGAACCCGGGCGTCGGTGGCGGCGCGTCGGGCGGCGGACCGGCGGGTGGCGGCACCGCAGGTGGCGTCAGCGGGCCCACCTTCGGCGTGAACTTCTTCTGGAACTTCGCGGGCCAGACGTGCGCGCAGGCAGGCGTGTCGAACGTCACCGTCTCGGCGCCCGGCGCCACTGGAGGCACCTTCCGCTGCAACCAGGCCGGCACCGATGGGGCGGTCGTACCGGGGTTCCGCGCGGGCTCGTACACGGTGACGCTCGAGGGCCGTGACGCTGCGAACCAGGTGCGCTTCCGCGGCACCAGCGCCGTGCAGGTCGTCAACCAGGACGTCTCGGCTCAGGTGCGGCTCGAACCCGTCGCGGTGAGTGGGCCGGGTGATCTCATCGTGAAGTGGACGTTGCCGGCGCTGGCCGTCTCGCCCACGCCGACCTGCGCGCAGGCCACCATCACGAAGGTGTCGGTCGCGGTGAACGGCGGCACGCCACGAGAGCTGAACTGCGCCGTCGGAGAGCCCGTCGGCATGGGCGCCACCTTCCCCAGCCTCTCGGGCACCGTGCGGCTCGACCTCTCTGCCGCCGACATGAACGGCTTCGTCTACTTCCGCAAACAGGAGACCGTCGTCATCTCCGGCACCACCCGCGTCACCGTGGCGCTCGACTGGGACGTCGGCTCGCTCCCCGTGCGCTGGGAGTTCCGCGAGACCGGCATGGCCCGCACGTGCCAGCAGGTCGGCGCCACCAGCATCTTCCTCAACCTCCGCACCATGGGCGGCGCGCTGCTCTACCCGGGGGCGGGCGCCGAAGTGCCCTGCACCGACGCGATGACCGGCCAGGCCACCGTCTTCCCGTACCTGCCCCAGGGCACCTTCGACGTCTTCTTCCAGGCCGTCGGCACCGGCGGCAGGTTGTTCAAGACGGATCAGATGAGCCCGCCCCGCGTCACGGTACGTCCCGGGCAGTTCCCGCAGCTCGACGCGATGACACCGACCTATGCTCTGACGCCGTAAAGTCCTGAACTTCGGCTGTTGCAGTACGGGTGGACTTGCGGAGGCATCCTCCTGCTGACCGATGGTCGGGGTCAGCGGCTCGACCGATACTCCTGCAGGTCTTCGCAGTTTCCCCCACGCCGCAGTCCCCTCTGAAACGGAGCGCACCATGAAGAAGCTGAACAAGAAGCAGCTGATGAAGAAGGCCCGCGGT
>JBILEB010000128.1:0-20681 GCA_044352295.1 Myxococcaceae bacterium
GCCCAATGGGCACACGCGAAGGACTTCAGCGTCGTCATCAACGCCGGCATGTACGAGACGGACTACCGGTCGAACGTCGGCCGGCTGGTGCACGGCGAGCACGTCAACCAGCGCCCATGGAAGAAGACCTACCAGTCGGTGCTCGTGATGAACCCCCTCGAGCCGGGCCTGCCGAAGGCCACCATGCTCGACCGTGACGCGCCGGACTTCGACGAGCGCGTGAAGCGCTATCGCACGGTGGTGCAGAACCTGCGGCTGGTGAAGGGGCCTGGCGAGAACGTGTGGAAGCCCAACAAGCGGCGCTGGAGCGAGGCCTTCGTCGCGCTCGACGCCGAGGGGCGGCTCCTCTTCGCCTTCACGCGCACGCCCTTCGAGATGGCGGCGCTGATGGACCTGGTGCTGGCGTCACCGCTCCGCGTCGTCCAGGCGATGCACGTCGAGGGCGGCCCGGAGGCGAGCCTCTCCATCCGGTCGAAGGCGGTGAACGTCGACCTGGCGGGCAGCTACGAGACGGGCTTCTTCCCGCGAGACGACAACCGCCAGCAGTGGGAGCTGCCCAACGTGCTCGGCGTGCGCGCGGTGAAGCCGGCCGGGTAATCGCGGCGCGGCTCTGGTAACCGCTGCCAGGTGCGAGCGACGGCGAGCCGCGTGCTGGGCGTCACGGGAGGGGGACTCCTGGCGCTCGGCCTCTGCGTCGTGGCGGGCGTGGCGTTCGGGGAGCAGCCGCTCCTGCTTTCTGCGGCCTTCACCGAAGGCACCACCGAACACACCATCTTCTGGTCGCTGCGCGTGCCGCGCGTGGTGCTGGCCGCGCTGGTGGGCGCCGCCCTCGCCGCGTCGGGCTCGATGCTCCAGGCGCTGTTACGAAACCCGCTGGCGGATCCGTTCGTCCTGGGCGTCTCGGGCGGCGCAGCGCTTGGAGCCACGGTGGCGCTCGCGCTCGGCCTGTCGACGACGGCGCTCGGGCTGACCGGCACGTCCCTCTTCGCGCTCGCGGGCGCGGTGATGGCGACGGGCCTGGTCCTCGCCGTGGGGCGCGCGAGTCGGGAAGCGGGCACCACCACCACGCTCCTGGCTGGCGTCATCTTCAACGCGTTCGCGCTGGCGGCCATCATCTTCATCAAGGCCCTGGTGGCACCGGACAAGCTGGGCGAGGTGCTCTTCTGGCTGGCAGGCTCGCTGGGCCACGAGTCGTGGACCGCGCTCGGCGTCACGGCCGCGCTCGTGTTTCCGACGGTGGCCGTGATGGCGGCGCTGTCGGCGCGCATCAACCTGCTCTCCCTCGGTGACGACGACGCACGCTCGCTCGGAGTGGACGTCGAGGGCACCCGCCGCTGGTTGCTCGTGCTGGCCTCGACCGCGGTCGCGGCGGCGGTGTCGTTGTCGGGCCTGGTGGGCTTCGTCGGCCTGCTGGTGCCGCACCTCGCCCGGTTGCTGCTGGGCGCGGATCAACGCCTGAGCCTGCCGGCGAGCGCATGCCTCGGCGCTGCCTTCCTCGTGCTGGCCGACCTCGGGGCGCGCCTGCTGTTCCGGGTCTTCCACACCGAGCCACCGGTCGGCGTCATCACCGCGTTGCTCGGCGGGCCGCTCTTCCTGCTGCTGATGGTTCGGCGCCTGCGCTCGGTCTGACCCTCAGGCCTTGGGGGCCTCAGCCTTCTTCCGTGACTCGAGGTCGGCCTTGATCTTCTCCATGTCGAGGCCGCGCACCTGCTCGATGACGCCCTCGAGCGCCGCCGCCGGGAGCGCGCCCGCGTTTCGGCCCAGCAGCACCCCGTCACGGAAGACCGCCAGCGTCGGAATCGCCTGCACGTCGAACGCCTGCGCGAGCGCCTGCTGCGCCTCGGTGTCGACCTTCGCGAAGGTGATGTCCCCGTGCTTCCTGGCGGCTGCCTCGAACACGGGCGCGAACGCGCGGCAGGGCCCACACCACTCGGCCCAGAAATCGATGATCAGGATCCCGCCCTTCTGCAGGGTGGTCTCGAAGTTCTGATCCGTCAGCTCCAACGTCCCGGTGGCCATGTGAATCGTCCTTGGTGAAGTCGTGTGAAGCGGCTGCCGACCCCTGTGATGCGCCCTGGGTGGCCGAGGGTTCACGCGGGTCGACGATGACCCCAAGCGCACGGGGTGTAAAGGACGTTAGGCTTTGGAATGCTCGCCAGGCTGGTGCGCCTTCGAGATGCCTGCATGCCAGCCGGCTTGTCACCGGCGGAACAGGTCCGTGCACGCTTCTTCGTCAGCATCCACCTGACCGCGGTGCCGTTCCTGTTGTGTTCGGTGGCCCTCTACGCCTTCACCCACGTGTGGGGCCAGGTCGTGCTGTGCCTCCTGATGGCGTCGTCCAGCACCGCGGCGTTGCTCTGGTTCAAACGAACCGGAGCCCTTCGGGGCCCGACCTGGCTGTCGCTCATCGCGGCGAGCCTGGCATTCTCCCTCGCGACCCTCGCGCAGACCCCTGCCGATGTGACGAACATCTGCTTCTTGTCGGTCGTGCCGCTCCTGGCGGCGCTCTCCCTCACGCGACGCGAAGCCATCGCCTGGGTGTTGCTCGTCATCGGGCTCGGCCTCGCGGTGCTCCACGCGGCGAAAGAGGGCTACGTCCTCCCCCATACCGACCCCGACCCCTTCACGACGAGCGGCCTCAACTTCGTGTTGATGGTGCTGGTGCTGTGGGCGTTCGTCGGCGCCTATGAAGACGTGAACAAGACGGCGTTCCAGCAACTCCGCCAGGCCGACCGCACGAAGAGCACCTTCCTGGCCACCATCAGCCACGAGATCCGCACGCCCATGAACGGGGTGCTGGGCCTCACCGAGGTGATGCTCGCCGAGCCGATGTCGCCGTCTCAGCGTGAGAACCTGCTGGTGGTGCAGCGCTCCGGGAAGCTCCTCGTCTCGCTCATCAACGACCTGCTCGACGTGACGAAGGCCGAGGCGGGCAAGCTCACCATCGAGGCGCACGACTTCGACGTCGCCCGGGTGCTCGATGACGTGAAGGCCCTCTTCGAGCCCGGAGCGAACAAGAAGGGGTTGGCGCTGCGTTTCGTGCTCGGAGACGACGTGGTGACCGCCGTGCGCGGAGACTCGATGCGCCTGGGCCAGGTGCTCAACAACCTGGTGAGCAACGCAGTGAAGTTCACCGAGAGCGGCGAGGTGCTCGTTCGCGTGATGTCCCCGACGCTGCACACGCTCACCTTCGAGGTGCGCGACTCGGGCCCCGGCATCGAGCCTTCGCTCCTCGCGCGGCTGTTCACGCCGTTCGAGCAGGGCGACGGCTCCACCAACCGGCGCTTCGGAGGCACCGGCCTGGGCCTCGCGCTGGCCCAGCAGCTCGTCACCCTGATGGGCGGCACCATCACGGTCGACTCGATGGCTGGACACGGCGCCCGCTTCACGTTCACCCTGACCTTCGAGCCTGCGCGGCGCGCGCCACCGGCCACCACGCCACCGAGTGGTCCACACGCGAAAGACACCGGCCGCCTGGTGTTGGTGGTCGACGACAACCCCATCAACCTCGCGGTGGCCGCGCAGCTCGTCGAGAAGGCTGGCTTCCGCGCGCACACGGCCGCCTCCGGCGTCGAGGCCCTCGAGGCCCTCGCGGCCCACGACTTCGTCCTCGTCCTGATGGACTGCCACATGCCCGAGATGGACGGCTTCACCGCCACCGAGCGCATCCGGTCGATGCCGCCTCCGGTGGCGCAGGTGCCCGTCGTCGCCCTCACCGCGTCGACGCTGCCAGAGGACCTCGAGGCCTGCCGCCGCTCGGGCATGAATGAGGTGCTGACGAAGCCCGTCTCGCTCGCGACGCTGGCGAGCGTCCTGGCTCGGCTGACCGAGCGCGCGGCGTGACGCTGGCGTCGTGGTTCGCATGGGCCTCATGGGCTGGAAGTGGCCCACCCGGTGAGCCGTCTCGGGAAGCCCTATGACGCCGTCGGCTCGATGAGCTCGAGGTGGCGCCAACGCCCGGAGCGGAACCGCAGGAACAGCACCAACGCCAGCAGCGCGAGGTAGACGACGAGCCACACCATCGCGCCCACGTCGCCGCCGTCGAAGTACCGAACCGTCACCCACGCGCCCGGCACGAAGACGACCCAGGCAATGACGAGGCGCATCACCAGGGGGTAGAGCGTGTCGCCGGCCCCGCGCAGACACTCGGCGAGCGAGGTGGCGCAGGCGTCGAAGACTTGCCACGCGGCGCTCACCATCAGCATGCGCACCCCAAACGTCATGACCGCTTCCGCATCGGCCCCGCGCGCGAAGGGCAACAGGAGCAGCCCAGGAATGGTGAAGTACAGGACGCCGGCGGTCGCCATCCACACCGCGGCGGTGCCAGCCGACATCGCCACCACGTGGGGCACGTCGTCCTTCCGGCCCGCGCCGATGGCCTGCCCCACCAGCACCGCTCCAGCGCTCGCCACGGCGAACGACGGCATGAAGGACACCGAGTTGAGCTGGATGACGCTGTTGAGCGCCGCCACGGCCGGCGTCCCCAGCCCGCCCACCACCACGTTGACGAAGAAGATGAACGCGAGGAACTCGAAGAACCAGTTGAGGCCCGACGGGAGCCCGAAGCGCAGCATGCGGCCGAACTCGGCCAGCGACAGGGTCGGCTTTGGAAGCCCCCGGCCCTCACGCAGGAAGAAGGCGAAGAAGCCGGCGAAGGCGACGAGGGTCGACAGTGTGCTGGCCAGCGCCGCGCCCTTGACGCCCATCGCGGGAATCGAAGCCGCGCCGTTGATGAGGACCCAGTTGAGGGCGACGTTGAGCACCATCGCGACGAGGTTCGCCACCATGCCCGGGAGCGTTCGCCCCAGCCCGCCGTAGTAGTTCGCCAACGCCTCGATGCCGATGGCCGCGCCCCCGCAGAGGATGCGCCAGGTGAGGTACGACACCATCAACGTCTTCACCTCGGCCTCGTACGGCAACAGCCCGACGATGGGCGCGAAGAGAGGAATGGAGGCCACCGAGACCACCTGCGTCAGCGCGGCGACGACGAGGCCGTACCAGCCGTAGCGGCGCGCGCTGGCGAGGTCGCCTTTGCCGAAGAGCTGCGCAGCGAAGCTCGAGACGATGAAGGTGATGCCCATCGGGAGGATGAGCAGGGAGAACGCGTTCGCCGCGCCCGTCGACGTGGCTGCGAGCGAGGCTGCGCCCAGGTGCGCCACCATGATGGCGTCCGAGAGCCCCACCACCGTCTGGCTCGCCCGGGACAAGACGATGGGAAACGCGAGCGTCAGCAGCGTCGACAGCGTCGCGCGCGAGGCGGTGGGAGGAGACGCGGCAGTCATGGGAGGAGGCGCGGTCGCCTGACGAGGAGGAAGCCGAGGCCTGACGCCGTCTCGTTCAGGGCTCGAGGGTGGCGAGGGTGTAGCCGACCGTCACGCGGCGTCCAGCGCGGGTCACCTTCACCTTCGCCCCGTCGACGACGCCGGTCAGTGACACCGAGAAGGTGGCAGGCACCCCGCCGCGGCCGCCATCAGGAGGGCTCGGCTCCCAGCCTTCGGGCAGCTCGCCGTCGACGGTCCACTGGGAGTTGCCGAGCAGCAGGTCCACCAACTGCCGGGTGACGAAGCTCGCGCGGTTCTCCGAGACGGCGTCGTAGACGAGGTCGAAGTCGAAGACCTCACGGCTGATGGTGACGCCCTCCTTCGGCAGCCACAGCCCCAGCTGCGCCGAAGAGAGCGAGGCCGGGTTGGTGTAGAGGCGTCCGAGCGTGTCGCCGTCGATGGGCAGGTCGATGGTGCTCGTCGCGCTCTTCGGCCCGGGCACCACGCGCAGCTCGAAGAGGTCGAACGAACCAGCCACCCCGCCGTCGTCGGGCTTCTCGGTGACCTTGTTCTTCGCGAACAGCGCGTGGGCCAGCGACGTCCAGTCCTTCTCGCCCGACAGGGTGCGTGACAGCCGCGCGCGGGCCGAGACGAGGTTGGTGCCGCGGTACTCCGGGTAGACGAGGAGCAACACGGAGCGCAGATCCGTGCTCCGCGAGACTGGCCCCTTCGCGGCCGCGGACTGGGTCGTGCCTGCGTCGGCGGGCGTCGCGGACTTCTTCGAGCAGGCCGACAGGAGGCCGATGATGACGACGAGCGCGAACCTCATGCCCGCTTCACCGCGTCACGCCACTTGCCCAGGTGCTGCGCGCGCGCCTCGGCGCTCATCTTCGGCTTGAACACCTTGTCGGCCCGCCACGCCTTGCGAATCTCGTGGGGGCTCTTCCAGAAGCCCACCGCGAGGCCCGCGAGGAACGCCGCGCCCAGCGACGTCGACTCGACGTTCTTCGGCCGCACCACGTTCGTGTTGAGCACGTCGGCCTGGTACTGCATGAGCAGGTCGTTCCGCACCGCGCCGCCGTCGACCTTGAAGGCTGGAATCGCGCGGCCCGAGTCGAGCGTCATCGCCTCGGCGAGGTCCTGAATCTGCAGCGCCACGCCCTCGAGGACCGCGCGCGCGAGGTGGCCCCTGGTGGTCGACCGGTCGATGCCGGCGAAGAGGCCACGCGCATCGGGCCTCCAGTGCGGAGCGCCCAGGCCCGCGAGCGCCGGGACGAAGACGACGGCGCCCGCCGACTTCACCGTCTTCGCCAGCGCCTCGACGTCACTCGCCTTCTTGATGAGGCCCAGCCCGTCGCGCAGCCACTGCACCGCCGCTCCGGCGATGAAGGCGCTGCCCTCGAGCGCGTAGGTGGTGGTGTCGCCCACCCGCCAGGCCACGGTGGAGAGGAGGCCCGCCTTCGACTGCACCGGCTTCTCGCCCACGTTCATGAGCAGGAACGCCCCGGTGCCGTACGTGCACTTCGACTCGCCGGGGTCGAAGCAGGCCTGGCCGAAGAGCGCCGCCTGCTGGTCTCCCGCGATGCCCGACACGGGGATGCCGTCGGGCAGTGACTGCATGCCGCGGGTGAGGCCATACAACTCCGAGGACGCGGCGATGCGCGGCAGCACCGCCCGTGGTACGTCGAAGAGCGAGAGCATCGCGTCGTCCCACGCGAGCGTCTCGAGGTTCATCAGCAGCGTGCGCGAGGCGTTCGAGGCGTCGGTCACGTGCACCGCCCCGCCCGTCATCTTGAAGACGAGCCAGGTGTCGATGGTGCCGAACTTGAGCTCTCCGCGCTGGGCGAGCGTGCGCGCGTCCTTCACGTGGTCGAGCAGCCACTTGAGCTTGGTGCCGGAGAAGTATGGGTCGAGGACGAGGCCCGTCGTCTGGCGCACGCGGCTCTCCTCGCCGCGGGCCTTCAGCTCGGCGCAGAACTCACTCGTCCGGCGGTCCTGCCAGACGATGGCGCGCGCGACCGGCTTGCCGCCGCTCGTCCACAGGCCCGTCGTCTCACGCTGGTTGGTGATGCCGACCGCCGCCACGTCCTGCCCTCTGGCGTTCGCGGCCTTGAGCGCCTTCGCGATGACCCTCTCGGTCGAGTCCCAGATCTCCTTCAGGTCGTGCTCGACGAGGCCGGCGCGGGGAAAGTGCTGGGTGAACTCCATCTGACCGATGCCGCGCACGGCGAGCTTCGAGTCGAGCAGCACGGCGCGGGTGCTGGTCGTTCCCTGGTCGACGGCGAGGACATAGCGGGGCCTGGTCATGAGGGTGGGCTCGTAGCAGAGCGCCGCGGGCATGGGAGCCTCGAGCGGTCTCGCACGACCGCGCTGCCGCGCCGCGCCGCTCGGATAGAGTGCGGGGCATGAAGCGGTGGTGGTGCCTCCTCGTCGTGCTGTCGGCCTGCGCGCCCCGGATCTCGATGACGGTGCGCGCGCCCGCTCGGGTGCCGCTGGGCCCGGTGAAGAAGGTGTCCATCCTCACGCACGAGGGCCGCATCGGGCAGGTGATGCGCGAGCGGGCCCGCTACGAGCTGACGACCGATGGCTACTTCACCGTCGTCAAGCTGTGTGGAACCTTAAGCTGTGAGCCGGTCGACGCCTTCGTGCGCCTCTATGAGCTCGAAGTGCGGGCAGGCCTGGTGGCCCATGGCGCTTCCCAGGTGCCGATGATGCACGTCGCGGTCGAGACCGACGTGGTGTCGGGCGACGGACGGCCCCTGACGCCCAGGCGCATCCGCACGCGACAGGCGGAGCTGGGCCCCACCTCCGGCCAGACGATGGCCGAGCGCCTCGCGACCGAGCTCGCCGCCGAAGCCGTGCGCGAGCTGCTGCCTCCGAAGGCCCAGACGTGGCTCCTCTTCGAAGACGCCGCGCCGTTCCAGCTCGGCATCAAGCAGACGCTCGACGGTCGCCTCGACGCCGCGCGACGGACGTTCCAGGACATGCTCGACGCCAACCCGAAGACGGCCGGCGCCTGGTTCAACCTGGGCATCGTGTCCGAGCTGCAGGGCGAGCCGGCCGCGGCGCGCGAGCACTACCGCAAGGCCATCGCGCTGGTGAACAAGCCCGAATACGCCGAGATGCTCGAGGCCTTCGAGCAGCGCCAGGCGGTGCAGCGGCAGGTCGAAGCGCCACCCTCGCGCTGAAGGTCCACCAAGAACTCGGGCCACCAGGTTTCCCTGGCGGCCCGAATCACGTCCGTGCTGCTGCCTGCCGGCCCCTTTTTTCGTACGTCACGGACCCATGACGCAGAGAGGACGCCTCTGCGCGGGTTCGTCGTGGTCAGGCACTGCGCAGTGTGAGGCAGCGACGCAGCGCACTCAACTGCTTCCGCGTCACGCACATCCCCCGACAGCGACGCTCATGGTCCGACCTGCACCACCGTCTCCCGGTCGAAGTCGAGGATGCGGCGCGCCACAGCCTGTACGTCGTCTGGCGTGATGGCCTCGATCTCCTCGGCGTAGCGCCGGTACCGTTCGGGGCCCATGCCGTAGAGCGAGTCGAGGGCCATGGTGGCCGCGCGCGCACCGTTTCGTTGAAGCCCGATCTGCTGGCTGCCGACGAGGTAGCGCTGCGCACGCACCAGCTCGTCCATCGGCACCGGCACGTCCTTGAGCTTCTGCAGCTCCTCCCGGATGCCGGCGAGGGCGGCCGGCACCTTCTCGGGGCTGGTGGCCATGGTGACGGCGAAGAAGCCCGGGTCGACCCCTTCGACGCTCGACGCCGACACGGAGTACGCCATCGACCGCTTGTCCCGCAGCTCCATGAAGAGCCGACCGCTCTGACCAGACAGCAGCGTCGTCATCACCTCGAGCGGCCGCAGCCACGGGTCCGTGAAGCGCCCACCCGGAAAGCCCAACACGAGGTGCGTCTGCGCCTTGGCGAGAACCCGGCGCGCTTCGCGACGAGCGGTGATGGGCGGCTCTGGGGCCACGTCGTGCAAGGCTTCGACCTTCCGACGACTCGTCCCGAACGCGCGATCGGCCGCCTCGAGTACGGCCTTCGTGTCGACGTCGCCCACCACCGCGAGCGTGAGCTGGGACGGGTCGAACAGCCGCGCGTGCCAGGCCCGCAGCACCTCAGGCGTCAGCGCCTCGACCGACGCCACCTCACCGGACAACGACAAGCGGTACGGGTGCTGGGTGAAGAGCGTCTTCGCGAAGAGTTCGAACGCCACCAGCGACGGGCGGTCATCGCGCGCGGCCAGCTCGCGGAGCTGCTGCGTCTGCTCGCGCCTCACCTCTGCCTCGGGAAAGGCCGGCGTGTTGAACACTTCGGCGAAGAGGTCGAACCCGCGCTCGAAGTGCTTCGAGAGGAACTCGGCGCGCAGGCTCATCGAGCCCCGGCCCGACAAGGCCGACAACGAGCCCGCCAGCGAATCCACCAGATGGCTCACCTGCTCCGGCTCATGCTTCGCGGTGCCGCGCGTGAACGTGCGAGCCAGCAGCAACGAGACGCCGTTGTTCGCAGGCGTCTCGGCCCGCAGGCCACCCAGCACGCTGGCCCGTATGGCGAAGAGCGGAACGTGACGTTCCTCACGCACCAACAGCGTGGCGCCCGAGGGGAGCTTCTCCACCGTCAGCCCTTCCTTCGCCTTCCCTGAAGCCCCCACCATTCGAATCGGCTTCGAGGGCGCCACGTTGCGGGCCGGCAGCGGCGCGGGCCTCGCGCTCGCCACGCGCTTCAAGACCGCCCGTGCGGTCTCTTCGGTGAACGTCGAGCCCGCGGGCAACAGCCCCGTCACCACCGCGCGGTCGAAGGTGATGAACCGCTGCGCCACCTCGCGCACCCTCGCCGGCGTCACCTGCGCGATGGCCTCGTAGTACTGCGCCTCGCGCTCGATGCCGCCCATCGTCGACTCGTAGCTGCCCAGCTTGCGCGCCACGCCCTGCACCGTCTCGCGCTGGTACACGGCCTCGGACTCGATGAGCGACTTCACCGTGTCGAGCTCGTCGGGCTCCACCTCGGCTGCCGTCATCGTCGCCAGCACCGACAGCGTCGCCTCGAAGGCCTCCTCCACCGAGGTCTGATTCACCACGAGCGACGCGGCGAAGAGGCCGGGCTCCTTCGGCGTCCACGACCAGGCCGACACGTCTTTCACCAGCGCCCGCTTCCGCTTGACCTCGAGCGACAGGCGCGACGCGTCCCCCTGCCCCACCAGCATGGCCAACACGTCGAGCGCGGGCGCGTCCGGGTGGTCGACGCCCGGGCCCTGGAACGCCACGTGGAGCCATGACTCCTTCACCTCGTCGACGGTGAGGGCCACCCGCACGCTGGCGAAGGGCGCCTCGAGCGCCCGGGGATGACGCGGCAGCTCCGGCCGCCCCCAGTCCCCACCCAGCAGCGCCTCGGCCCAACCGCGCACCTGCACCTCGGTGACGTCGCCCACCGCCGACAGCACGATGTTCGAGGGCCGGTAGTGCGTGCGGTAGAACGACAGCACCTTCTCACGCGTGTGCCCGCGGACGTCGGCCTCGAAGCCGATGACGGGCCGCCCGTACGGGTGCTGCTGGTAGGCCCCGGCAAAGAGCGCCTTCGAGGCCCGTCGCGAGGGCATGTCGAGGCTGCGCTTGATCTCCTCGCACACGACCTCCTGCTCACGCGTCAGCTCGTCGGCGTCGAAGGCCGAGTTCCGCACCGCGTCCGCCAGCACGTCGAGCCCCTCGTGGGCGAACCGGCTCGCCATCACCACGTGGTAGACGGTCTGGTCGAAGCTGGTCCACGCGTTGATTTCGCCGCCATGGGCCTCGACGCTGCGGGCGATGGCGCCAGGGCCGCGGCGCGCAGTGCCCTTGAACAGCATGTGCTCGTGCAGGTGCGCCAGGCCCACCTCGTGCGGGGCCTCGTCGGCGCTCCCCACCTTCACCCAGAGCTGGAAGGCCACGACGGGCGCGGTGTGGTTCGGCTCGTGGACGACGGTCAGCCCATTGGGCAAACGGAATCGTGACGCCATGAGATGGCACGCTCGCATCCTCGCTCCGTCGAAGGAAGAGGGTTAGGCTTTGCCCTCGGGGCCATGGCCGTGAACGAAGCCGATCCGCTCTTCGAGCTGCGCGAAGAGCTCAACGACGAAGACGAGCCGCTCTTTGGCCCACCTGCGCCGAAGAAGCCGGCCGCCCCACCGCCCACCAACGGCGCGGCGGTGGCCCCACCACCTGCCGCCCCCGGCCCACCGCCGCTGCCGCCGTCCTTGCCCAGGAAGACGACCGGCGCGACCGCAGCCTTTGCGGCAGCGGCCCCAGCGGTCTCTCCACCCGGCAGCGCGCCCACCACCTCGCCGCCTCACGGGGCCCCGTCGTCGCCTCGCCCGCCCACCGGACGCTACCCCGCCGCCCCCCAGCAGGCGGTGCAGTACCAGGTGACGGGTCTGCCCACGCTGCCCGCGATGATCCAGCGGCCGGCCGGGAGCGACCCCTTCCAGGAGCCGCCTGAGCCGCGCATGCCGGCCGGAGCCGACCCGGAAGAGAAGCTGCGCCTCTTCCGCGCCATCATCAAGGCCAAGGACGAGGCGCTCGGCCGCGGCCGCTCGCTCTATTCGGCCGTCGACGCCGAGTCGCAGCAGCTGCGCACCATCGCCGCCCAGCTGCGCGCACAGGTCGAGGCCGCCGCCATCGAGCTGCAGAAGACCCAGGACTACCCCCAACAGCTCTCCCACCTGCGCGAGCTGCTGGAAAAAGACACCATTCGCGCCGACGAGGCCGAACAGAAGATTCAGGACCTCGTCGCCCGCATCGCGCAGGTCGACGCCGAGCGCCGCGACCTCGCCAACGCCGTCACCGAGCTCGAAGGGCAGAACCAACAGCTCGCCGCGAGGATCGAAGAAGAGCGCAAGACGCGCGAGCTGCTGGCCGACGAGCTCATCGGCGCCAAGGAGGCCTTGAGCCTCTCCCAGGATCGCGTCGCCGACCTCGCGAACCGGCTCACCGAGGGCAAGGCGCTCTACGAGAACGCCGCGGCCCAGGCCCAGTCGTTCACCGCCGACAAGACGCAGCTCGAGTCCGACCTCGCCGCCACGCGCGCCGACCTCGCCGCCGCCATCGGGGAGCGCGACCTCTACAAGAGCGAGCTCGACGGCGAGAAGCTCGAGACCGAGTCCCTGCGGCAGCGCGCCGAGACGCTCGAGAAGCAGCTCACCGAGGCGCAGGGCAAGCTGAGCGCGCTCGAGAGCGAACAGGAGTGGAACAAGACCACCCTCAACCAGGCCACCGGGCGCACGGAGGAGCTCGAGACCCGGCTCGCCGACCTCGAAGGACAGCTCGAGGCCGTGCAGGGCGAGCTCCACCAGCGGGCCGCCTCAGCTGACGCGCTCACCGCCGAGCTGGAGCGCGTCCAGACCGAGTCGAAGACACGCATCGAGTCGCTCGAGGCCAACCTGCGCGAGGTGCAGGGCATCGCCCGCTCGGCCGCCGGGACGCTCCAGGCCCAACTCCAGGGCTCCCAGGCCGAGGTCAAGCGCCTCCACGCGGCCTTCGACGAGCAGCGCAGCCTGCTGGAGACGGCCCAGGACGAGAGCGAGGCCCTCAACGCGCGCATCGCCGACCTCGAAGGCCAGCTGTCGGCGCTGGGCGAGGGCCAGTCGAGCGCGCAGGGGCGGGTCAGTGAGCTCGAAGCCTCACTCCAGGAGCTCGAATCCCGCCTGGTGGCCGCCGACACGCGCGCAGCGGAGCTCCAGGGCTCGGCCGAGGCCGCGCAGCAGGCGCTCGAGAACGCCGACGCCGAGCTCACCACCCTGCGCGTCCAGTCCGCGGACGTCGAGCAGCAGGTGAACGCCGCGCGAGCGCAGGTCGCCGAGGCCACCCGCCGCGCCGACGCCGCCGAGGCGAAGACCCGCAGCCATGAGCAGAAGGCGCGCGATGTCTTCGGCAAGGTGACCGACGCCCAGTCGCAGCTTCAGGAGCTCGAGAACGCCCGCGGTGAGGCCGAGTCGAAGGTGGCCGGGCTCGAGGCGAAGCTGAAAGACGCGGCCGAGAAGGTGCGCGCCGCCGACACGAAAACGGCGCAGGCCACCGCGCGCGCGTCTCAGGCCGAGGCTCGCGCGAAGGAGTTCCAGACCCGCGCCGAGGCCGCTCAACGCTCCGCCGCGGCCGGTGCTGACAGCCGCGCGAAGGACCTCAAGACCCAGCTCGACGCGTCGTTCGCCAACGAGAAGGCGCTCCAGCAGGAGGTCGCCGCGATGCAGGCGCAGGAGATCGACCTCAAGGGCGACCTCCAATCCTCCGAGGCGCGCATCGCCGAGCTCGAGCAGCAGCGCGCCGACCTGCAGACGAAGCTCGAGGCCGCCATTCAGAAGGCCGCCGAGGCCCAGGTGGCCGCGAAGAAGAGCGCCGCCGCGCCAACCCCGAACACCGCCGAGCTCGAGAAGCTCAAGACCGACAACGCGGCGATGAAGAAGAAGCTGATGGCCGCCGAGAACGCCATCGAGCAGACCGCGAGCCTCAAGGCCAAGGTGGCGCGCCTCGAGGCCCAGCTCAAGAAGTAGCGGCCTTCAGACGGCCGGCTCGACCAGGCCCGCGTCGTAGAGGCGCAGCAACGAGTCCTTCACGGCCTGCCGGGACAACCCGAGGTCCGCGAAGGACTTCTCGATGTCCTCCACGCGCAGTGGCGTGCCGCCGAGCTCGGTGAGAGTAGGCGTGTCATCGGGGTTGATGCCGAGGCCCTTCGCCCACTCCACCTGCGTGCCGTCGAAGGCGCCCTTGCCTTGCCCCTGCACGTCGGCGAGCCGGGCCTTCCACGCACGCAGCGCCTCCTCCCCGCGGACGGTGAGGCGAAAACGCTGGCTGCGGGCCCACTTGAGGCGAGGGCGGACTTCTCCGGTCGTCATACCGTCCTCCCTACACGGGTTTGCGACGGCGAGGAATCCAGTCGACCGGGCGTCTGGAAACGACACTCCGGACGGCACCCGCCGTCGGGGCAGGCGAAAGCGTCGTCGCTGGGCCTCCGTGGTACGCAGCGACGCCTCCGGCATGCCGACGCCCACCGCTCCCATCGACGCCTTCACGGGCCACGAAGCCGCGCGGTTCGCCGTGTACGTGCACTTCCCGTACTGCCTGTCCAAGTGCCCGTACTGCGACTTCGCCTCCACCGCCGCGAAGCAGGTGCCCGAGGCGCGCTACGCCGCCGCGGTGTTGCGAGAGCTCGACGCGCGCGCAGCGGACGTCGAGGGCCGCACGGTCGACGCGGTGTTCTTCGGAGGCGGCACGCCCTCCCTCTGGGCCCCCGCCCACGTGGCCGCGGTCCTTGGCGGGGTGTCGAGCCGGCTTCGCCTGGGGCCGGGCTGTGAAGTGACGCTCGAGGCCAACCCGGGCGCCGCCGACGCCTCGCGCTTTTCCGGCTACCGCGAGGCCGGGGTCAACCGTCTCTCGATGGGGGTGCAGTCCTTCGAAGCGTCGACCCTGACGAAGCTGGGCCGAGGCCACGACGGCGACACCGCGGTGCGGGCGTTCGAGGCGGCGCGCGCGGCCGGCTTCGACAACGTCTCGATGGACTTCATCTACGGCGTGCAGGGCCAGACGGTCGAGCAGGTGCGCCGCGACGCCGAGGCCGCCGCCGCGCTGGGGAGCGAGCACCTGTCGGCCTACGCGTTGACCCTCGACGCCGAGTCCCTCGCCGAAGAGGTGCCGCTGGCCCGGCAGCTGGCCCGCGGTGAGGTGACGCTGCCGCCCGACGACGTGGTGGTGGCGATGCAGCGAGTCGTCCGCGACGTGTACCGGCAGGCCGGCCTCGAGCGGTACGAGGTGTCCAACTACGCGCGGCCGGGCTTTCACTCCCGCCACAACAGCGCCTACTGGACGGGCGGCGACTGGCTGGCGCTGGGCGTGGGCGCGACGGGCTCGGTGGGTCAGGCGCGCTACGCCAACGTGCGCAGCGCCGAGAAGTACCTCGTCGAGGTCGAAGCCGGGAAGCTCCCCGAGCAGTCCCGCGAAACGTTGAGCGCGCTCGAGCGCTTCGAGGAGCGCGTCGCGATGGGCCTGCGGCTGGCGTCGGGCCTCGACCTCGAAGCCACCTGCGCGGCGTTCGGCCAGCCCTTCGACGCGCGTCGACCGTTCGTCGAGCGGTTGGTGGCCGAGGGGCTCGCGGTACGTGAGGGCCGGCGCCTGCGGCTGACCGACGAAGGCCTCGACGTGCACTCCGCCATCAGCGCGCGGCTGATGTGACGCGGTGTAGGGTGCGCGCGTGGGTTCGTCCGCCTGGCTCCAGTGGCTCATCCTCTCCGCGCTGACGGGCTCGCCGCTCGGCTCGGCCGTCTTCCTGCTCGTCTTCTGGTTCGTCGTCGACCGCTTCACGCTGGGGCTGTTGCCGGACCCGGTGCGCTGGGTGATGCGCCGCCGCCGCGCCGCGCAGCTCGAGCGCACCCTGCAGCTCAACCCACACGACGGCCGCGCCCGCCTCGAGCTCGCGGGCCTCTCCGTCGACCGCCGCCGCTATGCCGATGCGGTGAACCTGCTCAAGCCGAACCTCGAGAAGGGCGACGACGACGCCTCGACCCTCTTCACCATGGGCGTCGCGTGTCTGGGCGCGGGCTATGCGCCGCAGGGGGAAGCGCTCCTCGAGAAGGTGGAGGAGATTCACCCAGGCTTTCGCGTGCACGAGGTCGAGCTGGCGAGGGGACGGTTCCGCCTCGCGCGCGGAGACTTCGCCGGCGCCAAAGAGGCGCTCGAGCGCTTCGTGCAGAAACGCAGCGGCACCATCGAGGGGCGGGTCCTCCTCGCGCGCTCCCTCGAGGGCCTCGGCGACGACGGCAGCGGCGCGTTGATGAAGGACGCGGCCTGGCACGAGTACGTGGTGGCGCCCCGCTTCCAACGCCGGCAGGAGCGGTTCTGGGCGTGGCGCGCGCGTCCCTCCCGGCCGGTGGCGTACGCGACGATGCTGGTGGTGGGCCTGGCGCTCTTCGCGACGCTGGTGGTGCCCCGCATCAACGCCTGGCGCGCCGAGGCCCAACGTCGCCAGGGTGGCGCGTACGTCGACCCGGGCCTGGCGGACCCGGACGAGTAGCCTTCCGCATGCTCGAGGCCTTCGACGCGCTGGTGCGGAGCGTGGGACCGTGGGGGGCGCTCCTCCTCGGCGTGGCCGCGCTGCTCGAGTACGTGGTGCCGCCGTTCCCCGGAGACACCGTCACCTTGCTGGGGGGCGCCTATGTCGCGCGCGGAGAGCATCCCCTCGTCCTCGTGCTGGGGGCCCTCGTCCTCTTCAGCCTCGTGGGCATGGCGGCGACGTGGCGGCTGGGACGGGCGCTGGGCCACCGGGTCGATGCCGCGAAAGATGGTCCGCTCGCCTTCGGCCTCACCCACGAGCAGGTCCGCCGCGCCCAGGCCCTCATGCGCACGCGCGGTGACTGGGTGCTGGTCCTCAACCGCTTCATGCCCAGCTTCCGGGCCGTCGTCTTCGTAGCGGCGGGCGCGAGCGGCGTGCCCCTGCGCCGGGTGTTGGCGCTGGGCTCGGCGTCGGCGCTGGCCTGGAACGGGTTGCTCCTCGTCATCGGAGCGAACGTGGGCGCGAACGCCGAGGCCCTCGAGGCCTGGCTGACGCGCTACCGCACCACGTCGCTGGCCCTGTGCGCGGTGGCCCTCGCCGCCTTCCTCGCCTGGCGCTGGTGGAAGCGGCGCACATGACGGTGGCCCCCCGGCCGAGACGTGAAAGGATGGCGTCGGGCCAGGCGAGACTCGTGATGATGGCGAAGCCACTGCAGCGTTCACCCTGGTGCGTCGTCCTGGCGCTGTCGCTCGTCGCGGGCTGTCGCTGCGGCGGCGACGTCAACATGGTGGAGCAACGCTTCCGCCTCGCCTCGACCGAGACGCTCGACTTCGGCCGTGTCCTGGAAGGCACGGTCGTCACCAGGCCATTGACGCTGGTGGCCGAGACGCGAGTGGCGGTGTCGGTGGGCGCGGCCGTGTCCCGGCCCTTCTCCATCGAGCCGCTCCTCGACGTGCCCGGCGGCAGCCAGGTGGACGTCGAGGTGACGTTTCGGGCCGGCAACACAGAGGCCACGGCCGAGGTCGTCTTCACCGCGGGGCGCCAGGAGGTGCGGCTGCCGGTGCGGGGCGTCGGCGTGCGAAAGCCTCCGTGCCTTCCCTCCGGCGTGTGTCGCCTCTCCGAGTACTCGCTCGAGCTCGACCGCTGCGTGGAGACGACGGCGCCCGACGAGGCGCTCTGCGACCCGACCTCCCAGTGTCTCGAGCAGGGCCGCTGTCGCCAGGGCCAGTGCCTGGGCATCGCGCGGCGGTGCAACGACAACGACGCCTGCACCAGTGACGCGTGTTCGATGGACGCGGGCTGCGTGCACACCCGCGTCGCCTGTCCTCCGCCGACGGCGCCGTGCCGGGTGGCCCTCTGTGACGCGCGCACGGGCTGTGGCGAGGCGATGGCGGCCGACGGCATGCCGTGCGGGCGCTCCGACTGCGTCTCGGCGCGCGTGTGTCTGATGGGTGAATGCAAGGAGATTCCGACGCCCGAGGGAACCGAGTGTGGGCCCGCCATCGCCTGCTACGGCGTCTCGCGCTGCCAGAACCAGCGCTGCGCCCGGCCTGACGCAGGGCCCTGGGACGCGACGTGGACGGCGCGGCTCGACGGCACGCCGACCGACGAGGCGCCGGGGCTGGTGGGCTTCGCGGGCTCGGTGTTCTTCAGCCAATGCGGAGTGCCCGTCACCGTCGATGCTGGGAGCTCGGACGGGGGCCCCGAGGATGGCGGCCTCGACGCGGGGCCGCCCACCGCCTGCGTGGTGCGCTCGTACACGGGCTCTGGCTTCGAGCGCTTCACGGCCGTCGTCGGGGAGCGGGAGCGCCTGCTGCACGTGAGCCTCGCCGGCGTCGTCACGCACCTCGATGGCGGGCTGGCGTTCCGGTCGCGGTCGATGGGCCGTTTCCTGGCGGGGTGGGAGACGCCGGCGCTCGAGCCCCAGCAGGTGGCGAGCCTGTCGGACGGCGGCGTGGTGCTCGCGCTCGACGACGACGGCGGGGTGCAGGTGGTGGTGGCCTCCATCGGCTCGACGCGCGCGCTGGGGACCTTCCCCGGCGTCGTTCGACACGTCGCCGTCGACGACGCCGACCGCGTGCTGACGCTGGGAGACGACCTCCTCCGCCGGCTCTCGACGCTCGAAGACGGCGGCCTGGTGGTGGAGCAGACGCGCGTGCCCGACGCGGGCTTCGAGGCGCTCTCCGTGGCCTCTGACACCGTCATCGTGGGCACGAAGGTGGTGCGCTTTCAGGCCGACGGGGGCGCGACGCTGGTGGCGCTGGCGGAGCCGCCGCTCGGCACCTGGCGCACGCGCGAGGTGCTGGTGACGCCGTCGACCGTCTTCCTCTTCTTCAAGGCCTGCGCCGTGCTGGCGATGTCGTGCCTGCCGGCGGACGCGGCGACGTGGGTGCGCGCGTATGACCGCATCAGCGGCGGGCTCCTCTGGGAAGACACGCTGCTGCCTCAGCAGCTCGACGCGCGGCTCATCGAGGTGTCGGCGCTGCGGCTGCCGGGCTCCATCGAGAGCGCGGTGGCGGCCGTCGTCGAGGAGCGTCGTGATGGCGGCGAGCTGCGCGGCGGCCTCGTCGTCGCGCTCGACGGGGGCCGGCTCGAGTGTCCCTTCCCCGAGGGCATGGGGCGGGTGTCGGCGGCGCTGTTCACGCCGGGGCAGCTGGTGACCCTGGCGAACCGGCCTGACGGCGGCGTGGTGCTCGAGGCCTGGCCGCTGGGCGCGCTGCCGCTGGAGCTGTCGGGCTGGCCGGTCGCGGGAGGCGTCTCCTCGCAACGCAGGGCGGTCCCATGAAGCGCGTCGCGCTGCTCGTCCTCGTCGAGTGCAGTGCGCTCGCGCAGACGAAGCCGCCGCCGGCCGGCTCCGTGCCGTCGCAGACCTCCGTGCTGCTCGACCTCGCGCTCGAGACCACCGCGCGGGAGATCGACCGCGTCGGCGCGCGGCCCACCATCAACTCCCGCGAGCTCTTCCTCGTCGTCGCCGCGCTGTACGACACGTGGACGGCGTACGACGAGCGCGCGCTCCCCGCGGTGGCCGAGAAGGTGCCCAAAGCACCGCCCGCCGCGCGCACCGACGCCAACCGCGCGCAGGCGATGGCCGCCGCACTCCAGGTCGTCCTCGAAGCGCTCTACCCGGCGGACCAGGCGTGGGTGCGCGCGAGCCTTGCGCCGCACGTGAAGTCCCCGTCGGCGGATGCGGCGCGGCGAGGCGAGCAGGTGGGCCGCTCGGTGATGGCTGCGCGGCTCCACGACGGCGCCAACCAATTGGGAGACGAGCGCGGCGCGACGACGACGAAGCCGTACGCCGACTACACGTTCTACACCCCGGTCAACGACGAGCGCGTGCTCGACGCCGACCGCTGGCAACCGATTCCCTTCGTCCTCGACTCCGGCGAGACGGTGCGGCCGGGCTTCCTCACCCCGCACTGGTACCGGGTGCAGCCCTTCTCGCTCGGCTGCGCGAAGCAGTTCCGGCCGCCGCCGCCGCCGAAGGTGGGCTCGGCGCAGCTCGCCCGGGAGGTCGACGAGGTGCTGCGCCTCAACGCCTCCCTGACGCCGGAGCAGAAGGCCATCGTGGAGTTCATGCGCGACGGCCCGCGCTCGACGGGACAGTCGGGGCACTGGCTGCGCTTTGCCCAGGCGGTGTCGCGGCGCGACCGGAACGATCTCTCGCGCGACGTGAAGCTGTACTTCGCGGTGGGCGCGGCCTGCTTCGACGCCTTCATCGCCGCGTGGGACGCCAAGCGCGCCTACGACTCCTCGCGGCCGTGGACGCTGGTGCGCGTGCTGTATGCCGGCAAGACGGTGCGCGGCTGGAAGGGGCCGGGGCTGGGCGTGGGCGACGTGCCCGCGGCGTCATGGCGGCCGTACTCCCCGGCGTCGTTCGTCACCCCGCCCTTCCCCGGCTACGTCTCGGGTCACAGCACCGTGAGCGCCGCGGCGGCGCGCACGCTGGCGACGTTCACCGGCTCCGACCGCTTCGAAGACGAAGACGCGCGCCGGGCGGGGCGCCTCACCGAGCAGGGGGCCTCGCACGCGGCCATGCAGCGGGTCGATGGTGTGGACGCGAAGGCCGATGAGGCCGCGTGCGACGTGGTGCTCGAGCTGCCGACGTTCACCGCGACGGCCGAGCTGGCGGGCTTCAGCCGCGTCATGGGCGGGTACCACATTCAGGCCGACAACCTCGAAGGGCTGAAGCTGGGCGCCGCGGTGGCCGACGTCGCGTGGCAGCGCACCTCGAGCCTCTTCGCCGGCAAGCCGCCCGCCACGCCGCCGTCGTGCCGGTAATCGGCGCGAGCGAGATCGAGTGGAACAAGAACTCGAAAGAGTCGAGCGGGTGTCCTTCTCGTTTTCGGGCGCTCCCGCCGTCCGTTGAACTCACCGGCTCGCGCGGTCTGCCCGGCGCTGCAGGTGCTC
>JBILEB010000129.1:0-20655 GCA_044352295.1 Myxococcaceae bacterium
TCTCGTACGAGCTGCTCTCGTCGGTGCTCTACACGGCGGGTCAGAACGAGCTCGAGAACTTCCGCTTCATCGTCATCTCGAAGGCCGACGACTGACGGGCCGCCCGTCTTTTTTCGCGCCCTCAACTCGTCTACAGGTTCCGCCCTTCCTCCGGAGCCGACATGACGACCCCCATCACGGTGATTGGCGCCGGCCTCGCTGGCACTGAAGTCGCTTTTCAGTTGGCGCGACTTGGCCACGACGTCGTGCTGCGCGAGCAGAAGCCGCTCAAGCGTTCGCCGGCCCACCAGAGCAACGGCCTCGCGGAGCTGGTGTGTTCGAACTCGATGCGCTCGGACAACCCCGAGAGCGCCATTGGCATGTTGCACGCCGAGCTGCGCCGGGTGGGCAGCGTCATCTTGACCTCCGCGGATGCGCATCGTGTGCCCGCAGGAGACGCCCTGGCCGTGGAGCGCGAGGGCTTCTCCAGCGAGGTTCGACGCCGGCTCGAGGGTTCAGGCCACATCACCTTCGTCCCCGGTGAGGTGAGCGAGCTGCCGGACGGCGACGTGGTGGTGGCCACGGGTCCCCTCACCTCGGACGGCCTGACGGAGGCCCTGGCCAGGTTCACCGGCGAGAAGCTGTATTTCTACGACGCCATCGCGCCGATCGTCGCGGGTGACTCCGTCGACCTCACGGTGGCCTTCCGCGCCAGCCGCTACGGCAAGGGCGAGGGTGACGACTACCTCAACCTGCCCTTGTCGAAGGACGAGTACACGCGCTTCGTCGCCCAGCTGCGCGCCGGGCAGAAGGTGACGCCGCACGCCTTCGAGGAGCCGAAGTACTTCGAGGGGTGCCTGCCGATCGAGGTGATGGCGGATCGGGGGGAGCAGGTGCTGGCGTTCGGTCCGATGAAGCCGGTGGGGCTCGTCGATCCGCGCACCGGGCAGCGTCCGCACGCCGTGGTGCAGCTGCGCATGGAGGACCGCGCGGGGACGGCGTGGAACCTGGTCGGCTTTCAGAGCCGGCTCACCTGGGGCGAGCAGAAGCGCATCTTTGGCACGTTGCCGGGCCTGCAGAACGCGGAGTGGCTCCGCATGGGGCAGATCCACCGCAACACGTTCCTCGACAGCCCGAGGCTGTTGGCGCCGGACTTGTCGCTCAAGGTCGAGCCGCGCGTGTTCTTCGCGGGGCAGATCACCGGGGTCGAGGGGTACGTCGAGTCGGCGGCCTGCGGGTACCTCTGCGCGCTCGCCATGCACGCGCGGCGAACGGGCACCACCTTCACGCCGCCTCCGGGGACGACTGCGTTGGGAGCCCTGTATCGGCACGTGACGGGCGAGGCCCACCCGCCGGGGGCGCCGTACCAGCCGACGAACGTGGTGTTCGCGTTGTTCCCGCCGCTCGAGGGGCGGATGAAGAAGGACCAGAAGCGACAGGCGTATGCCGCCCGGGCGAGGGTGGACTTCGAACGATGGGCCTCGGCGGCGCCGCACCCGGTGCTTCCAGCGCCAGTGCCGGTGGTGCCTGCCGTCGCGGTGGCGCCGCCCTCGCTGGCGCCTGCCTCGTGAGCTGGGGCCGGTTCTCAGCCGGAGCCGGCGCTCCGTCGTCCAGGCCGTCCGCGGAGGCGCCGCCATTCTCGCGCTGATCACCCTCGGCCTCGTCGGGCGACATCCTCCGCGCATCGACCCTGGGGTCCCCGACCGGCCCCTGGCGGGACGCAGCGCCGGCGTCGCGCACCACCTGAAGCCGAACCGTTGGAGTCTCGTTCGAGCGTGAAGACGAGAGTCGGTGGCACGCGCGACTCCTCAGTCGGCCCTGGGACTTCAGCGCCCGGGACCATGCCGGGCGTCAGCGTGGCCTTCGCGGCCCGGGAGCAGGCGTTCCATGGTGCGCTGCTCAAGTTTTTCAAGGGGGAGCTCGACCGCATCGCGGGCTCTGCGGCGCACGACTTCGCGAGCCGGCTCGACGTCTTCACGCTCCAGGCTGCCCGGGGCTGCCTGCGCTGGCCTTTCACGGGCGTGGCCTTCGCCGGCTGGGCCCGTCGCGGCTCCTCGTCTTCCCGCGGAGTCGTGGGTCGAGCAGGCCCGCACGAGAACCGCGCTGGCCCTCCCGCTGTCTGCGCCTGCGTGGTTTGCGGAGCCGCCGAGGTGTGGTTCAAGGAGCGCAATGCCTGCCCAGCTGCCGTCGACGTGGTTGCGCCGCTTCACGCTTCTCCTCGCCGCTGTCGCCTTGAGCGCGTGCAGCAAGAAGGACGGCGGGGGCGGAGGCGGGGGCGCGCCACCCAGGACGATTCGACAGAGCCTCGAGAAGGCGCCCCGGCAGGCCTCGCTCGGCGTCCGCAAGCTCGAGGGGCAGGCGACCGACGTGCGGGCGGCGCCTGGCGGGCGAACGCTGACGGCGCTCCTCGACAGTGAGAAGCCCCGGCTCGACGGCGTGCCGCCCACCATGCGCATCGGGAGCCTGTGGGCCGTTCCTACCGACGAACGCGCGCCGGTGAAGATCGCCAACGGCGCCGTCAACGTCCCGGGCGGGCTCCTCTTCACCAGCGATGGCCGCTACGCGCTCGTGCTCGGCGCGTACGATCCCGCGTCCCAGTCGGGTGAGCTGCTCGTGCAGGACCTCACGGATCTCTCGCAGGAGCGCCACCTCGTCGCCCCGCACGTCACCTACATGAAGCCGAGCGAAGACGGCACGCGCCTGGCCTACGTCGATGGCGCGGTGCTGTACGAAGGGGCACTCCCGGCCGGCCCGTTTCGCCAGCTCGCCGGTGAAGTGGCGACGGTCGAGTTCGCGCCCAACGGCAAACACCTCTACTTCCGTCGCAAGGCCGCGGCCGGCGGCGGGGTGTACCAGGTCGATCTCGCGGCCGAGAAGCCCACGCCCAGGCCCTTCGCCGACGCGGTGGGGGAATACGTCATCAGTGAGGACTCGAAGTGGATCGTCGCGATGGCGCGCACGAACCCCCGGCAGTTCGGGTTCGAGCTCTTCGTGGGCGACACGGCCTCGCTCAAGCGCGTGAAGGTGGCCGACGACGTGATGCGTTTCGCGGTGAGCCGTGACGGGCAGTGGCTGGCCCGCATGCAGATCCCCAAGGCGGTGTCCCTCAACGCCAGCGCGAACGATCTCCAGATCGGCGAGCTCTGGGTCGCGAAGATGGGGCAGCCCGAGGGCCGGAAGGTGGGCGAGAAGGTGCGGGAGTTCGAGTTCACCCGCGACTCGAAGCGGCTCATCTTCCGCGACAACTTCCAGGTGCTGGCGTTGCTGGGCGGCAAGTACGACGAGAAAGTGGGCGACCTCACGATGGTGTCGTTGCCCGACGGGAAGCCGAAGCTGCTTCAGAAGCGGTCTCCCAACTACGAGGTCTCGCCCGACGGCACCACGTTCGCCTACACGGCGCGCATCGAGCGGCCCGAGTACTCGCGTCACCTCTTCCTGCTGAAGGAGGGGGCCGAGCCAGTGAAGCTGCAGGAGTGGCTCTATGACTACGTCTTCAGCCCCTCGGGCGACCGGCTCTTCTGGCGGGCCAACTGCACGCGCGAGGGCCGTAGCTGCGACCTCTTCATGCAGGATCTGTCGAAGCCCTCCGAGGCCAAGGTGAAGGTCGCGGAGACCACTTTCAACTTCCAGCTCTCGGAGGACGGCACGCGGGTGCTCACGACCAGCCCGCACATGACGGACGAGCTGTTCGACGTGAGCGTGACCCACCTGGCGTCGGGCCAGTCGAAGCGCCTGGACCAGTACGTCACCCAGCCGGTCTTCTTCCTCACGAAGGACGGCGGGCGCGTGGGGTGGACGGTGGCGGAGAAGAAGACGGCAGGCGTGTACGTGGGGGCCGACGTCCCCTGATTCGCGGACCTGGGGCAGTGGGAGTAGCGTTCTCGACCGTGGATTCCCTCATCGCCGACTTCCTGAAGCACCTCGAGGTGGCGCGCGCGGCCTCGCCCCACACGCTCAAGGCCTACTCGCAGGATCTCGAGGCGCTGCAGCGGTACCTGGCGCCGCAGAACGTGCCGCTGCTGAAGGTGACCCACCTGCACCTTCGAGGCTTCCTCGGCCAGCTCTCCCTCGACACCGCGGCCACGACGCGGGCCCGACGGCTGGCCGGCATCAAGTCGTTCTACCGCCACCTCGTTCGCCGCAAGGTGCTCGACGTGAGCCCAGCGCGCCGGGTGAAGACGCCAAAGCTGCCGCAGAAGTTGCCGCGCGCCGTGCCCATCGACGAGGCCTTCGCGCTCATGGAGGCGCCGGACGCGAGCCGGCTGCTGGAGCTGCGCGACCGCGCGATGCTCGAGGTGTTGTACGGGGCCGGGCTCCGGGTCAGCGAGCTGTGCGGCCTGTCGCTGAAGGACGTCGACCTCCGCGCGCGCACCGTGCGCGTGCTGGGCAAGGGCAACAAGGAGCGTCTGGTACCGCTCAACGACGGCGCCATCGAGGCGCTCTCGGCGTGGCTTTCCCGGCGTGGGGAGCTGCTCGCCAGGCCCCGCAAGAAGCAGGACCCGGCGGCGATGTTCCTCAACTTCCGCGGTGGGCGGCTCACGACGAAGAGCATGGAGGTGCACCTCCACAAGTACGCGAAGCGGCTCGGGCTCAAGCGCACGGTGACGCCGCACGCGCTGCGCCACTCGTTCGCGACCCACCTGCTTGCCTCGGGAGCGGACGTGCGCTCGATCCAGGAGCTCCTCGGCCACGCGAGCCTCTCGACGACGCAGCGGTACACGGCGGTGTCGTTCGAGCAGCTCCAGAAGGTGTACGACGGCGCGCACCCCCGCGCCTGAAGAGGCTCCCGTGTCGAAGAAGCAGCAACCGTTCAACAACCCCTTTGGCCAGCTCAAGCTCGAGGCGCCGAAGAAGGCCGAGACGAAGCCGACTGCGCCAGTGCCCGCGAAGCCGAAGAAGACCTCGGGTCCTGCGGACGACGACGCGCGGCTGTTCCTGGAGAGCGTCGGCGAGGTCGCGCCGGTTCCAGCGAAGGTGGAGCGGGTGACGGCCCGCGTGCCACCGACGGCCGATCAACTCCGTCTGCCGACCGAAGAGGCCGAGTCCCTCGCACGGCTGGCCGAGCTCGTCTCGAGCGAGGGTCCCTTCGAGCTGTCGGACGCCAACGAGTTCATCGAAGGGGCGGTGCAGGGGTTCGACGAGCGGGTGCGCCGGCAGCTCCGTCGAGGAGAGTTCACGCCCAAAGCCCGGCTCGATCTCCATGGCCTGACGAAAGAAGAGGCGCGTCCGGCACTCGAGAGGTTTCTGGGCGATGCACGGGTGGCGGGCCATCGCTGTGTGCTCGTCGTGACCGGGCGCGGCCTCCATTCGGCCGACTCGGTTCCGGTCCTCAAGCAGAGTGTGCAGTCCTGGCTGACCCATGGGCGGCCGGCTCGACAGGTGTTGGCGTTCTGCTCGGCTCGGCCCGACGATGGAGGGACCGGCGCGGTGTACGTGTTGATGCGGCGTTGAGACTCTGGTGCAGTGGGGGCCCCGGGCAGTCGTCTTTGCGAGCCAAGGTGCATGGAGTCCTTCGCCGAGTCGGCCCGGGCCTTCGGGCCGCAGGTGGGTCTGGTGCGGTTCGACGCTGGTGGCCACTTCCTCGGGGTCAACCGGGTCTTCTGCGCGAGCTTCGGGTACTCCTCCACTGAGCTCGTTGGCCGCCACCACCGCGTCCTCGTCCCTGCTTCCACCGCGGCGAGTGAGTCGTACGCGCAGATGTGGGACGCGCTGAGCCGCGGAGAGTCGCTCACCGGCCAGTTCGAGCGGATCGCCAGGGACGGCACCCGGCGGTGGTTCGCCGCGAGCGACGTCCCCTCGTTCGAAGGGAGCGCGGTGACCGGCGCGCTCAAGCTGGCGCTCGATGTCACGGCCTTTGTGCAGCTGCGCACGCAGCACGTGCAGAACGAGGCGTTGCTGCTCACCATGCGGTCGGTGGTCGACGTGGTGCTCAACGCGATGAACGCCCTCAAGTACGCGTACGACGAAGTCGCTGAGCGGGCAGGCCTCGCGGCGCAAGAGCGGGTGTTCTTCGACCAGTGCTTCGACGGGCTCGAGGCGACCGTTCGGAAGATGTCGAACCTGCCGAGCTTCCGCGCTGGTACACGGAGCGGACGGGCGCAGCTCGACTCCTGGACCTTGACGCGGCGCTGAAGGGCCTCACCACGACACCACGGCGAGCGGCCGCAGCGTGGTGGCGCCAAAGCGGAACGCCGGGCCCGAGACCTCGACGCCGAAGAACACCACGACGGCCGTTGCCGGTGATTCGAGCGTGCCGGGCAGGCCGTTGCGCAGACGAGCTGCGAAGGAGAGGCCGTCGAGGAGGGCCGACACCGAGGTGGTGGCCGCCGGCAGGACGCGGAGCTCCCGTACGGCGTCCACCAGCTCGACCGCTCCGACCTCGCGTGAGAATTCCGAGCCCAGCGAGTCGCCGTCGCAGGTGCGGTCGGGCGTCATCACGGCCTCCAGCGCCTCGAGGCTCCCGGCGTCGCCGACCCACACGGAGGCCTTCATGGGCGTTCCCTCGGCTCCTCGACCGGGTGGTGGGCCGACCCTGCGCAACCTGTTACACGCCTGCCCATGACGACGATTCTGTGCGTCCGCCGCGACGGGAAGACGGTCATCGGTGGCGACGGCCAGGTGACGCTCGACAAGACGGTGATGAAGGGCAACGCGAAGAAGGTGCGGCGGCTCGGCGACGGCTCCGTGGTGGCGGGCTTCGCGGGCGGCACCGCCGATGCCTTCACGTTGTTCGAGCGCTTCGAGACGAAGCTGTCCGAGTTCAAGAAGAACCTCCCGCGCGCGTGCGTCGAGCTCGGCAAGGACTGGCGCACGGACCGCTTCCTGCGGCGGCTCGAGGCGCTCCTCGTCGTCGCCGACGCCGAGCGCACGTTCATCCTGTCGGGCGCGGGCGACGTGGTCGAACCGGACTTCGGCATCGCAGCAGTGGGCTCCGGCGGCTCCTTCGCCTTGTCAGCGGCGCGAGCGCTGCTGACGCACTCGTCGTTGCCGGCCCGTACCATCGTCGAAGAGTCGCTCCGCATCGCCGCAGACATCGACATCTACACCAACCCGCAGTTGACCCTCGAGGAGCTCTGACGCCATGCGCTCGTCGCTCTCGCCGCGCGAAATCGTCTCGGAGCTGGACCGCTACATCGTCGGCCAGTCGAAGGCCAAGCGCGCGGTCGCCATCGCGCTGCGCAACCGGTGGCGGCGGCAGCAGGTCACCGGCGAGCTGAAAGACGACATCACGCCCAAGAACATCATCCTCATCGGGCCCACCGGCGTGGGGAAGACGGAGATCGCCCGCCGACTGGCGAAGCTGGCGGCGGCGCCCTTCGTGAAGGTGGAGGCCTCGAAGTTCACCGAGGTCGGGTACGTCGGCCGCGACGTCGAGTCGATGGTGCGAGACCTGGTCGAGGCCGCGATCGCCCTGGTGCGGGACGAAGAGATGGAGCGCGTGAAGGGCCGCGCGCTCGAGGCCGCGGAGGATCGACTCCACGAGCTGGTGAAGGGTGGCGGTCGGGGCTTCGGGCTCTCGTCGAGCGGTCCAGCGCCACGGCTGTCTGACGCCGATCGCGAGAAGTTTCGCGCGCAGCTCGACGCCGGCACCTTCGACGACACCACCGTCGAGGTCGAAGTGCAGGACCAGAGCCTCACGTTCGTGCGCAACTTCTCGGGCCAGGGCCTCGAGGAGCTCGGCGTCAACCTGCAGGACCTCTTCAAGGGCTTCCCCGGCCAGGGGCGGACGAAGAAGCGCCGCGCGCCGGTGCGTGACGCGCTCAAGCTGCTCGAAGGGGAGGAGGCCTCGAAGTTGATCGATCAAGACCGCGTGACGCGAGAGGGCGTCAGGCGCGCCGAGAACGACGGCATCGTGTTCCTCGACGAGATCGACAAGATCGCCAGCCGCGAAGGGGGCAAGCACGGGCCCGACGTCTCACGTGAAGGTGTGCAGCGCGACCTGCTCCCCATCGTCGAAGGCAGCACGGTCACCACGAAGTACGGGCCGCTCAAGACCGACCACGTGTTGTTCATCGCGGCCGGGGCGTTCCACGTCTCCAAGCCCAGCGATCTCATCCCCGAGCTGCAGGGCCGCTTCCCGATTCGCGTCGAGCTCGAGCCGCTCACCGGTGACGATCTCGTGCGGATCTTGAAGGAGCCGAAGAACTCCCTCATGCGCCAGTACACGGCGCTGCTGGCCGTGGAGGGCGTTGCGCTGTCGGTGCAGGACGACGCCATCACCGAGCTCGCGCGGCTGGCCCAGCAGGTCAACGAGCGCAGCCAGAACATCGGTGCGCGGCGGCTCCACACCATTCTCGAGCGGCTGCTGGAGGACGTCTCGTATTCCGCCGGTGATGGTGGGCAGAAGGAGATCCGCATCGACGTGGCGTTCGTCCGCGAACGCCTGGCCGATCTGGTCCAGGACGAGGATCTGTCGAAGTACATTTTGTGAGATGAGGGATGACATGATCGAAGCGAAGGCTTTCGCAGACGGGGCGACCGCCGCGCCGCCCAGCCGAACCGAGCGCGCCATCGACAGCGCGAAGCACCACCTGCTCCAGAACTACAAGCAGCAGGCGGTGGTGCTGGTGAAGGGCGAGGGCGCCTGGGTGTGGGACGCCGAGGGGCGCAAGTACCTCGACCTCATTCAGGGCATCGCCACCTGCGCGCTCGGCCACTGCCACCCGGCGGTCGTGGCGGCGGCGCGTGCCCAGCTCGAGATGCTCTGGCACGTGTCGAACGTCTTCTACACCGAGCCCCAGCTCCAGCTCGCCGAGCGCGTCACCACGGCGTTTGGCGGCAAGGAATCCCGGGCGTTCTTCTGCAACTCCGGCGCGGAGGCGAACGAGGCGCTCATCAAGCTCGCCCGCCGCTTCCAGCACGAGGTGGCCGGCCAGAAGGACCGCAGCGAGATCATCACCTTCGAGGGCAGCTTCCACGGCCGCACGCTCGCGACCGTCACGGCGACGGCGCAGCCAAAGTACCAGGCCGGGTTCGAGCCGCTGCCGAAGGGCTTCGTGTACGCGCCGATGGGCGACCTCGACGCGGTGAAGCGGCTGGTGGGGCCCCAGACGGCTGCCATCATGATCGAGCCGATCCAGGGTGAGGGCGGCGTGCGCCCGTCGCCTCCGGGCTTCCTGGCGGCCTTGCGTGAGCTGTGTGACGAGCACGGACTGCTGCTGCTCATCGACGAGGTGCAGACAGGCATCGGCCGAACGGGACGTCCCTTCGCGTACCAGCACCACGGCGTTCAGCCCGACGCGATTTCGCTCGCGAAGTCGCTGGGCAACGGCCTGCCCATCGGCGCGATGGTGTGCAGTGACGCGGTGGGCAAGGCCCTCCCGTCGGGGACGCACGGGTCGACCTTTGGCGGAAACCCGGTCGCGGCCGCGGCGGCAGTGGCCACGTGGGATCTCGCCACCACCCCCGAGATGCTCAAGGCGAACGCTGACAAGGGTGCGCTGCTCCACCGGCTGGCGAACGAGCTCAAGGCCCGTCGGCCAGGTCGGGTGGTCGAGGCCCGCGGACAGGGGCTCCTCTTTGGCATCGAGGTCGACACGGGCGCCGCCGACGTGGTGGGTCGCTGCCGCCAGAACGGGCTGCTCGTCAACCTGGCGGGTGAGAAGACCGTGCGGTTCGCGCCCGCCTTCGTCACCACCTCCCACGAGTTGACCGAGGGGTTGACGCTGTTCGAGCGTTCGCTCTGAAGTAAACCCGGGGGTCAATAGCGCGATGTCGGAACCGGAGAAGGTCGATATTCCCATGGAGCGCCAGCAGGAGATCCTGGCGCTCGAGGCGAAACTCCAGGCGAACCACTTCGAGGTGCTCGGAGTGACGCCCGGGGCGACGAGCGAGCAGGTGCGCGACGCGTTTCACGCGCTGTCGCGAAAGTTCCACCCCGACCGCTACCACGGCCGGCAGCTCGGCTCGTTCAGAGGGAAAATCGACACCATCTTCAAGCGGCTGGTCGAGGCGAACAACGTCCTCACCGACCCCGACAGGCGGCAGAAGTACCTCGACGACAACCCGTTCGTTCGCGCTGCCATTCGCGCGGCGACCGGGACCAACCCCGCGTTTCAGCCCGCACCCGCCGAGCCGAAGACGGCTGAGGAAGGGGCGCGTGATGCCGAGCGGCGCGCGCGCCTGGCACGGCACCCCTACCTGGCGAAGGTGACGAAGATTCAGGAGCACCTCTCGAAGGCCAAGGCCCACATCGCCAGGAACGAGTTCAGCCACGCCTTCTCGCTGCTCAATCTCGCCACACAGATCGACTCGCAGAACGTCGAGGTGAAAACCCTGCTGGCTGACGTTCGGAAGAAGAACGAGGTTCAGCGGAGCGAGACGGACTACAAGCGAGCGCTCGACCTGCTGGGGCAGGGGAACGAGGCGCTGGCGCTCCAGGCGCTGCGGGCCGCGGTGAACGCCAGCGCGTCGAACCACGAGGCGGCCTTCAGGCTCGCCACGCTGCTCGAGAAGACAGGCGGAGACATCAAGGAGATCAGCAGCTTCGCCCAGAAGGCCGTCGAGGCCGCGCCGAACCGCGTCGAGTACCGGGTGCTGCTGGGGCGGATGCTCGAGGCCGCGGGGATGAAGGCGCTGGCCAAGAAGCACTTCGAGGAGGCCGTTCGGCTGGGGCCCGAACACCCCGACGTGAAAAAACACGTCAAGAAGCGTTGGCCGTTCTAAAGTCCTGGATTCATGGCTGAGCGCGAACCAGTCATCGGCATCGACCTCGGCACGACGAACAGCGTCGTGGCCTGGCTGCAAGACGGCACGCCCACCGTGATCCGCAACCGGGGCTCGTCGAACCTGACGCCCTCGGTGGTGGCCTTGTCGAAGACGGGCAAGATGCTGGTCGGGCAGATCGCCAAGCGGCAGGCCATCACCAACCCCGGTGACACGGTCTACGCGGCCAAGCGCCTCATCGGTCGCAAGTTCTCTTCGCCGCAGGCGCAAGACGCGATCAAGGTGTTGCCGTACACGGTGCAGCCCGGCGAGCACGACGACATTCGCATTCAGCTGGGCGAGAAGCAGTACGCGGTGCCTGAAGTGTCGGCGATGCTCCTCAAGGAGCTCAAGGCCGACGCCGAGGCCTTCTTCGGTGGCCCGGTGCGCAAGGCGGTCATCACCGTGCCCGCGTACTTCAACGACGGGCAGCGCCAGGCCACCAAGGACGCGGGCCGCATCGCTGGCCTCGAGGTGCTGCGCATCATCAACGAGCCCACGGCCGCCGCGCTCGCGTACGGCTTCGGCAAGTCGTTGAACGGGAAGATCGCGGTGTTCGATCTCGGCGGGGGCACCTTCGACGTCTCGGTGCTCGACGTCTCCAACGGCGTCTTCGACGTCATCGCGACCGGCGGCGACACGTACCTGGGCGGCGAGGACTTCGACAACCGCGTCATCGAGTGGCTCGTCTTCGACTTCGCCAAGGAGAACGGCGTCGACCTGCGCAAGGACCGCATGGCCCTGCAGCGGCTGAAGGACGCCTCCGAGAAGGCGAAGATCGAGCTGTCAGGTTCGAAGGAGGCGCAGATCAACCTGCCCTTCATCTCGTCACCCGCGGGCGGCGGCGCGGCGCTGCACCTCCAGCGCACCCTCACCCGCGAGAAGCTCGAGGAACTCTGCGGCGACCTGGTCGCCAAGACCATCTCGATCTGCGAGCGGGTGCTGGTCGAGGCGAAGGTGAAGGCGACCGACCTCAAGGAGATGATCCTCGTCGGCGGCATGACGCGCATGCCGAAGGTGGTCGAGGCGGTGAAACACTTCTTCCGCCGCGACCCCTGCAAGGGCGTGCACCCGGACGAGGTGGTCGCGCTGGGCGCCGCGGTGCAGGCCGACGCGCTCACCAGCTCGGACAGCGAAGTGGTGCTGCTCGACGTCACCCCGCAGAGCCTCGGCGTCGCGGTGGCCGGCGGCTACGTGCGCAAGCTCATTCCCAAGAACACCACCGTGCCCACCTCGGTGACCGAGGTCTTCAACACCTCGAAGGAGGACCAGACGACGGTGAAGATCATGGTGCTCCAGGGCGAGGCCGAGGTGGCCCACCAGAACGAGCTGCTCGGCGAGTTCATCTTGACCGGCCTGCGCAGCGCTCGGCGCGGTGAGGTCGAGATCGACGTCACCTTCGAGATCAACTCCGAGGGCATTGTGTCGGTCTCGGCGAAGGACCGGGAGACGGGCCTGCAGCAGTCGATTCAAGTGACGGCGTCGGGCGGCCTCACCGAAGAGGAGCTCAGGCGCATTCTCGACGAGCAGGCCGACATGCTGCTCGAGGCCCGCGCGAGTGAGGAGCTGACGGCGAAGAAGAGCGAGCTCAAGGGCCTCATGAAGGAGGTCGAGACACTGATCCCCGAGCTGGACAAGGCCACCCAGGGCTCGGAGTTCGGCAAGGACGCCATCGCCAGGGCGAAGTCGGCCCTCGACGGTGCCCGCAAGGCGTTCGACGCCCCGGTGCTGTCGAAGGTGATTGACGGCATCGACACGCTGACGCGCACCATCAGCCTCTTCAAGGGCGTGCTCGAGCGCATCAAGTGACGGGGGCGTTTGCGTGAGTAAGGAGCGGGCCGCACAGCTCATCGACGCCGGCATCTGGCTCCGGCTGTCGGGCGACCTCGAAGGCGCGCGCGAGCTCTTCGTCCGGGCGCTCAAGCTCGACCCGGGCAACGAGCGGGCGGAGCAGCTTCTCCAGGAAGGCACCGTGCCGGCCCCGCCGCCCTCGGCGCCGACCCAGGACAGCCCCTCCGAGCCACCCATCGCGCCACCCGTGGCCCCTGTAGCGGCCAGCTCCCCGTCGCAGAGCGGAGCGCCTTCGTCCGAGCCTTCGTCGCCCCCGCCTGCGCTGGGAGATGGGTTCGCCGTGCCGACGTCGCTGTTCGGGCACCCCGTGCCGGATTCTCCTGCGAGCGATCCGCTCCCGACGTTCGGTGGCGGGCCGAGCTGGGCCGACGCGGTGGCGGGTTCACCCTCGGGGGTCACGACGCCGTCGACGCAGCCCTCGAGCGTCACCACGGCGTCGGCGGTTCAGCCGGGCGACGCGGGATCGTCGACGGGCTCGGGCTCGGGCGTGTCGTCTCTCTCGGCCATCACGCCCGAGGATCTCGACTGGGGCCGCGCGACCGGCTTCGAATCGCCCGCGCCCTTCGCCAGCCCCTCACCGCGCCCGGATGACTGGGGCTCGATGCTCGAGGCACCGCCGGTCGCGAACCCCGCGATCCACACGTCGACGCCACCGTCCACCATCTCGCTGGGCGCCGAGCCCGCGTTCCCGGTGCGCTCGCCCCCGCCCGCCTATGGGCTGTCGGGCGAAGCCACCAGCCCCGCGGCCCTGACGGCGGTGACGCTCGACGGCGCTGTCCCACCGCCGGCTCTGATTCGCGCCACGCCGCCGCAGTTCGTCGAGCCCCTGCTGCCGTCGCGCCCCCCGCCGCCCGAGGCCGAGCCGGTTCCGGCGACCACCCCCCAGTGGCGAGCACCCACCTTCGAGATGCCAGCGCCGTCGTCGATGCCGGCCGCGAGCATCAGCCTCAGCGCCGACAACCCGCCGTCGCGCTCACCGCCGCGCTCGACGCCGCCACTCTTCGAACCTGCGCCCGCCCTCCCGGTGCCACCGCAGCGCCCGACGCCCGCGCCACGCTTCAGCTCCACGCCCATTCCGGTGCCTGGCGCGACGCCCACCAACGTCGACGTGCCGCTCTCCGCGCCGCCGGATCCGGTCGGCGTTGCCTGGTCGTGGTCGACGAACACCCCGGCGCCGTTTCGAGCGCCCGCGCCCCCGCCCATGGTGCCCGCGGAGTCGCGCCTGCCGGTGCCGCTGCCCTCGCCGCTGACGCCGAACGCCACCTCGGCGTGGGACAACCGGAGCAACCCGGGCATCAAGCTCTCGGCCATCGTCGGAGAGGCAAAGGCGCTCGAGATGCTGTCCTCGGACAGCGCGGTGAAGCGCACCTCGACGGGCGAGCTCGCGAAGGACGAGGTGAAGACGCTGCTCCGGGGCGCCCGCGACCTGCTCGACCTCGACGATCACACCGGGGCGATGGAGCTCATCCTCAAGGCGCAGCAGGTCGCGCCCGACGACCCCGACGTCAAGGCGATGCGGGAGCGGAGCGAGAAGACGCTCCTCACCATGTTCGAGTCGAAGCTCGGGAAGATCGAGACGATCCCCCGGGTGCTGCTGAAGGAAGACGAGATCATCTGGCTCAACCTCGATCACCGCGCCGGCTTCGTGCTGGCGCAGATCGACGGCACGGTGAGCTTCGACGATCTCTTCGCCGTCTCGGGCATGTCGCGGCTCGACACGGCGCGCATTCTCGCGCAGCTCGTCGACGAGGGCGTCATCAGCAAGGGGTGAGGCTCAGCGATCGAGCGGGTCGTCGGCCTCGGCCACCTCGCTCACCCGGCCCTGTCGGTCCTTCCACGCGGTCATCGCGTAGTCGACGAGGGTGTCGAGGTAGGTGCCCAGCGGCGGACAGCGAACACCGGTGCCGTCGAGCAGTTCGAGCGCGGTGTGGCAGTTGTAGAGGGCGAGGTGGTTCACCGCGTGGACCGCGGCGCGCTGCGGCCGGGCGAGCTTCTCGAGGCCGGGCAGGCGCAGCATGAAGTCGGCGGCGCGGGCCGAGAGGCTGAAGCGAGGCAGGCGCTTGTTGGAGCGCGCGGCGATGAGCTCGTAGACGCGCCGGGCGCTCATCGGGTTGGGGTCGACGAGGTGCACCGTCTTGCCGCGCGCCGCCGCGTTGGTCGCCATCGACCAGGTCGCTTCGACGACGAAGTCCACCGGGACCACGTTGAGGGGCGCCACGCCGTTGCCCGGCAGTGGCAGCGGCAGCACCAGCGGCGAGAGCACCAGCAACATGCCGAGGTAGTAGGGGCCATCGAAGCGGTCGATCTCTCCGGTGCGCGAGTCACCCACCACCGTGGTGGGGCGGATGATGGTGAGCGGCAGGTGCTCCTTCGTGCGCTGCACCAGCTTCTCGGCGAGGAACTTCGTCTCCTCATAGTGGTTGCGGAAGCCCTGGCCACAGTCGAGCTCGTCTTCGGCGATGACGCCCTGGCGGTCGCCCGAGACGTACGCGGAGCTGAAGTAGACGAGGCGCTCGAGGTGCCGGGCGTCCTTTGCGAGCTCGAGGACGTGGCGGGTGCCGTGCACGTTGACCTGGTGGGCCACCTCGCGGGGCATGCCCAGGTACATGATGGCCGCCAGGTGGAAGATGTGAGTCACCTCGTCACACAGCCGCTGGTACTCGGGCCCGGACAGGCCCAGGTGCATGTCGACGATGTCTCCCGAGAGGATGTCGATGGGCGCCGGCCCCAGCTTCGCCGCGTACTGGGTCGCCTCCTTGACGAACTTCGGCTGCACGAGGAGCACGATGCGCGCGCCGTCGGCCACCTGCGCGAGGTGCTGAACGAGCCGTTTGCCGATGAAGCCGGGGTACCCGGTGACGAAGATGGTGCGACGCACGTGAGAGACGATCTTAGCTGTTCGCGAGCCGGGTGAGGGTGTCGGCGAGGGCGTCGACCTGCGCCAGCGTCGCCTCGAGGGAGCCACCGTTGTCGATGAGCCAGGTCGCATGCCGGCGCTTCTCGGTCAGCGGAAGCTGGGCGGCGATGCGGGCCTCGGCGTCCGGCGCGCTCGAGCCGTCCCGGGCCATCAGCCGCGCGCGCTGCACCTCGGGGGGCGCCACCACGAGGATGACGCCATCGAGGTCCTCGTGGAGCCGGTTCTCGATGAGGAGCGGCGCGTCGTACACGGCCACCGGCGCGCCTGCCTCGGCCAGCGCGATGGAGCGCTCCACCACCGCCTGCTGAATGCGCGGGTGGGTGATGGCGTTCAACGCGGCGCGCTCCGAAGGGTCGGCGAAGATGCGTGCGCCCAGGGCCTTGCGGTCGAGGACCCCGTCTGCCGAGACGACCCCCGGGAAGCGCTGGGCAATCTCCGCGAGCGCGGGTTGTCCCGGGGCCACCACCTCGCGCGCCAGCTGATCCGCATCGATGACGGGCAGGCCCCGCTCGGCCAGGCGCCGAGACACCGTCGACTTGCCGGTCGCAATGCCGCCGGTGAGGCCGATGAGGCGCACGGGTGAGGCTCAGCTCTTCTCGGGCAGGAACGCGAAGGACTGCACTGTCTTTCCGTCCTCCTTGAAGAAGACCGCCAGGCCCAGCTTCACGTAGACGAGGTAGGGCTTCTTCCCGTCGCCCTCCTTCAGGAAATAGCAGGGCTCGACGGGCTTCTTCGCGTCGCACTTGGGCCCGTAGCTCTGCTCGACGGCCGCGGTGTCGATGACAGGCTGGGGATACACGTCGATGCGCGCCACCGTGTCGCCGCCCGGGGAGAGCTTGAACTGGACCTGGACGGTGCCGGTGATGGCCTCGAGCCCCGAATAGATGAGGACCGTGTGGCCCTTCACGTCGACCTTGCGGGTGGGGTCTCCGAACTTGCCGATGACGTCGAGCGGGCCGGACTGGCCGGGACGAAGGCCCTGCCACGGTTTGGCGAAGGACACGGCAGCGCACGACAACAGGAGGGCGAAGACGAGGCGCGACATGGCGTTGGGCCGCATGCTACGCAAAGCCGCGTGACTTCGCTGGTTCTTCGCGCCCTCGTGGGCCTGACGGTGTGCGGTGCGTCGACGGCGCTCGCCTATGACTTTCTGGGCGCCGAGAGCTGCCAGGCCTGTCACCCCGACGCCTACGCGGCGTGGAAGACCTCGAGTCACGCCCGCGCGAAGGACGTCTTGTCGCCGGTGCAGCAGCGCGACGCCCGGTGCCTGTCGTGCCACTCGCCCAACGACGCCGACCAGAAGCAGGCCGGCATCACCTGCGAGACCTGCCACGGCGGCGGCCAATACTACTCACCGAAGTTCGTGATGAAGGATCCCGAGCTGTCCCGCCTCGCCGGCCTCGTCGATCCGACCGAGAAGGCCTGTCGCGCGTGCCACGACGCCTCGAGCCCGTCGCTCAAGCCCTTCGACTTCGCCTCCCGCCTCAAGGCGATGGATCACTGGTCGGTCGAGCGCGAGAAGCGCAAGAAGGCCGAGTCATCGCTGCGGCCAATGCTCGCGCCTGCCCGTTCCTTTGCGGCGTGGCTCCGGCACCAGACCGTCCCGGCGTCGACGCGGTGACGGCATGCTGAAGGTCCTCGACGCGACGTTCGTCACCACGGCCACGAAGGCGGGTCAGTGGCCGCGCGAGCCGGTGCCCGAGGTGGCGTTCGTCGGCCGCTCCAACGTCGGCAAGTCGTCGATGATCAACACCCTCGCGCAGCGCAAGCAGCTGGTGCGCGTGTCGAACACGCCTGGCCGTACGAAGACGCTCAACTTCTTCGACGTGACCGTCGAGGCGCAGGCCCGCAAGCGCACGGTGCGGCTGTGCGATCTGCCGGGCTACGGCTTTGCGAAGGTGTCGAAGGCAGAGCGCGAGCAGTGGCAGGCGATGATCGCCGAGTACCTCGAAGGCCGGCACACGCTGCGGGTGGTGGTCTGCATCATCGACGCCGAGGTGGGCCCGACGAGCGACGACGTGGCGATGCTCGATCTCCTCCAGGACATGCCCCCGCGCATCCTGGTCGCCGCCACCAAGCTCGATCGGCTCAGCAAGTCGCATCGGCAGCCGCGGGTGATGGCGCTGGCGAAGCAGCTCGAGCTGCCCGCCGAGGCCGTGGTGGGCTTCTCGGCGCACGAACGGTTGGGGGTCCCCGAGGTCTGGAAGCGCCTGCTCGCGGCCATCGACGCGGGGTGACGAGCCGCCACGAAACCCGGTAAGGGGCCTCTGGTGACGTCACAGAGCCATGAAGCGCGCCGCGCAGAGCTCGTTCGCCGCCTGACTGAGCTGGCGCCGAAGAAGAAGCTCGACGCGATGCTGGAAGAGGTCGATGGGCGCGCGCTGGTGCGCAGCATCCCCGCCGAAGAGGTGTACTCGGCGATCATCGACGTCGGGCTCGCGGACTCGACCGAGATCGTCCAGCTCTCCACGCCCGATCAGTTCCGCACCTACATCGACCTCGCGGCCTGGCAGAAGGATCGCGTCGACGTGCTCGAGGTGTTGCATTGGCTTCGGGCCGCGCGGGGCGACGACGACGAGGAGTACCTCAGGAAGCTCCAGAAGCTCGACCTCGAGGTGCTCGAGCTGATGTTCAAGCGGCTCACCCGCATTCACGACGTGCAGGAGGATCCCGACGTCGACACCGAGGGCATCACCGTCGAGACGCCGGAAGGCCAGTTCCTGGTCGAGCTCGTCACCGACGGCGTGGACGAGCACGCGATGCGCCAGGTGGTGAAGGATCTGATGGCGCACAACCCCTTCGAGCTGACGCGCTTTCTCGAGGCGGTGCGCTGGGAGATGCCGACGGAGCTCGAGGAGGCCGCGCACCAGTTCCGCCAGGCGCGCCTGCAGGACCTGGGCTTCCCGCTGCTCGAGGAGGCGCTCAAGGTGTTCGCCTGGAGCGATCCCGACAAGGTGGCGCCGGTGGTTCAGGCGCCGGGCCTGGCGCGCACCACCGAGCGCGTCGACTACGTGGCCGCGATGTTCAAGGGCCTGGACGTCGTCGAGCGGCAGAACCTCGAGGGCGAGGTGCGTTACCTGGTGAACTGCGTGCTGGTGGCCGAGGGGGCCGAGCCGGGCGATCCGCCCGCGCTGCGCCGGCTGAGCGAGCAGGCGCGAGACACGCTCGAGCTGGGGCTCGAGCTGTTGACCGGCGGCGACCCGGAAGCGGCAGCGACGGTGGTGCGCGCAAGACCGCTCAAGGAGATCTTCCAGCTCGGCTTCTCGCTGACGCTCAAGGTGAAGCGGCAGGTCGAGCGGCTCTCCCGCGAGGCCGGCAGTCGCTTCGCCGACACCTGGCTGGTGATGGAGGACGAGACGGCGGCGCTGCAGGCGTTGATGCGTCGGCGGCCGCTCAAGGCGCTCAAGGTACCTGGGGCCGAGCCGGTGACGTTCCGCTCGCGCAAGGAGCTGGCCGAGGTCGATGGGCTGATCGCCCGCGTCAAGGCCCAACGGGCAATCTTTGGCGCGTTGTTGGGGCCGTCTCCCGCGGAGGTCATCGCGCGCTTCGGGGTGAAGCTGTCGGAGCTGACGCCACAGCGGCTGTTCCTCGCGGTGGTGGCCCGCGCCGAGGTGGACGGGGTCGTCGACGTCGCCCCGTTCCCCCAGTTGAGCCTGCAGGAGCTCGTCACGCGGCTGTTCGATGAGCAGAACCGGCAGGCAGTGCTGCGTCCGTCGGCCGGGCGTCGGGCGGTCGAGGTGCTCTCGCAGAAGCTCGCCGAGGGCACGTCTGAGCTCGAGCCCATGGTGACCCGGTCGCTGGCGATGCTGCTCGACGACGTCGGGCGCCGCTGGGTGGAAGACGGGCGGGTCGACGCGAAGAAGGTGGTGGCGCTGCCCATCGCGGGGCAGCCCGTCATCGGATGACCGCGAGGGTCTTGAGCCTGCCGGGCTGGAGGGACTCGGGGCCCGGCCACTGGCAGTCGGCGTGGGAGGCCCTCGACGCGCGCATCGTCCGCGTCCGGCAGCAGTCCTTCGAGGCGCCAACGCTGGGCGCCTGGCTGTCGGCGCTCGACACGGCGCTCGGGGAAGGCCTCCCGACGGTGCTGGTCGGTCACAGCCTCGGGGCGTTGCTTGCGGTGCACGCCCAGCGGCTGGCGTCGGCGCGACACGTCGTGGGGGCGCTGCTGGTGGCACCTCCTGCGCTCGAGTCCGGTCTTTCGCCAGAAGCGGCGTCATCGATGGCCTCGTTCTGGCCGCCTCCCATGACACGCCTCCCGTGGCCGTCGGCGCTCATCTCCAGCGCAGACGATCCCTTTCTTCCACCCGCGCGGGCCGCGGCCTGGGCAGCGACATGGGGCAGCCAGCTCGTCGAGCTTGGACCGCGTGGGCACGTGAACGCCGAGTCGGGGCTCGGTCACTGGCCGCAGGGGCGCGAGCTGTTGCGAACCCTTCGCGCGGCAGCGCCGTTCTCCCTCGATGCACGGCTCGAAGCGGACTCCACGTGGGTCGCGGACGGGGCCTTGTGTCAGCTCCGGCTGATGAACGACGCGCGCTATCCCTGGTGTCTGCTGGTGCCGAGGGTGAGTGCAGTCGAAGAGCTCACCCACCTGACGAGCGCTCAACGCGCGCAGCTGGAGGCGGAAACCAATGCGGTCGTCGAGGCGCTGCAGGTGGGCTTCTCGGTGGACAAGGTGAACGTCGGTGCGCTCGGAAACGTCGTGCGCCAGCTCCACCTCCACGTCGTCGGGCGAAGGCTGAACGACGCCGCCTGGCCCGGGCCGGTATGGGGTCATTCGCCGCGGGTCGCGATGACGGCCAACCAGCTGAACGAACGTCAGCGCCAGCTTCTCGCGGCACTGCGCCCGGGGCGCTTCACCGCGTCCATCGACGTCCCCTGAATCATCGGGTGTGCGAGTCGCTGGTGAGGATCAACCGACGTCGCGACCGACCGCATCAGCCAGCCGGGTCAACCCGGACTCCGCGAGGCGGGCTTCGAGCCGGTCGAGGATGCGCCGAGGCAGCGAGGGGCCGCCGTAGATGAAGCCCGTGTAGAGCTGCACCAGGCTGGCGCCGGCGGCGATCTTCGCGAAGGCATCGTCTCCATCGAACACGCCACCGACGCCGATGAGCGGCAGCCGGCCCTCGGCGCGCCGGAACGCCCGCTTGAGCACCTCCGTGGAGCGTTGGAAGACGGGCCGGCCTGACAAGCCCCCCGCCTCGCCC
>JBILEB010000130.1:0-20522 GCA_044352295.1 Myxococcaceae bacterium
GGTGCCCGTGCCGGTGGAGTCACACGCCGTCACGCCACAGCCGGTGCCCGTGGTGAGCGTGCAGCGTTGGTTGAGGCCGGTGACGTCGCCCTGCCCACAGGCGCCGCAGTTGTTGCGATTGGGGCCTCCGCAGAAGGACGCGGCGCCGCTGGTGGCGCAGACGAGCATTCCCGCGCAACCACCGGCCATGCAGGTGGCCCCGAGGTCCGTCACGTCGGGCCGGTTGCACACCCCGCAGTTGTTCTTCGGAGCGCCCAGACAGCCCGCCTGGGCGCCGCCGTCGGTCGGGCAGATGGTGGTGCCGGAGCACCCGTTGCTGCCCACGCAGGGCTGGTTGAGGCCGCCGACGTCGGGCGCGTCACACACCCCGCAGTTGTTGGGGCGTCGGCTGCTGCACTGGACCGCTTCCCGTCCGGCGCAGACCCACGTGCCGCAGGGCTCGCAGCGGGTGCCCGGCGCGAACTCGAGCATCGCGCAGCCACCGCATGCGTTGGTGACGCCTTCGTCCGTCTCGCCGTCGCAGTCGTCGTCTTCGCCGTTGCAGAGCTCGGGCTCGGGGACGATGGCGTCGGCGCAGACGCCCAGTCGACCTGCGCTCGAACACACCGCCTGGCCCGCCTTGCACTGGCCGACGCCCGACGTGCCCGCGGGGCCCGGATAGCAGGTGTAGGACTGGCCGCGCTCGCACGACTCCGGAGCGGGCGCACACGCGGCCACGCTCACGACGAGCGCGAGGCAAACCGATGAAGCGCCGAACCGGGACGGCATGCAGGCGGTTTGCCCGAGGTGTGGAGCCGCGCGCAAGTCACGCGGAGGTGCCTGGGCGGATCCGCGGCTCGAGACGGGCGCGTGCCTCGCGAGAAGGTGGCGGATGGAGGGCGCTGGCTCCGAGAGCGTCACGCGGAGCTGATGCGGGCTCGAATTGGGCTCGTCCGCGGTTCTCGGGGAGGGATTCACGCTGACGCGGGAGCAGCTTCTGGCCGCGCATGAGCGCCTGGGCTCCGTCGATGAAGAGTGTCCCGCTGCCGGAGCGAGGGAAGGAGAAGGACTCGCTCTTCTCGGAGCTGCGGGTGGTGAGCGTTCGGGTCGACCCGTGCTTCCCCGGCAGCGCGCCGCCCTCGTGCATCAAGCAGGTGTGCCTGGGGTGGAGCGAGGGTGACAGGCGGATCTTCGGGTGATTCTGCGCGAAGGTGTGGCCACCATGCAGGGACGACTCCTCAGCGCCGGGCTCGTGACCGCCGTCATCGCGGCGTGTGGAGGGCCGGCGGCGCTGGACGCGGGAGTTGATGGAGGGGAGGGGAGGGAGCGCGACGGCGGCGCAAGGCCCGATGCCGGAGGGACCCTCGATGGTGGCTTCATCGACGACGCGGGAGTCACGCTTGATGCGGGGACTCGCGCCGACGCCGGTCCGGACCTGGATGCTGGCTCTCCGGACGCAGGCTCGTCCTTCGATGGAGGACCCTTCGACGCAGGGTCCGTCGTGGATGCGGGCTCGAACCCGGACGCAGGCACGGCCTTCGATGGAGGGCCTCTCGACGCCGGGACGCCACGCGATGCCGGTTTGGTCTTCGACGGTGGCGCGAATATCGATGCCGGCGCGCTCTCCGACGCGGGCCAGGCCGATGCGGGGCTTTCGTGCGCAGCGCCCGGTCCCTGGGCCCCGCACCTCGTGGTGACGTTGCTCGATGGTGGCGCGCTGCCTTCGGCCCTCAACACCCGGGACCGCCTCGACGTGCGCGTCGTCGACCTGCCCCCGTGCCGCGACGTCGAGCTCGAGTTCCGCCTCGACGGGGGCTTCGTCACCCGCGCCACCTTTCGCAGCGGCGTGCAGGGCCTCGTCTCCACCGCCACCGATGCGCCCGTCTCGGGGGCGTGGACTGGAGTGAAACCCGACGCGCTCTTCTTCACCTCGAGCAACGGCGGGCTCTCGAGCCCCACCTCGCACACGCTCTTCATCACGGGCCGCTACGACGGCGGAGCCCCCATCACCACGCTCATCCCGCGCGAGGTGCTCCCGCCCGGCACCACCGTCTCCACCTTCCGGGAGACCACCGCCACAGGGCTCTACGCTGACTTCTACCGGCCGCCCGGGGTCGGGCCGTTTCCCACGGTCGTCGTGTTCGGAGGCTCCGAGGGCGGGCTCGGCGGCGGTGCGCTGACGGGCTCCGGGTTGGTGCGTGACGGCTTCGCGGTGCTGGCCATCGCGTACTGGAACGTGCCCGGCAAGCCCGGGGGCATGAACCGCATTCCGCTCGAGACGTTCCAGCGCGCGGTGCAGCGAGTGCGGACGTTGCCTGACGTGCGGACGCAGAAGATTGCGGTGCTCGGCGTCTCCCGTGGCGGAGAAGCGGCGCTGCTCGCGGGCGCGTCGTTCCCCACCGACATTCAGGCCGTCGTGTCGTACGTCGGCAGCAGCTTCGCGTGGGCCGCGCCAGGGAGTTCGACCGCGCCGACGTGGACGCTCGATGGAGGCGACGTGCCGTTCCTCCCCTGGCCCACCGGAGGGAACACCACCTTCACCCGCGACTCGGGCATCACCGCCTCGTCGGGCGAGCCGTTCTTCCGTCGCGGGTACGAGAGCGCCGCCGACGCCGGGTTCTTGCCGCTCGTCATCACGCGGGTCGAACGCATCGCGGGGCCGGTGCTGATCCTCGGCTCGGGGGATGATCAGGTCTGGCCGTCGTGTCTGCTCTCCGCGCCGGCCTTCGCGCGACTGGCCGACGCGGGCCACGTGACGACCTGGGGTGATGAGTACCGCTGCTTCCCGGGTGCGGGGCATTCCATCAACCTCTCGCGCATCGGCTTCCCGCTGGCCGACCTCATCGACCGAGGCACGAGCAATCCGCGCAGCGCGTATGGAGGCACGGCGGAGGTCGACGACGCGACGAACCGGCTGATGGGCCCGCTCGTGACGGACTTCCTCACCCGCGCGTTGCAGTAGGGACGCACCGGTGAGTCTCTCGCTTGAACACGCGCGCTTGGACGCAAGCCGACCAACTCAACGAAATCATGGTAGGTGTGCTCGCCTAATTGAAGGGCAACCTTGACAATATCGGTTTGTACATTCAATCGAGGCGATGCCTCAAAGTGAAGAAAGCATCACCGTGACAACTGAGTGAGGTGTGCTTCCACCGCTGCCAGAAACCCAGGCTGAAACCTGAGGCTGCTCGCCTTGGCGCGGCTCAGAAAGCCTGCGGTCGCCTTCGCTGAGAGCGGCTGGCCCGTGTGGCGGAGGAAAGACGCCAAGGGCGGGCGCTTGACTTGCTTGGGCCACTCACTTCGGTCGACGCCGAATCGATATCCTTTTTCGCCCATGGCGGCCTTCGGCCAGCGACCGATAGAGGCAATCGAGGGTCCAGGCTCGACGCTGGTGCCGCCCTTCGCGAGCCGAGCCCCGACCCACTGAGCGACCGGAACGCTGACCGCGTTGCCGACCATCTTCCAGCGAGGGCCGGCACGCTTGCTTGGCGTCTCCGCCCAATTCTCAGTCCAGTTCTCTTCGAAGCCCTGAAGCCGCTCTGCATCCCGAATCTCTGGGGTGACAATCCGGCCGTCCGGCATCCAGATCGCCGGTGGAGAAGGGATGCCGAGAGTCGAGCCGCTCTTGAGCGTCGGCACTGCGTCGATAGCCCAACCCAAGCCAGTCGAACCCTCAGTCCAATAGAACCCGTGAGCAATCTCCTTGCGTTCGACTTGCTCTGGTTCGCCCGCCTCGTCCGAGAACAAGACCGAAGCTGGGTCTTCGGTTTGCGAAGCGAGGAAGAGAACGCGACGACGTCGCTGCGGAAGGCCGAACGAACGCGAGTCGACCACGCGATAGGCCCAGCGGTATCCAAGCTCCTCGATCTCGTCGACCAGAAACTTCATCGCCGCGCCCTTGTCGAGCGACAGCATGAAGGGCACGTTCTCCAGAAGGAGCCACTTCGGCTTGGCCTTCGTGACGAGCCGGAAGACCTCACCAACAAGCCCGGAGCGCTTGCCTCGGATGCCTGCGGTCCGACCAGCCTGACTCAAGTCCTGGCAGGGAAAGCCGGCAGTCACGACGTCGACTTTCGGCAACGACACGACCTCGCGAACATCGCGACGCAGTGGCACGCCGGGGAAGCGGTTCTTCAGAACCGTCGAGGCGTGCTCGTCGATCTCGCAGAGCATCGCCGTCTTGTGTCCGGCCTGATGAAGGCCGAGTTCGAGACCGCCGATTCCAGCGAAGAGGCCAGCAACGGTGAACGATGATTGACCCATGCGTGACCTTCCTACTCTCTAGGGCTAACATTGGCAGCCGATGCTTGAGCCGCCACCGGCGTACCGCAGCTCGGGCAGAAGCGGGCACCAGACGGCAACTCGGTCGCGCAGGCGCCGCAGGTGATCGCGGGCCGCCCCACGAAGACGGACCTCGCCGCCGGAAACACCCGTTCTCTGAGGCGGTTGGCCACCGGCGAGTGGGCCCGTTCGATGAGTACTTCGATCACGGGAGTCCCGGGCGGCTGAGCCAGAGCGACGCACGCGACGCTCTTGGACCACTCGTCGTTGGTCACCCAGCGCTCCGCAAGTGCCTGCTCGGTCTTCGCGAGGGCGTCGGCGTCCGCGAGCGTCAGGACCAACAGACCGTTCTTCGCGGCGGCGGCCTGGGAGAGCTTGTTCTTGAGCTGCTGCGTCGGGTTGGAAACCTCGGTCGCGTAGCACCGCACGAGGTCGGGGGCGTCGAGGGCGGTCTCGAGCCAATCCTGCAGCGCTTGCTGGTTCGAGGAAGCATGGTCGCGAAAGCTCTTCTGGGCCAGCGCGATCGCCGCGTCCGAAATCACCGGCTGCTGCAGCGTCGTCGGCACGGCTCCACCCTCGGGACTCGCCTGTCCCCCGAAGTGATTCATGAGCCGTTCGATCCGTTCCGGCTTCGAGCCAGCGAGCTTGAGGCCGATACGATTGAGCACGTCCTCGAGGTCCCGGTTCATCAAGTCGCTGAGCAAGTTCACTTCGCTGATGTGCGCGGCCCAGAGTGTCGCGATTCGCTGGTCCTTGGAACCGGACTGCCGCAGGCCGTCACGTCGGCGAAGAATGTCCACCAGCTCCTGGTTCTTGAGCGTGCCGAAGAGCAACCCGAACTGCTGCTCGTCGAGTCGACGCGGTTCCTTCAGCGGCGGAGGCGGGTCCTCCTCGACCACGAGGTCGCTCCCAGTCGCGAAGTGCCGAACGATGCGCTCGATGAGCACTTCCTTGAGCCCAGACGAAGCGACGCCGGTGCTCTTGCAGATGTCTCGCAGCTCGCCGATGCCGACCTGTTCGAGGATTTCGCGCGCCTGAATGTGCTCATCCAGAATCCGAGTGGCCCTCTCGGCCTTGCTGCCAGACGTCCGCGCGCCGGCCTTCTCGAGTATCTGAAGCATCTCCGCTGACGAGACCTGCTCGAGAAGGCGTTTGGTTGCTTCCGCAGTCATGTCGAGACCGAGTGCGTTCGCCACCCCTGCGACGAGATCTTCGGGGAGCAGGATTCTGTCTTCCTTGTCGAAGAGCACGCCAGCGGTCAGGAGCGCGCCCAGTTCGTGTTCATAGGCGCCTTCCCTCTTCCAGAACTCGCGAAGGTCGCTGTGGTGCTCGACGAGGAAGTGCGAAACCAGCGAGATGTCCTGCTCTGACCGGTACACGGCAAGGATTGCTGCCTCTGACGTGTTGATGTCCGCATCGGTCCGGCGGGCCTCGTAGAGCAGCCGGCGGTACATGCGAAGCGTGTCGTCGCGCCCCAGAATCTCGCCAGCGTCGAGTTGTGCGCAGACCTTCTCCGTTTCGGCGAGCGCCCTCGCCTTCAGCTCGGAAGCACTCATCGAGAAGTCCGGGCTCTCGAGCAGCATCGACAGGAGCGAGAACGTCGGTGGCGAACGGTTGATGATGAAGTCCGCCAGGAACCGGGAACTCTTGATCGCCGACTCGAGGTGATTGCAGAGCTGTGCCTGCGAAAGGCGCTCGTCGGTCCTGATGTGTTCCTGCGAGATCCGCAGCAGGCGCTCCTCGGGAAGCGCCGCAAGAATCGGTGCCAACCTCATCGTGTTCCTCCTTCACCCAGTTGCTCGGCCTGAAGCTCGATTCCAAACCTCTTGCACACCCGCGCGCGCTCAGCCGACGAGAGCGCAGCTGTCTGGTCCAGCGTCACCACGTACCTGATCTGCGAGATCGCGGGATTCGTGTTCTCGACCCGCGCGATGTCCTCGCTTCGGAGCATCAGCGGAGGCCCGAGTTCGACATAGCGAGTCGCCCGATACGCCTCTCGGTCCGCGAGCGCGAAGCCGAGCTTGCTCAGTTGCTTCAGAAACAACGTCTTGTCCGCGACCCGAGCCATGATCGAATCCACCAACTCCATCAGCGAACGGCCCGCAACCGGATCTGCGTTGACCCAGAACGAGAGCGTGAACGCTTCGCGCGCACCGACTGGCTCGTCGACCTGACTGAGCGAAACATGGTGAGTGTGCCGTTTTCGTGAAGTCTTCACTTCGAGACCAATCCCGTCGACGAAGTAGTCGACTGCGCCACCATCGGGGCCATTCCATGCGGCAAGCAATTCATCCGGGTCGAGAGCCGACGTGAGCACGACCAGTTCGCCCCACAGACCCAATTGCTGCTCGGCCGAAAGTGGTGCGCGCCGCGACAGCAGATTCTGCCATTCGTCCACGAAGCCGACGACCGCCTGCCAATTCGTGTTTGGTCCGAGCCGAGTGGCCGCGTCCTCGAGCAGTACGAGGAACGTCTCGAGAAGGGCGGAGTCGGTCGATTCCCAGACCGCCGCCGGCGACCTCCACTTGCGACCTTCGAAGTCGAACGCGACCTGCTCGTTGGGTGCGAGCACGAAGCCGCCTGCTCGTCGGCCAGGCGACTGCGGAACCTCGTCGAGAGGCACCAGCCATGCGACACCGCCGGACCGAGTCCGGGCGACGAAGCCAGCCCCGACCTTGGACGCAATCTGGAAGTCGTTACGACCCGGCTTCAGCTTCTCCAGCGCTCCGCGAAGGTCCTGCTTCGATCGTTTCATTCGGAGGAGAGGTTGTAGACCTGGGTTGGCATCTTCGAGGGGAAGACGAACGACGGGTAGAAGAACTGTCGACCACCCGCGAGGTGGGTCCCATCGTCCCTGAAGCAGGCCAGAACGGGTCCAGGCTGAGAACGCGCCTCCGCCAGTTCCTCACCCGCAAAGGCACCCGTGGCGAACACCTTCGAGCGCTTCCCGCGGTTCATCGTTCTGTAGAAGATGTAGCCCTTCTTCCAGTGATTCCTGACGCGGTCGAGGACCTTCTCGAACATCGCCGGGTCCCAGTTCTCTGCGTATTCCTCTGGGTAAGGCATCAGGTGCAGGAGCCTGATGAATACATCAGGTTCGACGGGCTCGAACTTGACTGACTGCAGGTCGTCACCAAACTGTTCTTTGAGAGCCTTCTCGATGTCCTTCGTCCTCGCCAGCGACTTCGGGTCGAGGGCTGGGGCGCCAGGATAAATGTGCTGGCCGGGTTCGTACGCGGCGAGATTGCTCGTATCGAGGACGTTGAGACGCGTCGCGCGCAGGCTCGCCATCGTCTCCACGGTGATTCGAGAAAGAGCGCCCTCCTGGCTCAGTTGTCGTCGCAGATTCGTCTCGGCGGTATGGATGAAGTGGAATCGGGCCGCGAGATCCTCCGGCAGGAACACACGGGTGTAGGGCATGAGCGACTTCCGGTAGCCGTACATGCGTGCGTGCTGCAGCACCGTGTCCATCTGCGAGATCTTGGCGCGGCGCAGATAGTAGGTGACGAGGAGGTTCTCGATCGTCAGCCCTCGTCCGAGAATGTTGCCGCCGACGATGAAGTTCAGCTCCCGACCGAACTCGACGCCCCCGTTCATGGAGTTGACGACCGGAACCTCGCGGCGTGGCAGGCGCGCTTTGATGCGTTCGATGATTGCTTCGAGAGGCGGCCGATTGGGCAACGTCTTCGCGAGTTCGTCGTAGCCGGCCTGCAACCTCATCATCGTCTCGGAGTGGCCACCTGCCTTGAGCTCGGCAGAGATCTTCGTGAGGTGGGAGCGAATGAGCTCGGCAAGCTTCAGATGCTCCGACGTCTTCTGACTCGTGTGACAGAGAAAGTTCTGACTGCTCGCCTTGGCTGCGGGGTCGAGAATGGCCTGCGCACCTGAAGCCACCAGGAAGAACGCGATTGCGTTCTGGAGGCCGACAGGGGGGTGGTCGAGCTTCTGCTTCTCGAATTGCGACGACTCTTCCTCGGGGACGAAGAAGAGCGGCGGAACGCCCTGCTCCACGAAGCGGGCATCGAAGAACGCCTCGCCTCCGGTGTAGCCAACGCCGGGTTCGATCAGATGGGTGAAGCTTGGGCGAAGCTCCGTGTCGACGTTCTGGAGCAAGAGCGCGTACGGCGTCGCGGTCACCTGAACGAAGACGTGGTGCCGCAACGTCTGGCGAATCGAGTGGCCGGTCGCCGAATTGACCGTGATCTCGTGAATCACGCTTCGCTCCGTCTGCGGTTTGCGACCGGCCTTTCGCGCGGCGACCGTCGTATCCAGGGTCGCCTGGTCGGCTTCGTCGTCCAAGACCAGCGCCGGGTAGTCGCCAGCACCGACACTTGCGAGGAAGTCGACGAGCGCGGTGAGTCGCTGCTGGTTCTTGGTGCAAATGAACACGACACCGCACTGCGCGATGTGGTCCTTGATGTGCTCGGCGTCGCCTTCCCACTGCTCGGCGTTGTTCGAGTTGCGAATCAGCGCCCCGTCGAGTGCCGCGAAGCGCTCTGCCGTCTGGCTGACCAGCTTCACGTTGTCCGAGGTGAGAACGACGATGACCTTGAAGCCGTTGTCGATCGCCGCCGCGGCGAAGGTGATCATCGCGACGGTCTTGCCGCTCTGAACGCGGCCATAGAGAAGGCCTGTCGGGGCTCGCTTGCTTGGGGGTTTCGGCGACGCCCGGTGGCTTGCGCTGGCTCCAACCTCGCCCGGAGCGACCTCACCGGTATAGACGGTGACCACCTTTTCGAGGAGACCGATCGCATCGGCTCTCACTTTCACCAACGCGTCTTCGGGCATCGGCTTGGCGGCACCACCCTCCTTCAGGTTGTCGAGCGTCGCCTTCAAACACGCACCGTCGACGGTGATCTGAGGCACCTTCACGCCAACCACATTTGCCTTGTTCGTCATTTCCGCCCCTCGAGTCGCTGCACGAACCGCCCTGCGAACCCCGGGCGGCGAGTCTCGCACTCCCAAACCGTGATCACCCGAAACCCCAGGCGCCTGAGCTCACTGGCCTTCTTCCGATCCCGTAGCTTGTTGGCAGCCATCTTCGCCAACCAGAACCGTCGGTTGCGCTTCGGGACGGTCGCATACCTGCAGCCCGAATGGTGGTGCCAGTAGCAACCGTGCACGAAGATGGCGACTCGTCTACGGGCGTTGGAAAGGTCGGGCGAACCCGGGAGCGCTCGTGTGTTGCGGCGGAATCGAACGCCAGCGCCCCGAAGGGCATCGGCTACGGCCGTCTCGGGTCCCGTTCCCGATCGACGAACGGCCTTCATTCGCCGGCTCGAATCAGCGGTTGGAACCGGCCGAACCACTCGTGAGGACAAGGTCAACGCACTCCTGAAACAGCACTGTTTGGTATCCGACACCCTTCTACACCAGGGGTCTGACACGAGCTCGGTCGCGATCCGGCCGGCCAGCACCGTCGCACGAGAAGCGCTTCACTTCCCGGGCTTGCCCGGGTCGAGGCTGGGAGGAACGGCAGTGCCGAGTTCGAAGTCGACACTCATCGGCGCATCACCGCGAACGCCGACGCACGTGCCGAGTCCCAGATAGATGGCCTCGACGTGTGAACGCTCCTGGACGAACAGGTGAATCGAAGACCCTCGCTGGACGTGCTCCGTGATGCGTTTTCCCGCCTCGTTGTCTCGACGCATCTCGTTCTGGCTCGCCCACTTCACCCGGCGCTCTGACGTGATGGCATTCGAGTACTGGTGCCGCGCGATGGCGCCGCTCGTGTCGAGCTTGAAGATGAGCACGACGTGCTGACCGAACCGGGTGACGCCCTTGTTGTGCTTCGCAGGGTCGAAGTGAACGCCGAAGTGCCTGATGATCTCGGCGCGTCGGTAGCGCTTGTGAAGCTGGAGGTCCTCGGGTGTTCGGAGGACACCGCCATGCCGCTCTTCCCAGGCTCTGTTGATCGTCGGGAGGATCCGCCCCTCGACCTGGCATCGCAGCTCGTTCTTCGGAATCGCCTTCGAGACGGCCGCTGAAATGCCACTTCGGGTCACGAGCCCGGGGAGCTTCTTCTCGAAGGTGCCAAGCGCCGATTCGATGGCCTCGGGGCTTCGCTCTCGTTCCCACTGCGGAAAGGCCTCGAAGAACCGCTCGTACGCCGCATCGAGCGAGGTCGCGCCTCCTGACAGACCCCAGATGACCGCGTAGGGAGTCACCCGTTGGGCCTGCCAGTCCCCCTCGACGGCAGCGAGGAACTTTCGCGCCGGCTCTCGCTCGCCCAGCTTCATCGCCCAGTCTGGTAGGTCGTCATGAGCCGCCTGGCACCCCAACCAGTCCGTGAAGGCCGATCGGAAGTCGCTTGGGGAAGGAGCCCCCTCCCGGCCCCAGAAGTCGACCGGGAGGGGCGCACGCCCAAGCTCCTCGCGGACTTCCCGATAGGTGTCGGAGCACCACTCGCGCCTGGAGGTGTGCCGTCGAATCTTGGCGAGCATTTCGATCGTTCGTCGCTGCAACACCACTTCGCAGCCCGCGGGAGGCCGGACCACTTCGTTCCCGATTCGCACCTGCGGGCCGGTGTTGTTGACGCCGTGAATCGCCTGCAGCGCCAGCCATGCACGATCGTGATGACCCACGAAGTCGAGCACCGTCAGCACCTCGCAGCCTGGTGTGAGCCGGAGCCCGCGGCCCAACTGCTGAAGAAAGATGGTTGGTGACTCCGTGGGGCGCAGGAACAGCAAGCTGTTGATCGCAGGAATGTCGACCCCTTCGTTCAGGAGGTCGGCGACGAAGAGCCACTCGAGCGGGTCGGCCGGGTCACCCAGTCGTCGGTAGGCGGCCTCGCGCTGCTCGATGCTGTCGCTCCCTCGCAGGAAGATGGCGTGTTCGCCAAGACGCTGGAACTCGGTCGCCATGTATTCGGCGTGAATGAGGCCGGCGCAGAAGCCAACCGTGGCTCGCTTGGGGCCGTCGAAGCCATACTGGAGCGCGTTGTCTCGAATCAGCTTCACCCGCTCGGGAATGCTCAACTCCTTCTCGTGCGCCTCGGTCACCCCCTGCTTCCAATTCAGCTTGATGAAGTCGATCGTCTGGTCGGCGACCGCGAAGTAGTGAAACGGAAGGAGCCACTTTCGTTCGATCGCTTCGGGGAGCCGGACTTCGTAGGCGATGTTCCAGTCGCACCATGCCAGCACGTCCCGGCCGTCTTGCCGCTCTGGGGTCGCGGTCAGGCCGAGGACGAAGGTGTGGCCGTTGTCACGGATCTTGCGCAGCGGCTCGTACGATGCGGCCTCGACGTGGTGGAACTCGTCGATGACCAGCACGTCCCACCGTCGCGTGAGGAGCTCCGGCCGATTCCGCAGGCTCTGCACGGTGTGAAACTCGAGCTCGCCGGTGAGGATCGAGTCGAAGGTACGCCGGGCTTGTGTGAGGTGCTCCTTGCGATGCGACACGAAGAGGACGGACTTCGCGTTCATCTGCTGCGCATCGAAGGCCGCCAGATACGTCTTGCCGACCCCCGTGGCGGCGATGACGGCGGCGCGCTTGAGGCCGCGTGCCCGCGACGCGCGAAGTTGTTCGAGCGCTTCTCGTTGCGCGGAGTTGGGCACCTTGAGACCGAGGGCTGCGGGGGCGTCTGCCAGCAGAGGAAGGCGCTGTTCCGGCTGCGCGTCGTACCGAAGGGCGTAGCGCTCGACGAGCTCCGGCGTGAGTCGACGCACGTCGGGGCGGGCGAGCAGCTGGCCAAACTGGTGCCGGGTCGTCGTGAGTGTCGTCGTGTCGGTCGTGACCAGATTCCACTCGAGGTTGCTCGCCAGTCCGCCCTTCGACAGGTTCGAAGAGCCCGCCCACGCCTCGGCTCTCGTTCCCGCGTCGAACATCCAGAACTTCGCGTGAAAGCCCGTGGGTCCGTCTTGCAGCCACGACTCCACGCCGTCGAGTCGGAGCAACGCCGAGAGCGCTTCGGGTTGCGTGACACACTGATACGTCGACGTCAGCACCTGCACCCTGGCGTTGCGCTGGACGGCCTCGCGCAGGGGCTCGACGAGCAAGCCGAGGCCACTACACCTCGTGAACGAGATGGCGAACTGGGCGTGGTGTGCCCACTCGAGTCCGGCCCGCACGACGTCCAGCATTCGGGGCTGGCCGGGTAGATTGAGCACCGAAGTCATGCAGGCCAGGCAATCACGTTTCCAGGTGCTTTCAAGGGGGCGTCCCGGAGCAACAGATCGCTCGCGGAGCCTCGAGGCCGCTCGCCTCGCGTACATCGATGCTGCCGGCGTCGTCCACGTCACCGACGATCTGTCGACGGTGCCCCCGCGGTACCGGCCCGGCGTCACCCGGCCGTGAGGGGCCGGGTCCTCACGGCACCGATGACGGAGACGTGCGGGCAGCGTCCTCTCCGAGGGCGCGTGTTGACGGGTGCGGACGAGTTCCCCTATCGGGCGCCAATGCTGCGAACCCTGGCGTGGTGGTCCCTGGTCTTGTCCGCTTCGTGCGGCGCCCCTGATGTGGTGATGAGCACCGGCGGTGGCGCCGCCGGCACGGGTGGAGGCGCGGCGGCCGGCGGCTCCGCGATGGCGGGCGGCTCTGCGATGGCGGGCGGCTCTGCGATGGCCGGCGGCTCCGCGACGGCAGGTGGCTCCGCGACGGCAGGTGGCTCCGCGACGGCAGGTGGCTCCGCGACGGCGGGCGGCTCCGCGACGGGCGGCGGCACGACGATGGGCGTCGAGTTGAATACCGGGTGGATCGGCGGCACGTGCAGCAGCGCCGCGAGCTGCAACGACCCCGCGTTCACCGCCACCGCGCGCTGCGAGACCAACGGTTTCCCCGGAGGCTTCTGCACGCAGGCCTGCACGCTCTCGGGCTCGACCTCCGTCTGTCCAGACGCGAGCCCGCTCGGCGGCACCAATCGCATCACCACCACCCGCTGCATCAACGCGAACGGCACGCCCACGTGCGCGGCGGAGTGCGACTTCACGCTCTCTCCCACCGGGTGCCGGCCTGGCTACGCGTGCGTCACCCGTCAGCGGTACAACCAGAGCGCCCGCACCTTCAAGGTGTGCCTGCCCCAGCCCGGCCAGCGGTGGCCTGGCGAGCCGGCGCCTTCGAACGACATCGGACAGGCGTGCAGCACCTCGTCCTCGTGCGCGCACAACGTCTGTCTCGGGACTTCAGGCGGCATGTGCTCGAAGGCGATGTGCGACTTCACCGGCTGTCCGGCCGGCTCGGCGTGCTTCGGCATCGGCAACGGCCAGACGACGTGTTTCCCGACGTGCACGAGCTCGACGCAGTGCCGGCAGAACGAGGGCTACGTCTGCAACCCCCAGTACGGCGTGTGCCTGCCGGGCCCGACGATGACCGGCGGCGGAAGCTGGAACCCCGCGGTCGGCGCCGGCGACTGCGCGACGACGTGGGGCAACGGCGGCAGTGGACTTCACCGCTGCGACACGGTCCGTGACGACTACGTGGTGGCCCGCAAGAGCGCGCGCAACGTGGCGCTCTGCCGCAACGGCATGCTGGTGCAGAACTACCGCATGGGCCTCGGCTTCGCGCCCACTGGTGACAAGCAGCAGGAGGGCGACGGCAAAACGCCCGAAGGTGTCTTCTTCGTCGGGCTCAAGAACCCCAACTCCAGCTATTACAAGTCGCTGCTGGTCACGTACCCCGACGAGCAGGACGCCGTGCGCGGGCTCTCGGCCGGGCTCATCACCCAGGCGCAGAAGAACGCCATCGACTCCGCGCTCGCCGCTTGCCAGGCGCCGCCGCAGACCACCCAGCTGGGCTCGTGGATCATGCTCCACGGCTCAGGTTCCACCTCGGACTGGACGCTCGGCTGCATGGCGCTCGAGAACGTGGACCTCGAAGCGCTGTGGGTGGCGCTCGAGGTGCGCGACACCATCGTCGTCCTGCCGTGAGCGCGCCGTCGCCCTGACGAAGCCCGTCGCAGGCGCGATGCTGCCGTTCGCGTGAACTCAGGTTTCGCTGACGAGCCGGGTGAGCCGCGCCATCGCTCCGGGCAACGCGCGCACCACCATCTTCCGGCCTGCTTCGTCGAACGTCTCCGACACCACGCGCGCGTTCTCGTACACCTCGGAGACGACGGCCTGCCGTGTGTACGGAATGAGCAGCTCGCCCTCGACCATCGACGTCTCGAAGGAGTCGATGAGCCGCTGGCGGAGCGCCGCCACGTCGGCCGGGTCGTGCGCCGAGAGCACCACCGCGTCAGGGTGGGTCCTCGTGAGCTCCTTCCGCGTTGCCGCGTCGATGCGGTCGGCCTTGTTGAAGAGCATCAGCCGTGGCACTGGCCCCGCGCCGATCTCCTCGAGCACGTCCTGCGTCACCTCGAGCTGGGCCTGCCAGGTGGCGTCGGAGCCATCGACGACGAGCAACAGCAGCGACGCCTCGAGCGCTTCGTCGAGCGTCGACTTGAAGGACGCGACGAGGTCGTGCGGCAGCTTCTTGATGAAGCCCACGGTGTCGGACACGAGGATGCGCGGGCGCGTCTCGGGCTGCAGCGCGCGAACCGTCGTGTCGAGCGTGGCGAAGAGTCGATCGGCGACCAGCACCTCGCTCCCGGTCAGCGCGCGCATCAACGACGACTTGCCGGCGTTCGTGTAGCCGACGAGCGCGACGCGCAGCTGGTCCCGTCGGGCGTAGCGCCGTTGGTCCTGGTCGGCGTGAATGGTGGCGAGCTGCTCTTTCAGCTCGGCGATGCGGTCGCGAATCTTTCGGCGGTCGAGCTCGAGCGCTGATTCGCCCGGTGCCGCCGGTGGACTCTCGCAGCCGCGGCGCGACGTAGGTCAGTCGTGCAATCTCGACCTGCGCGCGCGCCTCGCGGCTCTTCGCGTGCCGATGAAAGATGTCGACGATGACGCCGGTGCGGTCGAGCACCTGCGCGCCGGTGGCCTTCTCGAGGTTGCGAGCCTGATTGGGAGACAGCTCATGGTCGACCACCACCACCGTCGCGCGTTCTTCCAGGGCCGCTTCGTCGACGACCGGCGCGGGCTCGACGTCCTCTTCGGCTTCTTCCTCTTCGGCCTCCCACGCTTCCTTCGCCCTCGACTTCCTGTCCTTCGCGCTCGACGGAATCTCGCCGGTGCCGCCGGTCAGCTGCGCGAGCTCCTTCAACTTGCCCTTGCCGAGCACGGTGCCCGAGGCGAGCCCTTCCCGCTTCTGTGAGACGGTCGCGACGACCTCGTACCCGAGCGTGTGAACGAGGCGTCCGAGCTCCGCGAGATCAGCCGCGTGCTCGACGTCGGAGACGCCCTGGAGTTGCACGCCCACCAGGACGGCCTTCGGGGTTGGTGCCTGCGTCGTCAGCATGTGCGCTCGTATCACGCGGCAGCATCGGGGCGTGCGAGGTCGCGGGAGCCGAGCCGAGGTGTCAGCGCTGGGCAGGTGACGCCACCGGCTTCGTCGTCATGCGGGCGGGCGCCTCGTCTCACTCGATTCCGACTCTCGTGCCGTCACCCTGCAGGCACGGGCGTTACGCTCGCGGAGCCTCGAGGCCAATCGCCTCGAGTTCCGCCTCGCGCCGGAATGAAGTGGCGCTGCCCACCGCCCACAGGCAGGATTTAGGGCGGCGTGGACGCAGAGGCGCAGCTCCCAGAAGACATCGCGATGTCCATCGACCGCTGCGTCGAGGCCGTGGGCGATCTCCCCCGCTTGCGTGACGAGCTCCACCCGCTGCGCACCTCGTCGGACCCGCGCGCCCAGTTCGCCACCGCCCTCTTCGACCTCGACCGCGCCCGCCGCGGCGACCCCGAGGCCCGCGATGAGCTCATCGACGTCGCCGACCGCCTCCTCGTCTTCTGGCGAGAAGGCAACGGCGCCGAGTACGCCTCGCTCCACCCGGGCCTCGAGCCGCTGTGGGCCTCGGCCAGCGCACTCCTCGTCTCCTTCGAGCAGAAGCGCTTCAAGAAGGCGCTGACCGACTGCTGGGAGCGTCGCACCAACGCCTCCCTCCTCGAGGAGTCCATCGGGCGACTCCACCCTTCCGGCAACCGCCGCGTCGAGTTCGCCCGCTGCCTGTACCACCTCGAGCTCGCCCGGCAGTTCGTCGAAACCTCACGCGCCGAGTTCGCGCGCCGCGCAGGGCTGCTCTCCGAGGCGTACCAGTCGGACGAGGTGGCCGCCGAGCTCGTCGGCGACGACGAAGGCCTCGCGCACCTCTGGAACGAGCTCAAGCCCTACCTCGACGAGTTCTTCGAGATGATGGAAGAGGAGGCCGCGCGTAGGGCCCGCCAACGCGCCCTCGCCGAGGCCGAAATCGCCGCCCAGCGTGACGCCGCGACACCGCCGGCCGGCTTCCCCGAGATTTCCCGCGGTCGTGAGAAGACCGACCCCGAGCTCATTGTGCCCGAAGACGTGGCCGACGAGGTCGCCGCGCTCGCCGAGTCGCCGCAGGTGCCCAGCTTCCGCACCTTGATGGCGCGCACGGGCTCTGGCGAAGTGCCGCGCACCGCCACGCCCGCGCAGCACCCCGTCGCGCCGCCTCCCCCGCCCAACACCACGCCTCCAGGGAGCTGGTCCCCTCCGCCCGAGGCCCTCGACGACGAGGTCTTCGACCTCGAAGAAGTGGTGGAGGCCGCCCCACCGCCCGTGCCCGTCGACCTCACCCCGCCCGGCGCGTGGGTGCCCGGCGCGGACGGTGACATCGACATCGTCGAAGAGGCCTCGGGTCCTCCGCCGCCGCCACCACCGCCCATGACGCCAGCCCTCGGCGTCAAGGCCGTGCGCCGCCCGATGCTCGACATCGTCCTCGACGAGGACGACCCCGACGCCAGCACCATCGCGTGGTGGCAGTGGGCCACCAAGTCGCTCGACCTGTTGCCCGACCCGAAACAACCGCGTGCCTTCAAGCGGCTCCTCAACGTCGAGAACCGCACAGACCGCAAGACGCTCACCGAGTTCCTCGAGGCCGCGCAACCACAACTCGAGGTGCCCGACGCGAAGGCCTTCAGCTGTCTCATTCGCCTCATGATGGCCGGGCAGCTGAAAGAGAAGTCGCTCTTCGGCCAGAAGAACGCCCGCCGCACCGAGGCCTTCGCGCAGGCCTTCTCGCTCCTCGCCGCCACCCCGCTCGCGGCCGGCCACGGCGCCGTCTGGTTCGAGATGGACGGGCCCGACACGCTGGCCTCGCTCCACCGTGGCCTCGACGTGCTGACCGACTTTCTGACCTGGTGCGCCCGGGAACGCCGAGACCCCCTCGACGCCGCCGCGCAGACCGACTTCCTCGACTCAACCGGTTGAAATTCCTTCCCCTTCACCCGAGAGGCCAGGGCGGCGCGACTTTCGCCACCGGGCCGGGTTCGACATCACGTGCTGGCCGACGATGACGATGCACGGCTGATGCTGAAGGTGGGGCGCGGTGACAAGGCCGCGTTCTCGACCCTCTTCGACCGGCACCAGGCAGGGGTGGTGCGCTTCTGTGGGCGCTTCGTGAACAACACGGCGCGCGCCGAGGAGCTGGCGCAGGACGTCTTCATCAAGCTGTACAAGTCGGCGAGCCGGTATTCGCCCGACGCGAAGTTCAAGACGTTCCTCTACCGCGTGGCCACCAACCACTGCCTCAACGAGCTGCGTCGCTTCGACGAGAAGCGCCAGCAGGAGGCGAAGGGCATGACGGGCGACGAGCAGGACGCGGCGCTCGACGTCGAGGTGGCGCCGGACAGTCCCCAGCTGTCGCTCGAGGGCAAGGAGCTCGAGGCGGCGGTGACGTCGGCGATGGAAAAGCTGAGCGCGAGAGAGCGGGCGGCCTTCACCATGTGCCGCTTCGAGGGCATGGCGTACCGCGACATCGCGCAGGCCCTCGAGTCGACGGAGTCGGCGGTGAAGAGCCTCATTCATCGCGCGACGGTGACGGTGATGCAGCACGTGGACGCGTGGCAGCAGGGGCTGTTGCCCCACAGGAGTCTGGCATGAGCGGCGAGAAGAACTGGCAGCGCGAGTTGACGGCGTACATCGACGGAGAGCTGTCCGAGGCCGAGCGCGCCCAGGTCGAGGCGCAGCTCGCGGTGGATCCAGAGCTGAAGGCTCTCGAGGCGCGCCTGCGGCAGACGGTGGCCTTGATGGCGAAGGTGCCCGCGCCGGTGACGTCGTCGCAGCTCAAGGCCTCGGTGCTCGACCAGCTCGACGACGCGCCGAAGGGGTTCTGGTCGTGGCAGCGCGCGGTACCCCTCTTCGCGGTGGCGGCGGCGGCGTTGCTCGTCTTCGTGGTGCGCACGGGCCTCTCCGGAAACGACGAGCCGGTGGCCGCCCTGGTGGAGGAAGACCAGGTGCTGCTCGCACAGAACATGGAGCTGGTCGAGGACCTCGACCTCGTCGGCCTGTCGTCCACCGAGGACCTCGAGGTCATCGAGCAGCTGAAGGACCTGGAGGTGACGCGATGAAGGCCCTGGCGCTGCTGGTGTGTGTGTCGTTCTCTGGCCTCGCCTTCGCGCAGGCCCCCACGCAGGACGCGCTCGAGCGCTTCAACGCGCTGCCGGAGGCGAAGAAGCAGGAGCTGCGCGAGAAGATGAAGGCCTTCAAGGCGCTGCCACAGGAAGAGCGTGAGCGCCTGCGCGCCAACTGGGAGCGCTTCAAACAACTGCCCCCCGAGGAGCGCGCGCGGGTGCGGGAGAACCTCGAGTCCTTCCGCAAGCTGTCGCCGCAGGAGCGCGCCGAGGTGCGGGAGCGCGTGCGCGAGGTGCGCCGGCTCGACCCGGAGCAGCGCCGCGAGATGCGCGACCGGCTGCGGAACTGGCTGCGTGAGAACCCCGACCGCCGCGAGCAGCTGCGCGAGAACCTGCAGCGGTGGCGCTCGTTGTCCGATGAGCAGAAGCAGGAGCTGCGCGAGCGCCTTCGGGAGCGCCGTCGCCCATGATTCGGCCCCTGCTGCTCGCGTTCTCCCTCGCGGTGGACGGGGGCGTGGCGTTCGCGCCCGATGCGTCGGTCCCCTCGCCAGCGTTGTCGGCGGAGGACCTCGAGGTGGTGAAGAACCTCGAGCTGCTGGAGAACCTGGAGTCGACGAGTGACCTCGAGTTGCTCGAGGAGCTGAGCCTGTCGCGGTGAGTGCGGTGGGTGCGGTAAGACGGCGCCATGGTCTCCGCCGCGACCGTACCGACCCACACCTGGAAAGAGTTCGTCGAGTTCGAGAAGCGCTCGACGGAGAAGCACGAGTATCTGCGCGGTGAGGTCTGGGCGATGGCCGGTGGGACGCCCGAGCATGGCCGGCTCGCGGCGAACGTCATTCGACTTCTTGGCAACGCGCTCGAAGGCCGCCCGTGTGTGGTGATGACGTCCGACGTGCGAGTCCGGGTCCGCGCGACTGACCGCGCAACGTATCCAGACACCTTCGTCGTGTGTGGTCCGCGGAAGACGGACCCTGATGATGACAATACCATCATCAACCCGGTCATCATCGTCGAGGTGCTCTCTCCAGGGACCGAGGCCAGTGATCGAGGCGAAAAGTTCGCCCACTACCAACGCCTCGAGTCCCTCAAGGACTACGTCCTGGTGTCGCAGACAGAGCGGCGCATCGAGGTGTTCTCTCGGGGCGCTGGCGCCTCCTGGCTTCTGACGCCATGGGGCGCCGGGCACCGGGTGCCGCTCCCGTCGCTTGGCATCGAGCTCGACCTCGATGCGGTCTACTTCGACCCGACGGTGTAACGGTGCGTCACGAGTCGGTGACGGCCTTTCAGAGCGCTTGCAGCGCTGGGTTGATCTCCGCGAGGGTCCCCGCTCCCTCGTTGTTCACCTCGGAGAGCCCATGTCCCGCATCGCCAAAGCCGACGTCAACGCCGCCCTGCAGCGCGCCGCCACCAACATCACCAGCGCCGCGGGCGCCGATGGCCGCACCAGCCGCGCCGAGCTGAAGGAAGCGCTCAAGGGCCTCACCGGCACCGAGAAGAAGCTCACCGACGTCTTCTTCAAGTTCGTCGACCACCGCGACTTCAAGAAGGGCGCGCAGGTGACGGCGAGCGACGTGAGCCGCGCCGTGACGTACGCGAAGGAGAAGCTCATCGCGAAGTACGACCTCAACAACAACGGCCTCTCGCCCGCCGAGGTGAAGAAGATGAGCCTCACCGGGAAGCTCTCGGTCGACCTCGCGCGTGAGCTCAAGGCCGCCGCCGCGAATGGGAAGGGCGCGCTCGAGGCTCCCACCTTCCACGACTTCCTCGACCAGGTGAAGGTCACCTCGGAGCGTACGCTCACCAGCGCCGACGCCTCGTCCATCAGCCCTGAGCTGACGAAGCAGATCATCGCGGCGTGCCACCAGTCCTCGCACACCGACGTGAAGACGCTGGCCGATGCGTTCGAGGCGGTCGACCAGG
>JBILEB010000131.1:0-20520 GCA_044352295.1 Myxococcaceae bacterium
GAACGCGAACGCGAACGCGAACGCCAAGAAGGAGGAGTACCTCCTGGTGCCAGGGGCACCGCTCCCCAAAGGCCTCCAGGGCAACGTGCCGCCTGCCAACACCGGCGCGATGCCTGCCGCTCCGACGGGTGATGGCATCAAGGAGGCGCCCGTCGCCCCGACCCTCCCTGCCCGCACGGAGTGATGGGGCTCAAGCAAACGCCCGCATTACTTGGGCTTTCGGGCGGGTCTCGTCTGCTTGGGTTCTCCCGTCGGGGTGTGGTAGCGCACGAGTCGCCATGACGACTGCCACGGTGATGGACCCTGCAGCCCCCCAACCGATGCCGGTGCCGCCACTGCCGACGAGCTCGACGAGCCCGGACCGCGGCCTGGTTCGCGCCACCACACCCGACGGTCGCCGGGCTGAGAAGGAGGTCCTCCTCCACTCGCGCGAGTTCACCGCCGAGGACACGACGCGGTCCTGGGCCTACACGCTGTCGACCTTCTTCATCCTCGCCTCGCTCTCGACCGCCGCCGTGATGCTGCCCACCTGGTGGTTGCGCCTGCCGTTCTCGGTCCTGGCGGGGCTCACCGCGGTGCGCACGTTCTGCCTGTTCCACGACTTCCACCACGGGGCGATCCTGCGGCAGTCGAAGGTGGCCGAGGGGCTTTTCTTCGGCTTCGGCATGTACATCATGACGCCGCCGTCGGTCTGGCGGGAGACGCACAACTACCACCACCAGCACAACGCCAAGCTCATCGGCTCGCACATCGGCAGCTACCCGATGCTGACGCCAGCCATGTACGCGGGGCTCCCGCCATTGCAGCGGCTGTTGTACCGCTTCGTTCGCAGCCCGCTGAACATGGTGTTTGCCATCTTCACCGTGTTTGGTTTCGGCATGAACCTCTCGCCCTTCTTGCGCGCGCCGAAGAAGCACTGGGCCGGGCTGCTCTGCCTCGTCATCGTCGTCGGACTGGGAGTGGGCCTGGGGCTCGCGGGCCACTTCGACGCGTACGTCTTCGGCTGGCTCCTCCCCATGGCTGTGGCGGCGGCCTCGGGCTCGTACCTCTTCTATGCGCAGCACAACTTCCCCGGCATGCACGTCGCCGACCGCGCCACCTGGACCTTCTCGGGCGCAGCCATCGACTCGTCCAGCTACATGAAGATGGGCGGCTTCATGAAGTGGATGACGGCGAACATCGGCTACCACCACGTGCACCACCTCAACGCGACGATTCCGTTCTACCGGCTGCCCGAGGCGATGGAGGCCATCCCCGAGCTCAACCACCCCGGTGAGACGAGCTGGTGGCCCACAGACGTGCTCGCAGCGCTGCGCCTGAAGCTGTGGGACCCGGAGAAGCAGCGGCTGGTGCCCTTCGAGTGACGGACGCTCCGGCGGCGAACTGGCGCGAGAACCTCGGCTGGAACGCGACGTTCGACGCGGCCATGCAGCCCCACGCAGCCAGGGGGCTCGAGCCGGCGCGCGTCATCCTCGTCTACCGAAAGCAGCTCAAGGTGCTCTCGCGGCGCGGGGAGCACTGGGCCCGCACCGGTGGGCGCCTCTTGCACAAGGCCGAGAGCGTCGAAGATCACCCCGCCGTCGGCGACTGGGTGGCCGCGCGCATTCCCGACCAGGGAGAGGCCCTCGTCCACGCCGTGCTGCCGCGACAGAGCGCCGTGGTGCGCAAGGTGGCCGGCCACCAGCACGCTCCGCAGGTCATCGCCACCAACATCGATGTCCTGCTGTTGGTGATGGGCCTCGACATGGACTTCAACCTGCGACGGCTCGAGCGCTACCTCACGCTGTCGTGGGAGAGCCGCGCCCGGCCCGTGGTGGTGCTCAACAAGGCCGACGTGTGCGACGACCTCCCCTTCTTCCTCGAGGAGACGAAGGCCATCGCCGGCGAGGCGCCGGTGCACGTGGTCAGCGCGATCGACAGCACGGGGCTCGGGGCGCTCTCGGCGTACCTCGGCTTCGGCAAGACGACCGCGTTCCTCGGCAGCTCCGGCGTCGGCAAGACGACCCTCGTCAACCGCCTCGTCGGCGGCGGCGTTCGGCCGACCGGCGAGCTCAAGGAAGACGGGAAGGGCAAACACACCACCACCACGCGCGAGCTGGTGGTGCTGCCGAGCGGCGGCGCGCTCATCGACAACCCGGGACTGCGTGAGGTGCAGCTGTGGGAGGCCGACGAGGGCCTCTCCCGGGCCTTCGATGACATTCAGGCGCTGGCCGCGGGCTGCCGCTTCAGCGACTGCCGGCACGTCGAGGAGCCGGGCTGCGCGGTGCAGGCGGCCCTGGCGTCGGGCGAGCTGCCGGACGACCGCTACGACGCCTGGCGCACCCTCGAGCGAGAGCTCCACAGTCGCCTCAAGCCCCAGCGTGGCGCGCCCGAGACCAAACGTCGCGAGCGGGTGGGCCACGGTAAGCGCCGCGGGTGAGCCGGGCTCAGCGGAACAGGCCCAGCCGCCACAGAATCGCCAACAGCAGCGACATGCCCACCACGCCGATGAGGACGTAGCGCGTCCCCGACGGTACGGGCTGGGGCGTGAGGCGCTCGGTGACGATGGGGCCCTTCCGGCCGTCTGGCCCCGCCTGGGGATCGGTGGGCTCGAGAGAGGGCTCGCTGGGCGCGCCGATGGGCGTCACGCCGGAGCGGGCGACTGCCTGGGCCTCGGGCGCCGTGTCGATGGGCTTCGACACGCGCCGCGCCTCGAGCTCCGGGCTCTTCCGGCGGGAGGAGACCTCCTGATCGAGCTTGCCGCGCACCTGCAGCTTCGAGCGGTTGGGGCGTTCGTCGTCATCCACCCGCGTCTGCGAGGGGGCGGGCGCGGCGGGCGCTTCGAGCGTCTCCTTGCGTCCTTCGGTGGGTGGCCGCTTGCGCGAGGGGCGGTCGTCTTCGAAGAGCTTCGCGGTCCGCGCCTCGGACCGTTTCTCGGTCGACGGCGAAAAGCCAGGGCGGCTGGCAGACTTCGGCGAGTGCTGCCCATCGGCCTTCGGCACCAGCCCCCGGGCCGCCGCCGGGAGATCGAACGCGCCCTGCGTCTTCTCGTCGGCCGAGAAGGCTTTCGGGGCGCGCGCGCCGGGGCTGGAGCGCGGCTCGGGGGGCAGCTTGTTCTCGATGCCGACGCGCGTGGGCTGGAAGTCACCAAAGGGGTTGGCCTCGGGCCGCGCGTTCGATTCCGTCACCACCGCGTCGGTGAGGTCCTGGAACGTCGCGGCGGTGAAGGCCGCCTCGGCTGACTCAGGCGCCTCGAGCGGATCGAACCGCAGCGACATCGCGTAGGTCTCGGCGCGCGCCAGGGCCGTCGAGGGCTCTCCCGACAAGTCCCACAGGTACTCGGCGCCCGCGAGGTTCTGCCGCGGCGCCATCGTGTCACCCACGCCCCGCTCGAGCTCGGCGCGGAGCTGCGCGGGCTCGACGGCGAGCACCTCGCACAGCTCGGGGCCCGGCACGCCCCAGATGAGTCGGAAGGCCACGCGCTCGCGCACCTCTTCGGACAACGCGCGCACGCGCTCGAGCCACTGGCGGCCTTCGTTCCTGGTGCTGTCCGGGTTGGGCCGCTCCTGGAGGCTGGCGACGCGGGTGCGGGCCGCGAGGCGGCGCGCGAGGGCCACGGCGTGTTGCACGAACTGGGCGTCGGCCTTCAGCGTGCCTGGCGTGCTCATGAGCTGATCGAGCGTCTCGGGCATCTTCTGGTTCGCCACGTGGTGGGGCAGGCGCGCCACCAGCGCCCCGTGAACGAAGGGCGTGACGTATTCCCGCAGGCGCTCGGTCGCCGCGCCATCACCTGCCCGCCACTGCTTGACGTCGTCGTGCCACTCCACGGGTGTCAAAGAGTGTACTCAGGCGCGGCGAATCGCCACCTCCTCGCCGCCCCGCACGCGGATCCACGAAGCGAACGAACGGCGCAAGTTTCGCGGCGCAATGGAGCCGAAGTGGACGCGCGCGCCGAATCGACCGAGAAAACACCGCACATGGGCGACCTCATCGACCTGTCCCTCGTCGCAGCGTCTCGTCGAACGCTGGAGAAGCTCCTCGACACTCGCGGCATCAACTATTTCCTCAAGACGGATGCGAAGCAGCCATTCCGGATCGAGCCTTCCCGCGTCGACCTGGTGGTGCGCACCGCGGCGAAGCTCGGCAAGCACACACCGCCGCCGAAGGCCTACGAGCACGCGCGCAAGCTGGTGCGACGAGAGCTCATCCGCCGGGTGGTGGGCGAGATGCTGCAGCTGGGCCTGTGACGGCCTCTCAGGGCTGCGCGCAATCGACGAGGGTGGGCGCGAGCACCCGCACCAGCTCGCCCGGCGTCATCGACACCAGAAAGCCCCGCCCACCGCCGTTGATGTACAGCCGCTCGAGCGTCGTGATGCTGCGCTCGCACGCGACGGGGAGCGCCTTCTTCGCCCCAAACGGTGACGTGCCCCCGACGAGGTAGCCGGTGTGCCGCTGGGCCACCTCGGGCGCGCAGGCCGCGATGGACTTCTTCCCCAACTGCCGTGCGAGCTGCTTCGTCGAGACCCGTTGATCGCCGTGCATGAGGACGAGCAGCGGCTGCTTCTGCTCGTCTTCGAAGACGAGCGTCTTCACCACCTGGTGCTCGTCGACGCCCAGCTTCGTGCTCGAGGCCTTCGTCCCGCCGCCCTCTTCGTACGCGAAGGTGTGCGTCTGGTACTCGACGCCCTGGGCGTCGAGCACCGCGGTGGCCGGCGTCTTCACTTGGTGAAGCTGCGGGTGAACCGCATCGTGCCGGCCTGGTCGTAGTACGTGGCGGTGAAGGTCCGGGCGTTGAGCTCGATGTAGAAGAAGCCCGGGTCGGTCGTCTGGAAGTGCACCGGGTTCTTCAGGTCGACGGTCGTGCCCGACGCCCCCGCGCCCGAGACGAGGAGCTGCGTGCCGTTGCAGGTGGGCACCAGCCACTGCGCCGAGTGATCGTGCCCCGCGAGGTAGACGTCGGCGCGGCCACACACGATGGACTCCATGAAGCTCTTCACGTGGCGCCCATCGACGAAGCCGGGGGGTGACGCGCAGACCTCCCGGCCCAGCACAGTGGTGCAGCGGCGGTCGTAGTCGCCGGCGTTGCCGTGTGGCCCGTTCGAGCGGTAGGGGTGGTGACCGAGCGCGATCTTCCACGTCGCCGTCGAGCCGTTGATCCACGACGTCATGTCGGCGCGCGTCTGGGTGTCGCTGCCCCAGAAGGTCCGGTTGGTGTCGAGGCCGAAGAACTCCGCGTGACCCTGGGTGAAGCGGTAGTGCAGCGCCGGCATGCGCCACTTCGGGTTCACCTGGGAATAGGCCACCTGGATATCGGCCCTGCTCACCTCGTAGCCCGCGCCGTCGCCGCCGTAGTCGTGGTTGCCGAGCACTGCGTAAAACGGAACGTTCACCGGGGCGTACGGCGTCACGAAAGCGCTCTGCCAGAGCGGGTCGTTCGTCGCGCTGACGCCCGAGGGGTAGAAGTTGTCGCCGAGCATCACCGCGAAGTCACACCCGCGGGCCGCGCAGACGGTGCCGATGGCGGCGCCCACGGCGATTTGACCCGCGTTGCCCTTGCCCGTGTCGCCGATGGCGACGAAGCGGACGACCTGCGCTGCCGAGCCACCAGCGGCTCCGCCAGCGGAGCCCGCATCCACCACCACCGCCCCACCGGCAGCGCCTCCCGCCGTGCCTCCGCCCGCGGTGGACGACCCGCCCGCCGTCACCCCACCCGCGGCACCACCGGCCATGGAGGCCCCATCCGCGGAACCACCTGCGGCGACCGCGCCACCGGCTGCGCCGCCACCCGCTCGACCCGCACCGGGACTGGCCGCGCAGCACGCGAGCGTGACGCAACAGACGACGCCAACGACTCGGGACCACGCGCGGGGGCTCACGAGCACACGCGTTAGCCAACGGCGGGCCGGGACGTCAACGTGGAGACGGTCCCGTCACCGGAATCACTCCTGGTTCGCGGGCACGGCCTTCCCCGGCCGGAACGAGCGCGACGGCTGCCTGGCCTCGCCGCCCACGGGAGTCACGGTCCTCGACGCCGACGGAAGTGTTCGGCTCACGATGCCCGTGCGCACGACCGCGGGGAACTTCTACGACGCGGCGCTCCGCACGGCTCCGGCCTGGCTGCCCTCTCCGGCGCGGATCGTCCGGAACGGGCAGGTCGTCGGCACCATGCGGACGCCGCAAAAGACGTCTGCCACACCGAGCGCGGCGAACAGGACGCGCCCGGGCGGGTCACCTGGTGAACGCGGCAGCCGTCACCGGCCGGCCGACGAGAGGAGCATCGGGAGCAACGTCTCCCGCAGCACCTGCTCGAGCCCTCTGGCGTCCTTCGCCGCGCCGCCGGGCGCCGTCGCGTCGAACTCGAGCAGCAGCGCCCTCAGCGCGATGACGTCGCAGACGGCCCCGGCCGCTTCTTGCACCCGTCGGGGCTCCGACACGTCGAGTTCGAGCCACTCACGGGCGTAGCGAGCGGCGCGCGCGCGGCGCCTCACGCGGTGGAGCGCCTCGAGCGCCTGAGCCGTCTCCTCGGCGCGCTCGAGCGCGGCCCAGGCCGTCTCGACGGCTTCGTCCAGCTGGGCGGACCTCGGCGCGGCTGCGCGACGCCGCACGGGCTCGACGGTCGCGAGGGCCCGCAGAAGTCCCTCGAGCCGTGGGTGCCGCAGCACCGTCGTGGCCTGGGCTCGCGCGAGGGTCCGCTGCGAGCCCAGCCACTCGGCAAAGGCCCCGCGTTCACCCAGGGACGAGTCGGCGACGACGTCAAGGTCTCGCACACGGGACAGCGCGCTGGCGAGCCAGCGAAGATCGCCCTGGAGCACGGGGACGCCAGCGAGCACCAGAAACACCCGAAGGCGCCGGCTCGTCACCCGCACCTGGTGAATCGCCTCCGCGTCGAGGGTGGCGCGCGCGGCTTCCACGCTCGCGAGGAGATGGTCGAGCTGCGGCGTGAGCGCCAGGCGGGCCATCAGTCCAGGTCCATCTGCCGCGCCACCTTCGTCGGCAGCAGCCACTTGAGGCGCATCTGCCCGGGTGCCGGCGTGCCCTCGAGCGCGGCCACGGCGCCCTTCTTGAGCTCGACCCGGCCCGAGGCCTTCTCCCCCATCACCAGCCAGCACAGCAGCGTCGAGAGGTGCGGCTCATGGCCCACCAGCGCCAGCGACTCGCCCTGGCACTGCTCGAGCAGCGCCTCCTGGGGCCCCACCGAGAGCAGCGGCGTCACCTCGAAGTCGCCCTCACACAGCCGCTCGAGCAGCGCGGCGGTCTGCACGGCGCGCTTCTTCGGGCTGTGGAGGACCCGCTCGAACGAGACCTGAAGTCGCTCCAGCAGCTCGACCTGCTGCTCGAACCGGGCGGTCCCCTCCTTCGTGAGCGCGCGCTCGTCGTCGTCGGGGCCGTCTTCAGCGATGGCATGGCGAATGAGGAAGAGGTGCATGATGGAACGTCAGCTCCCGGACGGCGAGGCAGAGGGGCGGCCCTTCGTGAGCGCATCGGAGAGGACGCCATCGAAGCGGGCGTCGGTGAAGCCCAGGGCCCTGGCGGTGTCGGCGTGCGCGCGGGCCTTCGGCTCATCGCCGAGGAGCGCTGCGACGATGGCCCGGTTCGCCCAGGGCAGGCAGTAGTCCGGGTCGAGCTGAAGGGCGGACACGAGGAGCGCCTCGGCCTCGCTCAGCCGACCCTGCTCGAGCCGCGCCACACCCTGGTATCCACGCGCGAGGGCCAGGGGATTCGCCGTCTGAAAGCCGGTGTAGAGAAACGCAAGCGACCGTCGCCACGCCTGTGCCGTCACGAGCGCCTCGAATTCCCGCAGCGCCTCGAAGGCCGCCTCGTACTGCTTGTCCCGCAGGAGCACGCGCGCCTTGCCATACGGGCCCCGCGCGACGAAGGCCACCAGCGAGACGCCCCACGCCACGCCAACGAGCGTCCAGACGATCTCCACCGGCAGCACCAGCGGGGCCAGGAGCATCGTCACCAGGCCGATGACGGCGATGGCGACGTTCTGTTGAGGGCGCGTCATGCGGGCGGAGCCGGTTCTACCAGAGGCGCCGCGCGCCACACGTCACAGGGGAATGTTCCCGTGCTTGCGGGGCAGGTTGTCCTGCCGCTTGTCTTTGAGCATCTCGAGGGCGCGAATCACCTTGAGGCGCGTCTGCTCGGGGCGAATGACCTCGTCGATGTACCCGAGCTCGGCGGCCTTGAAGGGGTTGGCGAACTTCTCGCGGTACTCGGCGACCAGGCGGGCTTTCTCGGCCACCGGGTCCTTCGCCTGCTCGATCTCTTTGCGGAAGATGATGTTCACGGCGCCGTCGGGGCCCATCACGGCGATCTCGGCGGTGGGGTACGCGAAGTTGATGTCGGCCCGAATGTGCTTGGAGGCCATGACGTCGTACGCGCCGCCGTATGCCTTGCGGGTGATGACGGTCACCTTGGGCACGGTGGCCTCGGCGTAGGCGTAGAGGAGCTTGGCGCCATGCTTGATGATGCCGCCCCACTCCTGGGTGGTGCCGGGGAGGAAGCCGGGCACGTCGACGAAGGTGACGAGGGGAATGTTGAAGCAGTCGCAGAAGCGCACGAAGCGCGCGGCCTTCACCGAGGCGTCGATGTCGAGGCAGCCGGCGAGCACGGCGGGGTTGTTGCCCACCACGCCCACGCTGCGGCCATTGAAGCGCGCGAAGCCGATGACGATGTTGCGGGCGAAGTGTTCCTGCACCTCGAAGAACTGTTTGTCGTCGACGACGAGCTTGATGACCTCCCGAATGTCGTACGGCTTGTTGGGGTTCGTCGGCACCAATGTCGCGAGGGCGGCCTCTTCGCGGGTGGGATCGTCGGTCGACGGCACCACCGGTGGATCTTCGGCGTTGTTCGACGGCATGTACGACAACAACTGGCGGGTGATGGCGATGGCGGCGGCTTCGGTTTCGGCCGCGAAGTGCGCCACGCCCGACTTCTGGTTGTGCGCGAGCGCGCCGCCGAGGGCCTCCTTCGAGACGTCCTCGTGCGTGACCGTCTTGATGACGTCGGGCCCGGTGATGAACATGTAGGACGCAGCGCGGGTCATCAGGATGAAGTCGGTGATGGCTGGCGAGTACACGGCGCCGCCCGCGCACGGCCCGAGGATGAGCGAGAGCTGGGGCACCACGCCCGAGGCGAGCGTGTTGCGCAGGAAGATGTCGGCGTAGCCCGCCAGCGACTCGACGCCTTCCTGAATGCGCGCGCCTCCGGAGTCGTTGAGGCCGATGATGGGAGCGCCGACGCGAGTGGCGAGGTCCATCACCTTGCAGATCTTCTGGGCGTACGCGCCCGAGAGGCTGCCGCCGAAGACGGTGAAGTCCTGCGCGAAGACGAACACCTTGCGGCCGTCGACGGTGCCATAGCCGGTGACGACGCCGTCGCCGGGGATCTTCTTGTCGCCCATGCCGAAGTCGGTAGCGCGGTGGGTGACGAACTTGTCGAGCTCGGTGAAGGAGCCGCGGTCGAGGAGCAGGTCGATGCGTTCGCGGGCGGTCAGCTTGCCTTCCTTGTGCTGCTTGGCGACGCGTTCGGCGCCGCCGCCCTGTTCTGCTTGACGCTCGAGCGCAGAGAGGCGCTGACGAAGAGGATCTCGCTCCACGGGGTCGCTCATGGCGCGGGCTGCTAGTCGCCTCGCGGGGCCCTGTCGAGCATGGTGACGAGGCAGGGTCGAGGCCCACACCGGCGGTCGAGGTGACTCCGGTGAGGCGCGCGCAGATCCGCGAAAGCGCTCCGGTTCTCCTGGGCACCGCGCTTGCTCAGGCTGAAACCATCACCGTCCCAGGAGTCGACATGTCCGCCCTCCCGCCCGAGTCTTCGCCTGGCTCCATCCTCGTCGTGGACGATGACGACCTCTTCCTGAGGGTCTGCACCACCGTACTCAAGCGCGCCGGCTTCCAGGTCGAGGGTCTGCGCGACCCCACGCGGGTCATCGAGACGCTCAAGGGCGGTCGGTTCGATGCGGTGCTCAGTGACGTCCGAATGCCGAACGTCGACGGAGTGCAGCTGCTCAAGGCGATTCGGTCGATCGACGACGTGCTGCCCGTGGTGTTGATGTCTGGCGAGCCGACGGTGGAAGCGGCGATGAAGGCCATCGAGCTGAAGGCCATTCGCATGCTGCAGAAGCCGTTCGAGGTGGACGTGCTCGTGGACGTGGTGCAGTTCGCGGTGCGGTCGCGCAGCTCGACGGCGCCGATTCACCTGCACCAGAAGCTCGATCGTTCGATGAAGGCGCTCCACATGGCCTACCAGCCGATCGTCGGCACCACCGAGCAGCGCACCGTGGCCTGGGAAGCGCTCGTGCGGTGTCGAGATGGCGCGAAGGACCCGGGCGAGCTGCTGCACCTCGCCGAGCAGACCAACCGCCTCTCGGAGCTGTCCCGCCGCATTCGCGACATGGTGGCGCACGACGCGGCAGACCTCCCCGCTGACGCGCTGCTCTTCGTGAACGTGCACCCGAGTGATCTCGACGACCCGCACCTCGTGTCGCCCGACTCGCCGCTCTCCCGCATCGCCCGGCGGGTGGTGCTCGAAATTACCGAGCGCGCGAGCCTCGAAGAAGTGGACGCGCTCCAATCGAAGCTCTTCGCGCTGCGGAGCATCGGCTTCCGCATCGCCATCGACGACCTCGGCGCGGGCTACGCAGGGCTGTCGACCTTCGCGAGCGTGGAGCCCGACTTCGTGAAGATCGACGGTTCGCTGATTCGGGGCCTCGAGCGGTCGGGAAAACAGCAGCTCGTCATCACCTCGTTGCTGGAGCTGGCGCGCGAGCTGGGCAGTCACGTCATCGCCGAGGCGATCGAGACGGAGGAGGAGCGCTCGGTGCTGGCTGTGCTCGGCATCGACTGGATGCAGGGGTACTACTTCGCGCGGCCAGGGCCTCCGTTTCAGGCGCCTGACCTGGCGTTGCTGAAGGCCGCGTGACGCATCACTTCAGCGCGCGCGGAACCGGTCGGTCGCCAGGATGAGCTCGTGCAGGATCCCGGGCTCGTGCGCCGCGTGCCCCGCATCCGGCACCACCGTGAGCTGGGCCTCGGGCCACGCACGGTGCAGCGCCCACGCCGACTCCATCGGACACACCACGTCGTAGCGTCCCTGGACGATCGCCGCGGGGATGTTCCGGATCCGATCGACGTTCGCCTTCGCCAGCAGCGCCTTCTCACCCTGCAGCCAGCCGTGGTTCACGAAGTAGTGGCACTCGATGCGCGCGAACGCGGTGGCGAACTCGTCTTCGCCGGTCTTCGAGATGTAGGCCTCGTTGGGCAGCAGGTAGCTCGTCTTGCCCTCCCAGAGGCTCCAGGCCTTCGCGGCCTCGGTGCGTACGTGCAGGTCGCTCGAGGTGAGGCGGCGCGAATAGGCCGACAGCAGATCGCCCCGCTCGGCCTCGGGAATGTGGTGCAGGTACGGCTCCCACGCGTCGGGGAAGAGGTGGCTCGCGCCGTCCTGGTAGAACCAGTCGATCTCCCACTTCCGCAACAGGAAGATCCCCCGCAACACCAGGCCAGTCACCCGCTCGGGATGCGTCTGCGCGTAGGCGAGCCCCAACGTCGAGCCCCACGAGCCGCCGAACACCAACCACCGGTCGATGCCGAGGTGCGTGCGCAGCCGCTCCATGTCGGCGACGAGGTGCCAGGTGGTGTTGTGCTCGAGCGAGGCGAACGGCGTCGACTTGCCGCAGCCACGCTGATCGAAGAGGACGATCCGGTACGCCTGCGGGTCGAAGAACCGGCGCTGCTTGGGCTCGGTGCCGGCCCCTGGCCCGCCATGGACGAAGACGACCGGCGCGCCCTTCGGGTTGCCGGACTCCTCGAAGTACAGCTCGTGCCCGTCGCCGACGTCGAGGCGGCCGGTGCGGTACGGCTCGAGCGGTGGGTAGTAGGTGCGTCGCGCAGAGGTCGTCATGCAGGCTCCGTTACTTCACGTCGCTGCCCGGCGGTACGTCGCCCGGGTTGATGAGGGACAGGCTCTTCCCGCTGCCCGACGCGAGGATCATGCCGCGAGACTCGATGCCCTTGAGCGCGCGCGGCTTGAGGTTGGTCACCACGACGACGTTCCGTCCGACGAGCGCCTCGGGGGCGAACGCTTCGGCGATGCCAGACACGATGGTGCGCGGCGCGCCTTCCCCGAGATCCACCGACAGCTCGAGCAGCTTGTCGGCCTTCTCCACCTTCTTCGCCGCCAGCACCCGCCCGGCCTTGAGCGCGACCTTCGCGAAGTCGGTGAACTCGATCTCCGACGGGGGGGCAGCGGGCGGCTCGCTCTTCGGCTTCGGCGCCGGAGCAGCCTTCGGCGGTGGCGGGGCCTTCGCGGCGGTGCCCTCGTCCGACGCGAGCTCCTTCGCCCACGCGTCCTTCAGCGCCACGGTGCGGTTCACCACCAGCGCGCCAGGCTTCGTGTCGGCGTCGATGGTGAAGTAGCCGAGGCGTTCGAACTGGAACCGCTCTCCGGGCTTCGCGCCAGCGAGCAACGGCTCGAGCTTGCCGCGGACGACCTCCAGCGACTTCGGGTTGAGGTCGAGCAGGAAGGGACGCTCCACGCCGGGCTTGCCGTCATGCGCGGCACCCGGGAACTCGGCCGCGAACAGGCGATCGAACAGGCGCACCTCGGCGTCGACGGCGTGCTTCGCGCTGACCCAGTGGATGGTGCCCTTCACCTTGCGCCCGTCGGTGGCGTTGCCGCCCTTCGTGGCCGGATCGTACGTGCAGTGCAGCTCGGTGATCGCGCCGCTCGCGTCCTTCACCACGTTCGTGCACGTCACGAAGTACGCGCCGCGAAGCCGCACCTCTCGACCGGGCGCGAGGCGGAAGAACTTCTTCGGCGGATCTTCCAGGAAGTCGTCGCGCTCGATGAACAGCTCGCGGCAGAACGGCACGGTTCGAATTCCGGCCGCCTCGTCTTCCGGGTTGTTCTGCACCTCGACGTGCTCGACCTGCCCTTCGGGGAAGTTGGTGACGATCACCTTGAGCGGGTTCATCACCGCCATGCGGCGTGGGGCGGTGGTGTTGAGGCGGTCGCGCACGGCGTTCTCGAGCCGCACGAGGTCGATGACGGTGTCGTTCCTGGTGACGCCGATCTCTTCACAGAACGCGCGCAGGGCCTCGCTCGGGTACCCACGGCGGCGCATGCCCGCGATGGTCGGCATGCGGGGATCGTCCCACCCGCGCACGTGCCCGTTGCTGACGAGGTAGAGCAGGTTGCGCTTGGACAGCACCGTGTAGGTGAGCTGCAGCTTGGCGAACTCGATCTGCTGCGGGTGGTAGAGGCCGAGCTGATCGAGGAACCAGTCGTAGAGCGGCCGGTGGTTCTCGAACTCGAGCGTGCAGATGGAGTGCGTGATGCGCTCGAGCGAGTCCTCCAGCCCGTGCGACCAGTCGTACGAGGGGTAGATGACCCACGCGTCGCCCTGGCGGTGATGGTGCTCCTTGACGATGCGGTACATCACCGGGTCGCGCAGGTTGATGTTGCCCGACGCCATGTCGATCTTCGCGCGCAGCGTGCGGGAGCCCGGGTCGAACTCGCCCTTCCGCATGCGGCGGAACAGGTCGAGGTTCTCGTCGACGGAGCGATCGCGGAACGGGCTGTTCTTGCCCGGCTCGGTCAGCGTGCCGCGGTACTCGCGCATCTGGTCGGCGGAGAGGTCACAGACGTACGCCTTGCCCTGCTTCACCAGCGCCTCGGCCCACTCGTACATCTTCTCGAAGTAGTCCGAGGCGAAGAACAGGCGGTCTTCGAAGTCCCCGCCGAGCCACTTCACGTCGCCCACGATGCTGTCGACGTATTCCTGCTCTTCCTTCGCCGGGTTGGTGTCGTCGAAGCGAAGGTTGAACTTGCCGCCGTAGCGCCGCGCCAGGCCCGAGTTGAGGACGATGCTCTTGGCGTGGCCGACGTGGAGGTAGCCGTTGGGCTCCGGCGGGAAGCGGGTGTGGACGCGGCCCTCCCACTTGCCAGAGGCGTTGTCGGCTTCGACGATCTCTTCGATGAAGTTCAAGGAACGGGTCTCGCTCATGGTGCAAAGCCAGCATCGCACGGGCCCCCACGCGGACCCTCGCCCAAAAGATGACGGAGGCCGGGCAGGCGCGCTGACCGCTGATTAGAACGGCGAGGTGCTCGAGGCCTTTCACCCGGCGGTGCAGGCGTGGTTCCGCCAGTCGTTCGAGGCGCCCACGCGGCCGCAGACGCTCGGGTGGCCCGCGCTGGTACGCAACGAATCGACGCTCATCCTCGCGCCCACCGGCAGCGGCAAGACGCTCACCGCGTTCCTCCACTGCATCGACCGGCTCATGTTCGCGCCGAAGCCCCAGGCGAAGGGCCGCTGCCGGGTGCTCTACCTCTCACCCATCAAGGCGCTGGCGGTCGACGTGGAGCGGAACCTCCGCGCGCCCATCGCCGGCATCGCGCGGGTCGCCGAGGGCCGTGGAGAGGCCTTCCACGTCCCCGAGCTCCTCATTCGCACCGGAGACACCACCCAGAAGGAGCGCGCGCGCTTCAGTCGCGACGTGATCGATCTCCTCATCACCACGCCGGAGTCGCTGTACCTGATGCTCACCTCGAACGCGCGCGAGGCCTTGCGCGGCATCGAGGCGGTCATCATCGACGAGATCCACGCGCTGGTGCCCACCAAGCGGGGCGCACACCTGGCGCTGTCGCTGGAGCGGCTCGAGCACCTGGTGGGCCAGCCGATTCAGCGCATCGGGCTCTCTGCGACGCAACGACCGCTCGACGAGGTGGCGCGGTTCCTCGGCGGTGCGTCGAGCTCCGGCGAGTTCCGGCCGGTCACCATCATCGATGCGTCGGGCCCGAAACGGCTGGACCTGACCGTCGAAGTCCCGGTGGAGGACATGGCGAAGCTCGGCCAGCCGCTCGAAGACGAGCGCGGGCTGGGGCCGGGAGAGAAGGCGCCGCGCGCGAGCATCTGGTCGGCGATTCACCCCAGGCTGCTCGAGCTGGTGCGAGCGCATCGCTCCACGCTCCTCTTCGTCAACAACCGCCGCACCGCCGAGCGCCTCGCCGCGAGCCTGAACGACCTCGCGCAGGAGACGCTCGTCCACGCGCACCACGGCTCGCTCGCGAAGGATCAACGCGCGCTCATCGAAGATCGGCTCAAGACCGGGAAGCTGCGCGGGCTGGTCGCGACGAGCTCACTCGAGCTCGGCATCGACATGGGGGCGATCGACCTCGTGGTGCAGATCGAGGCGCCGCCGTCGGTGGCGTCGGGGCTCCAGCGCGTGGGGCGCGCGGGCCATCAGGTGGGGGCCACGAGTGAAGGCATCGTCTTTCCGAAGTTCCGGCAAGACCTCATCGCCTGCGCGGCGCTCTCGCACGCCATGCAGGAGGGCCAGGTCGAGAGCACCCGCTACCCCAGGAACCCGCTCGATCTCCTCGCGCAGCAGGTGGTGGCGATGGTGGCCGTGGAGAGCTGGCCCATCGACGCGCTCTTCGACGTCGTTCGACGCGCGGCGCCCTTCGCCGAGTTGTCGAGGCCGCTCTTCGAGAGCGTGCTCGATCTCCTCTCGGGCCGATATCCGAGCGACGAGTTCGCCGAACTCAAGCCGCGCATCACGTGGGATCGGCTCACGAACACGCTGACGGCGCGTGAGAGCGCCAAGCGGGTCGCCATCATCAACGGCGGCACCATCCCCGATCGAGGGTTGTACGGCGTGTTCCTCGCGGGCGCGGCGAAGGGCCAGGCGCGGGTCGGCGAGCTCGACGAAGAGATGGTCTTCGAGTCGCGCACTGGAGACACCTTCGTGCTCGGCGCCTCCACGTGGCGCATCGAGGAGATCACGTACGACAAGGTGATCGTCTCGGCAGCGCCCGGGGAGCCGGGGAAGATGCCGTTCTGGCGCGGAGACCAGACCGCCAGGCCGCTCGAGTTCGGTCGTCGCATCGGCGCGCTGGTGCGGGAACTCCGCGCGCTGCCCCGCGCGACCGCGACCGAGGTGCTGCTCGCCCGCCACGGGCTCACGGAGCTGGCGGCGAAGAACCTGCTCGGCTTTCTCTCGGACCAGGCAGCGCAAGCGAAGGTGCCGGACGATCGCACCATCGTCGTCGAGCGCGGCCGGGACGAGCTGGGCGACTGGCGCGTGTGTGTGCTGTCTCCGCTGGGTGGTCAGGTGCTCGCGCCGTGGTCGATGGCGGTCCAGGCGCGCGTCAAGGAAGAGCTGGGCCTCGACGTCGAGACGATGTGGGCGAACGATGGCTTCGTGGTGCGGTGGCCCGAGAGTGAAGCGCCGCCGGACGTCGAGCTGTTGCTCCCGAAGCCGCAGGACGTCGAACGGCTCGTGGTGTCGCAGCTCGCCGGCACCCCCCTCTTCGCCGCGCGTTTTCGGGAGATCGCCAGCCGCGCGTTGCTGCTCCCTCGCAAGCGGCCCGGTCAACGAACGCCGTTGTGGCAGCTGCGCAAGAAGGCGCAGGACCTGCTGGGCGCAGCGTCGAGGTACCCGTCGTTTCCGATGCTGCTCGAGACGTACCGGGAGTGCCTGCGAGACGTCTTCGACATGCCGGCGCTCACCGAGACGCTCGCCGAGGTGCAGCGCCGCGGCATCACGGTGCACGTGGTCGACCCGCCGACGCCCAGCCCCTTCGCCGCGTCATTGCTCTTCGGGTACGTCGCGAACTTCCTCTACGAGGGTGACGCTCCGCTCGCCGAACGCCGCGCGCAGGCGCTCACCATCGACACGCTCCAGCTCAAGGAGCTGATGGGAGAAGCCGAGCTGCGCGAGCTGCTCGACGCCGACGCGTTGGCCGAGCTCGAGGGCTTCCTCCAGTACACCGAGGAGCGTGGGCGCGCGAAGTCGATGGACGGCGTGCACGATCTCCTCCTGCGGCTCGGCGACTTGTCGGCGACCGAGCTCTCCCGTCGCTGCGTGGATGACGCCGTCGCGGCGTCGGTCGAGGAGCTCGTGCGTGCGAGACGCGTGGTGCGCGTTCCCATCGCGGGCGAGCCGCGCTTCCTGCCGGTGGAGTACGCGAGCCGGTATCGCGATGCGTTGGGGGTGCCGCTCCCGCCGGGGCTCCCCGAGGCCTTCCTCTCGGGCGCGATCGACGCGGTGCACGAGCTGCTGTCTCGGTACGCGCGCACCCACGCGCCCTTCACGACGGGAGAGGTCGCCGCGCGGTACGGACTGGCGACGACGGTGGTGGACGAGAAGCTGCGCGCCATTGTCCGCGCCGGGAAGTTGCTCGAAGGGGCGTTCCGTCCCGGAGGAACGCAGCGCGAGTGGTGCGACCCCGAGGTCTTGCGCAGCGTGCGTCGGAAGTCCCTGGCGCGGCTGCGCAAGGAGATCGAGCCGGTCGAGCCCGACGTGCTCACGCGCATGCTGACGCTCTGGCAGGGCGTGACGAAGAAGCGTCGGGGGCTCGATGCGCTGCTCGACTGTGTCGAGAAGCTGCAGGGGTTGCCGCTCCCGGCGTCGATGCTCGAGCGCGAGGTGTTGCCGGCGCGGCTGGAGCAATACCTGCCATCGGATCTCGACGCGCTCGCCGCAGCGGGAGAAGTCGTGTGGGTCGGCGTGGAGCCGCTGGGCACCAGTGATGGGCGCATCGCGCTGTACCTGACCGACCATCTCCCGAAGCTGTACCGGGCGCCGGTGGTGGACGAGGCCGGGCTCCCGGAGAAAGAGAAGAAGCTGCTCGAGCACCTGCGCGCGAACGGAGCGTCCTTCTTTGCGGCGCTGAACCAGGCCGCGGGTGGTGGGTTTCCGCAAGAGACGGTCGATGCGTTGTGGAGCCTCGCGTGGCGCGGTCTGGTGACGAACGACGGGTTCTTCGGGCTGCGCGAGGTGACGCGCCCGGTGGACAAGCGCATGCGCCGAGCCCTGGTCGATGGACGCGCGGCGTTCCGCAGCCGACGCACCACGCCGCCGTCGGCTGAGGGCCGGTGGAGTCTGGTGTCCTCCCGCTTCGTGGCGGCGGGCGCGTCACCGACCGAGTGGGCGCACGCGACCGCGCAGCAATTGCTCACGCGGTATGGCGTGGTGACGCGGGAAGTGGCGATGGCCGAGGACGTGCCCGGCGGCTTCACGATGCTGCACGACGTGTTCGGCTCGTTCGAGGAGTCGGGGCGGGTGCGCCGCGGGTACTTCGTGACGGGGGTCGGCGCGATGCAGTTCGCGTTGCCGCCGGTGCTCGATCTCCTGCGGGCGGCGCGGAGCCGACCGATGGGCGACGCGCCTGAGGTGCTGTCGCTGTCGGCGATCGACCCGGCGAATCCCTACGGTGCGTTGCTCCCGTGGCCTGCGCTCGAGGGAACGGAAGGAGGGAAGCGCCTGACGCCGATGCGCATGGTGGGCGCGTCGGTGGTGCTCGTCGACGGACGGCTCGCCGCGTGGCTGTCGAAGGGTGGGCGGCAGGCCCTGGTGTGGCTCCCCGAGTCGGAGCCCGAGCGCGGTCGCACCGCCGACGTGGTGGCGGCACGATTGGCGCAGACCGCGCGCCGGGCGGTGGAACGGAAGACCGGCATGTTGCTGGGTGAAGTGAACGGTGAGCCCGCGCATGAGTCGGTGCTCGCCGACGCGCTCGAGCGGTCGGGCTTCGTGCGCACCTCGAGCGGGTTTCAGATGCGCCGCACGTTTCAGAAATCGAAGGCGCCACGGCCGATTGCCGGGGGCGTCGTGCCGGAGCCGAACCTCGACGACGAGATCGCCGCTGAACTGGGCGAGGTGCTGGGCGACGAAGAGGAATGACTCGGCAATCCGATGCGCCGAAGCCCCAAGTGGCGAACACCATGGGCGAGCCCGATGGCACCGGGTTCGCAGTGGCATCGGCTCCATGCGAATCTTCCTTGGATTTCTGATGGTGCTGTTCGCGGGCTGTGGCGTGCTCCCCGGCGGGACGTGTCAGGACGTGGGGTGCTCACGCGGGCAGCTCTGCACCGACCGGACGGACCTGTTCAGCACGTGCGAGTTCCGCCCCGAGTTCTCCTGCTTCGCCGCGGCGGGGTGTGCACGGCAGACGAATGGGCAGTGCGGGTTCAACCAGACGCCCGCGCTGTCGGCCTGTCTGAGCCGGGTGGCCGACGGCGGAATGCCCTGACGGCGTTGTGGAGGTGCGCGGGCGCTCGTGAAAGTGCGCCGGCGCTCGAAAAAGTGCGCCGGCGCTCGCGAAAGTGCGCCGGCGCTCACCTGGGATCGGGAATCGCGGGAAGCGACAGCTTCGCCAACGCCTTCCCGAGCATCACCAGGTCGTCGAAGGCAATCGCCCGAAGGTCGACCGCATTTCGTCGAACGATGACGTCGACCTTCACCCCGGCGGCGGAGATGGCCTTGAGAACGGCGGCACCACGCGGAGAGGCCTTGGTCTCGGCCGAGTTCTTCTGCTTGAGAGCCCGGGTCGCGGCGCGGATCTGCTCGCGGGTCGCGTCGTTCAGGCTCAGGCGCGAGGTCTTCCCGTCTCTGACGACCGGGACGATCACCGTCGCCAGATCGACCGGCAGCTTGTCCTTGATCGGGCCAGTCTTCGCTTCGAGGTAGTCCAGGACTGCGTCGATCTTGGTGTCTCCGAACGCCTCGATGTCTTTCGGCGAGGCGAACCGAGCCACGCGAGCGCGGCGGAGCCCGGTGAAGCGATCGACCCGCAGGAAACGCTCGAAGAAGTCGGCGTCCGTCGAGAATCCACCGGCGAGATACAGCGGCGGGTCGGCGAAGAGCACGTCGGCGACGGCCTCCCACTTGCGGTCGAAGTCGGCGGCCTCTTCACGGTTCGCGTCCGTAATCAGCTTGCTGAGTTGGTCCCACCGCCTCTTGAGGGAGGGGTTGATGAGGGTCTGAACGAGCACTGGCTTCTTCGGCTTCGGCGTCTTCTTGGCGGCCATGGGATTCCCCTGCGAGTGAGGGCACGAGTCTGCTGAAGGGGAAGTGCAGGTTGAACGAAAAAGAGCCTGGGGTCTGCGGCGAATCCCCCGCTGGAGCCACCTGTCGTTCCCGTGCTCAACGCCTCACGGCTTCGGGGCGAACGGCACGCTTGGAAGCGCGACAGGAAGGACCCGCAGCGATGGGGGTGCTCAACGCCTCACGTCATCGGGGCGAACGGCACGTCGGCCAGGAACAGCGCACGACGATCGCTCGCGAGCGGTGCTCAACGCCTCACGGCATCGGGGCGAACGGCACGGTTACCCCTTCGCCTTCAGGCCGCGGGCGAGCTTCTCGTGCTCAACGCCTCACGGCATCGGGGCGAACGGCACGTGCCCGCTTCCTGCCCCGTGACATCTTCGGGTTCTAGTGCTCAACGCCTCACGGCATCGGGGCGAACGGCACGAGGCCAAACTGTGGGCGGCGGATCGTGACGATGTAGCGGTGCTCAACGCCTCACGGCATCGGGGCGAACGGCACATGCTGAAGTCGTCACTCGCTTGCGCCAACGTCTTGCTCGTGTGCTCAACGCCTCACGGCATCGGGGCGAACGGCACCAGCAGCGTGGCCAGCAAGAGCGCGTCGAAGCGGCCGCGTGCTCAACGCCTCACGGCATCGGGGCGAACGGCACCAGATGCAGCGCGGCGCGGCGGCCGGCGTTCGACAAAGGTGCTCAACGCCTCACGGCATCGGG
>JBILEB010000266.1:0-6269 GCA_044352295.1 Myxococcaceae bacterium
TCGGGTCGGCCGACTTGCCTGATCCAGTCTCCGTTCGCAGACAACGACCAGGTGGAACTGGTTGAACGTGCGGCCCGAGTCCCGACCTGCGTCGTCTCCAGTGACCGCCGACCCAGCGCGTCGTAGCCCAGCGACGTCGTGGCCACCCGCTCAGGGTCCGGAATGAGGCCGGTGAGACCATGGTTGTAGTTGGTGGCGCTCGAGAGCCGCCCGAGACCGTCATACCCATATTGCCGGAGCACAGTCTCCGTGCCATCGCGGCGGACTCGCCAGACGCGGTCGTTCGCGTAGTCGAACCGGAGCTCCGCGGGACCCATGTGTTCCGTCTTCAGCCGCCCGACTTCGTCGTACGTCCACTCGGAGACGACATCTCGTGGGGTCGTGCTGGTGCCGCCGGGGACCGTGCGACGGAATGGTTCGCCGAAGCCCGTGTATTCCTGCACGGTGAGGCCCATTCCCGCGCCGCGCGGGTCGCTGCGCGTGAGCAGCGCGCCACGACGATTCCACGTGTAGGTCGTCGTCTTGAGAGCACCGCCGTTGATCGGCAGGCGTTCGGTGAGGACGCGTCCCAGCAAGTCGGGCACGAACTCCGAGGTGGCTCCCTGCGGATCCGTAGCGCCGCGCAGGTACCCGTTGTCGTCGCGGAGATACGTCGAGGAGCGCATCGGCGGCGAAGAAGTTCCATCAAAGCCAACTTCCCGCTCGGCGATCACGTCTCCCAGCACGTCGTGGGTCCGCTCGACGGTGGTGGCTCCGATGCTGGTCCTGTTCCTCAAGCGTGCGGTCGCGGAGAAGCGACGGTCGGATGGACTCAAGTGGACCGACGTGACGTCGCCCTGGCGCGCGAACACGACGCGGCCCGACTCGTCGTGGGCGAAGAACTCTGGCGTCTCACCGAGCGCCTCGCGCTTCCAGACACGGCCTCCAGGCATGCGCGAATATCGAGCCGTTCGGGTCCCGTTGACCCAACGCTCCGTCACCCGAGCGAATTCGTCGCGAACGTACCGAACCGTCCACTGACCAGCCGTTGACACAGACGCGACCACGTCTCGGGCCGTATGCCGGACCACCGAGTTTCGCCCCTGGGTGTCCGTCACCGTCTCGAGCCGGCGGAGCCCGTCATACGTCCGACTCTCGGTGAGGATGTTTCCTCCGCCAACGGCACCCCGGGCCCTGAAGGTCCACGCGCCATCGTCGTTCAAGGTGAGCGTCATCAGACGCGAGACTTCACCCGCGGCCAAGTGGGTGACGGTCTTCACCCAGCCGCGTTCGTCGCGCCCGTAGGTGGCGTAGGCACCTTCTGGGTCCATCTTCGTGACGAGCCGGTCTTCGCGGTCGTACCAGAACGTCTCCGACACGCCATTCGGAGGCACCGAGCCATGCGAGATGTTGTCACAGCCGCCGGCGGAAACCTCGGCGCACTGGAACCGTGGATCCCCCTGCTCCGTCCAGGTCTGCACCACCGCGCCCATCGCCGCGCCGTGCCGGTCGTAGCGTTGAATCCGTGTCGGAAGGCCATCGACGTTTCGCGTGATGACTTCTCGAGAGTGAAGCTGCGTCGCAGTCTCGTACAGAGACTCTTCGCGCACGCGCCCATCCACATCGCGAACGAACCGAAGCTCGCTGCCATCGGCATTGATGACTTTCGTTGGCGCTCCGATGACGGAGTACTGGAAGGTCGTCGTCGTCGCGAACTCACCGGAGGCGTTGCGAGACTGACGAACAATCTCGGCGGCAGCATCCTCCGAAAGCCCGGTGTGCGTCCTGAGCTGGCCCTCGAAGTCCGTGTTGCCGCACGTATTCGGCAGCAACCACTGGTACGGCCCCGGAAGCTGCGTACACGGGGCAGCGGCGGGCCCAAAGGCCGCGCCCACCGACCTGTTCCGACGCACTCGAACCTGCCCAAGCGAGCCGCGGTTGTCCTGGCTGACCGCTCCTGAGTTCGCTCCCATGACGAGGTAGTCGAGCGCGGTGACCGTCCCATCGGCGGTCTGGATGAAGTACGGCCGCCCATGCGAGCTGAAGCGATAGATGGTCGTCTCAGAGCTGCTCCCACCACTCACGTCAACACGGACCAGCGAACCACGAACGGGGTAACCGATTCGAGTGTCGCCGTTGAGATCGCCCGCTCCAATGGTGACGCTGAGCGGATTGCCGGAGGTGACCACATTGCCAGCGGCGTCGACCCGATACTGCGAGCCCCACTTCTGGAGGTCTTCCAGCAGGAAGCCGAGGCAGTCAGGCGAGGACCCGCTACACTCCTGGTAGTCGTAGTAGCTCGTCGTCGTTCGTCGCGGCCGCCGCTGCGGGGTCGCCCCTCCCACCACGTCACCTTGCACGACTCGTGAGACCTGACTGAATAAAGGCTCGTATTCGACTGTGGTGTAACGGGCGAGCGTCGTTTCCGTCGTGATCGTGCCTTCCACTTCGTCGATGACCGAACCGCCGCGTGGGCGCTCGAGGATCGCTCGAACGTTGCGACGCTGAGCCCAATAGAACGCGGAAGGCTCCTGGAACGCGGGGCCATTGGGGCCGGTCGTACGCACGCCGTCGACGTAGCCGTACCGCGTATCGCCTTCGTTGGAAGTCCAGGGAGTCGACCCGCTCGTCACCCGGCGTTGTGAGATGACGTTGCCGTCGGCGTTGTAGAGCGTCTCGGCCACCTTCCAGGTTCCATTGACCTTGATCGCGTCGACGAGCGTTCGGCCATGGTAGTTGAAGCCATACACATGCTCAGCGCCCTGGCGATCGACGAGCTTCGTCCAGGAGCAGATTCGGTTGGCGTTGAGGTTCATCTCGGCACGCCGACCCCCGAAGCTCTCGAAGTTGTACAGGTTCCCGCTGGTCCCGATGCGGCCCGTCATCCAGGTCTGGAGGTCGTTGTGATCGACATCCCAGGTCTGCGCCTCGGCCAGCTGTGCGCAGTTGAGACGCGATCGCTGCAGCGGCATGTCGAGATCGACTCCAGGTGTCACGAGCCCATCGGTCAACGGGCCCGGGCTCGGCGGCGTGGCCAACGGAAGGGCGTAGTAGTCATACGTATTCCGATAACCCGGAAGCCTGGTGCGCTCCTTCGGCTCGTCTTCGGGTGTACAGGGTTTCGTGCCACCTGCCGGGGTCCCGCCGATCAGCAGTGTGCCGAGGTTCTTGGCGATGGCGCCGTTGAAGTCGGCGCTGAGCGTGAGGAATTTACGATCTGCCTCTCGCACGATGCCGGCCGGAGTGATCTCGTAGCCGTATCGACTGCGAAGCACAGGGTCCAGGAACCCGTTGGTCTCACTCGGGCCCTCCTCGGCGTAAGCGAAGGTCGCCTCCGGGAGCGTGGTCGTCCAGTTCGGGGCCGTCGACGGCATCTGGGGCGCTGACGAGCTGCCCCACCGCTGGGCCTTCACCTTGTCGAAGTAGATCGAGAGCGGGTTGACTTCGTACCGGGTCTCGACCGTTTCGTTGGGACCGCTGATCGTGAGGAGGTTGTCCGCGACGTCTGACAGGAAGGCATCGACCCGACGGTGAACCTCTTCGGTCGGGTGCGGCATGAAGCCCGGCACGAGCGGATTCCCGCACTTGTCGAAGCTGACGAAGCTGCAATTCGTCGTCTTCGAGAAGTAGCGGTTGTAGCGGTCGTAGAGGTTGTCGATCTGCGCTTGCGTGAGGGTGGTGCCCGGTGTCGCTGACGTCGCGTAGGTGAAGGCGTACGTCCGCTGAGGTCCCGCGACGAGGCCAGCTGGTTGTGTTCCAGTATCCGAGCGGGTGACGGTGGCGAGGAGCACTTCGCTCAAGCGGCGAGGAATCGCAGGCGCCCTGTAGGTGAACTCGACCGTTGCACCAGCGGGGCCCGAGACGCGCTGGAGTAGACCCGATCGACGCAGGTTGTTCGCTCCAGGGACCGGCGTCGTGTCGGTGTCTGGCCAGTAGGTGAAGACCAGTTCCCTCGGAACCTCGCCGGTGCGCCCCGAGTTCTCCAGCACGCGCTTGACCCGCTTCCGGCGCTGGCCCCAGGGAGACCCGTTGCCGATACCGTCGTTCTGGGCCGCGAGGAGCAACGCCTTCGCGGCCTGCAGCTCTGAGGATGCGTTCGAGGGCAGGACGAAATCGCCTGACCCGAGCAGCGAGTCACTCTTCAGCAACGGCTTGGTACGACCCACGAGACCCGCGAGCAGCATGCAGGTGTTCGAGTTGGCCGGGATCCCCGTCGGTCCGGTGGGCACGGCCCACGTTCCTGCACTCACCATCCGAACGACAGCGTTCGCGCAGAGCGCCTCGTCCAATCGGCCCCATGCGTTCAGTTCGTATTCCAGCTTGAACCCGTTCCCGAAGCGGTCGGCGTCGTAGATGAGATAGCCGTCCGTATCGAATTGCTGCACATGCCCATCCGGGCCGCGCAATTGCCAACCCCCATCGTCGCGCTTCCTCAGGTGGGAGAATGCCCCGGCCTGTGGCTTGAACAGGCCATCGCGCCGATCACGCATGTACAGTCGCGCATCGTTCCCGGTCCGGATGAAAACGCAGGTCGTAACTTCGGGAGTGCCCCCGCAGAAGGGGTCGACGCCGTCCGGCAAGTTCTCGTGTCGGAGAGGGATGAGGCGAACGTCCCAGTTGTGCGCCCAGTTGCTGCCCAGTTCGCTTCGGTCGTTGCCCTGGCTCGAGTAGTGCCGTGTGAATGAAAGGGAACGCGCTGGCCCCGCGAACATCAGGTCCGTGTGGGAGACGTCCAGACTTCCTGACATGACGCTGACCGGGTCCTGCTTCTGCAGTGGCTCTTGCTCGGTGACCTCGGTTGGCGGTTCTGCATCCGCGTTGTTCGGGTCACCCTTCTTGGGCTGCCCGTCTGCAATGGGATGCTTCGGCGACGACGTCGGGATCTGGGGCACTTTCGAAGGAAGCGGGTCGACGGTGTCCAGCATTCGTCCCACGCTTCCCACGGCCGTGACCTCCCGTGAATTCCCGGGGTCACCCGATACCTGGTGAGTCGCACTCACCCTCTCGGTATTGGCTTGTCCTGGCAGAGGGCTGACTTCAACTCTTCCCCCGGCGCACGGGGGCTGAGGACATGGCAAGTTCAGCGTCTGGTCCGGAGCGACGCGATCGGTGCGAACAGTCGTGCGACAGGCGCCGCCCGTGCAGTCGAGACACTGACGAACCCCGCGATCATTTGGCGGGTCGCAGACTGCCGTTCCGTTGCCGCCCCGACTGACGTACTCGGCCTGTGCTGCGATCTCATTGGCTTGACGAATTCCGTTATCTGCTTCGCAGGCGCCTCCGCCTTGTACCGGCTTCATCAGCGCGCAGAATCGGGGTCGACCCTTCGCATCAACCGCGCCGTTTGACGACTCACACTCGAAGCATCTGCCGTCACAATCGGCCGCGGTGATCACACCACCTTGCCGGACAGGCCCTGCTCCAGGCACCACGGAGCCACCGAAGCTGACGTACTTGCAGTACTCGGGAACGTCGCGACCACCCACCTGACGTTCGTGGTTGATGCCAGTACACGTCGAAGTGATGATCGGCGCCTGCCACGTGAGATTCGGGTTCATCTCGAGCCCTGGCCCGCAGGCGTAGCTCTCGTTTTGGCAGCCCGGGAGGAGCTTCGGCATGCAGAACGTAGGCAACTCGAGCCCGCTCGCGAACGCCCGAGCCAGCTTCGCGGGCCGCGGCAGGGAGCTCTTGTAGGGTGCCATGACCGAACTCGCATAGTAGTCGGTGTCACCACAGCGCGCCTGGCCGCAGGGCCCGAGGCCTCCGACTTGGCCCTCACACGCGGAAAGCGGTCCGCAACACCGGCCGGTTCCATATCCGGACGTCGTCCGACGGGCGATTCGCGCGTAGGCGCCAAACCAGTTCTGCTTGGGAATGTTCAGCGAGATGACCGCGAGCGAGAAGTCGGTCGCGATCATGTACTCGCCCGACGAATCGACACCCGGGTTGTGCGCGACAACCCAGTGAGTCCCTGTGAGATCCTGTGGATAGGTCATGTTCGCGAGCACGCCCGAGGTCCATGGGTCGTTCACGAGCGCGCTCGCGTGCTCCAGATTGGCAATCCAAGCTGGCTCCGAATGGCGTTCCGAAGCAGGGAGATTCTCAAGGGCCTGATTGAACGCTTGCTCAGACACCATCACCCAGACGTTCTGATCCGCCACGCTCAGGGGGACCTGACTGAAGGATGTCGCGACGATGTCGTCCTCTGCGGCGGGATACTCCGCCTGCCGACGCTGGGCGGCGGGAACACCGTCTTCCCTCGACCCGCTACAGGCGATCAGACAGACAGA
>JBILEB010000132.1:0-20449 GCA_044352295.1 Myxococcaceae bacterium
CGAACCCGCACCTTCGACGGGGGGCCTTCGATGACCGCACGCGCCGGTACGACACGCCACGCGGGGTCGGCCTTTTGTCGAACGCGGCCCGTCGCGCCGATGGGGAGTGCTCCGCCGTCCAGCGCGTTGAACCATGCCAGCCGGGTTCCATCGGTGGGCTCGAAGCGCGGCGACACTGAGATGAGCTCCAGCGTCACCCATGCGCCGCCCGCGACGAACACGAACGCACCGCCCCCTTCGGGCGCGCTCGGGAGCCGGGCCTCGACGCGTCCTTCGCCACTCCCCACGATCACCGCCAGCGGCGGCCCCGAGGGCTCCCGCATTTGTCCCGGTGCGGCGTCCAGCATCGTCACCAGGCCCCGAATCGGGGCTCGCAGGGAGAGCACTCCATCTCCGGCCAGCACGGCTGCGGCCTGAACGTCGGTCACGCCAGCGGCGCGGAGCGTGGCGCGCGCGGCCTGGGCATCGGCGCGCGCGGTCGCGAGTTGGGAGTCGACCTCGGCGAGCTCTGCGAGGCGGGCCAGCCCTTCGGTGCGCAGCGTCTCGAGCTGGGCGCGTCGCTTCGAGAAGGCCCCGACCTTGATCTCCTCGCCCGCGAGATCGCCCGCGGCGTGGAGGAGCTCCGGCATCAGGACGTCGATCAGCGGCTCCCCGGGGGCCACTCGCTGGCCAGCCCGGACCCGCACCCGCACGATGCGCGCGGCGAGCGGCGGCGCGATGGAGACCACCGACTCGGGCGACGGAAGGACCCGCGCAGGCGCCTCGAGGAGCGCCGTCTCATCCGCCGGGCGCGAGTCGAGCCACCGGGTGGTGGCGCTGGGTGCTGTCGTCGACGGTCGTTCGACGACAGGCATTGGCGCAGGCTTGCAGCCCCCCAGGAGCAGGAGCAGGGTGAACGTGGCCTTCACGGCGCCTCCCGGGACAGCTCGCGCCAGCGGAACTGCGCGAGCACCACGTCGGCCTGGGCCGACACCCGTCGAGCCCTGGTGGAGACGAGCGTTCGCCTCGAGAGGACCAGCTCGAGGGCGTTCGCTTCCCCCGCATCGAACCGACGTTGGAGTCCCGTGGCGGCCTCGAGGGTGGCAGGGAGGAGCTGCTGCTCGATGACGGCGAGCACCTCGGCGGTGTGTTCCAGCTCGTGATGCGCATCGACCCGGTCTGCGAGTTCCTCGGCGGCGGTGGTGTCGGTCAGGGCCTCGGCGCGGGTCAGCGCGGCCTCGGCGGCGGCGCGTTCCCGTTGTGCGCGCTCGAAGAGGGGCAGGGTGACCTGCAGCGTCGCAACGGCGGCGAGATCGCCGGTGCCCTCACGCCAGCCCATCGCGCCCACCTGCAGTGAGGTGCCCTTCCCCGCGAGGAGCTCAACGCTGCGGCGGCGGTGGGCCTCGGCGTCGGCGATCGCCGCGCGGACGGGAGGGGTCTTCGAGACGTCGCTCGACACCAGCGGCCGCTCGACCGTGGGCTGAAGCGGCGGCAGGTCCTTCGTCGTGCGCGCGGGCTCGAGCTTCGAGAGCGCCAGGAGGCGATTGAGGGCCACACCCCGCGAAAAGACCTCGCCCTCGAACGAGAGCGCCGTCAGCACCGCCTCGGCTTGCCAGGCCTTCGCCACGGCGAGATCGACGCGCGTGAAGCCATCGGCGTTGGCCCCGCGCTCCACCTTGGCGGCCCACTCCTTCGCCAGCCGGGACTCCTCCTGGGCCGCTTCGAGCAGGGCTTGCACCGCCCAGAGCGCCAGCCACCCCTGGGCGACCTCGAGGCGGAGTCGCCGACGTTGAACGGTCCGGTCCAGCGACGCGGCCTCGGTCTCGGCTTTCGCGCTGGCCGCCCGGCTCGTCCCCGCGCCGGACAAGCTCACCTCCTGGGTGACGCCGACATAGGCCTCGGGGCCCGTGGTGCCGGTCGCCAGGCGCCGAACGCCGGGCTGCACGAAGACGGCTGGGTTGGCGATGACGAACGGCACCTGCGCGGCGAGGGCGGCCTGACGCTCCACCGCGAGCTGAAGGCCCACCAGGCGTGGTGTCTCATCGGCGCGCGCGAGCGCCTCGTCGAAGGTGAGCGGCTGGGCCAGGGCGAGCGTGAGGATCACTTCCACCGTCATGAGCCCGTCGTAGCGCGGGCCGGCGGACGCTCACTGAAGCGACGATGAGGATTCTCTCATCCACTGGCGGCCGCGCTCTGGCCTCGCCTCGACAGCATCCTCAAGAAGGCCTGGAAGTAGACGCCCGCGCTCCACACCGAGAACGCCGTCGACAGGTAGACGAGGAACTTCCCCACGAGGTTGAAGTTCACGTCGTACCAGGCGAACCCGAAGAACATCGGGTGGGTGTAGTGGATACACAGCGCGACGATGCCGGTGAGCTGGAGGCTCGTCTTCCACTTGCCCTCCTGCCCGGCCGCGATCACGAGCCCTTCGCTCGCGGCGATCTGCCGCAGGCCGGTGACGATGAACTCGCGTGAGAGCAGGACGATCACCACCCACGCGTGAATGCGACCCAGGCGGACGAGCATGATCAACGCCGCCGCGACGATCAGCTTGTCGGCGAGCGGGTCCATCAGCTTGCCCACCACGGTGATCATGTTCCACCGGCGGGCGAGGAAGCCGTCGATCACGTCGGTGACGGCGGCGAGCGTGAAGATGGCGGCGGCGGCCCACGAGTAGAACGGGTCGGCGTCGTAGATGAACCACACGAAGAGGGGGATGACGGCGATTCGCCCCATCGTGAGCATGTTGGGGAGGTTCCAGAACTCCTTGAGGAGCGCGGACGGCGGGCGGCTGCGGCGCTCGGCCTTCTTCGCTTCTTTGCGGGCGACCTTCTCGGCCTTGCGGCGCGCCTTGTCGTCACGCTTCTTCTGGCGGGCCTCGGCCTTGAGCTTCTGGGACGTCTCGCGATCCATGGCTCACCCGGGCGTGACGAGGAGCGCGTAGCCGTCGCCGGTCAACTCGACGGCGCCCTGGCCTGCGAACCCGGTGAGGCGCGGGGACACACGGCCGAACCAGCCGACGAGCCGTTGGAGCGGCACCACCATCGGCGCACCCGGCGGGACTGCGAGCGACTTCATCGCGCCGCTGAGCTTGAGCAGCACCCGGCCGTCACCGGAGAGGTGCACCAGCTCGAGGAAGAGCTTGTTCTCGTCGTCGGTGAGGCGGCCGTGCTCGAAGCCGATGGACTCCTCGAAGCCGAAGACGCGCTCTTCGCGCAGGTAAGCGCCGTCGTTGTCATCGAGATCGAGCGCGTGGAAGCGGGCGCCGCCCATCTCGAGGTGCACGACGCCGTGGCCAGTCATCCGCTGCATCTGATCGGCGCCTTCGCCGAAGGGGACCTCGATGGCGCGGCCGCGAGCGCGTTTGCGTTCTGGCCGGGCGTTCACCGAGCCGACGACGGCGACGAGGTTCGTCATGCGCGTGAGCATCTCGCCGCTCACGCTGATGGCGAGGCCATGGGGGCCGACGTGGAACGGGCCGGCGTGCGGCTCTTCGATGGTGCTGGTGGAAGCGCCGAGCTCGATGAGCGTTCGTGCCTCCATCGGGGCGTACCCAGGTGTGGGCGCGCTCGCCGGCGGACGGGGCGCGGACGAGGGCGCCATCGGGGCCGGCGACACCTGCCAGGCCTCTTCCATCGGACCGTTCGGATCCGCGGGCGCGCTGAGCGCCTCGGTCGCGGGCTCGGCCGGTGCCCATGCGGGATCGTCGGCGCCCGGTGGGAGCTCCTGCGGCGCGTCCCACGACTCGGTCGGGGCGGGGGCGTCGACGGGCGGCAACTCCTGCGGCTGGGCCCAGGAGTCCGCGGTCGCGACGCCGTCGACGGGTGGGAAATCCTGCGGCTCGCTCCACGAGTCCGTCGGGGCCACGGCGTCGCCCGGCTCGGACCACGACGTCTCCGTCGTGGAGGGTTCGGACTGGCTCCAGGCCTGGGCGGAGGCGCCTTCGTTTGCCTCGGTCCACGTGGCGCCTGGTGAAGGCTCTGGGGGGGGGAGCTCCTGAGGCTGGGCCCACGACTCCGTCGCGGCCGCCTCGGGCATGGGCTGGCTCCAGCGCGGGTCCTCGGCCGTGGGGGGGGCGTCGGCAACGGGCGTCTCGGGCGCCGTCGTCCACGCCGGGTCCTCGGCGCCGGCCGGAACGTCGGCTGGAGCCATGTTCTCGGTCGATTGGCTCCAGCGCGGGTCTTCGGCGGTGGGCGGCGCGTCAGACACAGGCTCGGCGCTCGAGGCCCAGGTTGCGGTCTCAGAGACCGGAGGCGCGGCGTCGCCGGGCGCGACGTCGCCGAAGTCCATCTCCTGGGCCGGATCGGGCGGGACGTTCCAGCTCGAGTCCTTCTCTGGCGCCTCGACCACCGCCGACCGGCGCGCGGCGTTCCAGGCGTCGTCATTCGAGGGGAGCTCGTGCGTCACCGAGCGCCCCGCGTCGTCGAGCGGCGCCGCCTCGGCGGCCGGTGCCTCGGTCGTCGCCGGCGGCGTCAGGCCCGACGGGGCGTCCCAGCTGTTCACCAGCGGCGTGGCCCACGACTTCTGGGCGCCGGACTCGGCCTGCGGCGCTTCGTCCACCGCGACGGCGTCGACGACGGGCAGCTCTTCGCCTTCGACGATCGGCTGCTCCCCGTCCTGCGGAGGCGCGGCATCCATGCCGAACTGCGCACCCCAGTCGCGCTCGAGCCTCGGACCCGAGGGCGCAGGCGGGGCGATCTCGACCTCTTCCGGCATGGGTTCGAATGACGCGGCCTCGGCTGGTGCTGCTTCGGAAGGCATCGCTTCGGAAGGCATCGCCTCGGTGGCTTCGAGGGGCGGGCGCTCCTCGACCAGGAACGCGCCGTCCGAGGGCGGGAGCTCTTGCGGTGGCTCGAACGCAGGCTCCGGCGCTGGCGGCGGGGCCTCGAGGGACGCGCTCTCGGCCCCGGCGTCGATGGGCTCGGCGTCGTCGTCGCTCATCACCTCGATCTCCTCGTCCGCGGGCGGCGGCAGGGGTGGAGCGACGGCGATGGCGAAGGTCTGTCGTGGCACGGGCGGCGGGCGCGGCGGCGAAGCGTGGGAAAGCAGCGGCGGATCGAGCGGAGCGGCGGGCTGCGCGGTCACGGCGGTGGCGGTGGCCGGTGGCGGCGGAGGCACCACCAGGCCATGGCTCGACGGCGCGCTCTCGACCTTCGCGGACAACGCGCGGGCCATCTTGTCGGCCATCTGCTCGCTGCCGGCGAGGACGAAGTGTTCGCGGGCCTTCGCGTAGTCACCGGCCTGCGCGAGCGCGAGGCCCAGGTAGTTGTGGGCCTTCTTGTGATCCGGCTCGAGATCGGTCGCGGTCTCGAACTCCTTGATGCAGCGCGGGAGGTTGTTCGTCTTGAGGTACACCAGCCCGAGGTTCACCCGCAGCGTGGGATCGGCCGGGTTCTCGTTGACCAGCTTCTCGTAGATGGCCGAGGCCCGATCGAAGAGCCCGAGCTTGAAGTAGGTGAGCCCCAGCAGGTTCTGCGCCTTCTCGTTCCTGGGCGCGAGGAGGTGGGCCTTCTCGAGGTGACCGCGCGCCTCGACGATCTTGCCGGCGGCCAGCAATTCGCCACCCTTGTAGAGCGAGCCGAGGAACTCCTCTTCGTTGACCGGCGCCCGCGTCGAGGTCGACATGCCTGTCCCTTGTCAGCGCGACGGATCCGCTTTGGCCTGCTCGGAGCGCGCTTTGTATTGGAAGTAGAGCGAGAGCACCTTGCGCACGTAAGCCTGGGTCTCGGGGTACGGAGGCACCTGCCCGTTGTACTTCCGCACCGCCTCGGGGCCGGCGTTGTAGGCGGCGACCATCTTCACCATGTCGCCGTCGAACTCGTTGGCCAGCACGCGCAGGTAGCGGGTACCGCCCTCGATGTTCTCGCGCGCGTCGAAGATGTCCTTCACGTACATCTCGCGGGCGGTTTGCGGCATCAGCTGCATGAGGCCCGAGGCGCCGACGTGGGAGATCGCGTTGGGATCGAACGCGGACTCGGCGTGCATCACCGCGCGCACGAGGTTGACCGGCATGCGGTACTTCACCGCCATCTCGTCGATGATCTCGTCGAACCCGGTCAGCTTGTTCGACGATTGGGGCGTGACGCGCGCAGGCGTGGTTGGCGCAGGCGCCGGGCGGAACTCGCCTTCCACCTTCCGGGCTTGCCGGGCCGCACCAGCACCTTTGGGCGGAACGTTCGTGTAGACGACCGTCCCGTCAGCCTCGACGTACTTGTAGATGCCTCCGGCCATGGCCAGCGACGGCAGCAGCAGCGCGAGCGCGGAAAGGGGGCGAAGCATCGAAGACACGTCGGGAGAAAGCCTACACCTGATCGGCCGGGCACCGAAGAAAGCCAACCGTCAGAACCACCGGGTCCCCCGCCGCATTCACGGCTTCGTTCAGTCCGGGTGAACCCAAAGGACGGCGCGGGCGGGGAAGGGCTGGTACATGCGCGAGGCATGGCACGGTCCTTCGACTTCCTGGTGATGGGCGGCGGCGTGGCGGGGCTCTCGTTTGCACTCGAGGCTGCGCGTCACGGCACGGTGGCAGTGTTGACGAAGCGCAGCCGCTCCGAGGGGAACACGGTCTATGCCCAGGGCGGCATCGCGGCGGTGCTGGCCTCGGACGACAGCTTCGACCGCCACGTCGAGGACACGATCATGGCGGGCGCGGGCCTCAACAAACGGTCGATCGTGGAGATCACCGTGAAGGAAGGGCCCGAGCGGCTCAAGGCGCTGGCGGCCATGGGCGCGGAGTTCAACCGGAAGGCGAACGGCGAGTTCGATCTCACGCGCGAGGGAGGCCACAGCAAGCGCCGCATCGTCCACTCGGGCGACGTGACGGGCAAAGAGGTCGAGCGCGCCATGCTGGCGGCCTGCGACGAGCACGCGAGCATCACGTTCTTCCCCGATGCGACGGCGATCGATCTCATCCGTGACCGGGAAGCGCCGCCGGGCAAGGGCCGGGTGCAGGGCGTGTACGTGCTGCGCGAGGACGCGGGGACCGAGCCGGCCGACGGCGCCGAACCCGCTCGCGAGCGCGCCGGGGTGATCGAGACGTTCCTGGGCAAGGTGACGGTGCTGGCGACCGGCGGCGCGGGGAAGGTGTACCTGTACACGTCGAACCCCGACGTCGCGACCGGCGACGGCGTGGCGATGGCGTACCGGGCTGGCGCGCAGATCGCGAACATGGAGTTCTACCAGTTCCACCCGACGTGCCTGTTCCACCCCGAGGCGAAGAGCTTCCTCATCAGCGAGGCGCTGCGCGGCGAGGGCGGGAAGCTGCGGCTCAAGGGCACCGGTGAGCGGTTCATGAAGCGATACCACGAGCTGGCCGAGCTGGCGCCGCGTGACGTGGTGGCGCGGGCCATCGACGCCGAGATGAAGCGCACCGGCGCCGAGTGTGTCCATCTCGACATGACGCACCTGGGGAAGGCGTACCTCGTCGAGCGCTTCCCGACGATCTACGCGACGTGCCGCGAGTTCGGCATCGACATGGCGGTGCAGCCGATCCCCGTGGTGCCGGCGGCGCACTACATGTGTGGCGGCATCGTGACGGACGAGCACGGGCGTACGTCGATCCCCGGGCTGTACGCGATCGGTGAGGTGAGCTGCACGGGGCTCCATGGCGCCAATCGCCTGGCGTCGAACTCGCTCCTCGAGGGGCTCGTGTTCGGTCACCGCGCGGTGGCGGCGGCGTGGACCGAGGTGAAAGCCGGGGTGACGTTGCCCGCGTCGGTGCGCGAGTGGGACTCCGGCAAGGCAGTGCCGTCGCACGAGATGGTCGTCGTCAGCCAGAACTGGGAAGAGATTCGTCGCCTCATGTGGAACTACGTCGGCATCGTTCGCACCGGAAAGCGGCTGGCGCGCGCGCGACGGCGCCTCGACATGCTGCGCGACGAGATCCGCGAGTACTACTGGCAGTACCAGGTGACGCGCGACGTGATCGAGCTTCGCAACATCGCCGACGTGGCCCACTTGATCGTCGAATGCGCGTCTCGCCGCCGGGAGAGCCGCGGCCTGCACTACACGCTCGACTACCCGCAGCTCGACGACGTCAACGGCCTGAAGGACACGGTGGTCACCCGTGAGCCGTGAGCTCACCGTCTTCTGTGGCTCGCGGGACGGTGCGCGACCCACGTACCGCGCGGCGGCGCTGGCCTTCGGGACGGCGATGGCCCGACGGGGCTTCGATCTCGTCTACGGCGGCGGGCAGAACGGGCTCATGGGGGCCGTGGCTGACGCGGTGCTCGCGGGTGGCCGTCGGGTCATCGGTGTCATCCCCAAGGGCCTCGACCGCATCGAGTTCGCGCACCGGGGCCTCAGCGAGCGCATTGACGTCGACACGATGCACGCGCGCAAGGCCGTGATGGCCGAGCGCGGCGTGGCCTTCGTGGCGCTGCCCGGAGGCTTCGGCACCATGGACGAACTCTTCGAGGTCCTGACGTGGCGGCAGCTGGCGATGCACCACAAGCCGCTCGGCTTGCTCGACGTTGAAGGCTACTACCGGTCGCTGGTGACCTTCCTCGATGGCGCGGTGGCAGAGGGGTTCGCGCCGGCGACGGTGCGGGACGTGCTCGTGGTCGAACGGGAACCCGAAGCGCTCCTCGAACGGCTCGGAGGCCTGCGCTGATGTTCGGCGCTCCCGGAGAAGGTTTCGTTCGGTTCTCGCTGTTCGGCGTTCCGGTGAGCATCGACTGGACGTTCCTGCTGGTGCCGTTGTTGGCGGCCTCTGGTGGGTGGCAGCGCGCGCTCATCTGGACGGTGGTGGTGTTCGTCAGCGTGCTCCTGCACGAACTCGGGCACGCGGTGGCGATGCGGGTGTTCGGGTTCGCGCCGCGGGTCTCCATCTACGCCCTGGGCGGCCTCACCTTCTGGCCCGATCGTGCCGCGCCGACGCCGAAACAGAGCTTCGTGGTGAGCAGCGCAGGCCCGGCGGTGTCGGTGACGCTGGGGCTCCTCTCGCTGGCTGGCTCCTTCATCGTGGCCGAGCGCACCGCGGGCGCCGAGGTGCTGCAGGCGTCGGTGTGGATCAACCTGGTGTGGGGCGTCATCAACCTCTTGCCGCTCCTGCCGCTCGACGGCGGCCACATGCTCGACACGGCCGCGACCATCATTACCGGCAAGACGCAGCGCTGGGTCGGCCTCGTCAGCCTCGTCGCAGGCGGGCTCGTCGTGGCGGCGGCCGCGAAGTTCGAACTCGTCTTTCTGGGCTTCATCGGCGTCTTCGCGATCCTCCGCGGCTGGAGCCGGTGGAACGACAAGAGCCCCGACTTCGACGCGGTGTTGCGCCAGGCCGTCGAGCTGACATGGAGTGGAAAACACGCAGAGGCCGAGACGATCCTGAAGGCGCTCGAGGTGGCCGCGACGACCCCGCCCCAACGCGCCGCCGTCGTGCAGCAACTGGCGTGGGTGCGATTGGTGGCTGGTGACGCCGACGGCGCCGAGGCGATGGTGCGACGCCTGCCCGAGGGCTGGCAGGTCGCCCCGGAGCTCAAGGCCCGGTTGCTGGCGATGAAGGACGATGTCGACGGCGTCATTGCGACGCTGCTGCCTGAGGTGACGAAGGGGACGCTCGAGGTGACCGCGGCGCCGCTCCTCGCCAGCGCGCTGATGAGCCAGTCGAAGTACGCCGAGGTCGAGGCCGTGGCGCTGCTGATGCTCGCGAGCGCGAAGACCCGCGGCGACCCCCATGGCAACACCGCCGTCGATCTCGCGACCCGGTTGTTTCACGTCGGCGCCTTCGATCATTGCCTGCGCATCTCGAGCTTCGTCTGGCAGAAGCTCAAGACGGGCGAAGACGCCTTCAACCAGGCGTGCTGCTACGTGAAGCAGGCGCAGTTCGACGAGGCGATGAAGTGGGTGAACGAGGCCGTGCGGGCCGGCATGCCGGAGCTCCGCAAAGCGCTCCTCGAGGATCCGGACGTCGCCGCGCTCCGGGAGCGGCCAGACTTCCAGGCGCTGCTCGCCCGGCTCCCTGCCTAGTAGTGCGGGGGACGCTCGTGCTGGGCGGGATCGACGATGCCGGGATCGCCCCCGACCCGCTCCTTGATCGTCGCGAGCTGGTGACGCAGGGAATCGAGCTCCTGCTGCTGGCGATAGACGACGTCGGAGAGCTCGGTGACGAGCTTCTCGAGGTGGGCGTAGCGCTCTTCGATCGTCGTCAGGCGTTGGGTGTCGCTCATGACTTGGGCTCCGCGTCGTCCCAGGCGGCGCCGAGCCACGCCTTGTACGAGGCCTTCTGTTGCTCCGTGGGCGCATCGACCCGCGCGAGCCACACGGCGTCGGCCGGCTTTGCGCCCAACGTCACCGGAAGCTCGAGCAGCTTGTCCCGGCGGAAAAGCGTCACCTTCACCACCTCGCCAGCCTTCTTGTCTTCGCAGCGCGCGACGAGCTGGGCCGCGTCACACTTGAGCCCATCGAGCGCGACGATCTCATCGTCGGAGGAGATCCCCGCCTGCTGCGCCGGAGCGCCGTCGAGCACCGTGGCCACCCCCGCGCCCGACTTCGGAAGAATCCCCAACCAGCCACCGCCGGTCTTCTCGGCGCCTTTCCGCGCGGGCGTGCCGCCTTTGTCCGCAGAGGTCTCCCGCGGCCGGAAGCGCACCTCCAGGCCCACGTGTGAAAACACCGAATAGTCGAGCTCGCGGGTACTGCGCAGTGCGTGATCGAAGAAGTCCTTGAGCGAGGTGCCAGCAGTGGCCTCGGCCGCGCGCTCGATCCCGTCCTCGGGGACCCCCGACTCGTCGCCGTACTGCTTCCAGAGCAGGCGCAGCAGGTCGTCGAGGCCCTTCTGATCCTGCGTGGCCCGGCGGAGGTGGAGATCCAGGAGCGCGGAGACGATCTCGCCCTTCAGGTAGTAGCTGATCGCGCTGTTCGGGGAGTTCTCGTCGGGTCGGTAGTGCTTGATCCAGGACAGCCACGAGGCGTCGACCAGCGGCATGACGGCGCGGCCCGGGGTGGTGTGCAGGGCGGTGAGCGACTCGCCGAAGCGGACGAGGTACCGCGCGCCGGACATGAGGCCAGCGCGGCGGACGAGGAGGTTGTCGTAGTAGCTGGTGCCGCCCTCGAAGAACCACAGGAGCTGCGTGTAGTTCTCCTGGGTGTAGTCGAAGGGCACGAGGGCCTTCGGCTTGATGCGCTTGACGTTCCAGAGATGGAAGTACTCGTGGGCGCAGAGGGTGAGGAAGTCCTCCCACCCCTTGGCGGAGGCGAAACCGGTGCGCGGGTAGACGAGGGCGGTCGAGGCCTTGTGTTCGAGCCCGCCGCGGCCCTTGTCGGTGCCGTACACGAAGAAGACGTACCGCTTCATCGGCAGGCCGTCGAACATCGCGGCCTCGGTCTCGATGATGCGGGTGAGGTCGGCTACCAGCTTCTTCTCGTCGAGCTGAGGTTCACCCCACAGGGCGATCTCGTGCGGCACGCCCGCCGCGCTGAAGTGAATGGGCGTGTGGGTCCCCACCTCGAAGGGCGAGTCGACGAGCTCGTCGTAGGTGGGCGCGATGAACTCCTGGCCGCGCTGCTCGAGGGCGACGGTGGTCCTCCAGCCGGCCGGCGCGGTAATCGACACATGGTGGGGTCGGTTGCGCAGGGCCTCGGCGTAGAAGAACAGCGTCGCGCCGTTGAAGTAGCCGTGCGTGCCGTCGAGGTGGCTCGTGCGCACGGTGAGCTCGTTCGCGTACACGCGGTACTTCACGTGCACGTGGGTCTGGTTCGCCTGGATCTCGAGCGCGCGTTTGTCGAGGCGCCTGAACGCGAGCGGCGTGCCGGCGGTGTCAGTGACGACGAGATCCTGCACGTGGCGCGCGTACTCACGCACGAGGTAGCTGCCGGGCGTCCACACGGGGAGTCCGATGGTGAGGGTCGGGCCGACGGGCGGGAAGATCGCCTCGACCTCGAAGAGGTGCGCGTGCGGGTTGGGCATCGCGACGCGGTAGGTGACGGGCATCGACATGGAGCCGGTCATTACGTCATGGCCGTCGGGCCGTCATCCGTCAGGAAACAGGTCGGGGAGTCAGTGGATAGAGACGGACCCTCGCGAACGACACCCTCACGGAGCTGCCAGGTCGAGCCTCGAGCCGGGAAGCACCGACCGCTCGCATGACGGAGCGCCCCAGCGCGAGGCGGTACTCGGTCGCGCTGCCCATGAAGAGCCTTGCCTGAAGCAGCAGTTCGGTTCCGGCCTCTCCCAGCACGACGTCTTCCGAGCGAACCACCAGCGTCTGCGGGCCCGGCGCGGCCTCGAGTCCGTCCGGGAGCTGAAACGACACCCCGTCAGACGTGAACGAGCCTCGGTCGATCGTTCCCTCCAGCACGTTCGCGCCGCCGACGAAGCCTGCGACGAAGGGGGTGGCCGGCTCGCGGTAGACGACGTCGGGCGCGGCGAGCTGCTCGATGATCCCCTTGTTCATGACGGCGACCTGATCGGCCAGCGCCAGCGCTTCGGATTGATCGTGCGTCACGAGGATCATCGTCGTGCCGAGCTTCGCGCGCAGGCTCGCGATCTCGCCGCGCAGTTCCTCGCGCAAGGCCACGTCGAGGTTCGACAGCGGCTCGTCCAGCAACAACACCTTCGGCCGGCCCACCAAGGCGCGGGCGAGCGCCACCCGCTGGAGCTGTCCTCCCGAGAGTTCGTGCGGTCGCCGATGTCCATACGCCTCGAGCCGGACCCAGCCCAGGGCCTCACGGACGGCGGGCTCGACGTCGCTCGTCCCCTTCAGCTGGAGCGGATAGGCGACGTTCTCGAAGACCGTCTTGTGCGGCCAGATGGCGTAGCTCTGGAACACCATGCCGAGGCCGCGGCGCTCAGGGGCCACGAAGGTTGACCCGTCATCGACCACCTGACCGGCGAGCCGCACCACGCCGCGATCGGGTCGCTCCAGACCGGCGATCATCCGCAGCGTCGTCGTCTTGCCGCAGCCCGACGGCCCCAGCAGCGCGACCAGCGCACCCTCGCGAACCGACAGCGACAGCCGCTTCACCACCGCCGTGGCGCCGAAGGCCTTTTCGATCTCGACGAGCTCGACCATCACCGGGCCTCCGCGCGACGCGCCACGAAGGTCTGCGTCACCAGTGCTGCGAAGACGACCAGGAGCAGCGCCGAGGCGATGACCGCCGCCGAAGACGGGTCCGCGTAGCTCTGGAGCTCGAACAGGAGCGTCCCCAATACGTCTCCGCCCGTCGGAATGAGCAGCACCGACATCGTCAGCTCGCTGACGCAGGTGAGGAAGGTCAAGAGCACTGCGCCGAGCAGGGCGCCTCGTATCTGCGGAACGATCCCATCGACGAACGCGCGCACCGGGCCTGCACCCGACAACCGCGCGGCCTCGGCCAACGTCGGATCTGCCTGGGCGAGGGAGTCACTCGCGCTCCGCACGCCGAGCGCGAGGTGCTTGACGACGTACGACAGGAGCAACAGCCACGCGGTGTTTCCCAGCGCCAACACGAAGGCGATCTTCTCGAACGCGATGAACCGCAGATCGCGCGAGAACGCGACGAGAAGCGCGAGCGCCAGGACCGTGCCCGGAATGGCCGAGGGTGCATCGGCGAGCGTCTCGAGCCAGCGACGCCGTGTCATGGCGATCAGCAACCCGAGCCCGCCCACCAGGAGCGCCGCCACCGCCGCGAGCACCAGACTCACCCCCGCAGCCGCGAGCGTTCGGCTCTGCCACACGACGCCCCAGTGCTTGAAGGTGAACGCGCCCCACTGGCCCCACGTCGGCTGCAATCCGGTGAGGAACACCGCGCCCAGCGGGAGCACGACCACCAGCCCAGCCCCCAGCCATGCCACCGAGGTGACTGCGCTCCGCCACCGCCCGAGCGACGCCACCTTGACGCCAAGTCCCTTCCCGCGAGGCAGCCGCACCCGACCGGCCCGCGACAGCCATGCGTTCACCGTCAACACCGCGATCGCGACGAGCAGCAGTAACACGCTCGAGCTCGCCGCGTTCGACAGGCCTGCCTCACCCATCAACACCTCAGCGTAGATGCGCGTCGTCAAGGTCGGCGCGGGTGGGTTCGCCGACACCCCCAGCAGATACGGCACGCCGAACGACGCCGAGGCGAACACGAAGACGAGCGCAGCGCCGGACAGCATCGCCGGCGCGATGAGGGGCAGGGTGACGTGACGAAACGTCTGGAGCGGCGTGGCGCCCGAGAGACGGGCTGCTTCTTCGAGGGCCGGGTCGATGCGCTCGAGGGCCGCGCCGGTGGCGAGCACGACGAGCGGCAGGGCCGAGGTGCCCAGCACGAACGCGATGCCGGTCACGCCGTAGACGTCCACCCGATCGCGTCCGAGCAGGAGCGTGAGCCAGCCCGACTTCGGGTTCGCCAGCGCGATCCACCCCATCGTCCACAAGTAGGGAGGAATGGCCGACGGGAGCGTCAGCACCGTGCGCAGCCACCGCCGCCCGCCCACGTCGGTCCGGACGAGGAGCCACGCGAAGGGCAGGCCGATCAGCAGCGTGATGAGGCTGGCGCCGATCGACGTGAGCAGCGTCCCCGAGAGCGCGTGAATCGCCTCGGGCGCCACCCACCGCTGGACCCAGGCCGAAGGCCCACCGCTCTTCGCGAGCAACAACCCGAGCGGGACGAACACCGTCCCGACGAGGAGCGCCGCGAGCGTGGCGGGGAGGAGCCGCTTCATTTCGAGAACGCCGTCGAGAAGCGGGCCTTGAGCGCGGCGCCATCGGTGAGGCCCTGGTCGAGCAGGCCCTCGTCGAAGGGGGTGCTCCGGGTCAGCAGAGCATCCACGCCGTCGAGGCCTTTGGGCCCAGGCTGCCGTGGATCGACCGCGTGCATGTCACCCAGCTCGCGGATGATGCGCTGGCCTTCCTGTGACAACAGCACGTCGATGAAGGCCTTCGCCGCGGTGGGGTTGCGGCTGGTCGAGAGCACCGCCACCGGTCCGGGAATCGCCACCGCGCCGTCCGAGGGCCAGGCGACCTCCACGGGACTTCCGCGCGCCTTCGCAGCGAGGACGTTTTCGAGCAGCACCACGCCCACCTTCGCTTCACTCCCCTCGACCTTCTGCAGGACGGCCGCGTTCCCGCCCGCCACTCGCGCTCCGTTGGCTCTGAGCCGCGCGAAGAAGTCGGTGCCGAAGGAGCGCTCCATCGCCACGGCCCAGGTGAAGGCCGTCCCGCTCGTGAGGGGATCACCGATGACGATCTCGTTCTTCCAGTCAGGCTCGAGCAGGGCCGCGAAGGACGCGGGAGCTGGCGTTCCGACGCGATGGACGAGCACCATCGTCGACACCCGCACCGACTCCCAATGGCCGTCTGGATCGACGAGCGTTCGCGGCGTGCGTACGCCGTTCGCCGACACCGTGCGCGCGAGCTTCTGGCCCTGCGCGAGGCGCCGGTAGAGGAACGGGTCCGACGTCATCAACACGTCGCACGGAGAGCCGCCCGCGGTCAGCTCGGCCTCGAGCCGGGTCGCTACTTTTTCACTCCCACCCTGGAACCACTTCACCGTGACCTGCGGCAAGCGCTCCCGAAGAAGCGGCTCGAGGGCGTCGAGCACGTGCCGGTACATCGACGTGTACACCCAGAGTTCGCCGCGGCTCGTTCCGTCGGTGCTGCCCGGGCCGGCGCTCGCGGGCGCGGCGGTCTCGATGCGACACGCCGCGCACAGCAGCACGAGGAGCCATCGCTTCACGCGGCGCTCCGCCGGGTTCGCACGAGGTCGGCGTCGATGCCAAGCAGCATCTCCCAGAACGCACGCGCGTAGCCCGAGTCGATGCGCCTGGTGACGTGCAGCCGATAGCCGTACCAGACGTCTTCCCAGCTCCACGCGCCGACGAGCACGTTGATCAGCTCGGCCGGCGTGAGCGCCAGCACCTCGGTCACGTCAGCCGCAGGACCGCCTTCGATCTCGGCGAGGCCCTCGCGAAACCGAAGAGTCCACGCCTCGGCGCCACTCTGGAGTCCGATGACGCCATCGACCGGTGCGCGCGCATGGGAGCGCGGCCAATCGTGCATGAAGAACTCGCGCACCAGCCCATCGAGGCCGGCGACGTCGGCGGCTGGTTGGCGGTGTCGCGTCTGCGCGCGCACGACCCGGCTGCGCTCGAGCTCGGCGTACCGTCGGACACCGTCGGCGGTGAGCGGGTGTTGGCTGACGAGGTGCCGGTTCAGCGCGCCGGTCTCGGGGCTCCATTCATCGCCGGGCTCGAGGTGCAGCAGGTGCGTGTTCCGCTCGTGGGCGAACTGCATCGCGCGGGCGAGCACCTCAGGCGCCGTGAGCCGGTCGAGGAAGTTCTTGTGCACCTCACCTGGCTCGAGGAGCGCCCAGCTCGACGCGAAGGGCGCGGCCTCCGATGGGCGCAGGCCTTCGAGGCCGTCGAGGAAGCGCTGCAGACCCGCGTCCTTCTTCTCGCGGCAGCGCCGGCGGAGCGTCTCGTCATCCCCCTCGAAGTTCGTCGGGTATGACGACGCGCCGGCGTACGGGAGGAAGGCGAGATCGATGGGTCCCAGGCGCCTGGCCACGTCGGCGTAGGCCTCGGTCGACAGCGTGTTGTCGTTGCCGTGGTAGAGCGTGACGCCTTCGCCCGAGATGACGGGTGAGGAGACCTCCCACCCGGCGTCGTGCGGCACGAAGGTCACCTCGAGGCCGGGGGAGATCTCCCGCGTCTGCCAGGGCGCGTACCACTCGACGTTCGATAGCCCCGCGGCCGCCAGACGCCGTCGCATCGCGCCCGACGGAAAATCGACCGCGAGGACGCGCTGATCACTGCGCAGCTGCCTGAGCGTCTCGACCCCCGCGTGATCGTCGTGGGTGTGGGACAGACAGACGAAGTCGGGCTTCGGCATCGTCGACGGATCGGGGTACGGCGTCGGCGGGTAGCGGAACCAGGCACCCGCGAAGACGGGCTCTGCGAACCACGGGTCGATCAGCAGCGTTCGGTTCGCGACGTTGACGAAGAGCGCGGCGTGGCCCAGCCAGGTGACGTGCACGACCGAAGCCTACCCGCGGCACGTCCGACTTCGAGCACCGATCTCAGGCCTGCGGTGCGGCCTCGGCGGCCTTCTCGTCGATGACCGCCTGCCAGGAGTCGCGCCCGTAGTACTGCCGCATCATTCCCAGCTTGCGGCCGCCCTTGAACAAGACGAACCCGGGGATGCCGAAGAGCGCGAACCTCCGCGCGAGCTCAGGGTGCTCGTACGCGTTCGTCTTCACCAGGGTTACGTTCTTCGGCAGCGCCTCCATCAACTGCGGCAGGTCCTTCGCGAACACCTCGCAGTTGGGGCACTGCGGGCCCCAGAAATAGACGACGACGAGCTGGTCGTCGGGCGCGGCGAGGTACCCATCGAGGGTCTCGGGAGTTCCGGTGACGAGCTGTGAGGCGTTCATGAGCGCGACCTAACGAGGGGCGGGCGGCGCTGCACCGGTCGGCGCCGTCGAATCGGGGAGGCGCGGGTCAGCCATGCACGAGCCGTCCGTATTCACGCATCCACGTCGCTTCGTCCGGAGCAAGCGGCCCCCTCGGCGCTGAGCTTCACGAGCTCTTCCACCACCGCTGGCGTCCACGCCGACATCGTGTTGAGCCAGAAGAGCTGGAACACGTCGAGGTGGTCGGTCCCCAGCATCTTGAGGAGCGCCTCGCAGCCCCGCCGCACGGAGCCGCCAAAGAACGCCAGGCTGGGACCTCCCGCGAGGATCAGCCGATCCCGATTTCACTTGACGGCCTGCTTCAGGCCCGCGAGCGCGCGCCCCGTCTTCCACTGCTGGAAGAACACGTACGTGAGGCCGCGATCGTTCGCGCCTTCGAGCCCCGCCGCGTCGAGCCCGAAGTTGAGGGCGAGCCCGAGCCGGTGGGTGGGCTTGTTCACGTGCCGCAGGGTGGTGTGCGTGAAGTCACTCATTCGACCTGGCCTCGAGGAGCCGCCATGCGGATGGTGTGGATTCGGTCGCGGGCCCAGGTGGCCACGCGGAACTCGTCGTCGGCCAGGCCGCGGAAGCTGGCCACGTGCGCGGGGAGGGCGCCGCGCGTCGACGCGTCGAGCTGCAGCATGGTCGCGACCGTCGAACGCAGCCCCTCGGGGATCGTGTCCAACGACGGTCGTGCCGCTTCGCGAATGCGCTCCATCGTCTCCACTGGGGTCTCCGCGTCGAAGGGGCGCGCGCCGGTGAGCAGCTCGACGGCCAGGACTGCTGCCGAGAACACATCGCTCGCGGCGGTGAGTGATCTGCCAGCGACCTGCTCGGGTGACATGTACGCCCAGGAGCCCTTGCGAATTCCGCCGTGCGTCTGATCCTTGAGGAGCGTCGCTTTGGCGATGCCGAAGTCGCCGAGCTTCACCTCGCCGCGCATCGAGACGAGCACGTTGGTGGCGCTCACGTCGCGGTGCACCAGCCCCAGCGGTCGATCCTGCTCATCCACCGCGTCGTGGAGCGCGGCGAGGGCCGTCAACACCTCGGCGATGATGAAGGCCGCGATCGAGGTCGGCACACCGCGTCCGTCGGCCAGCGCGGCGAGATCGAGGCCGTCGACGAAGTCGAGGCGAACCCAGGGTCGACCGTCGACGCTCCCGAAGTCATGCGCCTGGACGAGGCCCCGGTGGCTCAGCCGCGCCTGGAGTCGTGCCTCGTCGAGGAACATGCGCTCCCAGGTGGGCTCGCCGACGTACTCCTCGCGCAGCAGCTTGAGCGCCACCGTCTTCTCGAAGCCGCTCGCGCCGAAGGCCGTCGCCTTGAAGACCTCGGCCATGCCGCCCGCGCCCAGGCGCTCGGTGAGCTCGAAAGGACCAAAGCCGCGCGGGAGTCGCACGCGGGTAGGATAACTCCGAATGCCCCAGACCCGATTGTCGACGCAGTGGGACGAGAGCGGCGCGCCGCTGCGCTGTCAGCTCGTCGTCCTCGAAGGGCCAGAAGCCGGCCGCGCGGTGACGCTGGATGCAGCCCGGGTGGTGGGCACGTCGACGAAGGCCGCGCTTCGCCTGTCCGACGAGCGCGTGTCGGCCGAGCACCTCGAGGTGACTCCCGGCGGAGGTCGCTTTCGGGTGCGCGATCTCGACAGCACGAACGGCACTTTCTTCGAGGGCAGCCGCGTCACCGAGCTCGAGGTCTCTGCGGGCGCCGCATTCAAGCTGGGGCGCACGGTGGTGCGCATCGAGCCGCAGCCGCGTCACCTCGAGGTGCGACCGAGTCCATCGCGAAGGTTCGGTGAGCTCGTCGGCGAGAGCCTGGCGATGCGCGAGGTGTTCGCGGTGCTCGAGCTGGCCGCGCCGACCGAGGCGACCGTGCTGGTCATGGGAGAGACGGGCACGGGAAAGGAGCTCGTCGCGCGCTCCCTCCACGAGGCGAGCGGTCGACGCAAGGGGCCCTTCGTCGCGGTCGACTGCGGCGCGCTCCCGGAGTCGCTGCTCGACAGTGAGCTCTTCGGTCACGTGAAGGGGGCCTTCACTGGCGCGCAGGCCGATCGAAAAGGAGCGTTTCAACGCGCTGATGGCGGCACCTTGTTCCTCGACGAGCTCGGCCGCGTGAGCCCCGCGGTGCAGGCGAAGCTGTTGCGCGTCCTCGAGGAGCGACGGGTGAAGCCCGTGGGTGCCGACGTCGAGCGGCCGGTGGACGTGCGCGTGGTGGCTGCGACACCCGGCGATCTCCAGAGCGCCATCGCCCAGGGCTCGTTCCGGCCAGACCTCTACTATCGGCTCTCGGTGTTGACGTTCGAGCTGCCGCCGCTTCGGAGCCGCCGTGAGGACATCGCGCTCATCGTCACCGAGTTGCTGCGCCGGCGCGGCTTCGACCCCACCGGCATCGAGGGCCCGGGGCTCGATCGGCTCCGCAGTCACCGCTGGCCCGGCAACGTGCGGGAGCTGCGCAACGTCATCGATCGCGCGATCGTCCTCTCGCCCGGCGCCCGCACGTTTGGGGAGCTGAAGATCTCCCTCGAGCCCACCGTCGGCCTCGGCGAGATGCCCGGCGTGCGCACGGACCTGCCGTTCAAGGACGCGAAGGAGTCGGTGCTCGAGGTCTTCGAGCGCACGTACCTGCGGGAACTCATGGCGCGCCATCGGGACAACCTCTCCGCCGCGGCGCGGGACGCGGACGTCGACCGCAAGCACTGGCGGACGCTCCTCAAGAAGCACGGGTTGTTCGATGGGCCCGAGGAGGACGCTTGATGCTCGGCGCCGCGCTCGCGCTGTCGGTGCTCGCGTCGGACGGCGGCGTGGCGATGTTCGACTACGCGACGCCTGAGGCCGCGCTGCGCAAGGTGCTCGAGTCCGAGCCGTTGATCCTCGGGGTGGGCGAGTACCACGAGCTCAAGGGCGCCCCCAAAGTGCCCAGCGCCGTCAAGCGCTTCACGGGCCTGCTGCCGGCGCTCGATGGTGCCGCGCGATCGCTCGTGGTCGAGACCTGGATGCTCAACGGCCGCTGCGGGAAGGTCGAGAAGCAGGCCGCGCAGGCGGTCGAGAAGACGACCCAGCGGCCGAAGGAGACCGAAGACGAGGTCACGACCCTCATGGGCCGCGCGTACGATCTGGGGTTC
>JBILEB010000267.1:0-6250 GCA_044352295.1 Myxococcaceae bacterium
GCCGCATTCACGCCATCCACTCCACCCGCAAGACGGCCGAGGAGCGCCTGCTTCAGCTCGGCCATCAACTCCCCTCGCGACTCATCCTCCCACCCACCACCGCCCAGCCCTCGCTGCCTCTGGCTGGTTGACGGACACCGTCAAGCAGGCCCACCGCGCTCGTCCGTGAGGCACTCGTCTGTCCAGGGGGCCCCAGGGGGTGGCAGTTCCTCCTTCGGTCTCCCCGGGCGCAGCCACGAAAACCCTTCCCCGCAGCCCGCCGGGCCCCAACGCCCCCTCGACGCCCTTCACGTTTTCAGCTTTGTTCGACTTGTCCTTTCCTTTGCTTGTGCACGCGCGCCACGACGTTGCCCTCGACGTCGAACCTCGGCTCGGCCTCGCGCTCGACGGCAATCTCGGCACGCACGGCTTCCGCGCGCTCGGTCGTTACGGCTTCGTGGAGGTGTCGTGCGAGGCCTGCCACGAGGCGAGCGATGTGGCGTCGCCACCGGCAGGCGGCGCGGAGACTCGGCGCCCCGGACGTCCCCTTCGGCGGCGCTGTCGTCTTTCCTGCGCCTCGTCGCCGCGATGTCACGGGCGCCCGGTGGTGAGGCCGATGTCGACGCAGACGGGGCGGAGCGCAGGCGACCGCTCACGGCCGGCGAACGACCGCTCGGCGCCAAAGCGCCTCCATCACCGCGGCGGGTGTGTTGCGATGCCCCCATGTCTTTCGAGCGCGGAGTCCTTCTGGTGGTGGGCCTCGCGCTGTCGGGCTGCATGGAATGGCCACGACCCTCCGAGGGGAGGCTCGACCGCGACGAGAAGCGATACCCGAAGCTGTCGGCGGGCCGAGGCCTCGGCAGCCCGTGCGGGCCGAACGATGGCGCCACCATTCGCCGCGCGACGCGTCACCCGCTCGGGCCGACCGGCTCCTGGAATGGCGTCGCGGTGCTCGAGGCGGGGCGCTCCGTCGACCCATCGCTGCTGAAGCCTTTCGGGAGCGCCGTGGCGGTGGCGCTGATGCCGGTCGGGGCCGTCTACGCGGGCTACGTGCAAGCCGGGGTCGCCGGCACGCTGCGGGCGCGCACGTACGACGACGTCTACGGCGAGGTGTACGGCGGGTGGTCGCCCTCGACGCTCGACGTGTCGCCGACGCCGGCGCCGGTGTTCGTGGCCTTGGGCCGAAGCGTCTATGGCGACGGAGGGCTCCGGCAGGTCCACGAGGTGTGCTGGACGTCGAAGGGCTCGGCCGACGGGGTGGTGGTGTTCTCGACGGCGCACGAGCCGTCGCGGCCGCCGTTCGAGCGCCGGCAGGTGTTCCGGCCCGACGACCTGGGCGGGACTGGCTTCGTCGACACGACGCTCGCCGCGCAGCTCTTCGACGAGAACCTTCGCGCCGGAGACGGCCCGGCCGCGCGCGCGCTGGTAGGTGAACTGGAGCGACGGCTCGGCCGCCTCCCCGGCGCCGTCGACGGCACGACGGGCGCGCCGATTCCGTCGCGGGCATTCCACGCCGAGGCCTGGGCCGACCTGCTCGCGGTGAAGGCCGGGCTATCGGTGGGCACTCCCGGCTTCGGCAGCGCCGCCGATGAACTCGAGCGCCTCGTCGCGCTCGCCTCGGGGGCGCCCTCCTGTCTCGGGTGCGAGGCGCACCGGGGCATGCTGCCGCTCTTCCGGTGGCTCGACGCCAGCGCACGGGGGGGACAGGCGGCCGTGCCAGACCCGGCGCGGCTTCCGCGGGGGCCGGTGGGCCATGACCCTTCGGCCATCGCGCGCGGCCTGCTGGGGCGGCGTTCAGCGGCGGTGCCCGCGATGCTCGACGCGACGGCGGGGTTCTGGAGCGGCGCCAGGGCGCTCACCGCGGGTGACCGTGACGCCGCGCGTGCCGCGTTCGAGACCTTCCTGCGCGCCAGCCCCCGCCCGGTCGCCAACTTCGAGGGTGGCGCTGCCACGGCACTGCTCGAGTCGCTGCGCGCTCAGCCGTCGCCCTGACGGACGGGGGCCTGGCCATGAAGACGTCCTCGAGTTGAGCACGTGCAGGCTCGAGTACAGCGTGGTGAAGTCCTTCATGGGCAGCGAGCCCGGGCCGTCATTCGGCACACCGTCGGCGTGTACCACTTCACCCTCGCGCGCGGTGGCGGCCGTCGTCGAGGAGCGTCCCGCTGTATCTGGTTGGCTGTCTGCTCCGGCGAGCCCTCTGTGCGCCACCTTCGGTCAGACCCAGACGAAGAGCAGCATCGCGCCCTGGACGACGCCCGCTGCATCGCGCGCCAGCTGCACCTCGACACGCATCTCGTCATCCCGGTCGGGGCTCGCGATGTCAGGGGCCGCCAGCAGGAGCAGGTGAGCGCCCGCGAGGCCTTCGGCGCGCGAGATGAACTCGTCAGGCCGCACACGCGAGGTGTCCAACGAGAGCCCCTCGTCGTGGAGGACCTCGGCGTCGGCGCTGCGGCCCAGCCCGATCCACGACCGATACACGCCGTCCCCCGATGACGCTCCGAGAGCCAGCGGCTGTGGTTCTGTGTTGCGCTCCGGGTCGACCAGCTCGGAGCGATCGTCAACCTCGCCGAGGACGTAGGCGGCGATCTCCCCATCGATGTCGTACACCCCGGCACGAACCGCGCCGCGCAGGGGAAGCTCCACCGATTGAAGGAACTCCCAGTCCCAGACGGTGAGCGGGCCCTCCAGCGGCAGGACCCCCAGGTCGAGGTATCCCGGAGCCGCGCCGTACATTTCTGTCAGCACCTTCTCGACGAGGTGGCGATCGCTCATGGCTGCAACAGGGTACCAACCAGCGGAGCGATTGACCCGCCCTTGTGCGCCCTCCAGCCGAATCGACGGCTGGCCTTGCGCCATCGACGACGACGTCAGTCCCGTGACCCACGACGGTTCGACCTGCGCCTGATCAGCGGCTCAGGACAGCGACAACACCGAGACGCCTTCGCCGACTCGCACCGTCTGAGTCGCCACGTCATCGCAGGGACGCGTCGAAGCTCGACGAGGCCCTGGCAATTCGAGACCCATGCTCGTGCGTTCGCAACTGCGGTCCCCCGACAGCCCGCCATCACCACATCTGCACCGCTCGTGCCGAGTGAAAGGCGAACCGTCCTTGTTGGAGCAGCCGCCCGACGTGTTGTGCACCACGATGCCGATGGTGGTGCCCGTCTCGTCCCGCCGCCTCGTCGCCACCGGTATGGGCTTCTCCCTCCACGCCGGTACCGGCGTGCTCGGCAATGACAGAGAGGGCCTCGAGCGCCACAGACTCCCGCCCGTCACCGCGCCACCACGCCTCGGACGCCCGTCTGTCTCGAGGGGCGACCGCGACCCCTGCTGGCGCAAAGACCGCCTCCCCGCACAGCATCGAGCGGTGCTGGTCTTTCTGCTGACCCTCAAGATTCCGCACCTGCCACTCCGTGGGCGGGCGACGATGCCCACGCCATCGGAGTGACGGTGAGCGACCGGCAGACGAACGCGCTATGAGAGCGGGTCGTGTTCTCGCGACGCTACCACCCGTTCCCGCTCACGGGCCTCAGACTCGAGATGGATCGGGTCATCGTCCCTCGGGTCGTGGCCCGTCGAATCGCGCTCTCGGGCCTGCGGTACGACGACGAGCTTGCCGTCAAGACGCTGGGCGCTGGCTTCGAAGGCAAGCGCTGCCGGTTGAGCTTCGTGCTCGAGGGGAGCGCGCGGCTCCACGCCGGCCAGACCGCCGCCGACCTGCGGCCGGGCCAGTTCTTCTTCAGCCCTGACGCCCAACAGCAGTGGACCCAGACCGACCACCTCGAGGTCCTCGAGCTGGACTGGGAGCCCGAGGCGCTGGCTTCACCGATGGCATCGCTGCCGGCGCATGGCACCCTCGGCCCCAGAGCGCGGGCCCGTGTGAAAGAGGTGGCCCTCTCGCTGAGCCTGGCTCGAGGTCAGGCGCCGCTGGCCTTCGCCGCACAGTTCCCCGAGATGCTCGAGGTCGTGGCCAGCATCGGCGCCTCGGTGAACCGCGACTTCAGGCTCGGCGAAGCCCCGCAACCCAACGAGTGGTTGTTCGAGAAGGTCGACGAGGTGCTCGAAGGGCTCGACCAGAACCCTCAGTCGGTCGACCTCGAGCTGCGCACAGGCTTGCCACGACAAAAACTGTCGCGCCTCGTGAAGGATTTGCACCAGCGGTTCGCGCTCACCGGCACCAGCGACTCGAGCTGGCGAAGCGTTCGCAACTTCTACCGGTTGTTGATGGCGAGCATCATTCTCGGGCACCCAGAGGCGCACCCTGCCCGCGTGTCGCGCCTCGTCGGCTTCGGCTCCCTCGAGGCGATGGACCACGCGTTCGCGAACTCGGGAATGCCAACGCCAGAACAGCTCCGGCGGCGCATCAGGGGCCCGTGACAAACTATCAGTAACGGGCTGCTGCGCTGACTCGGTAAACGGGTGGTGGAGCCGCGGCGCAGCGTTCGGGCCGGCTGAAGCCGCTCAGGTGACATGACACTGATGAACCGATGCTGGTCCTCCTGGCTGTTGACGCTCTTCACCGTCGCAGGCCTGGGGTGTGGCGCGCCGAACACCACGAGCGGTCGTGACGCAGGTGAGCGGGTGGCCGATGCAGGGCCGGTTGACGTTGGGGCAGTCGATGCCGGGGCCGATGCGGGCTCGCCCTGCACGCTGGCGCCCCCCGCCTCGGAGCGAGTGCAGGTGAACAACGCCTTTGGCCCGCTCGTTGGCACGCTCGTCGTTCCGCCGTCGTGTGGCCCGGTGCCTGTCGTGCTGCTCGTCTCAGGCACCGGCACGCAGGACCGCGATGGGAACGATGGGCCCGGCAGCCCGTATCAGCCGGCCACGCAGAAACGTCTCGCAGAGGTGCTGCTCGACGCCGGCATCGCGTCGCTGCGGTACGACGACCATGGCGCCGCGGAGTCATTCAACGGCGCCCCGCCTCGCGTCGAAGACTTCAGCTTCGACCTCGAGGTGGCCGACGCAGCACGGTGGATTGCGCTGCTTCGGCAGGACACCCGTTTCTCGACCGTCTCGGGCGCAGGGCACAGCCAGGGTTCGTTGACGCTGTTGGTCGCTCATCAGACCGCGCCACTCGACGGCTTCGTCTCGCTGGCCGGTACGAGCCTTCGCGCGGGCCGGTTGCTGATGCAGCAGGCGACGGGGAACCTCGATGCCACCAGCATGGCGCAGCTCAGCCAGGCGGTCGCTGAGCTCGAGGGAGGCGCCCTGCCGGGACCATTGCCGGCTCCACTCGACAACGTCTTGCCTGTCGAGCTTCAGCCGTACCTGCGGAGCTATTTCAAGTTCGACCCTGTCGTCGAGCTGGGAAGAGTCGGCGTGCCTGTCTTGATTGCGCACGGCTCGACGGACCGCACCGTGCCCGTGGCCCAGGCCTCACAACTTCAGGCGGCCCGGCCCACCGCGAAGCTCGTCATCGTGCAGAACATGGCGCACACACTGAAACGGGCCACGGCTTCAGCGGCTGATCAGCAGGCCGCGCGGTCCAACCCGAATCTTCCCATCGCGCGGGAGTTGGCTGATGCGCTCGCGGCGTTCGTTCACGAACTCAGGCGCTGAACGTACGTGGATAGCGCCGCACACAGGGCACACGACGACGGCGGCGCGTTTCAGCGCTTGAGCCGCGAGCGTGTGCGGCTGGGCCGCTTCGGGTCGCCGGTGGCATGAGGAGCCATCCACCTTGCGACGAGGTGGTCGAGTCGCTGGCCACGCCGGTGGGCCGTCTGGGCATGCGAGGCGAGGACGGAGTGAGCGAGGGCGTGGGCTTCTTGGCGGTGACAGCCCCCAATCTTGCGCAGGACGACGGCGCCGCGGATTTCGTGCTCGGCGTTGTTGTTGGTGGGCGGAATCGTCGCGTCGTCGAGGAAGGCGAGCAGCGAGTCCTGGTGCTTGTGGACGTGCTTGGCCAGCTTGAGGTTCTCCTCGTCGGTGTAGTCGCCCGCGGCGAGCGCACGCACCGTCTGCCGGACTTCGGCCACGCCCTCGACGTAGCGTGCTGGTGACAACTGCTCGCGCACCTTGCCCAGCGCGATGGCGTCTTGCAGCGTCTCTTGAAGACGACGGGGGAAGTGAGACGCGCGACCGGCAGCCACCGCCGCCAGCTCGCGACACCGGCGGATGATGTGGCCATTGCACTGCGCGCGAAGGAATCCGTGCTTCGCCAGCTTGTCGAGCGCCGGCAGGCCGTCCGACAGCAATCGGCCCTTGAAGTCCGCGCCAAGGACGTCGAGGACGACGTCGGCACTGCGGCGGTAGTCGATGAGGTAGATGG
>JBILEB010000268.1:0-6217 GCA_044352295.1 Myxococcaceae bacterium
AGCGTCACGTCGGCCAGCACCTTGAGGTCGCCGATGGCGCCTTGCGCCCAGCCCTCCATCACCTTGAGCCAGTCGCCGAGGTTCTGCTCGTTGGCCTGGTTGAGGCCGAGGTCTTCTCGCAGCGCGGTGAAGCCGCCGGCGTCCTCGAAACGCTCCGCGATGTCTGAGGGGAGCGTCAGCGCCTTCTGGTTCGCCCACACCGACGTCATCGCGAAGTACAGGTCGTCGGCCGATTTCAGCACCCGCTGGCGCTCGGCGTTCGACACGTTGCCGTCGGCCAGCACGATGCCCAGCACGTGGTGGAGGTGCCCGTGCGCGTCGCCGAGGTTGCGCAGCGACTGGCCCGCATAGTGGAGCAACGCCACCAGCCCTTTCAGGTGCTCGGCCCAGCCATGCCCGATGAGGTTCGCCGCCGCGAGGTGCGTGGCGCGGCAGGCGCGGTCATGGTCGAGGATGCGCTGCTCGATGTCTTTTCGCTCGGTGCGCACCGAGTCGAGCACGCGTGGGAGCTCCTTTCGTCGCAGCTCGCGCCCGCGGTAGCGAATGACGCCGCCCGGCGCCGTCAACACGCCGTCCTGCAGGCCCTCGAGGAGCGCCTCTTCTTCCCGTCGCTCCCGGTAGCTGGCGAGCTGGTGGCGAAGCGTGTCCGGGTACAGCTGGTCCAACGCGCGGCGCACGTCTCCAGCTTCGAGCCGAGGGACGTCTCCGATGAGGGCGCGCGCGCTGTCGTGGAAGGCCGTGATGGAGCGGCCCAGGTAGACGCCGCGGTAGCGCGGGTCGAGCGCAGGCCGGGAGAAGCGGGTGGCGAAGCGCCCGAGCGCGGTGCCTGCCGGCGCGGGGGGATTCGCGGAGGGCGGGTTTTCGGCACGGCGCAGTTTGGCCGGCTCGAGCAGCTTCGCCGTCACCTCGCGGCGCACGGCTTCGGCATCGGCGAACAACGTCCACGCAGGGCGCCCATCGAGCGGCGAGGGCACGTAGACGGCCTTCGCGCTGTCTTCCCGCTCGCGGTTGGGTGGGTGCGTCATCCACATGCGGGGCGGCTGGGCCAGCTTCGCGTCGAACACGCGGAAGGTGGCGTCGGCCTCCGGGCGCTGTGGGGTCTGGCCGAAGTGCGGCTCGTCGAAGATGCGGCGCAGGTGCTCCAGGGCGGCCGTCTGCAGCACGAACAGGTCGTCGACGTCGCGGCCCGCGCTCAGCTCTTCCGACGCGAAGGACGCGGCCTCTTCCCACGCCTCGTCCGCGGGCCCCAGCCGGTGCAGCGCGTGCACGAGGCTGTCACTCCCCGAGACGGCGACGGCCACGCGGTCGGCGTTGAACTCCATCTCCCGGCCCAGCGCGCGGTGCGCCAGCAGCACGAGACGAAAGCCCGTGTCGAGGACGGCGCGAATCGCCCACACGAAGAGGCGCCCAATCCACCCAATCCACGCGATGCGCAGGTCGATGCGCGAGACGCCCTGGAGGAAGCGGTCGAAGACACTCCGTGACATCACGATGTGCCCGGCGATCTGCTGCGCGATGTACACCCAGCGCCCCACCGCCATCGTCTTCTGCGCGAAGTGCCCGTACTCGTGCGCGACGACGGCCTTCAGCTCGTCGAGGGTGAGCGCGTTGATCAACCCCAGCCCCAGCTCGAGGTTCTTCTTCGAGGGGAACAGCAGGTTCCAGAAGGACAAGTCGTAGAAGACGGCGGCGTTGACGCGGCCGGAGAGGAACACCTTGTGCGGGCGCGGCGCGCCGGTGTCGTCGGCGAGCTTCATGATGAAGGCAAACAACGTCGGCTGCTTCGAGGGGTCGAGCTCGACGAGCGTGGGGTCGGCCGAATGCTTCACCACGAAGAGCCCGCGCACGAGGAAGGCGAGGAAGAAGAGGGCGGGAATCGAGAGCAGCCCCGCGACGATGACGTTGCCGCCGTGGAGGAGCGCGTTGCCCACCAGGCGCCACACCATCCACGCGAGGTAGCCGGTGAGGCCCAGGTAGAGGGCGACGAAGGCCAGCAGGCCGCCGAGCGCGAGCCACGCGTGCCGCTGGTAGGACTTCGACGGCTCCGTGAGGCCCGGAGGGACCGATGCGGGAGCAGGAGGAAACACCGCGGAGAGGTCGCGTGCGCTCATGGGGGCGTTGAATGGAGTCGCGGGGTGCGGGGGAGTCAAGCGAGCCCGCTGACGGCGTGGACGTTCGTCGTCGACTGCACCGGTCAGCGATGTTGCACAGCTGAGACTTTGCAGTCACCCGCAGACCGGCTTGATTTCGGCGCCTTCTCCCCAACCCCTTGCCCGGGAGTCTCCATGTCCCGCATCGCCAAAGCCGACGTCAACGCCGCCCTCTCCCTCGCTGCCAAGCGCATCCTCGCGGCCGGAGGCTCCGATGGTCGCGTCAGCCGCGCTGAGATGACGAAGGCCCTCACGTCGCTGCCCAAGGAGGAGCGCAAGCTCGCCGACATCTTCTTCCGCTTCGTCGACCACCGGGACTTCAAGGCCGGCGCGCAGGTGACGAAGACCGACCTCGACCGCGCGGTGGCGTACGCGAAGAAGACGATGGTGGCGAAGTACGACCTCGACAACGACGGGCTGTCGAAGGCCGAAATCTCGAAGATGTCGCTGACCGGCAAGCTGGCGGTCGACCTCGCGCGCACGCTGAAGTCGGCGGCGGCAGACGTCGGTGGCGCCTCGCCCGTGAGTGACCGCGTGGCGACGGCGGCGGTCGAGGCGGCGCTGCCCCTGGGTGAGGACCCGGTGAAGGGCCTGAGCAAGGAAGTCAAGCTGTCGCAGATTCCGCAGCCGGCGCGCGATGCCCTGAAGAAGGCCGGCGAGGCGTACTCGAAGAAGGACTTCGGCGGCGCCGACTTCAGCGCAGACGTCAGCGGGTACTACGCGGTGTACAAGTCTGCGACGGACAAGACGATTGTCGCGTATGGCCTGACGGGCTGGGGCTCGGGCGAGCCGGACTACAACGAGGCCACCGTCGTCGCCGTCAACCTCGCCGGGAAGACCATCGTCGACGAGACGACCGACTGGTAACGCAGAGACGGTTCGACCCGTGGTGGCGAGCCCCTCGCCCCGCGGTGCTGGCCTCGCCGCGCGCTTCGGCGATGCTTCGGTGTGTCGTCGCTGAGCTGCTCCAGACGGCCAGAGAGCGTCAATTCACGGTGCGCAGCTTCTTCAGCAGCGCCTTCTCGTCCTTGCCGCCCTTCGCGAGGTCGGGCTTCAATTCCAGAACAGTCTTGCCAAACGCCTCGGCGCTCTGTTTGTGAAAGCCGGCCAGCGTCGCCCACAACAGGGCCTTCGCGGTGAAGTCGGCGGCGTCCTTCTGGGCCGTCGCGCGCGCGATGAGGGCCTCGGCGACGTCGTGCGGTTGCAGGCTCTCCACCACGTTCAGCGCGGCCTTGCGCTTCACCAACTCGGGCTGGCGCTCGATGCGCTCGAGGAGCGGCTCGAACGCCGCCATGCCGACGTGCCGCATCGACTCCGACACCACCGCCGGGAGCCACCCTTCCACCCACGCATCCAGCAGCGCGTCGATGCCGCGAATGTCGCCCAGGTGCGCCAGCGCATACGCGCCCAGTTTCGCGCCTTGATGGTCCTCCGCGCGCGCCTTCAGCATGGAGACGAAGGTGTCGAGGGACTCGGTGTCACCCAGTTGCCCCAGCGCATGCGCTGCGGCCTCGCGCACGTCCGAGGAGACGTCTCCCAGGAAGCTCGCGCGCAGGTACGGAATCGCCTCGAGGAAGCCCTGCTCCGCCAGCGTGTGCGCGGCCCCGACGCGGGACTCCTTGCGGCTCGCCTCGAGGAGGGACTGTTTCAGGTTCGCAAGCGACTCGAGCTCGGCCGGCGTGAGGCCCGCGGAGCCCTTGCCCAGTCGCGCCCGCACCGCCCGCAGCGCGCGCAACGTCAGCGCCTTGAGCGCTGCGTCTTCGACCTGCGTGGAGAACTGCGTCAACACGCGCGCCGCGTCCTCCGTGCCCACCGCCTCGAGGACGCGAATGGCCGTCAGCCGAATCATCCGCGCGGCGGGGCGGCGCCACACGGGGTTGAGCGTGCGGTCGAGCAGCCCAAGCGCCTGCCGCGCGGCGTCCACCGCCATCGCACCGCGAGAGGAGAACACCCGCGCCACGTAGGGCTGCGCGCTCCCATCGGCCCACGTCGGGTACAGGCTCCTCGACAACGTCTCGACGGGCATCGCGTCGTACCAGGCGGCGTAGCGCACGGCGGCCTGATAGCGGTTGAGCTGCCCTGCAGAGACCCGCTCGGCGATGACTGTGGGCTCGAGCTGCTCCTCGCTGCGCGCCACCTGCACGGACTCGAACGTCGGCACCGTGACGAGCCCCGCGCGCTCCACGTGCGTCGCACCGGACAACCGCGTCAACGCGATGCCGAGCACCTGATACAGCTTGACGACGTCGTCCAGGCGGTCGGCCGGATCCGCCTTGAGCGCCGCCGCCGCGAGGAGGTCGCCCTGCTTGGCGAGGCCGAGCTCCTTGAGTCGGGAGACGAGCGGGTCCGTCAACCGCGGCGTCACGCTCGCCAGCCCGTTCACCAACGCGTGCGCGAGCTCATCCCGCACTTCCCCCAGCGCGATGGCCGCCGAGGACACCCCGGCACTCCGCGCGACGTCGGCCCACGAGGGCCGCTGGGCGCCCTTGAGCGCGCGAGTTCCCGAGGTGGCCCGCACCTTCCGCGAGCTGATGACGTCGGACACGCCGCGGGTGGTGACGGTGACGAGCCGTCGGCCTTCGGGCGCACGCACGAGCGCCGCGAGGGGAAACAGCGTTGGGAGCGCGCCGTCGAGCGTGATGTCGCCCACCAGCCCCTCGAGGCGCACGCCGCGCAGCGAGGCCGCGAGGTGCTCGCGCAACACCGGGTCGTCGGGGAGGAACAGCGCGCCGCCTGCCTCATCCACCGCCTGGAGCCGCTGTCCTTCCGCCAGCAACGACGTCACCCGCATCGAGACCGGCAGCGTGTCGGGCGCGAACACGTCTTTCCTGCGGTCCTGGAACGCCGTCAGCGCCACCGTCACCGAGGGGAGCGCCTTCTCGAGCAGCGCCTCCACCGTCTTGCCGTCGACGGCCACCAGGTCGCCCGGCGTGTCGAGGTCCACGCGCATCGGCTCGAACGACGGGTACTGGGAGCCGCTCGCGCCGAACAGCACCCAGCCCGCGTGGCTCTTCTTCGGGTCCGTCCGCTTCGCGAGGAAGCCGGGGACGATTTGTTTCTCGGCGAAGTGCTTCCCGCTCTTCAAATCGACGAAGCGGCTCTCCCGAATGACGAACTCATCGGGCGTGGTGCGCGTCGAGTACGCGTACTCCACCAACTCGAGGCCGCCGATGGGGGCGCGGTCCTTCTTCGTCCACGTCTTGCCGATGAGCTCTTCGACGTAGACGGGCTCGAGCGCCTCACCGGCCAGGTGCTTCTCGAGCTTGCGCACCGTCAACACCACGTCGGCAAAGAGCTCGGCAAAGGCGGTGGCATCGAACGTGTCCGCGCCTGACGAGGCCTCGGCCACCAACTCCGACAAGGACAACACGCGCGCGGACAATCGCCGCAGCCTCGATTCCCGCAGCGCCGCGCCCAGCGACGAAATCTGCTCCGCGCGGTCGGCGCCGACGCTGGCGATGCCCGAGAGCGCGAGCTCCTTCACCAGCGTGCCGGCCTGCTCCACGCCACCGCCCATCACGGCCTTCACGTCCGTCTCGCTCGCCTTCACCGACTTCTTCTTCGCGGTGCCCGTGCCCGCCGCGCCCGCCGGCGCCACCTCGGAGACGACGAAGGCCTCGGGCGTGCGCGCCCACGCCACCAGCAGCGCCGCGGCGTGTTTGCAGAAGGGACGGCTCCGCGCCGCCATGCACGAGCAGCGGCCCTTCACCTTCTCGTCGAACGTCACCTGCACCTTGTACGGCGCCGCCCCGCTGCCCTTCGCGTCGGCGTACAGGCGCAGCTCGTACCGCGACAGATGCGCCAGGCCCTTGTCGTCGTAGAGCCGCGCGCCTTTCCCCAGCTCGTCGGAGTCCGTGATGATGTCGCGCAGCGCAGGGAGCGACAGCTTCGGGGGCGTCTTCGTCGTGTCAGCCATTCGCGCGAGCCTCCTCGGCGGCGAGGTATGCGGTGAGGTCCTGGCCCTTCATGACGCGCTCCATGACGCCGATGAGGCGCTTGGGGGTGCAGCCGAAACACGGCACGCCCATCTCCTGCAGGCGCGCGGCGAGCTGGTGGTCGTACGAGGG
>JBILEB010000133.1:0-20205 GCA_044352295.1 Myxococcaceae bacterium
ACGGCACGAAGGTCGGCGCAGGGAACCTCCCGCTCCCGCCGTAGCGTCGCTGTTCTCGTGGAGCCAGCACACCCTACCGGTTCGCTTCTTCCTGTCCGTGGGCCTCGCTGCGCTGCCACCGCCACACTGCCTTCACCAGTCGCACCTCGCGCCACGCGGTGGACTGCGCCCGACTCGAGGACGAGCACCCCCGAACACGTCACAGGCTACCAGCCCGGCGCCCCAGTGATGCGACAGCCACGGACAAGTCCGTCGTCAATCTGCACGTCAACGAAGTAGCGACGGGGAAGGGCGGACAGAATGCCTGTGACTGTCAACGTCCGACGGCCGCAGTCCTTCCGTTCCTCGAAGACACACTGCAGCCAGGCCCGCGATTCCGCGTCAGGTTTCGTCATGAGCGAGAGACAGAGTCGCGCCAAGGTCGGCGTGGGCGTTGTCCCGACGGCGCCCTCGCACGCTGTCTCCGCCATCGCATTCTCGGCGGTGTGAAAGATGGACTGGTACGCGCGAACGGCCACCACGCTGAAGCCGACGAAGGCAGCGAAGGCGATGCCGCCGACGGCCCACTTCAGCCTGGCTCTGCTTCGGCGCTCGACTTTGCTCATGGTCTCCACCCGCGGCTACGCAACGCCCTGCACAGCGCTCCATTCCGCCCGATTGGCAACGCCCGGAAGGAGGTGCGATGGCGCACACGGCATGGGTGTGGCCATGACAGGTGAGCGCACCGGAGCTCTGAATTGCCGCGGGACAATTCGAGGTCGTCACCGTGCCCGCGGCAGTCTGACACCTATCGACGACCGCCGCGCCGCGCCGTTTACTCCTTCCCGGCAGGAGGGAACGCGCTGTCGAAAGGAGTTCGACGTCCTGGACATCGAGGCACTCCGGGCGACCGACCTCGAAGCGCGGGGGAACCACGCGATGACCGGGACGAGCACACAACGGCCTCACTCCATGGCTGAATTCGCGCCTCGACGGTGCGTCTGAGCTGCCCGCATGCGCCTCACGTTCCTTGAATGGCTGTACGTCTCGTTGCCCGCGGTCGTCGGGGTCGCCGCGTTGGTGTCCGGACTTACCCTGCTCGTACGTGCGCACCGGACTCCAAAGCCTGCTCGACGGCGACTGATGGGCAGCGCATTGATCACCGTCTTCGCGCTGGTGCTGTTCGTGCTTCTGGCCGGCTGCCGCCCCGTGTCGGGTGATGAGCCGGCGTCCTCCGAGACGTCGCGTCCCCTCTCTGGGGGGGCGGGCAAGGACACCCCGGGAGACAGGTCGCGGGTCCCAGCGGGGCTGCGCTCCGCGTACGTGCGCGCCCGCCAGGCGGAAGGCGCCACGGACGAGCGCTTCCATGTCCTCCGTCAGGCCGGCGTCCTGGCCGCACACAGCCCGTCGCGGGGCGTACGTGCGCGCTACGTTCCGTCAGGCATCGACGTGTCCAGCGAGGCACCCGCGGGCCAGCCTTCCACCCGGGGCGTGCTGAACACTTCCAGCCTTCGCTGCGACGGACTGCGCGTCGCGACGGCGGCCGTGCCCTTCACGGTGGGCGAAGCACCGCACCGGGTGGAGCGCGTCCTCGGTTTCGGCACCCTCTCCGCTACCGAGTGGGTGGAGAGCGGACCCCTGGGACTCGAGCAGGGGTTCGATGTCTCCTCCGCCTCGGGCTGCGCGGAATTGGAGGTGGCCGTGGACGTCGAAGGCCTCTCCGTCTCGCTCGACGGCGACAGCGCCCGGCTCTCGGGCTACGCAGGGGCGCTGCGCTATGCGGAGCTCTTCGCAGTCGATGCAGATGGGCGGTCACTCCCGGCCCGCCTGGGCGTGCGCACGGGCGGCCTGTCACTGCTGGTGGACACGGCCGGCGCCCGCTTCCCCGTGAGCGTCGACCCCCTCGTGTTCGTCGAGGACACGCGCGTGGGGCCACCGCCCAATGGGCTTGGAAGCGACGGCGCGGAGGAGGACCGCTTCGGCGCCAGCGTGTCCGTCTCGGGCGACACGGCGCTGGTGGGGGTGTACGGGGACGACGTCGGGAAGAACGCCGACCAGGGCTCGGCCTATGTCTTCCTCCGCGTCGGCGGCGCGTGGACGCTCGAGGCCAAGCTGACGGCGGGTGACGGCGCGGCGAATGACTACTTCGGGCTCAGCGTCTCCGTCTTCGGCGACACCGCCCTGGTGGGCGCCTCCCTCAACGACGTCGGGACCAAGACCGACCAGGGCTCGGCGTACGTCTTCGTCCGCTCGGGCACGACCTGGACGCAGCAGGCGAAGCTGACGGCGGGCGACGGCGCCGCGTTTGACGCCTTTGGCTCCAGCGTATCCGTCACCGGCGACACGGCGGTGATCGGGGCGTTCCAGGACGACGTCAGCACCAGCACCGACCAGGGCTCGGCCTACGTCTTCGTCCGCTCGGGCAGCGCCTGGACGCAGCAGGCGAAGCTGACGGCGGGCGATGGCGCAGCGAATGACGCTTTCGGCTCCAGCGTGTCCGTCTCCGGCGACACGGCCCTGCTGGGTGCTCACCAGGACGACATCGGCATCAGCACCAACCAGGGCTCGGCCTACGTCTTCGTCCGCACGGGCACGACCTGGACGCAGCAGGCGAAGCTGACGGCGGGCGACGGCGTGACGGCTGACACCTTCGGCTACAGCGTGTCCGTCTCGGGCGACACGGCGCTGGTGGGGGCGTACTGGGACAACATCGGGGCTAACACCGACCAGGGCTCGGCGTATGTCTTCGTCCGCTCGGGCACCAGCTGGTCGGAGCAGGCGAAGCTGACGGCGAGCGACGGCGCAGCGTTTGATTACTTCGGGTCCAGCGTGTCCGTCTCCGGCGACACGGCCGTGGTCGGGGCGTACTTCGACGACGTCGGGGCCAACGTCAACCAGGGCTCGGCGTACGTCTTCGTCCGCTCGGGCACCGCCTGGACACAGCAGGCGAAGCTGACGGCGGGCGACGGCGCAGCGAATGACTCTTTCGGTTCCAGCGTGTCCGTCTCCGGCGACACGACGCTGGCGGGGGCATATGCCGACGACCTCGGGGCCAACACCAACCAGGGCTCGACCTCCGTCTTTGTCCGCGCGGGCACGTCCTGGACGCAGCTGACGAAGCTGACGGCGGGCGAAGGCTCGGCCAACGACAACTTCGGCTTCAGCGTGTCCTTGTCCGGCGACACGGCGCTGGTCGGAGTGTATCGGGACGACGTCGGGACCAACGTCGACCAGGGCTCGGCCTACGTCTTCGTCCGCTCGGGCACCGCCTGGAGGCAGCAGGCGAGGCTGACGGCCGGCGACGGCGCGGCGGTTGACCTCTTCGGCTTGAGCGTGTCCCTCTCGGGCGACACGGCGCTGGTGGGGGCGTTCGGGGACGACGTCGGGACCAATAACGCTCAGGGCTCGGCGTATGTCTTCGTTCGCGCGGGCACCACCTGGACGCAGCAGGCGAAGCTGACGGCAGGCGACGGCGCGGCCAATGACAACTTCGGCTTCAGCGTGTCCCTCTCGGGCGACACGGCGCTGGCGGGGGCGCCCTGGGACGACGTCGGGAACAACACCAACCAGGGCTCGGCCTCCGTCTTCGTTCGCGCGGGCACCACCTGGACGCAGCAGGCGAAGCTGACGGCGAACGACGGCGCAGCGAATGACTCTTTCGGCGCCAATCTGGCCGTCTCCGGCGACACGGTGCTGGTGGGGGCGTTTCAGGGCGACGTCGGGACCAACACCAACCAGGGCGCGGCCTACGTCTTCGTCCGCGCGGGCCCCACCTGGACGCAGCAGGCGAAGCTGACGGCGAGCGACGGCGCAGCGAATGACTATTTCGGCTGCAGCGTGTCCGTCTCGGGTGACACGGCACTGGTGGGCGCGTTCTACAAAGACGTTGGGATCAACACCGACCAGGGCTCGGCCTACGTCTTCGTTCGCGCAGGTGCCACCTGGACGCAGCAGGCGCAGCTGACGGCGGGAGACGGCGCAGCGAATGACGCCTTCGGCTCCAACCTGGCCATCGCTGGCGACACGGCGCTGGTGGGGGCGTTTCAGGACGACGTCGGGACCAACACCGACCAGGGCTCGGCCTACGTCTTCGTCCGCTCGGGAACCACCTGGACGCAGCAGGTCAAGCTGACGGCGGGCGACGGCGCGGCGGGTGATGTCTTCGGAACCAGCGTGTCCATCGCCGGCGACACGGCGCTGGTGGGATCGCCAGGCGCTGGCGGGATCGCGCCCTATGGGAATGCCCAGGAAGGAGCCGCGTACTTCGGTCGCCTCCTCTTTGCGAATGGCACGGCGTGTACCTCCGCTGAACAGTGCGGTTCGGGCTTCTGTGTGGACGGGGTGTGCTGCAATACGGCCTGCGGCGGCGGAGCCACGAATGACTGTCGGGTGTGCAGCGCGGCGGCAGGCGCGGCGTCGAATGGCACCTGCGCACCCACGAACGGCAATGCCTGCTTCGACGGCCTCACCTGTACCACCGCCGACGTCTGCGTGTCGGGCACGTGCACCGGCGGCGCGAGCCCCTGCCTGACGGGGACTTCGTGCACCGAGGGCGGCAGCGGCGGGTACTCCTGCAGTGCCTGCCCCGCGGGCACCTTCTCCGCTGACGGCACGGGGCGGTCGGCCTGCACGCCGTGTGTCTCGGGGTCCTGGTCGGCCGCAGGCGCCACCTCGTGTGCGCCCTGGAAGAGCTGCGCTCTTGGCTCGTACGTCTCGACGGCGGCCTCCACCAGCGCCGACCGCGTCTGCGCAGCGTGCGCGGCCGGCTCCTTCTCCTCGTCGCCCAACCAGTCAACCTGCCTGCCCTGGAGTACCTGCGCCTCGACTGAATTCGAGTCCAGCGCCGGCTCTCCGACGGTGGACCGCACCTGTACGGCGTGCCGCAGGTGCGCGCCGGAGGACGTCGAGGTGACCGCCTGCACAGCGAACTCCGACACCGTGTGCGCTCCGGTGTTGGACGCAGGCACTCCAGATGCGGGCGCTGCTGACGCCGGCACGGCTGACGCGGGCGTATCCCCTTCGCCTCCGCCCGCGACTGGCTGCGGCTGTGTCGCGGCGGGGACGGAGCCGCGGGGCCATGGGGCGAGCCTCAGCCTCATCGGCTTCGGACTCCTCGTGTCGCTGCGCCGCCGCGCACGATCCGGCTGACGGAGCCTGCGCCCGCTGCCTCGCGACACACGCGTGGTGGTGCAACTGGAGGTCGCCGATACGCTCGTGGCGTTGCCTGGCTCGGTGGGGCGCGTCGAGGCGAAGGGCTTTGGCGTGCGCTTCGACCCGTTGAGCGCCGAGCAGCAGTCGGCGGTCGACTCGCTGGTGTCCTCGACGGCAGGGCAGGAGCTCGAGCAGAGCCTCGCGATTCAGCTCGCCGAAGCGCAGGGCGTCATCGAAGCCTACGAGGAGTCGCTCGCGTTGCTCCGCGGGGACAATCTCGCGGTCTTCGAGAAGCTGCGTCGTGCGTCGCAGGAGAATCATCTCCCGGCGTCCCGTCGTGGCGCTTCGCGTGGAGAGGGCGGTCGGAGACCAGGGCGAGGACACGGACCGGGGCGATGGCCCGGGGCGCGGTGGTCGGGCTGCAAAACGCGCGTGGTTTGATGCTCACCCGAACCGGCGGTCGTTAGCGGCCTCAGCACCCTTCAGAGGTGGATTGGCCGGAGCGCGCGCTGCTCACCTGTCGTTCGCAAGAGAGGCGCATTCCGAGGTTGACCAGAGCGAGCACGATGGAACAGCTGATCAGCTCACTTCACCGGTTTGACCGTAGTCCTCCTCAGCGTGCCTCGGTTGGCCGCGAAGATGACGTACCGACTCCGCACGGTCGTTGACCCGGGCTCCTCCACCGGCGCAGGCGCCGGCGGTGGCGGCTTCACGACCTCGACGGCAGGCGGCGGTGCCACGAGCCTGGTCGCTTCCTGTGGCGGCGCGCTCGCACTGAACCTCTTGACGTGCGTGGTGACAGACTCGGAACCACCGAGCGCTTCCATGCGCCGCACGTGCTTCGCGTACGCCTCTGACGCCCAGATGCCGATGGTGACGACGATGACTGCCACTGATACCCCGATGGCCTGCCATTGTCTGCGCGTCGGCCCTGAATCAGCTGGCGTTCCCATGCGCCGGGCCACCACCCGCTTCGCCACCTGAAACGCCGAGTCGCAGTCCCTGGTGATGACGGTGCCGTCCGCGCGGCGGAAGAAGCGCATACAGACGCGCTCCCGTCGCGCTTCCCGAAACATCACCATCACTTCATCGATCGTGAGCTCCTCGAGGTTGAAGACGTGCTGCTTGCACTGCCCACAGAAGCGCTTGCGCTCGTCGCCATCGAGGTCCTTCCACTGCACCGGGCATGGGCTTGCGATTTCAACTGAAGCGAGGGTTGCGAGCTGTTCGGGCGTCATGCACGTCATCCTGTCGCCGGAGGCAATGGCTGTCATCGGCCAGAGGTCCGTCGGGCGAATGACGGATGCGTGGGTCGATGTGGGGGCTGCGCCGACATGCGAGCGAGCGCATACCCAGGGAGGCGCATCGCAGGCGGGAGCGAATCGCCGCGCGAATCGTGTCCCCTGGCCTTGACCGCACCCCGCATCGATGACGGTCCCCGCGTCGGGCGCGAGGCCTGCGTCCGGACACCCGAGCGACGCCCACGGAGAGGCGAGGGCCGTCGAGCGATGCGGTGCTGACCCGGTTCGCGCTCACCGGCGTGGGCCGTCGCCAACCCGAACATCAGCTGGTGCGCGAGGGGCGTCTTGCCGGAGCCCGTCGGGCCGCTGATGAGTGGGTGGCGAGGAGCTGGGGTACGAGGTGGTGGTGGCGGACTGGGCGGTAGCGTGCTGGTGAAGCCGCCAGCGCAGGGCCACGTGTTTGGTCCTTCACCAAGAGAGGTTCGATGAGGGGCCTTCCCTTGAGCAGGTGAAACCGGACAGCCTCCGCGCCCATGTTGACGAAGCGCTCCTCCGGTTTCTGGCTGTGCGTCGTGCTGCTCGTGTCCTGTGGTGCTTCGGTGGTGATGGCGCCCGATGGAGGAGGCAGTGCGGCTGGTGGTGGCTCCGCGGGTGGCGAGTCACCGGGAGGCGGTTCGGCCGGCGGCGCGAGCGCAGGTGGTTCGGCCGGCGGCGCGAGCGCAGGTGGTTCGGCTGGCGGCGCGAGCGCGGGTGGTTCGGCTGGCGGCGCGAGCGCAGGTGGTTCGGCCGGCGGCGCGAGCGCGGGTGGTTCGGCCGGTGGTCGCGTCGACGCAGGCGCCCCTGCCTGGGACGGTGGGCTGCTCGCGCCGCCGCCGCTGCCGACGTACTCGGGCGGAACCTGCCCAACGCTCGTGAGCTCGCCCTTCGCCGCCAACGCGCGCAACCGCAACTTCCGCTCGCAGGGCGACACGCGGGAGTTCCTCGTGCTCGTGCCCTCGACGTACACGCCGACGAAGCGTTACCCGGTCGTCTTTGGCTACCACTGGCTCAACGCCTCGGCGACCAGCGTGGTGCGGGAGGCGCAGCTCGAGCGAACGAGCCTGGCGGGAGGCCTCTTCGCCGAGGGCGCCGTCAACCAGTACGACTTCATCGCGGTGGTGCCGGAGAACCTCGAGGGCAACCGCACCTGTCCGATTCCGTGGCTCTCTGGGCAATCGGCCTACTGCTTCAACTGGCCCTTCTTCGAGGCGATGTCGGCGCCGAAGGAGCTGGCCTTCTTCGAAGACATGCTCGCGTGCGTGGGCCAGCAGTTCAGCGTCGACCCGGCCCGCGTCCACGTCTTCGGCGTCAGCGCCGGCGGCCTGTGGACTGCCTTCCTCTCGACGACGCCGAACGTGAACCGGGTCGCCTCGGTGATGTCCGTCTCGGGCGGCCTCGGCCAGACGAATGTGGGGGGCGTCAACTGGAGGCTCGACTTCACGCCGCAGCAGAACAAGTTCCCGGCCTTCATCGTGTGGGGCGGCATGAACGACTGGTTCCCGCCCCAGGTTCCGCTCCTCCCGCCGGTCGGCATCAACTTCGACGACGCCTCGAAGCGATACCGCGACGCGCTCCGACAGGACAACCACTTCGTCGCCACGTGCATGCACTCGGGCGGTCACGCGGTGCCGACGTTCCCGGCGCCGACGGACGGCGGTACCCGGTTCCCCATGTTCTGGGAGTTCTTCCGCGACCACCCGTACGGCATGCCAGCCAACGTCAGCCCGTACCGACAGTCGGGGCTGCCGCGGTCGTTCCCCTCGACCTGCACCGTCGTTCCCTGATGGGGCGCTCGTGAGCGGCTCGGGCGACCTGCTCGACGCGAAGCGGCTGCGGCTGTCGCTGGCCGGCCACCACCGCGGAGCCGCGCTGAAAACGCCATCGCGCGCGAATCGTCTCAAACTCAGACCGGGTGATCCCACTCGAGGGGAATGTCACCCGAACGACGACTCCTGTTCTCTGAGCTCATTCACCCGTTCATGCGCATCGAGCGTCGGTGGTGGTTGATCGCACTGGTGTTCGCAGCGTGCGGAAGCTCGACTGAGCCCGTCGGCCTGCGTCGAGACACGATTCTGGGGGGCGTTGCCGACACCACCACGCGTGAGGTCGTCGGGTTGGTGGTGTCAACCCCCAACGGCACTGGAACTTGTTCCGGTTCGCTCATCGCACCCAATCTGGTGCTAACCGCGCGTCACTGCATTGCCGAGAGCCAGGGCACGACGTGCGCCAACTCGAGCTTCGGCACGCCCTACCCGGCACCTGACATCATGGTCACGACCGATGGAAACGCGATCGCGAACCTGACGTCGTGGCCAGTCGCCGACGGTCTGCGATGGTTCTCGGTGGCGCAGGTGATTCCCTACACGGTAACCAGCGCCTGCGGAGGTGACCTCGCGCTGCTGAGGCTCTCGAGCGCGATCTCGACGGCGTGCCCGCTGGTTCCTCGCGTTGATCTGCCGGTCGTCGCCAATGAACTCGTCGATGCGATTGGCTTCGGCCGAACTGGCCCCACCGGGACCTCTGGGCGGCGGTTCGCGCTTCGCGGTGGCTTACGCGTGTGCATCGGCAGTTGCGGAAGCGTCATTGGACCTGGCGAATGGGTCGCGTTGAGCACTCAGGGCGGTGGTATCTGTTCTGGAGACTCGGGCGGGCCCGCGCTCGATCAGGTTGGGCGCGTGATTGGCGTTGCGGCGCGTGGCCCTTCAACCTGTGTGTCTGGGGACTACGAGAGTGTGTCTGAGTCAGCGGTCGTTTCCTGGTTGCGCAATCATGCGAGCCAGGCCGCCATGCTCGGAGGCTACCCACCTCAGGGCTGGGTGACCGGAGGCTCTTCCTCTGGCTCGCTCTGCCACTACGACGGAGGTGTTCCAGTTGGCGGAGGCTCGGCAGGGGGCATGGCTGGAGGAGGAAGCGCCGGTGGTGGCCCCACGCTCTGTCCCGCAACGACCATCTGTCGTCAGGGCGTCGTCGGTGCGTACTGCCAGGACCCAGGTGGCGGGTTTCCTCCCGGAGCGAGCACGTGTAGCGCGATGATGGGCTGCGCTTCGGGGTTCGACTGCTTTCCAGAGACCTCTGGCGCAATGACTGGCCGCTGCCTGCGAATCTGCGGTGGCCCGCCCCCGCGCGGAAGCTGTGGTGATGCCAGCCATCGATGTGTAGCGCTCACCTCCAGCCAGCTTTCTGGCTGCTTCGACCCCGCCTCGCCCACGTTGCTGCCGCCGTCGGCTGCGGTCTGTTCGGGCCTGGGATCCTGTCAGCCGGGCTTCGAATGTCTCAGCACGAATCGGTGCATCGAGGTGTGCAGCGCGAACGGTTCACCTGCTGGCGGCGGTTCTGCGGGAAGTGCTGGTGGTGGACGTGCTGGTGGAAGGGCTGCCGGTGGAAGCGCTGCTGGTGGAAGTGCTGCCGGTGGAAGCGCTGCTGGTGGAAGCGCTGGATCCGCCCTCACGTGTGACCCGTCGAACTGCTCGGGCTGTTGCATGAGCGGCCTCTGTGTCTCGTTCCCTTCGAATGAGCGCTGCGGCGTCAGCGGCGCCGAATGCAGGGTGTGTGCGAACACGCAGACGTGCAACGCGGGCATGTGCGTCGCGAAGCCTGCGACCTCAAGCTGCCTCGGGTGTTCTTCAGCTGAACTGTCACCGTTGCTGCTGCTCGCGGTCGGACTGCTGCGTCGACGCCGTCGCTGAGAGTCCACGTTCAGGAGGCTCCACGGTCAAGCACCAGTCCGGTCGCCTCGATCTCGACGAGCGGGCCGCGGCGGGGGCCAACGCAGCCACGAGCCCCGGCTCCTCCACCAGGTTCTTCACGAAGGCTTGCGCCGTGTGGGCGAACACCACGCCGTTCTGGAGGTCCGGTCACCCAGACGCAACACGGTCAGCTCGGCGGCCCGGGAAGGGAGGCGTCATCTGGCTCGTGGCGGCTGAATCTCGCGCACCGAGGGGAGCGCGAAGTCCATGCTCGTGACGCCATCGACCCGAAGGGTCGTCTGCCAACCGCCCTGCGGAGAGGTTGGAAGGACGTTGACAGGCTATGGACAGGAAGAACCACCCCCGAAACCGGGGTGAGGCGAGGTCAGCGACGGTGGTCGCTCCAAACCGAACGGCCACGAACGAACCCGACGAGGCGATGGTGAGCGAGGTGCGGTCAACGTGGATGTGAAAGGGCATGCCGCTCGTCAGTCCACGGCGCATACCAGCGCCAACCGACCACAATCGTCGGCCGCACTGAGGTCGTTTCGGTGCGCCAGTTGTCGAATCTGACCCCGGATGAGGCATGGTTCGGGCCGTGAGTGACGAGCCGGAGTTTCCAGGCGGGTCAGCGCTGAGAGCCGACGGAACGCTCGAAAAGCGCCCCCAACCCGAGGGCTCGCCACCTGTGACGCCAGTCGAACCGCAGCCCGAGAAAGCACTCGAGCTCGCGACGCGTCCTGCTCCCCGGGCGTACACGGCCCCGACTGCATACCGGGCTGACCCCCAGCAGCCACGGCGTTGGGTGCCGGTGCTGCTCGGAGGCTTCGTGGTGGCAGGCTTCGCCATCGCCGGCGCTGCGATGCTGTTCACTCCGGCCTCTGTGCCCCGGGTCCCCGAGATCGAGCTCCCGACCGCGCTCCGTGACGCGCTGCCTGAGCTCGCGGGGCCGCCCGTCGTCATTCTGAGCGAGCCCTCGGGCGCCACCGTTCGCGCGCCGACGGGAGTGTTGGGGGTCACGCCGTGGGCAGGCAACAATGTGTTCCTCACCGACACCGAGTTGACGCTGACGCTGCCAGGCTATCAGCCGACGAAGCTCGTCCTGCCTGGCGCCAAAGAGGCCCACCTGTCCGTGACGCTCAAGAGGACACGCCGATGACGACCGTGCTGGGAAGGTATGAGCTGCAACGAAAGCTGGGCGCGGGCGGCATGGCCGAGGTGTGGCTCGCGCGCGCGTCGGGGCCCAGCGCGTTCGAGAAGCAGGTCGTCGTCAAACGGGTTCTGCCGCAGCTTGCGGGCGACCCGACCGTCGAGGAGCTGTTCAGGAGCGAGGCCCGGCTGGCGGCGCGGCTCGATCACCCCAACCTGCTCCAGGTGTTCGACTTTGGCCGTGAGCCCGATGGCTCGCTCGTCCTGGTGATGGAGCTGATCGACGGCACGAGCCTGCGGCAGGTCGTCAGAGCGGTGAGGTCGGGCAAGGTGCTCGAGGCCCGTAGAGCCGCCAAGCTGATGGCCCTGGTGTGCGAAGGGCTGCACTCGGCACACGAGCTGAAGAACGAGCAGGGCCAGCCGCTCAACCTCGTGCACCGCGACATCAGCCCCGAGAACATTCTGCTCGCGCAGTCTGGGGCCGTGAAGGTGGCCGATTTCGGCATCGCGCGCATCGAGCGTGAGGTGCAGCTCACCGCCGCCGACACCTTCCGCGGCAAGGTCGGTTACGCGGCGCCCGAGCAGATCATGGGCCAGCCGGTCACGCGCCAGGCCGATCTCTGGGCCGTCGGGGTGACCTTGTTCGAGCTGCTGACGGGGGAGCAGCCCTTCGTGACCGAGACCAGCGCCGAGCTGGCGGCCGCGACGATTCACCGCACACCGCGGAAGGTCAATGAGGCCAAAGCGGGCGTTCCGCTCGCGCTCGTCGAGATCGTCAGCCGGTGTCTCGAGCGCGAGCCCGAGAAACGCTGGGCCACTGCGCATCAGCTGAGCGAACAGCTCGAGGACTTCGTCTCGTGGTCAGGCACGCCCCTGCGCTCATCCGACCTGGGCGGGCTGCTCTCTTCGCTGGGAATCGAACCGCACACGGTGAGCTCGTCGGGTACCCCTTCGTTGTCCGACGTGCCTTCGTTCGTCTCGGTGTGGGAGCCGATTCCGGTCGAGTCATTCGAGGCGAGCACCTTCGAGCCGGTGGCCGAGCTGTCAGTCGAAGGAAAGCTTCACGTTCTCGAGAACATGGTGAAGTCCGCGCCCGCAGAGCAGCCCTTCACCCACTCGGGCGGGGGAGACCCCGGGTCGCCGGCTGAAGCGGCGGTCGAGGAAGGCCGGCAGAACCGCTTCGCAGCCCTCGAGCTCGAGCCCATCGCCGGCGCGGTCGAGCGGAAGGTCGAGGAATCGAACGCCTCCCCGCCTGCCACCGGTGCTCGATGGAAGACGGTTGCGATCGGCCTGGTCGTGGTGGCGGTGCTCGGTGTCGCGGCGTTTGGCGTCTCGAAGCTCAAACTCCCTGGAAAGCCCGCAGCGCCGGGTGCGCTCTTCATCGACTCGACCCCGAGCGGCGCGACCGTGCTGCTCGGCGGGGAAGCAGTCGGTCAAACGCCCTGGGCTGGCGACAACGCGGCCGGAGGCGTCACCACCATCGTGCTGAAGCGACCCGGGTTCGCCGACACCACCCTTCGCATCGACGGCGGCACCGACTGGAGCGGCACGGTGAAGCTCTCGAAGGGCTCTTCGCGCTGATGGAAGCACGCGGGCCGCTGCGGCCGAGGGCGCTAGCGGCGCTGCTCGGCGACGGCCTCCGCAGGGGTACTTCAGGACCTCGGTGCCTCGAGACAGGCTGGTGGTGTGGGGTGTTGTCGCCCTTTCGTGCAGTGGCGTTTGGGTGTCCGCGTCCGTGCGGAGCCCGTGCGCTCCGCACCAGCTGTGATTCAATGGGGAGTGATGGGAAGTGCCCGCGTCACCTTCTGTTTGCCCTCGGGTGAGCTGTGTTCGGTCGGTCCCGGAGCCCTCGTTGGCCGGGCCTGGACCGCCGAGGTGCGGCTCGCGGACTATCGGGTGTCCGAGGCGCACGCGTGGGTCAGCCTGCGCGACACGGGGTTGCAGGTGCTCCCGTTGCGGGGGCGGGTGCGGCTCGACGGTCGCGACATGCAGCGGGTCGAAGTGGCCGTCGGCCAGCGCCTCGAGCTCGCGCCCGAGGTGGCCATCACCGTCACGCAGGTTGTGCTGCCGCTCGACCTGCAGGCCATTTCCCTCGACGGAGGGGCTGCGCAGGTGCCGGCGGGGACCATGTCGTTGGTGCTCGAGCCGGCGCCACACCTTCGGGCCGGCCTCGACGCGCAGGCCGCGGCCATCGTCTTTTCGGACGGGGCGTCGTGGTTCCTCCAGGAACCCGCTGGCCCCTCGCGGCTCCTCGAAAGTGGTGTGCCACTCGAGGTCCAGGGCGTGGCGGTGACGTCGGTCTTCGTGCCGGTACGGACCGCTCAGGTGCCCGAGACCGACTCGCGCACCAGCGAATCGCCGCGGCTCCACCTCAAGTCCTTCTATGACTCGGTCCACGTCTGGCAGGACGAACGGTCGCCGCTGGTGATGCGCGGCCTGGCGGCGAAGCTCGTCTCGGAGCTCATCGCCCTCGGCGGCCCCGCCCACTGGAGCATCGTCGCGGGCGAACTGTGGGCTGACACCGACGATCGCGAGGTGCTCCGCCACCGGCTCGACGTCACCACCGCCAAGGTACGGCGGCTGCTCCACGACGCTGGCTATCGCCGCAACCTCGTCACCGCCCACAACACCGGGCACCTCGAGCTGCTGATGTACCCCGGAGACCGGGTCGAGGTGGCGGGGTGAACGACGACGCCTGGCTCAGCCGCGCCGACTACAGCGTCGACGCAGCGGTGTCGGCGGAGGAGCGGCTCGAGGTCGGGCCTGGGCGCGCCGAGCGCTACGTCATTGGAGGCCTGTTGGGCGTGGGCGGCATGGGCGAGGTTCGCCTGGCCTTCGACACGCTGCTGGCCCGTGAAGTGGCGGTGAAGGTGCCCAGGACGCCCGAGCAGGCTGCGCGTCTCATGCACGAGGCCCGCGTGTGTGCCCGGCTCGAGCACCCGTCCATCGTGCCGCTCTACGACGCGGGGACCCTCGCCGACGGGCGGCAGTTCTATGCGATGCGGGTGGTGCCCGGCCTCGACCTGGGCCACTGGCTCGAGCGAAACGTCGAACCCCTCCCCAACCGGCTCGACGTGGTGCGCCTCATCGCTCGCATCGCCCACGCCCTCGCGCACGCGCATCAGCGCGGCATCATCCATCGGGACATCTCGCCTCGGAACATTCGGCTGGGGGCCAATGACGAGGTGATGTTGCTCGACTGGGGGCTGGCCGCCGACGCGACCCGTGGCGCTCCGGTGGGACCGTGCGGAACCGCGGGCTTCATGGCGCCCGAGGTCGAACAGGGCGCCGCCGCCACCGTCGCCTCGGACGTCTGGTCGCTGGGGGCCGTGCTGGCGTTCTGTCTCGAGCGGATTCCGCGGGGCCGGGTGACCCGCGCCGTGGAAGACGTGGTGGCGCGCGCGCGGCAGGCCCAGCCACGCGACCGGCACCCCGATGCCGCGGCCCTCGCGGAAGACCTCGAGGCCTGCCTGCAGGACCGACCCATCACCTGGCGCTCCGAGGGCCCGCTGGAATGGGTGGGACGACAGGCGCGGCGCAATCCCCACCTCCTCGTGGCCCTCACGGTCGGCCTCCCGCTGACGGTCGTGTTGGCGTTGCTCGTCGTGCTCACCGAGACGAGGGCCCGGCGGTCGACGGAGGCGGCTTCGCGCAAGTCCCTCGAGGCCTCGCTCTCCCTGGGGGCGGCGGCCGCGGCGTCCCTCCTGCGGCAGGGTCTCGACGCAGAGGCCCGCCGGGTCACCGATGAGCTGCTCGAGCTGGCGCCAGACCGACGAGCGCCCGCCCTCAGGGGTTTGCTCGCCGCCACCGCGCATGCACCCCGCGCGCGCCTGGTCCCCCTCGCGGAGCCGCGGTGCGAGCCCGTCATCGACCCACGAACGCACGCGCGCTTCTGCAAACAGGGCGGGGTGTTGTCACCGCGTCACATCGACACAGTCTTCGCGGCGTCGTTGCCCTCTGGCGGCGGCGTAAGCTTCGACGACAGCCCGACTCCCAGGCGGTTGGTGTCGGTGCTCGACGCGGACGGAAGCACACGCACGCTCGAGACCGCCTTCGGCGGTTCGGGGCGACTGGTCCCGGGTGAAGACAAGTCGGTGCTCGTCTTCTCGGATGGCGCCGTGTGGATTCCAAGGCACGGACCGCTCAGAGGGACCCAACCCTGCCCCGAGGGCGTTCCGCTGGGAGCCCTGGGGCTCGACGGCGACACGGTGATGGCAGTGTGCGGCGGCAGGCTCGAGGAGGTGGGCACCTCGGTCGACTGGGGCGTGCCGGTGCGCGGGCCGACCGCGTTGCTTCGCGTGTCCGATGGCTGGCTCGTCGGCACGGTGCACGGGCAGCTCGCCATTCTGGGTGACGCGACGAAGCAGGTGGTGGCGTTCTCCGATGCCCACGCGGGCCCGGTGCAGGCGCTCACGGCCCTCGATGCGGGCCGCGTGCTGGTCCTCACGAGTGAGCGGCTGGGCGTGTGGGATGTGCGGCGCGGGGCCTGGGAAGCGCTCGTCTCTGTGGAGCCACAGGACGACGCCATCGTCACGCCCGCTCGCGTCGAGGTGCTTCGTGGGGACCAGCGGCTCGCGTTGCGCGTCGATTCACCCGCCGTACCGCCCTTCGCCAATGTCTCGCTCGGCCACGGCATCGCGAGCCTCGCGGTGGCGCCCGATGGGCAGCACGTCGTCCTGGGCCTCTCTGACGGCGCTGTCTGGCAGGTGGCGCCCAGAGCGGGTGTTCGCGCCGTGCGGGCCGGACCCCGAACCGCACAGGTGGTGAAGGGACTCGCGTTTTCGCCAGATGGGCAGCGCGTGCTGGTGGGCTCGGCAGGTCCACTGGGGTTGCAGGTGCTCGATGCGAGCGATCTGCACGACACGGCGGCGCCCGTCGACTTTCGCAGCCGCGTGGTGGGCTTTCGCGGCGACGTGCCCTTCGCGCAGGGGTGGGGCCCGGACTCGTGGTCGAACGGGCTCAGCGCCGAGCCCCTCTTCGGGTTGAGCGAGGGCCCCCGCCGCCTCGTCAGCCACGCCGCGTCGGCGTCCCTCGTGTGGCTGGCTCCCGATGGGCGGGTCTCGTCGATGAACGCGCAGGGCGTCACCACCCTGCGCTCGACGGGTCACAGCCTCGACGCGCTGGTGGCGCTCTCGCCAGACGGGCTCCACGTCGCCGTCGTCGACGGCCCGAAGGCGCTGGTGGGCGCCATGGCCTCGAACGAGGTCATGCGGCCGCTCGACGTGACGGGCCCAGGTCGTGCCGACTCCTGCGCGCTCGGTCCCGGGGGCCGGCTGCTGGCCATTGGTCGCCGGGATGGGTCGCTTGAGGTGCTGGCAGTGGAGTCGGGCGGCCTCGTCTTCCGGGTGACGCCCTTCGGCGCAAGGGTCGCGTCGGTGGCGTTCGCGCCAGAAGAGCCGTGGCTGGTGGCCGCGTCATGGGACGGCACGGCGCGCTTCTTCGACCTCGAGGCCGTGCTCGACGCACCACCGTGAGCCGAAGCGGCGAGCGTTCCCGGGAGAACCTGCGTGACCTCGGCGTCGTCTGGCAGGCCCGCCGTGAACCCCACGAGGGCTCCACGACGCAGGCGCACGTCGAGCGTGGCGCGCAACGAGGGCGCCTTTGTTTCTTCGGCGGCCAGGTCGCCGGCTGAGGCGGTGCGGCTCTGGTCGACGGCGGCCGGAAGCCCGCCGTCGGGGTTCGAGGTCGTCGGCCTTCAGGCCAGCACGAGGAAGAGGAGCGATCGAGACGCGCGCATGCAATGCCTCACAACGAGAACCGCATCGAATTGCCATTGCGCAGGTCGATCCTCGAGACGCTGTAATTGTCGTGAACCAGGAAGAGGTCATTCGACACCGGGTCGAGGAACATGCCGCCCCAATTCTGGAAGCCCGCGGCCAGCACGCCCTGCAGGCAGAGGGTGCGCCAGGCATTCGGCGGGTCGCTCCCGCCCGAGGTGCTGCAATACGCCTGGGTTCGGTCGCCGGTGGTGAGGTCGACCGCGACGAGCGACCGGAAGTTGATGGTGCCCGACGTCCACATGACGTTGCGGGTCGCATCCCAGAGGCTCCAGCGCTCTCCGATGCCTCCGAAGTTGATGGGGCCGTTACCGAGGATTCCGTACGCCGTGCCAGCGCCACTGGCCCGGGTCCGATTTCCCGTCATCGGGTCGATGCGGAAGAGCGCCTTCACCGTGTCATGGAGGACGTAGAGCTGGCCGTTGTGTTGCGTCAAGCCTGCGTAGTAGCCGCGGTCGACGACATAGCCGGTCCCAATCTGCAGCAAGGCGAAGGCGTTGAGGCTGCCGGCGCCGGAGCGGGTCACGAAGGTGCACTGCTGGCCGGTAGCGCTGATGCGCACCAGCCCGACGCCTTCGCTGGTGAAGCCGCTGCCGCGGAAGCCCAGGTAGAACTCGCCGGCCGGCGACACCCCGAAGACCCGGTCGTGGTACGTGATGTAGGGGCGGCTCACGCCCGGGTCTCCGCTGGCGCACTGCCCAAACATCGCGTTTCGCGCGGTCCAGACGACGGTGCGGTTGCCATTGGCAGGGTCCACCCGGACGATGGACAGGTCGGCCGTCACGCTGGGCACGCTGAGCGCGTACAGATTCATGTCAGGCCCGCGCTTGACGTCGATGACGTTCTTGAACGCCGGTCCCGTGCCCATCGTCATCAGGCCGGTGGCCGGGTCCTCGTACGCGCCCGAGACGAGGCGGCGGTTTCCGGTCTCGAGGTGGATGGCCATGATGCCGCCCTGGTCGGGGAACGGGCCTGATGACCAGTCATAGCCAAGCATGAGCTCGCGGCCGACGATGACTCCGCCGTTGTAATGGGGTTGCGGCAGCGAACGAATGGACGGCCCCGTCCCGAAGCGGGTCGTCTGATTCAGGACGGTCGACCCGACGCAGGCCTGAATGCCCTGGGTCGGCGGCTTGTTGAGCTGACACCGGCAGTCGGCGGGCAACGTGGTGGGGTTCTCGACCTGGTGATTGAGTGGGCACGAGAGCTGCCAGAAGGGGCTCTGCCGGTCCTGCACGGAGGAAGTGCAGGCAGGAGCGCCGCCGTCGAGCGTCCAGCACAGCACCTGGCTCGGGCAGTCTTCGACGAGCGCTCCCACCTGGCCGCAGCTGTCAAAAGCGTAGCGGTCGCCTGCGTAGCACTCGATGCGCGCGTTGGGCGTGCAGACCGCGGTTCCGCCAGCCGTTCCGCCAGCCGTCCCGCCAGCCGTCCCGCCAGCCGTCCCGCCAGCCGTCCCGCCAGCCGTTCCGCCAGCCGTCCCGCCAGCCGTCCCGCCAGCCGTCCCGCCAGCCGTCCCGCCAGCCGTTCCGCCAGCCGTTCCGCCAGCCGTTCCGCCAGCCGAGCCTCCACCCGCGGCACCACCACCGGCGGCGCCACCGTCGACCGGAGTTCTGACACAGCGGGCCTGGCTCCCGACGACGGCGCAGGTCTGCGACGGCGAACAGTCGACCGCCAACTCGGTCCTCACGCCGCAGGAATCGAACCACCATCCATCCCCGTTGAAGCACCCTTGCTGGTCGCGCGCGGTGCACTGGCAGATGGCCCCGGTGCTCGAGGTGGTGCACACCTGCCCATCGGTGCAGTCGGTGACCAGCGTGCTCGAGGCTCCGTTCGAGCTGCAGAGGCGAACCGTGCCGCCCTCGCAGAACTGCGCGTTCGCGGTGCAGACGCGGTCAGCGCAGACACCTTCGACACAGACGCGGTTGGTGCCACAGTTCGAGTCCGTCAGGCACGTCGTCGCGGTGTTGGGGTCGCGGCAGACGGGCGGCGCCAGCGGCGTACAGATTTCGGGGCTCAGACAGTCCGTCACTCGCACGCCGCGCTGCCCGCAGGAATTGAACTGGTAGATGTCTCCGAGCGAGCACCCGAGGCTGGCGTTGGGCGTACAGGTGCAGGACGCCGTGCCCGCCGTGACCGAGCACACCGCGCCGTTGATACAACTGGTGCTGGTGACGAAGCCGGCGCCGCGGGAGTCACAGCGCTCGACGATGTTCCCCGCGCAGCGAGTGCTCCCGGCGGTACACGCCCGCGGCACGCAGCGGCCCCCTTCACAGATGTTGCCAGTCACGCAGTTCGTGTCGACGGTGCACGTGGTGTTCGGCACGCACGTCGGCCCTGTCGGCCCTTCGACGCAGGTGGAGCCGGTGCAGGTTCTCGAGAGCGACCCGCGGACCCCGCAGGAATTGAAGTTGTAGATGTCGGCCCCGCTACACCCGAGCCGGGCGTTGGCCACGCAGCGGCATTCGGCCCAGGGTGTGCCGGTGAGGTCGACGCAGACCTCTCCATTCGTACACGCGTCGATGAGGGTGAAGCCGGAGCCGTCGATGCGGCACTGGGAGGCGTTGTTGTTGACGCATCGCGGCCGCATGCCAACCGCCGTCGTGCCATCGCAGATATCTGGGAAACAACCACCATCACTGCAGAAGTCGCGCTGTGCGCACCCGCTGCCATTGGCGAGGCAGGTGAGGGGTCTCCGGCATACCGCGGCGCCGGGCTCGTCCTCGAAGCACTGCTCTCCGAGCGCGAGAACACAGTCTTGCACCACCGTCGGCAGTCGATTGCCGCACGAGTCGAATTCATAGACATCGCTGAATGCACAACCGAGCCGTCCCGCTCGCACGCACTGACACGAGGCGACGTTGTTCTGGACCACACAGGCGCGACCCCCGGTACAGTTCGACACCGTGGAGGTGCCGTTGGCCTGGCAGGTGCGCAGGGACGTGGGGGTCTCGCAGGTCACCGGTGTGCCAGGCGTACACGACACCGTGCCGCCCGCCGTCCCACCCGCCGTGCCGCCCGCTGTTCCACCAGCCGTGCCGCCCGCTGTTCCGCCAGCCGTCCCGCCCGCCGTGCCGCCCGCTGTCCCACCGCTCGTTCCGCCAGCCGTCCCGCCCGCTCTCCCGCCGCTCATTCCGCCAGCCGCCCCGCCGCTCGTTCCGCCAGCCGCCCCGCCCGCTGTTCCAC
>JBILEB010000269.1:0-6156 GCA_044352295.1 Myxococcaceae bacterium
GAAGGAAGACGAGAAGAAGGCCGCCGCCGAGGAGAAGAAGCGCCTCGCCGAGGAGGCGAAGAAGCAGAAGGAGAACGAGAAGCTCGCCGCCGCCGAAGCCAAGAAGCTCGAGGCCGACGCGAAGAAGCTCGAGGAAGAACAGAAGAAGGAGGCCGCCCGCCTCGCCGCCGAGGCCGCGAAGAACCCGCAGGCCCAGCCCTCCGAGCCCGGCCGTCGTGTCATTCGCCCCGGTGAGACGCCGCCCCCCTCGACGGTCGCCACCACCACGCCGCCGCCCTCCACCACCACGCCTCCACCGGCGAACACCACGCCGCCTCCCTCGAGCGGCTCCGGCACCGCGACGCAGCCCAAGACGGTTGCTCCCAGTGCGTACCTGGGTGGCAAGGCCGGCGGCGCGATGATCCCCGCGGCCTCGGCCGAAGACGCCAAGGCCGACCCCCGCTTCGCTGCCTCCGCCGTGGTGGAGGACGCCCGCGTGAAGGTCGTCTCGGTGACCGACAAGTACCCGTACTACGGCATCGCCAACAACGGCTGCAGCCAGGGCAAGCACTTCGTCAGCGCCGAGCTGCTCGCGCCGTTCGACGGCATGCCGCTTGGCATCCCCGTGGTGCTGCGCATCGACGACGTCACCATCGGGCCGGCCCGCGCAGGCTCGAACCTGGCGTTCTCCGGCCTGCGCCGCGCTGGTAAGGGCCAGGACGGCACCTTCGTGTACTGCGGCAAGGGCACGGCCTTCCCCGTTCGGCGGTAGCCCGGGGCGCGGTGTCGGACTACAACTCGCCGCGCGATGCTGAACATCGGCACCGGTGAGATCATCCTGATCGCGGTGGCGGCCCTCCTCATCCTTGGGCCCTCCAAGCTGCCCGAGTTTGCCCGGGGCATTGGCAAGCTCGTGCGCGAATTCCGGCGGCAGACCGACGACGTTCGCAACGTCGTCGAGCGCGAGTTCTACAAGATGGACACGGACCTCACCGCCGAGAGCCCGCCGGTGCTGCCGCAGCCCGCGCCGGATTCCATCGCCCAGGGCGAGCCGTTCCCGCACGACGCGTTGGCGAACCACGCGCCCGAAGCCCTGCCGCCGCCTGCCGACGAGGTCTCTCAGGTGATGAAGGGCGCTCCGGTCGGAGAGCCTGTGGCCGTGGCAGCGCCCGTTGAACCCGTCGTCGAGCCGCAGCCTGTTTCCACGGTGAGCGCCCCCGCCGAGCCGGAGAAGGCCAGCTCCTGATGGCCGCGGTCGCTGGCAGTCCCGAAGAATTCAAGATGAGCCTGTTCGAGCACCTCGCGGAGCTGAGGACCCGGCTGTCGCGCGTCGTCATCGCCGTGCTGGTGCTGGGCACGATGTCGCTCACCTTCGCGCGGGAGATCTACGGGTTCTTGATGCGCCCGGTGCTCATCGCGCTCCCGGCCCAGTCGGCGCAGCTCGTCTACACCTCGGCCATCGAAGAGCTGAACGTGCTGATGAAGATCGGCCTCTACGCGGGGGTCTTCCTCGCGACGCCGATGCTGCTCTGGCAGATCTGGGGCTTCGTCTCGCCAGGCCTGTACGACAACGAGAAGAAGATGGCCGGGCCCTTCATCGTCTTCGGCACGCTCGCGTTCGTGGCTGGCGCCGCGTTCTGTTACTTCGTGCTGTTGCCGCAGATGTTCCAGTTCCTCCTCCAGCGCGAGGACGTGGCCGTCATCACCCAGCGCATCGACACCGGCCGGCTGCGCGAACAGGACGCGATTCGGTACCTGTCCCTGGGCGATCTCGATCACGCTGGAGCGCTCGCGCGAACGGCGGTGGGCGATCTCCAGGCGACCGGTGACGGGAAGACGACCGACGACGGCATGGGGTTGGCGCTCCTCAACAAGCGCAGCGTGGACGTGACGGCGCGGCTCGAGGGTCTGGGCCGGCTGGTGGACGCGACGCGCGCGGGCTTCGGGGATTCGGCCCGGCCGGTGCTCACGCAGGTGATGGCAAAGCGGCTCGAAGCGATCGCCGCCTTCGGCCAGGGAGACTTCGACAAGGCCTCGACGATCGCCGACGAAGGCGCGGCCCTGCTCGCTGGCGTCTCGGCCCCGCATGCGTCGGACTTCGCCGTGCTGTGGAAGCTCGAGCGCACCCTGTCGGTTGGCGTCGCCACCGTCGAGTCGATGAACTGGACCAAGCCCATGCTGTCGATGAGCGAGCAGCTCTCGCTGGTGCTGGTGCTGGAGCTCGCCTTCGGCCTCATCTTCGAGCTGCCGCTGGTGATGATGGTGCTCGGCATGGTGGGGCTGGTGTCCTCGGAGTTCCTCTTCAAGTACCAGCGGCACGCGCTCGTGGTGTGCCTCATCGCCGCCGCGCTCATCACGCCGACCGGCGACGCGGTGAACCTGGCCCTCATGGCTGGCCCGATGCTGCTCTGTTACGAGCTGGGCGTGGTGCTGGTGTGGCTGGTGGAGAAGCGCCGAAAACGGCAGACCGACGCGCCGGTGGCGTGAAGGCCGGCACGACGTGGGTGACGTTCAGCTCCAGCGCGCGCGGAAGGTCGCCGGCTCGAGAATGCGCTCGAGGGACTCGAACAGCGAGGCGGAGGCGACGCGGGGTTCGGCCATGTACGATGCGAAAGCGTCGTCGAGCGGCCGGCAACGTGGGGGCGTCCGAGATGGGTTGGCTTCGGTGGGTGGTGATGGCCGGCTGTCTGAGCGGCTGTGTGAAGCACTTCGAGTGCGCGCTCCATGGCACCGGGGTGCGGGAGCTGACGACCGACCACTTCGTCATCTCGAGCGAACTTTCGGAGCCCGAGCTCAAAGCCGAAGGGGAGCGCCTCGAGCTGCTGTGGGACACCTTCGCGACCTTCTTCCGGGCCGAGGTGCCGCGCGCGCGCATTCCCGTGGTGGTGCTCGAAGACACCGAGGTCGTCGAGTCCTTCGCCGAGGGCTACGCGGGCTTCGTCATCCGGCAGGGCCCCCGGGTGCTCGTCGTCGGCGCGCCGAGCGAGAAGGGGCGGACCAACATCAACGCGCACGAGCTCACCCACCTCGTCAGTGCCTTCATGCTGCCGCGCCAGCCACGGTGGGTCGCCGAGGGCCTCGCGACGTACTTCGAAGACGCCGCTTTCACCGACGCGCGCACCGTGACGATGGGTCGCTGGAACAAGGGCCGCGCCGAGGAGGCCTTCGTCGGCGGGCTGCTCTCCATCGACGAGCTGATGACGTGGACCGGCCTGCGCTTCAACGACGACGAGGCCCGGTACTACGCCTCGGCGTGGGCCTGGGTGCACTACCTGTCGAACCACGACGAGGCGCGGCTCGTGAAGCTCTTCGAGGGGCTGAGGAGTACGCGCCCGGTGGCCGACGTGGTGCGAGAGCTGTTTCCGAAAGACGAAGCGGCTCGGCTCCAGGGTGAGGTGAAGGCCTACCTGGGCGCGGCGCGATTTCGCGGGTACCAGACGACTTTGCGCCGGGTGCCGTCGCTCTCGCAGGTGCGCGCGCTGGAGCCCTGGCAGGTGCACCTGCTGCGCAGCCGGCTGTTCCTGCGAGATGAGAAAGCGGAGGCGGCCGATCTTCGGGTGGCGATCGAGGTGGCTCCCACGCCGAAGCCCGCCGCGGTCGCGCTGCTCGAGGCGGAGCGCGCCAGGACGCCGGTCGTCAACCTGCTCGAGGCCTATCCCACCGCGCCCGAGGTGTTGGCGGCGCTCGGTGAAGAGGAGGGCAAGGCGCATCGGAAGGCGTTCGATCAAGCGGTCGCCGCCAACCCGGAAGATGCGCCACTGCGGCTGGCCGCGGCCCGGGCTGCGCTCGCCGACCAGGATGTCGCGGGGGCCGAGACCCACGCTACCGCTGGGCTCGCGCTGGCCCCGTGGAGCTCCGAGCTCGCGGGGCTGCTGCTCTCGACGTCGATGGCGCAGAGCCGATGCGAGGAGGCGGCCACGCGATTGTCCCGATACGAGTCCCTGTTACCGGAGCGGCTGTCGGACGAGACGAAGACCGCGGTGGAAGCGCTGCGGGTGCAGGTGGGTGCGTGTGGAAAGGCGAAGCCATGAAGAAGGTTCTTTCGGCCGCGTTGGCGTCGATGGCGTTGGGTCTCGCGGGCGGCCTGTCGTGTTGCATCGCGAGGGGAAGCCGGGTGCAGACCCCGCGCGGGCTTCGCGCCATCGAGACGCTCGAGGCCGGTGACGAGGTGGTGGTGGTCGATCCCGAGTCGGGCGAGGTGTTCGAGGCGCCGCTGCTCGCGACGCGCTCGGCGACTCGGGAGACCATCGTGCTGCGCGGTGACGGCTTCTCCCTGCGTTGCACGACCGATCATCCCCTGTGGGATCCCGACGGCGCGGTCTGGGCCGACGCGGGTGACTGGGCCCTCGGCCACCGGCGCGCATTGCTCTTCGTCGATGAGGCTCGGCGCGTGCGGCGCGTCGAGGTGACGGAGCGGACGCTCGACGGGGGCGTCATCGAGGTGTTCGATCTCTCGGTCGATCACCCCGTGCACACCTTCGTGGCCGAGGGCGTGGTGGTGCACAACAAGCTACCAGTCAGGCCTCAGGGGTACTGCAGCGACCCCGGTGACCAACGCCGGGTGTGCGCGTGTGGCGGCACCGAGCTGGGAACCTCGTGTGTTTCGTCATTCGGCAGCACGAGTCGTCCCTGTGATTGCACGCGCGACTGCTCCACCGCCGACGGCCAGCCCATCGTCGATGGGCGATGCGCGTGCCCAGCCTGGGATCCGAGGCTGCCAAACGAAGAGCTCGGCTCCGCGACCTGCGGGGGGACGTGTCAGTGTGGCAGCAGCCCCTTCGTTGCGAAGTGCCTGACCGCGTCGGGGGACGTGCTCGCGTCGGCCGATGGCGGTCGATTCCCACCAGTTGACGTCCGGTGCGGCTGTGGCCGCGAGCTGGGCCTCTACGAGTGCTCGGATCCAGGCTCGGCGCCGAGGCATGTCACCGCCCTCTGCAACTGCCGACCTGATTGCGCCCTGCCCGACGGAGGCCCTGTCATCGAACGCCTCGCCGAACCCTGCCGGTGCGCCGTCGACGGAGGCACGGCCCAACGAACGCTGCGGTGTGAGTCCACCGCTGACGGCGGGCGCGTGGGGACCTGCGACTGCGCCGACGCTGGACCGTGAGCCGACTCATCCGGTCGTGAGCCGAAGCAGACCCAGGGCGACGGCGGTGGATGCCAGCGTCACCGGCACGCCGATCTTCGCGTACTCGAGGAAGCCCATTCGCTCCTTCGCGCGCTCGAGCACGATGATGTTGGCCACCGAGCCCAGCACGGTGAGGTTGCCGGCGAGGGTCGCCACGAGCGCTGTGGTCGTCCACGCCGCGTTCGGGTCCGGGAAGGACCGGATCCACGGCTCCAGCAGCAGAATCAGCGGCACGTTGCTGACGATCTGCGAGCCCAGCGACAGCACCGCCGTGAGGACGAGCGCGCCGTGCCCGAGGGCCCCTTCGGTCTGCGCCACCCATGTCTGCGGAAAGCCGGTGCGCTGGAGCGCGGCGACGAGCACGAAGAGGCCCGCGAAGAAGAGGAGCACGCTCCAGTCGACCTGGGCGAGCAGCTTCTCGGCCCGCAGCCCCGCGGCGATGAGCGTCACGGTGCCGGCGGCGAGCGCGGTGAGGGCGAGGGGCGCTCCCGCCAGGTTGCCCACCACCGCGCCGAACAGCCCCAGCAGACTGACCGCGAGGAGCGGCCGATCGATCACGGTCTCCGAATCCTGCGTCTTCGGGCCGGTCTCCTCGTGCAACGTCTTCCGGAAGAAGAGGTGCAGCAGCGCCGCGGTGACGACGAGCGCCGCGAGCACCGGCAGCGCCACGTCCGCCAGGTAGCCCCGGTACGACAGCCCCGACAAGCGGCCGACCAGCATGTTCTGTGGATTCCCCGCGAGCGTGAGCGCCGAGCCCGCGTTGCTGCCCATCGCCACGGCAAAGAGGAACGGCCGCACCTGCGCCCGGGCCGACCGCGCGAGCTGAACCACCAGCGGCGTCGCGAGCAGACAGACCGCGTCGTTCACCAGCACCGCTGACAACAGCCCACACCCCAGCGTGACCGCCCACAGGAGCGCCGCCCGATGCCTCACGTGGCTTGCGAGGAAGCCCGTGGCCCACGCGAAGAACCCGGCCTCCCCCAGGCCCGCCGCCACCACCATCATGCCCAGCAGGAGCGACAGCGTGTGCAGCTCCACGGCGCGTAGCG
>JBILEB010000134.1:0-20145 GCA_044352295.1 Myxococcaceae bacterium
GTGCCCTCTTCGACGACGCTGCGCATGAGCGAGGTCGTCAGGTAGGCGACGGCGGGAGAGAGCGCGGGCTCGAAGGCGGCCGAGCGCTCGAGCAGCACCTGCTCCGGCCCACCTTCACGGCGCCGCGCCACCCGGCGAATGAGAATGGGCTCGGCCGACTGTCCCCGGGAGTGGATCGTCGCGTACGCGTTGGCGATCTCGAGCATCGTCACCTCGCCTGTCCCCAGACACAGCGTGAGGCTCTGCGGGAGGTCGGCCTTGATGCCGGCCTTCCGCGCCATGGCGATGAGGCCGTCGACGGTGACGTCTTCGATGAGTCGCGCCGAGACGGTGTTCTTGGACAGCGTCAGCGCCTTGCGCAGCGTGATGGGGCCATCGAAGCCCGCCTTCTCGAAGTTCTTCGGCTCCCAGGACTTGCCGGTGAAGGGATCTCGCACCTGGACGGGCGCGTCGTTGATGCGGGTGAGCGGCGTGTAGCGGCCGGTCTCGAGGGCGGCGGCGTAGAGGAAGGGCTTGAACGAGCTGCCGGGTTGCCGCCTGGCCTGGGTGGCGCGGTTGAAGGCGCTGGTGGAGAAGTCGTAGCCGCCGACCATCGCCACCACCTCGCGACGAGTCGGCTCGATGGCGAGCAGCGCGCCCTGCACCTTCGGGAGCTGCGCGATGGTGGCCTCGAGGCGGGTCGAGGCCGGGAGCGCCTTGCCGAGACGCACCCGCACGAGGTCGCCTGGCGCGACGACCTCGGTGATGTCCTTCGGCGGCGCGCCAAGGCCCGACTCCGAGCGGCGGCGGGCCCACTTGAGCGCGTCGAACGACAGCTGGGCTTCCCGGCCGATGAGATCGACGAGCGCCACGTTGCTGGTGGCGTCGACGCTGGTGACGACACCGACGGTCTCGAGAGCCTCGGCGAGCACCTTCACGCCGACGGAGCGCGCGAGCTTCTCGTCTTCGGACGGAATCGGCTCGTCGAGGTCGACCGGGTCCTCCGGCTCGGCGAAGGGGTCTTCCGTTTCGTCAGGCGGGGTGAGGTCCTTGAGCGTCGAGAGATCGGCCACCAGCACGTCGTCGGGTCGGCGCTTGCCGGCTTCGGCGAGGCGCTGCTCGAGGAGCGGTCGCAAGCGGGTGAAGAGGTTCAACTCGACGGCGCCGACGGGGCCGCGGTAGCCCTGCCGGCGGTCGACGGCCTCGAGCCCTTTGCGCACAGACGCTTCGGCCGCGGCCTGGAGCTTCGGGTCCATCGAGATGTCCACGACGAGGCCGCCCTCCATCACCGTTTTCTCGCCGAACTGGGCGACGAGCAGCTTGCGCACCTCTTCGGCGTACCCCTGGCCGACAGCCTGCGGTGGGCGCGGGCCCAGAACGATGGGCGCGTCGACGAAGGACTCCGCGACGGCCTTGTCGACGAAGCCCTTCTCCCAGAGTTGTTTGAGGACGTACTTCTGGCGCCGCCTGGCGCGCACGATGTTGGTGAGCGGGTTGATGCGCACCGGAGACTGCACGGTGCCGGCGATGACGGCGGCTTCTCCGACCGAGAGATCCTTCGCGTGCTTGCCGAAATAGAAGAGCGAGGCCTCTTCGATGCCGTAGCGGTTGTGCCCGTAATAGATGCTGTTGACGTAGAGCGAAAGGATCTGATCTTTCGTGAGCGCGTCCTCCATCCGCGGCGTGAGGATCCACTCTCGGATCTTCCGCGACAGCGTTCGTTCGGTCGACAGCAACAGCCGACGGCACGCCTGCTGGCTGATGGTGGACGCGCCGGACTTGAGGCCGCCGGGCTTGAGGTTCATGAGCGCCGAGCGCGCGATGCCGAGCCAGTCGAGCCCGTGGTGCGTGTAGAAGTCTGCGTCTTCAGCCGCGAGGAAGGCGTCGCGCACGTGCCTGGGCAGCGTGGTGACGTCGACCCACGTGCGGCGCTCGGTGAAGAACTCGGCGCAGACCGGCCCGCCGCGGCACGTCACCTTCGTCACCTGTGGGCCGCGCCAGGTCTTGAGCGTCTCGACGTCGGGCAGGTCGCGCGAGAAGTACCACCAACTGCCCAGGCCCACGCCCAGCGCTGCCACCACGACGGCCACCGTCGCCACCACGAGGCGCTTGAACCACCGCCAGAGGCGCAGCCGCAGCGTCATGGGAGCCTCTCACCATAGCCGTGCCGGGCGTGGCGGGAAGGCCGCAGGTGCGGCACGACGGACACGGGGTGGGCGCTCACGGTGCCGTGAAGAGCAAGCGCCGCGCCGTCACGGCTGGGACACGGTGACGTCCGACACCCAGAAGTCGATGAAGTCGAAGCCCGTGCCGCCGACGAGGAAGGCGCCGCCGAATGCGTTCCACCCAAACGGCGGGAAGCGGACCATCGGGGTGGAGATGCTCTGGCCATCCCAGCGGGCGCTGAAGCGGCTCATGCCCGGCACGAGGCGTAGCTCGACCTGGCGCCAGGTGTCGCGCGCGGCCGAAGCGCCGGGCCGGTCGCCGCCGAGCCCTCGCACGCCGCCGTCGTTCGTCGGTTCGACGATCGTGCCCCACGGGGAGGTGAGGAAAGCCCCGTTCGGAGTCCCCCCATCGGCGGTGGGCGCCAGGCGCATCGAGACCGACCACGGCTGGGTCGGGTCGATGCCCGGAGGCACATCGATGGTGATGGTGCCCACGCCCGCCTTGCTCACGCGCGCACAGGTCGAATTGGGCGCGGGCAGGCACGACGCACCGCCGGCGGCGGGCGGAAACGAAGGGCATGCCTCGAAGCGGACCTGCGTCGTCCCAGTCACGCGCGAACTCGGCCTGGGTCCGTTTCCATCGAACGTCGCGATGCGGCTGGTGGGGCCGAGCGCAGGGAGTGCGGCAGCGGGCGAAACGGTCAGCTTCTGAAAGTCCATTCGCACCCACCCGCCGCAGCGGCCCCTGCTCGCGATCGAGCTCAGCGACCGTGCGGTCTTCGAGGAGCTCCATGACGAGGGAGATGCGCCCGGGCTCTTCCACGAAGTCGAGGATCTCGGCAGTGTTCGGGTGCTTGAGGTCGTTCACCACCTTCGCTTCCTGGAAGAAGCGGTGCACGACGTCGGGCCTCGCGGCGAACTCCTCGCGCAGCACCTTGACGGCCACCTTGCGCCCAAGCCGGGTGTGCCGGCCGACGGAGACCTCGCCCATCCCGCCTTCACCGAGCCGACGGACGAGCTCGTAAGCGCCGAAGATCTGCCCCACTCGGCCGGGCGAGGCGGCCGGCTGCACCTTCGACGACACCTTCGTGTCCGAGACCATGGGCTTGTCGTACTGCGCGGTGCCGCCGCTCCCGAGCGCGCGGAGCTGGCGGGCGAAGGTGAGCACGTCCGAGGCGCCGGTCCCGAGCAGGGCGGCGTGCACCGGTCGCACCACCTCGGGCTGCAGGCCGATGAAGTCCTGACTCGACGGCTGGGTCGGCGGTGGCAGTCCCTTGAGCAGCGCGTAGGTCAGGGCGGCGATGGTCTTCACCTGTTCGTGTGAGGTGCCCTGTAAGGGCTCCGGGGTGAGGACGGGGGCGCCGTCGACGAGGCGCACGGTCGACACCGTCACGGTGGAGAGCACTCCAGCGTCCGAGAGTCGGACGAGCGCGTCGCAGAGCGGAGGCACGAAACGCAACACATCGTCCAGCGTCAGCGCACCGTCGCGATGGAGTCGGTCGGCAAGGGACTCGTCCGGCAATCACCGGGCAGGATAGCCTTCACCGGGCGTTCTCGCCCGCTCCCTGAGGAGCAGTGGGCCGGTCCAACTCACCGAAAGGCACGTCATGCTCCGAACCGTTGCCGCCGTGGTGGTCGCTGTCGCGCCGTCCCTCTCGTGGGCCTGTGGGTGCTTCGCGGCGCCCGACCCGACCGTGCCGGTGGTGCAGGCCGGCGAACGCATCGTCTTCGCCGTGAAGAACGGTCAGGTCACCGCCCATGTGCAGGTGCTCTACGACGGCGCCTCTGGGCAGCCGTTCGGGTGGCTGGTGCCGTTGCCCGCCGTGCCCACTTTGAGCGTGGGCACCGACGAGTTCTTCGCCGAGCTCAACCTCGCCACGCAGCCACGCTACGTCCTCAACCGGACCTTCGCGGAGAGCTGTCGGTTCGCGTCGCTCGGTGGTGCCGCGGGAGGAAGCGCCGGCGGTTCGAGCGGCGCGGGCGGTGGTGCCGCGGGAGGCAGTCCCCTCGTCGCCCGTGAGATCGTCGGTCCGTACGACTCCGCCGTGCTGCGCGGCGACTCGAAGGACGCGATGCTCACGTGGCTGCGGGACAACCGGTTCTTCGTGCCTTCCACCAGCGACGCGGCCCTGGCGCCCTACATCAACCCCGGCTCGTACTTCCTCGCCCTCAAGCTGCGGCCCGGAGCGGGCACCGGCGACCTGCAGCCCATCGTCATGAAGTACCAGAGTGACGTGGGGCAGATTCCCCTCACCCTCACCTCGATTGGCGCCGTCGAGAACATGGGCGTGCAGGTCTTCATGCTCGGCTCCGGCCGCGCCGTGCCGCGCAACTACCACCACACCGTCATCAACGACGCGTACATCGATTGGCTCCGGGGCGCGCAGAACTACACCAGCGTCATCACGCGCGCGGTTGGCGAGGCGCCCGGCAAGCACAGCTTCGTCACCGAGTATGCGGGCCCACCTTCCATCGTGACGGACCGCTTCCCGCAGACGGGCCGCTTCGGCACGAAGGCCGCGCTCGCCGCACAGCAAACGGCACAGGCGTTCCTGAGTCACCTCTGGAGCAACGGCTTCACGGCGCTCAGCCTGAGTGGTTCGACCGCGATCCCGAATCAGATTCCCGGACCGCTGCTGGCGATCCTCCAGCGGTACCTGCCCCCGCCTCCGAACATCGCCCCGAGCCAGTTCTACTTCTTCTACGGGTCGTTCTCGGCGCAGGCGCCGCCGCAGAACTTCCAGCCGGCGATGATGGCGGACGAGATCTGGGAGCGCGTCGTGGTGCCGGCCCAGGAGGCGAGAGCGCTGTTGACCGAGAACCCGACGCTCACTCGGCTCTTCACGACGATCTCCCCAGCAGACATGAACAAGGATCCGGCGTTCTCCTTCAACCCCACCCTTGCGCCCGTCAGCAACGTCCACCAGGCGACGCTGACGCAGCGGTGCAACGCCTCGGGCACCGCCCTGGCGGACGCCGTGCTCACGACGGAGCAGGGCTGGGTCCTCTACCTGCCGGACCAGGTCAACCCGAGCCTGGGCGCCACCCCGCCGCCGACCTCCCTGCGCATCGAGGTGCTCCCGGAGGAAGGCGCCCCCATGGTGCTCACCGACAACTCGGGCCTGATGGGTTCCGTGCCGGCCGTGCCGCCGCTGCCCGAAGTGCCGCCGGCATTCCAACCGGATGCGCTCCCTGATGCGTCGACGCCACACCGAACGAGGGGGTGCCAGACCGGCGTGGGGCTGCTCGCGGTGCTGGGCGTCCTGGCCTTGCGCGCGATGAAGCGGTCTCGCCACTGAAGGTGCTCGTCGAGGAGGGTCCTGCCATGTCCCCAGGGGCTCGATGGCCCCCTCTGGCGTCACCCGCGCGACTGGAATGGCGCCGACCACCCCAGGGACGATGCCACCTCCCACGAGCCCGGGCCACTTCAGCCGCGGCGCGTCCTGAGGAGGGCGATCGCGGCCAGCAGGATGAGCGCCTGCACGCCCAGCCCGTCGTCGGAGGCGCAGCCGCACCCTCGTCGCGTCGTGAGGTTTCCGCCACCACTGCCGGCGTCCGCCGCGCCGCCGTCGCGAATGAAGAAGCCGCCGCCTGCGCCACCGAAGCCGCCCGCGGCGTTTCCACCCGCGGTGCCGCCGCCAGCGCCCATTCCACCTGCGCTCCCGCCGGCCATCGGGCGTCCCCCGGCCGTCCCTCCACCCGCCGTCCCTCCACCCGCCGCGCCCGCATCGGAGTCCCACGGCTCGTCGATCGTCGCCGACGTCAAGATGACGCAGCCACCACCGGGCACTGCCGTGTCGTTCTGAAAGTCCCACCGCACGAGCTGCACGTTCGACAACGTGCCTGCCAGGCGCCCGAGGTTCTCGTCCTGCGTCGCCGCCGTCACCGTGACGCTCCCGGCCTGCGCGAAGTAGTCCTCGAAGCAGGTGCCGCGCGAGTTGCACCGACGCGAGAAGGACACGCACAGCTCACAGTTCCGGTACGTGTCCGCCGTCGAGAACTGGCGTGTCGCGGGCAGCGTCAACGTCTGGAAGCCGAAGTAGGCCTCGAGCGTCAGCACGTCCATGCCGCCGTCGGACTCGTCGACGATCTGCGAGTACAGCTCCGCACCTGCCGTCTCGTTGGCCGGCTGGTAGCCCACGGCCACTTCGGCGACCGAGAACGAGGTGATGACGGTGCAGCCTGCGTCGCTCGGAGGCGTCACCGTGCCGCCGTCCACGTTTGCGCAGTTGATCGCCGCGCCGGCACTGTTGCGTGGCGTCGGCTGGCCGACCGTGAAGTCCTGGGCGTTGTTGTCCGTCTCGATGCAGCCGTCTGCGCGACGCCGCACCGATGAGGCCGCCGAGGTGTTGGGCGTCGGCATGCCCTCGCTGCAATTCGTTCCCGAGCCGTAGCCGACGAGATCGACCACCGTGGTGCCCATCGGGCAATTCGCCGTCAGCGCCGTCACCGAGTTGGTCAGCGCCACCTTCCCGGCCGTGCTGCTGAGCGAGGTGCTCCCGGTGTCGTCCGGGGCCGGCAGGTTCATGCCGCTGCCCATGGCGCCCATGCGAACGAGGAAGGAGCGCCCGGGCTGAATCGTTCCGCTCAGCGGGGTGACGGCCCACGAGTTGCCCATGTTGCTTGCGTACTGGAGGGCCCACCCATTGAGGTTCTGCGGCGCGCTGCCGCGGTTGAAGAGCTCGACGAAGTCATAGCGGTACGCTGAACTATTCGAACCGCTACCGCCGTAGACCTCGCTGATGACGACCGTGTTCGAGAGTGCCTGCTGCACCCGCGAGCTCCGCGTCGGCTTCTCCGGAGGGAGCCCACACGACAGGACCGCCATCACCACGACACCGGAGAGCACGCGCATGGCCGGGACGCATAGCGCGGCCCCGTCCTGCGCAGGAAGGCCTTACGGTTCGGGCATGGGGTGCGGCACGTCGCTCATCGTCTCGGCCTCGGGCTCCCCGTCGGTCTCGATGGTGCCCTTCGCCACGCGCGCGGCGTTCAGCTTCGCCTTCACGTACTTCGGCGAGAGGTCCATCGCCTCCTGGTACGCGCTCTTCGCGTCGTCGCCGCGGCCGACGCGCTCGTAGGCGACGCCGAGGTTGTTGTGCACGTAGGCCACGGTCGGGAGGTGATCGACGGCCTCCTCGAGGATCTCCACCGCCTCGTCGTTGCGGTTCGCGCGCAGGTACGCGAGCCCGAGGTTGTTCATCGCGTAGCCATGATCCGGCTGCAGGCCGATGACCGTCTTGAAGCTCGTGATGGCGCCCAGGAGGTCGCCGCTCGACAACTGTGCGAGGCCGGTCACCTGGAACGCCTCGGGGTTGCCGGGGTCGCGGCGCGCGGCCTCCCGGCCCGCGGCGATGGCGCCCGTGAAGTCCTTCGCCTGAAGAAGCGCCCGCGCCTGCTTGATGGTGGGCACGGCGTCGGTCGAGCGCTGTTCTGCGATGCGGCGAAAGGCCTCGGCCGAGAGCGACGGCTGACCCGCCTGCCGGCCCAGCTTTGCCACGAGCTCGAGCGTCTCGGCGTCGGTCGGGCTCGAGAAGAGCGCGCGCCGGGCCTCGGTCAGCGCGCCGCCGAAGTCGCGCTCGCCCATCAACTCCTTCGCGCGGGCGAGGTGATCGACGCCCGGCGTCTCGTGGGCGAGGGTGAGCGCGTCGACGAGGACGGGTGCTTCGGCCTTCACGAGCGGAACGCCCGAGTCCGGCTTGAGGTCGGGAATGACGGGCGCGACCTTCGCGACGACGACGACGCTCTTCGGCATCGGCATGACGGAGGTCGACTTCTTCGGGGGCTCCTCGCAGGCGGCGAAGGCGAGGGCGGCGGCGATGGCGGAGACGAGCTGCTGCTTCATGGCGTGTGGTTCCTTCTGGGAGGGTGGTGGGCTTCCCAACGAGGGACAGAGCGAGCCTCATGCCAACCGCCAAGGGTGCGAATTGGCCGTCGTTCTTCGATGGTGAGGACCGCAAGCCACGTGCTCCGCCGAGGAGGTCGTGGTCTGGTGTCCGCATGACGCTCCGGTGGACGTTTCCGGACCCTCGTGAGGCCGCGGCGCGTGCTTCGGTCGACGCCGCCATCGACGCGTGGTGGCAGGCGCTCGCGGGCCTTCGAGGAAGGCTCGTGCCGCAGATCGATCAGTCGTTCGATCTCATGGCCTTCGTCGCCCAGCACCTCCAGTGCATCCACCCGGACCTGCGGTGGGAACTCCGTCCAGGCGTGACGGCGCGCTGGTGCTTCGTGGTGACCGCCGAAGAAGACCGGCACCTCGAGCCGCTCGTCGCTCGCATCGTCTCCCGCGCTCCGGCGCAGCTCGGCTTCGAGGTGGCGCCCGAACGCACTCGCGAGTCGCTGCCGATGGCGCTGGCGACGGTGAAGGGGCGCTTCGGCGTCGACGCCGCCGACTGGACGGTGGAGTTCGGGCCGCCGCAGCTCGGCTTCGTGAATGTCTGTTGGCGCGGCGCGCCGGAGCCGGAGCCGGCGGTGTGTTTGATGAAGTGCCTGGTCGGCGAGCGCGCGGTGATGGACTGGGTCGGCCCCGTCGAGGTCGGCCGGCCGTCGCTGCGCGCGAAGCTCTTCCGCGGCAGCCGCATCGGGCCTGCCGAGTTCGCCACGGCCTTCGAGGCCCAGCAGCGTCTGGTGCTCGAAGAAAGGCCGTCGCGTCCACTCCAGCGGCGAGACACCGACTCGTCGTGGTCCGTGGTCTCGCTGAAGCGAGACGGCCCGCCCGAGGGGCGCCTGGGTGACGTCGTTTCGGCCGCGACCAACGACGTCGCCTTCCTCGAGCTGCTGCTCTCAGGGGCCCCGTTCTCGCCTCAGCGCTTGTCCCGGTTTGGAGAGTCGTTCGCCTACGTGCAGCTGCCGGTTCCGCCCGAAGCGGGGCTGCGACTGCGCACGACGCTCGAGGATGCGCTCGATCAGGCCCTGGCGCCGAAGGACCTCGGCCGTTGCATCACCTCGGCGACTGGGACCCGGAATACGTACGTCGTGTTGGTGCTGCGAGACCTGCGGGAGGGGGTCGACCGGGCCCGGCAGGTGCTCGAAACCGCCGGCGTTCCGCGGGGGACCTGCCTGCGTTTTCCTGAGGACTCGCTCTCGGCCGAGTGGGTCGGTGTCTTCCCTGACACGCCGCCCCCGTCAGACTGACGGACTCGAGGCGTCGACGTGTGCCTCCCCCGTGGTACAGGCCCCTTCGTCATGAGCACCGAGCAGGTCAAAGAGATCTCCCGCCGTCGCACCTTCGCGATCATTTCGCACCCCGACGCGGGCAAGACGACGCTCACCGAGAAGCTCCTGCTCTACGGCGGCGCCATTCACCTCGCCGGGAGCGTGAAGGCGCGGCGCGCCAAGCGATACGCCACGTCCGACTGGATGGCGATCGAGAAGGAGCGCGGCATCTCGGTCACCTCGTCGGTGCTCCAGTTCTTCTATCGCGACCACGCGGTCAACCTGCTCGACACGCCCGGCCACCAGGACTTCTCCGAAGACACCTACCGCACGCTCGCCGCTGCCGACGCCGCCGTGATGCTCATCGACGCCGCCAAGGGCGTCGAGCCGCAGACCATCAAGCTCTTCAAGGTGTGCCGGCTGCGGGGCATTCCCATCTTCACCTTCGCCAACAAGCTCGATCGCTACGGCCGCACGCCGCTGGAGTTGATGGACGAGCTCGAAAAGGTGCTGGGCATTCGCGCGTACCCGATGAACTGGCCCATCGGCTCGGGGCCCGAGTTCCGCGGGGTGTACGACCGCCGCACCCGCAACGTGCATGTCTTCGCGGCGCAAGGCCGGCACGGCGCCAGCGAGGTCGACGAGAAGATCGTTCCGCTCGAGGGTGACGAGATCAAGACGGTGCTCAGTGAGTCCGAGCTCGAGAGCCTCCACCAGGACATCGAGCTGCTCGACATCGGCGGCGACGAGTTCTCGCTCGACAAGGTGCTGTCGGGCCAGCTGTCGCCGATGTTCTTCGGCTCGGCGATGACGAACTTCGGGGTGCGGCCGTTCCTCGATGCGTTCCTCGAGTTGGCGCCAGCGCCGAGCGGCCGGCCGTCGAGCGACGGCTTCATCGAGCCGGTGCGGGAGACGTTCTCGGGCTTCATCTTCAAGATCCAGGCGAACATGGATCCTTCGCACCGCGACCGCATCGCGTTCCTGCGGGTGGTGTCGGGCCACTACGTCAAGGGCATGAGCGCGTGGCACACCCGGCTCGAGAAGGAGATCCGCCTCGCCAAGCCCACCCAGTTCATGGCGAGCGAGCGCACCAGCATCGAAGACGCGTGGCCGGGTGACGTCATCGGCCTGTTCGACCCCGGCATCTTCCGCATCGGCGACACGTTGCTCGAGAAGGGACGCTACGACTTCGAGTGCGTGCCGCGGTTCTCGCCCGAGCACTTCGCGATCGTCCGCACGAAGGACCCGCTGCGGCGCAAGCAGATGGAGAAGGGCCTCGAGCAGCTCGCCGAAGAGGGAACGATTCAGATCTTCCAACAGCTCCAGATGGGCATGAAGGACCCGATCGTCGGCGTCGTCGGCCAGCTCCAGTTCGAGGTGCTCCAGTACCGCATGCAGCACGAGTACGGCGCCGACATTCTCGTCGACAAGCTCGGGTACTCCATCGCGCGCTGGGTGGTGGCCGAGAAGTTCGATGCCAGGGCCTTCGACTGGGAAGGCAACCGCCAGACGGTGACCGACCGCGACGGCCTGCCGCTGGTGCTGTTCCGCGACGAGTGGGCGATGCACCACGCGCAGGAGAAACACCCCGAGTACACGTTCCAGGCGCACGCGCCGCAGCTCAAGGCGTCGAGCGTCATCGCCAGCGTCGGCTGAGCCTGCGGGCGCTCCGGCGCACAGCGGACCTGGACCTCGAGTCTCGCTGACGGCCTGCGCCTCAACGTGCGTCTCACGCGTCAGCGAACGGCCACCTCAGGCCGGTCGTGGGACGACGGTGGCCTCGAAGGAGTTGCTCACCCGGCCGCACGACGACGACCTCTGCGTCTCCCGCCTTCCGGAACCCCGCGACCTGCTCTGGGAATGGATCCGCGTCCGGGTTCTCCTCGTGCCACGAGGCGCCGTCGACCGGCACACCAGCGTAGCCCGGGTACTTCGGGCCCATGCCTTCCCGCCAGTACCAGGGCGCGCCGCCATCGGCGCAAGGAACGAGCGTCGTCGCGCCGAGCCGCCGACCGTACTCGAGCGCCTCAGGTGCATCGGCCATCAACTGCTGCGGCGTCGTCAGCGCGTCGAGCGGCACGTTCACCAGGTACGCGTCGAGCGTCGTGAAACCGAAGAAGACGGGCTTCAAGCGGAAGCCGCGCACTCCACAGAAGAGCACCTCGACCGGTCCGCCTCGTCTCGCGAAGTCACACACCTCGCGCATCGAGCCGCGCACGTCGTGCCCCGAGTCCGCGAAGAAGGCCGCCGACGTCGTCGGCCCGCGAATGACCCACGTGGAGCCGACGTTGAACAGGTCGTCGTACACCCCGGGGCCGTCGGTCGGCTGCTCACCGTAGAACGGCAGCGCATGCACCGAGATCGCACCGACCTTGCGACTGCCGAACCAGCTCGGTGCCTCGACGTTCGTGAAGCCGAGCTGCTCGAGTCGCGCGACGCAGTCCGTGGAGAAGAGGCTCTCGTGCGTCACCGGCGGAACCAGAATGCGCGTCTCACGCGGAAGCGTCAGCAATGAGCCGAGGTGGAAGTGGTCGCCGTGGGAGTGGGTGATGCACACCGCGTCGATCGGTCCCAGGTCGCGCGCGTGAAGCGGCCAGAACCCCGGCGCATCGACCTCCGAGAGGGGTCGGAAGTACGGGTCGATCAACACCACCGAATCGCCGTCCCGCATCAGCGTGGTGTGGTGGCCCACGAACGTGAAGCCGCCGCGTGGAGGCGGTCGTGGCCCATCGTGGGGCTCGAACCATCCCGCCGCCGAGAGCTCCGAGAGCAGGGTGTTCGTCACGGGCACGCGGGCGAAGACGCGACGGTCGGCAGCGCTCAACCCCCGGGCGAGCGCCGCGCAGCAGTCCGCGACGACGGGCCACTCGCTGGCCGCGACGTCGAGGTCGAACCCCAGCTCGCCCCGGCGCACGTGCAGCACCCGGGGAGGCGTCTTCGACACGTCTGGGAACAGCACCTGGGGCTTCAGCTCGCGGCGGCCAGCGCGGGTTCGGCCCGTGCTGAGCTTCGCGTACGCGGGGGTCCCTTCCATGCGGCGCACGAGCGACTTCGCCTTCGCCAGCGCCTTCGCCTCGCCCAGCCGCTGCACCTCGAGCTTGAGCGTGCGGTGGGCGAGCCGGACCGCGCGTGAGGCGGGACCGAGAATGGAGCAGCCGAGATCTTCGTGATGGTCGCGGGCCGTCGCCGCGCGGGACAGCACCGCGAGGCTGACGTCACGCCGGAAGGTGAGACGGGTGGTCATGTCGACGGTGAGACTCGCCGAGACGGCTCCCGCACGCCATGGTTCGTCAGGAGCGCTTCGCAGGCTTCTTCGCAGCGACCTTCTTCTTCTCGGTCACCACCACGTCGATCACCTCGGCCGAGGGCATCTTGCCCAGCAACTCGGCCAGCGCGCGCATGCCGTCCGTCACGGTGAAGACGCCGATCACCTTCTGGTTCGCGTCGACGACGATGGCGCTGCCGAGCTTGTGCTTGGCCATGTGGCGCGCGGCGACCTCGAGCGGCATGTTCGGCGCCACCGTGTAGGGCGCCTGAGACATCGCCTCTTCGATGGAGACCTCGTCCGCATCGACGCCCTCCATCGACTCCACCATCTGCACGTCGCGGTCACTCACGACGCCGACGAGCGCGCGGCCATCGAGCACCGGCAGGTGACGAATCTTGTACGCCTTCATCATGTTCGCCGCGTCCGACAAGGAGAGGGACACGCCGATGCTGTGCGGCGAAGACGTCATGTAGTCCTGCACGAGGATGGTCTGGGGCATACGGCGAATGCAGAGCAACCCGCGCGCCACGCGGCTCCCTCGGAGGCCACGTGCGCCCCAGCGCAATCTCTGCACGAGGGCTCCAGAACCGGCGGGGCCGACGAAACCAGTGCGTTACGCGAACAGCGGGGCGAGTGTGCCCACCAGGTCGAGGTTCATCGGCTCGAGCACCAGCTCCCCCGAGAGCACGGCCATCTGGGCGTTCTTCCGTCCCTTCACCAGCGCCGTGAAGTCCTTCCCCGAGCAGCGCACGGTGAGCTTGGGGGCGCCCTCGAGGCCGCCGGAGACGAACCCGTCTTCCTTCGTGAGGTCGGCCGTCCACTGCCCGCCGTCGGCGCCGGACAGGTCGAGGTGAATGACGCCGTCGAAGGCTTCGCGGACCTCGGGGTGCGCGGCGATCTTCTTTTCGAAGTCCTCGTGCAGCAGCTTCGAGACGCCGGAGCGCTTCGCCTTCGGCGTGGCCTTCTTCTTCGACGTGGGCTCCGGCCCGTCGGCCTCGGGAGCCTTCGCCTGCCGGCCCTTGCGGAAGGCGTCGAAGCGCTCCTTCGAGAAGAGCGAGCTGCCCTCCTTGCGGGCGGCCTCGAACACCTTCTTGAGCTGCTCCTTCGGCAGGCCCGGTTGCTTGAAGTACTCCATCGCCACGCGCCCGATGCCCCAGTTCATCGCGAACGCCGCTGGCACCGTGAGCAACGCGCCGACGACGGGCAGCAGCGCCTTGATGCCCTGCCGCGCCAACATGCCCGCGCCCACCACCGTGCCGAGCTCGAGCACCAGGTCCTTCGCGTCGGCCTGCGTCACCTTCCGGCCGTAGATGTGGCCCACCGTCATCACCATCGCCGACTGCATCGGCAGGCTCAGCACCACGTCCGAGAACGGCATCGGAGACACCGCCACCACCGCGCAGCCGTAGCTGGCCATGTTGATGACGTCGCGAGCGGCCTTGTCGCGGTCCTTCGCGGGGACCTTCTTGAAGTCCTTCTTGCGAATGTCTTCGAGGGTATCGAGCCAGGACATGGTTCGACTCTAACCCCCGGGGCCCGCCGTCCGTTCCCGTCTTCACGTTCCTTCATCGATTCGCTGCAGGAATCGATGGTCACTCATCAATTACCGGCGGAACTTCCGACCAATCGGATCCTTCGGGCGCGGCATGCCCTGGGGCACCACGATGCGGCCGTTGCGCACGAAGTCCTCCCGGAGCACGAGGCTCTGCTCCTTGACCGCGCGCGCCGTGGCTGGACCGATCCACGAGCCCTTCGGATCTCCCTTGCGGAAGGTCTTCGTCAGCCAGTTCGACAGCTCGAGCACGCGGGAGCGGAAGGCCGCCGGCGCCGCCAGCTTGCGTCCCGTCTGCTCGGTGATGTCGAGCTCGGCCCACAGCTGGCCCGACAACAGCTCGTCGTCTTCGTTGCGGACGCTGCGCTCCCAGAACAGCACCGGAGAGCGCACCTCGTCGATGCGCCAGAAGCCCTTGTCCGGCCCGCGCTTGATGGTGTCGACGTGCGCCGGCCCGAGGTCCGAGGCCACGAGGTAGACGTCACGCTCCGGCACCTGCGGCATCGCCTCGAGCGTCAGGCGAAACGTCTTCCAGTCCGGCGGAACGCGGCGCGGGTACACCTCGAACACCGAGCGGGCGAGCATGCGCACGAAGGGCTCTTCGTCCTCGGGGAGCATGAAGGTGAAGAGCTGGTGGGCCATGGCGGGCGGGAAAGCACGGCTGGCCGTTTCGCTCCAGCACTCTTGCTACGGTGAGACGCCATGAACGAAGCCCTCAAGAGCCGCCTCGCCGAGCTGCGCGACCTCGCCGGCGTCATCAACCTCGCCAGCTGGGACCAGGAGACCTACATGCCCCGCAAGGCCGAGGGCGCGCGGGCCTCGCAGCTGTCCACGCTCCAGGGGCTGTACCACGAGCGGCTCGTCGACCCGCGCGTCGGAGACTGGCTCGCCGCCGAGCGACCGGAGTCCTTCGACGAGCGCGCGCTGGTGCGGGTGGTGCGCCGGGAGCGCGACCGGGCGGTGAAGCTCCCGTCGGTGTTGGTGAAGGCCATCGCCGAGGCGCAGGCCCACGCGCTGGGGGCCTGGCGCAGCGCTCGCGAGCAGCAGGACTTCCGCGTCTTCCAGCCGAAGCTCGACACCCTGGTGCGACTGCGTCGGGAGCAGGCCGACGCGCTCGGCCATGAGGGAGAACGGTATGACGCGCTCCTCGAGGGCTTCGAGCCGGGCATGCGGGTGGCGCGGCTGTCGCCGGTGCTCGCCTCGCTGGTGACGAAGCTCGAGCCGCTCGTGCGGGCCATCGAGGCGAAGGGGCCGCCGCGCGACGTCTGTGCGAACCTTCGCTTCCCCATCGAGGCGCAGTGGGCCTTTACCGTCGAGGTGCTCGCGGCGCTCGGCTTCGACCTCGAGGCGGGCCGTCAGGACCGGTCGATTCATCCGTTCTCGAGTGGCCTCGCCGCGACCGACGTGCGCTTGACGACCCGCCTCAACGAGGCCCAGCCGCTGTCGGCCATCTTCGGCACCATTCATGAGTGTGGACATGGGCTCTACGAGCAGGGCTTCGCCGAGGCTGACGCGCGCACGCCGCTGGCGCAGTCGCCCTCCATGGGGCTCCACGAGTCGCAGTCGCGCCTGTGGGAGAACCTGGTGGGCCGCGGCACCCCTTTCTGGACGTTCTTCTACCCGCGCCTGGTGCAGCGCTTCCCCACCCAGCTCGGTGGCGTCTCGGTGGACGACTTCCTCGCCTCGGTGAACCGCGTGGAGCGCAGCTTCGTTCGCGTCGAGGCCGATGAGGTGACCTACAACCTCCACATCGCGCTTCGGTACGAGCTCGAGCTGGGGCTGGTGCGCGGCACGCTGTCGGTCGGCGAGCTGGAGGCTTCGTGGAACGAGACGACGAAGCGCATGCTGGGGCTCGAGGTGACGAAGCCGACCGAGGGTGTGCTCCAGGACATCCACTGGGCCTGGGGCGAGTTCGGCTACTTCCCCACCTACGCGCTGGGGAACCTCTACGGGGCGACCCTCTTCGCGGCGGCCAGGCGCGCGGTGCCCTCGCTCGATGAGGACCTCGCCGCGGGCCGCTTCGGCGCGCTCCTGGGCTGGTTGCGGCAGCACGTCCACCGCCACGGCGCGAGGCTCGACGCCGAGGAGCTCGTTCGTCAGGCCACCGGGTTCGGACTGCGAGACGACGACTTCATCGCCGCGCTGCGCGCCCGGTACGGTTGATCGTCACCCTTCCTGCCCCGATCGCAGCGTCCAGATCTCCCGGCCGGTCTTGAGCACCTTCTTGTCGATGGAGAGGGCGGCGTTCTCGCTGTCCGCCATCTGCTGGAGCTCCGCCAGGTCGGCCGCGCTGCCATCACAGAAGCCCATGGGCCGCGTCGACCCGCTCGTCATGAGCTGCACCTTGAACTCGCCCTTGTCCCAGCGGGTCTGCGTCACGTTCGAGTAGGCGTGAATCATTCGGCCTTCATGCCTCGTTCGGGGGAAAGACGCTCGCGTGGCGGAGCTGCCTTTAGAGGTTCTCGAGCTGCTTCATGAGACGCTGCAGCTCGGCGAGGTCGCGCGGCTTGGCGGTGCCGTCGGTTATCTTCTTCTTGAGCTCGAGCAGCCGCTCGTACTGCTTGACGCGCCGTCGGAACTTCGGAGAGTCCTCCGTCTCGCCACCGGCCTTGAGCGCCTCGATAAATTCATCTCGAGTGGGCACTCCGTCGTTCGCTGCCGGCGGGTCGAGCTCGAGGGAGTCGGCGATCTGTGTTCCATCGGGGTCCTCCGCACGGAGCGCCTCGGCCTCTTCGGGAGTGACCGGCTTCTTCCTGGGGTTCTTGCCGACCGCCTTCGCGGGAGGGGTGTCGACGGGTTCGAGCGGATCGAGCCCTTCGGACGGCATCTCATTGGTCGTGTCCCCAGGCGCCGTCTCGAGGCCGGGTGAGGCCGATCCCGTCTGGGTGGTGTCTCCGAACGCCGCCGCGAGGCCGAAGCACCCGCAGCAGGACGCCACCAGCACGCCCACGGTGATGAGGACCCACTTCGTCGCGCCGCCCCCCTTCGCCGGGGGCGCGGGGGGGCCAGCCGTGATGGGCACGCCGACCGGCACCGCCTCAGCGCCCTGGCCGTTCGCGGCGGGTACGACCCACCCCGCCAGAGAGGGAGATGGGGTCACGCTGGCCGGCGGAGCGCTCGGTGGACGCGCGGGCGCGGCGACCTCGCTCGGCGCGGCCTTCACTGGTACCGGCGTCGCCTTCGGGGCAGCCGTCGCGCCCAGCATCATCGAGACCGAGTCGGGCTGGGCCGGCGGCGTCGAGGACTGCGGCGTCACGGGCCGAGGCGGAATCGGCGTGTTGCCCGGCGACGGCAAGCCCATCGCCGCGCGCAGGCCGTTCGCGAACTCCCGGGCCGAGGGCCAGCGCTGCTCCTTCTCTTTCGCGAGCCCCACCATCACCGCGTCGGCGAGCGGGCGTGGCAGTGACGGCATCACGAGCGCGAGGTGTGGCGGCGCTTCCGTGCGCACCTTCACGATGAGGTCGGCGTAGCTCGTCGCCTCGAGCGGGAGCTTCCCCGACAGCAGCTCGTACATCATCGCCGCCACTGAATAGAGGTCGGCCCGGGCGTCGACGGAGCGCGCGTCGAAGAACTGCTCCGGCGCCATGTACGAGGGCGTGCCCATCGCGACGCCCGTCATGGTGAGCCCCGTCTTCGGGTTCCCGTCCGAGTGCATCTTCGAGATGCCGAAGTCGAGCAGCTTGACGAAGTCGCGCTCGGTGCCGCGCTCGTCCACCTTGCGGGTGACGAAGGCGTTCGCCGGCTTCATGTCGCGGTGGACGATGCCCTTGCGGTGCGCGGCCTCGAGCCCCTCGAGCACCTGCAGGCACAGCAGCACCACCCGCATCGGCGCCAGCGGCGCTTCGTTCTGGGTAAGGCCCTGCAAGTCGACGCCTTCGAGCAGCTCAAGCGCGAGGAACGGCGTGCCGTGCGCGTCATGGCCGGCGTCGAGCACGCGGACGATGTGATCGCTCCCGACGGCCGCCGCCGCCTTCGCCTCGCGCAGAAAGCGCTCCACCATCGCGGGATCGGCGCCGAGCGCGCGCTTGAGCACCTTGAGGGCCACCTGCGCGTCGGTGTGCGCGTGGCGGGCGCGGTAGACCGTGCCGAAACCGCCGGAGCCGAGCAGCGCCTCGAGCTGATACCGGTCGAGCTTCGAGCCGATGGGCCCGGCCATCGACATCGAGTCTCCGGTGCGCGGACAGTTCGGCGTCCCCGGCGGGTGCTGGCCTCCACAGTGCTGACAGGCGCTCATCGTGCAATCCCCGGAGACAAGACGTGTCGAGGGTACCGTGCCATCGCGCCACACGCAGGCGTTTTCCCGGCCTTTCCCGCCCGACGCGGGTGCTACACGCCCCGACCGTGACGGACGTCGTCGCTCCCCCAGTGCCTGCGCCGCGTCCGCCATGGAGGCTGGTGCTCGTCATCGCCGCGCTCCCGGTGCTCGACGCCGTCTTCCGCATCGGCCGGCTGCACCCCGACGAGGTCTTTCAGGTCCTCGATCCAGCGATGAACCGCGCCTTCGGCTACGGCGTGCTCGCGTGGGAATGGCAGGTCGGTCTGCGCAACTGGGCCGTGCCTGGGCTGTTCTCCCTGCTGCTCCAGCTCACCTCGGCGCTCGGGCTCGAGGACGTGCAGGCGCGCCGCTTCGTGCTGGCCCTGCCGCAATACGCCCTCCACGTGGCGATGCTGCTGGCGGTCTGGAGGCTCGCGCTCCGCCGGGTGGGCGAGCTCGCCGCGCCGTTCGCCGTGGGCCTCGTGGGCCTCTCTCCGCTCATCATCGTCTTCGCCGGCCGCACCATGAGCGAGTCCTTCTCGGCGGCCTTCCTCGTCTGGGGGCTCGAGCGCCTCGACGCGAAACAGGCCGACGACCAGCCCCAGGTCGCCGCGCTCGGTGGGGCGCTCCTCGGGCTGGCCCAGGTGACCCGCTACGGCTCGGCCGCGGTCATCGTCCCCGCGGTGCTGTGGCTCGCGGTGACGCGTCGCTTTCGTGCGCTGGCCTTCACCGTCCTGGGCGGCCTCGTGGTGGCGCTGGGACTGGGCCTGCTCGACAAGCTGACGTGGGGCGCGGTGCTGCCGAACGCCCGCTGGGGCGGGTGGTGGCACTCGCTCCAGGAGTACGTCGACTACAACCTCGTCTCCGGCAAGTCCGAGAGCTTTGGTGTGAGCCCGTGGCACTTCTACCTGCCGCGGCTGCTGGCGCCGGTGGGCCTCGTCGGCCTCGTGCTGTGGCGCTGGAGTCCGCCCGCGCGCGCGTGGCTCTTCGTGGTGCCGGCGCTGGGCTACTTCCTCTCCATCTCCCTCACCCCTCACAAAGAGGAGCGCTTCATCTACCCGATGTTGGTGCTGCTCACCGTGGCGGGCGCGCCCGTGGTGGGCCTCGTGCTGGCGAAGGCGGTGGGACGCGCGGTGACGCCGCCGGCGTCGTGGCTCCAGGGGCCCGCGGGCCAGGTCCTGCTCGCGGTCGTGGTGGTCGCGTCGCTTCCGCCGGCGTTGCCTCCGTCAGTCTGGCCGGAGCTGCTCGCAGGGTTTCGGCCCCAGCGCGGCGAACAGTTCCGCCTCACCGCGCGGGCCAGCCGGGAAGGCACGGGGCTGGTGCTCCTGCCCGAGGGACTGTGGGGCTCACCCGGCTCGTTCTGGATGAACGGCAGCAACCTCATGTTCCGCGGGAGCGAACGTTCGCCCACCAGCACCCGCGTGTGGTGCACCTGCGACTTCCCGGAAGATCCCTGCTTCCAGTTCGCCGCGGGCAACGCCGTCATCAACCGCGGCATCTTGATGCTGCCCCTCGACCCCGAGCGCCTCGCGCGCAGCAAGGCCGCCTTCGAGCGCGCCGGCTTCGCGCTCGCCGACCAGGACGGTGCGGGGCTGTACTTCGTTCGACGCTGAGCGGTTCGACGCTGAAAAGACGAAAGCCGCTCCCGGTGGGGGAGCGGCTCTCGATGACGGCCAGGACACACGCGAAGTAACGCTACCGTTGCTTCCTTCCGGACCTGGCGGGGTTCACGGCCCCGCGTTGCCCTGACCAGAAGTACTCTCGGACTCTA
>JBILEB010000135.1:0-20131 GCA_044352295.1 Myxococcaceae bacterium
GGAGTCCTACGTCTTCTCCTGCTTCAACCAGGACCAACTGCTCGACACCGTCGACTTCACGCACCTCGACATGCGGCTGCGCGCGAACTCGGTGCTCGAGAAGCAGGCCGATCTCGTCTTCGCGCAGTTGGTCGCCAGACAGCCTGGGCTGAAGCGGGTGTAGCGATCAGCCGGGCTCCCAGCCGGGTGGCGCGAGCGTGAAGCCCGCGAAGTCGAAGCCCGGCGCCACGGTACAGCTCACCAGGGTGTAGTCGCCGAGGGTCTTCGCGCACTGCCACGCATGGGGCGGCACCACCACCTGGGGACGGTCTCCTGCGACCACATCGGGCCCCAGCCGCACCGTTCGCGCGGTTTTGCCGTCATCCGACAGGCCCAACTCGATCGGCGCGCCCGCGTGGAACAGCCAGGCTTCGGCCGCGTCGACCCGGTGCCAGTGCGAGCGCTGCCCCGCCTCGAGCAGGAAGTAGATGGCGGTCGAGCGCGCGCGGCCGTCGGGGCCTGGCGCGTCGCGAAAGGTCTCTCCGTACCAGCCGCCCTCGGGGTGTTTCTTCAGCCCGAGGGTGTCGATGAGCTGCTGCGCCGTCGTCGTCATCTCAGCCTCCACAGTCGAACTCACAGCCGGCGCACTCCACCCGGAACGACTTCGTCGCCTCGACGAGTCGTGGCCCCAGCGGCCCCTGAAACCCATACGACTCGAGCCGAAGCGCCTCGCCGACGATGCCCGCGTCGCGTCGCGTGGGACACAGGCGCACCGTGGTGACGCCCGCGGTCCGGCGCACCGTGTCCGAGAGGGTCTCCCAGGCCTCGAACGGCGTGTCATCGCGACCCACGACGAGGCCGTCGCGCTCCCGCACCACCCGGCTGATCACGAACAACTCCTGAGGCAGGAACCTGGCGACGTCGTACCGCAGCGTCAGGTGGTACCCGCCCCCTTGCGGGCCGCGCTCGAGCATCGTCCGCGCATCGGGCGGCGCCCAATCGGAATTGGGGTCGAACGTGAGCGCGACGAAGCCCGCGTCCGGGAACTGCGAGGGGCCGGGGCGGATGGCGGCCTCGCTCGGCACCACCGGCGTTGGTGCCGGCATCGGCGTGGGGTTGATGCAACAGCTCGACAGAAGAAGACACCACAGGGCCGCTCTCATCGCCGAAGGTCCTTCCGCGTGGGCAGCCCGGCCACGGCCCCCAGCTTCGTCACCACGCGCGACCCGACCCTGCAGGCGAAGCGCGCGAAGCCCTCGATCTCGTCGATGGTCAGCGACTCCAACGCGCCGCGGGTCGAGACCGTCCGCGACACCTCCGTCAACAGGCCCGAGGTGAAGCCGTCTCCAGCGCCCGTCGTGTCGATGACGCGCACCTTCGGCGCCGGCACGCGCCGCGTCTGCCCACGAAAGCGCACCGCCGCCCCATTCGCGCCGAGCGTCACCACGGCCAGGGCGACGCCCTTGCGTTCGAGCCAGGCCAGGGCGTCGTCGACGTCCGAGGAGCCGGTCACGAAGGCGATCTCTTCGTCCGACAGCTTGACGAGGGCCAGCATCGGCACCAACCGGTGCAACAGCCGCCGCAACACGGTGGGATCAGGCCAGAGGTGGAGCCGCAGGTTCGGATCCGACGAGGTGATCCGCCCCGCCTCGAAGGAGCCCTTCAGCGCCGACACCACCGCGGCCCGGGCTTTGGGCTGCAGCAACGAGTTGGTGCCCACGTGCAGCACAGTGGCGCGCGACAGGGCGGCCCGGGCCCGGCGCGTGTCCCGCTCGTCGAGGAACGTCTCGGCCGCGCGCGTTCGATAGAAGGTAAAGGAGCGCTCTCCGGTGGCCGTCAGCGACACGAAGCCCAGGCCGGTCTTCCCCTCATTCGTGTGGCGAATGAAGGACGTGTCGACGCCTTCCGCCGCGAGGCGTTCTTCGAGGAACCAGCCGAACTCGTCGTCGCCCGTCACGCCCACCAGCGCCGACTGGCCGCCCAGCCGTGAGACGCCGACGGTCACGTTCGCCGGCGCGCCACCCAGGCACGGCGTCCACCGACGCACCTCTCGCACGCGGTGCCCCCGGCGATCGGGCAGGAAGTCGACGAGCGCTTCCCCCAGACAGATGACGTCGTGACGGCGCGTCAATCGGCCCCCACCTGCTCCATGAACTCGACCGACTTGAGCTTCCGGCCGAGGTGGTGCGCGATGAAGACGTTGAGCAGCTCACGAGCGCGCGCGCGTAAGTCAGCGGCCATGGGCGTGCGTTCTCCCGCCTGCAGCCGCGCCAACGCCTCGACGACGTCGGGCGACACCGAAAACCCGTTGGGGACCCGCGACGCGCAGCCGAAGCACACCACGCCGCCGTGCTCCGGATCGAACCGGGGGCGCGGGCCCGTCGGCTGACCGCACAGCGCGCACGGCGAGAAGTTGGGCATGAACCCCGCCTGGGCCAGCGCGTCGAGCTCGAAGAGCAGCAGCGACGTCGGCCCCGCCTGCTTCGCGTCGAGCCGTTGCAGATAGTCCTTGAGCGCGTCGAAGAGCGTGACGTGCGGCTCGTAGTCCCGCGTCAGCTCGCGGATGAGCTCGAGGCAGTACATCAGGCGCGCGATGCGCGGCAGATCGTCGCGGAGGTGATGGAAGCTCTGCACCACGTCGACGCCATCGAGCCGGAAGGTATCGCCCCGCCGCTCCACGAGCTGGGCCTTGAGGTGCGTGCCTGCCTCCAGCGCTCCGGCGAACCGCCGCTTCGACTTGCGCGCCCCCGCCGCGAAGGCCGAGACGCGCCCGCGCTCCCGGGTGAAGAGCGTGACGATCCGATCGGCCTCGCCGTAGTCGACACTCGAGAGCACCAGGGCCTCGTCGACGACGCGAATCACCGGGACACCGCGACCGCTACCTGCCGAACCACCTCGAGCCACGTCCACAGCCCGCCGGCGGCCGACACCGCCGCGAGCACCCACAGCCCCGTGACGGACTGGGCGCGACGCCTCGCTTCGAGGGCCGCTGGATCGAAGGCATCTCCACGTGGCGCGTCGGGGAGCGCCTCGAACCGTCGCAGCGCTTCGTCCGCTGACAAGCCCACGGCCCCCGCGTACGTCCTGAGCGCGTTCACCACGAACACGCGCGCGGGCCACTTCTCCGTCTCGCCGTCTTCGATGGCGCCCACGAGGAGCGCCGGCAGCTTCGTCGCCGCCACCACCTGCGCCCGGCTCAGGCCGCGACGCTCCCGGTGCGAGACGAGGAACTGGCCGAACTGAAGCCGCGCCTGCTCCGCGGCGTGCCGGGCCGACGACTCCACCTCAGGCCTTCTCCTTGAGCTTGAGGCAGAGGTCCTTCAGGTCGAGGTTCGTGGACTTCTCGATGCACGTCTCGAAGCTCTTGAGCGCCTCGTCGCGCTTGCCCGCCCGCAGTTGGCACAACCCGACCCGCTGGTAGGCGTCGGCCGCCTGGGGGCACGCGTCCTGGTAGCGCGAGTAGTGCTTGCACGACTCGTCCTCATTCCCCTGCTCCGAAAAGATCTGACCGAGCTGGGCGTGACCCAGGCAGTACTTCGGGTTCACCGTGACCGCTGCCTTGAGTTGCTCGATCGCGCTCTTCGCGTCGCCCTTCTTGTAAAGCGCCCAGCCCTTGTTCCCCTGCGCGATGAAGGGGGCGCCGTACAGCACGTCATTGAGCGACTTGTCGTAGAGGGCGATGGCCTCGTCGTACCGCTTCATGTCCATGAAGAGGTTGCCGAGGTTCGTGGTCGCCTCACTGAACGGCTGCTTGAGCTCGAGCGCCTTGTCGTACGCCACCTTCGCGTCGTCGAGCTTGCCGAACGAGTGGTGCAGGAGGATGCCCTTGACGTGCCAGGCCTCGGCCAACTGCGGGTTGAGCTCGAGGGCCTTCTCCGTCTCACTGAAGGCCTGCTGCGCGTTGCGCGCGATGAGGCCCACGGCGAGATCGTAGTGCGTCTGGGCCTGATCCCGCGCCTCGGGCGTCACGTAGTGGGCACAGCCCGACACGACGAGCGAGAGACAGAACGCCGAGAAGAGCTTGCCGATGTTCACCACGCCCGACTTCTGGCCGGTCTGGCGTTTGGCCTGGCCGGGCTCCATGCCAGGCGACATCGGCACCCCGGGCACCGCCGACGGCGGAGGCGGCTCCCGCTGGAACACCGGCAACGACCGAATGAACGACTCCTGCTCGTCCGGCGGGCGGCCGCGGAAGTTCAAGTTGTCGAGGATGAACCCCATCGACTCGACGAAGCCCAACGCCTCGGACTCCTCGGCCTGGTAGCGATCGGCCGGCACGGTGCCGTTGGTGGGCACATACACGGCGCACTCGCCGCTCTCCGACAGGTACAGGTAGACGAAGACGGCGAACCCGCTTGGGCCGCGCAACCCCAACACGTACGCGGTCGCCGGACCGGCCTGCCGTCCTGGAACCGCCAGGTGGGGCTGGTTGAGAGACTGGTACAACTGAACGACCTGCTCCTTCACCGCAGGCAGGCCCTTGAGACGCTCGTCGATGGTGTACACGGGTGGCGGTTTCCTCGTCAGCGCGTGGTGACGCTGAACTCCTGGCGCACGTCGTTCTGATCCGCCGCCGTGCGCTCGAACTTGATGAGGGGCAACTCGATGGTCACCTGGTCGGCCGTCATGGAACCCTCCCCGATGAGCACCCGGAAGAAATGATCGGCCCGCGTCGACTTCGGCTGCTCCTTGTTGGCCTGCACCTTGCGCGCCTGCAGCAGCACCTGGTTCTTTCCGGGCGAAAAGTACCTGGTGATGTCGCTGACGATCTGCTCGTCATCACTGCGCAGCGTGCGAACGAACTTGCCGTTGATGTACAGGTCGATGTCGTACTCGGTGCGACCCAGCACGTTCTGCTCGGTGACGACGAAGTACCTCTTGGTGATGAGGCCCTCTTCCTTCACCGCGGCGGTGGGCTTGTCGGCGGCGATGGTGACCTTCTTCACCGCATAGCCGGGCGCGTCGATGTGGACGTGGCCCTTCTCGTCGATGGTGACGTTCACCTTGGTGAAGTTCTGGTTCACCAGGCCTTCGACGTTGACGCCGTTGACGTACACCTCGGCGGCGGACGCGCGCAGGGCCAACATGAGGGGAAGAACGAGCAGGGATGAAACCCGCATGGACAGCCTCCGAAGCGACGGTGTAGCGCAAGTGTAAACCATTGGCATCTGAGGAAGATTTCGGCTACCGGACGAGCGCCCCATGAGCTTCTTCACGCGATTGAAACTCGCTCTGTCGTTCCTCTTCGGTGGCGAGCTGCCGGCGCCGGCAACGCCCGAGAAGGCCCTTCCGGCCCCGGCGCCCGCGCTCCCGCCACCACCGCCTGCACCGGCCCTCACGCCGGAACAACACCACGCCGCCGCTTTGTTCTTCCTGGGGCTGCTCCAGCGCGAAGGGCGGCTGCTCGACTTCCTCCAGGAAGACATCTCGTCCTTCTCCGATGGCGACGTGGGCGCGGCCTCACGGGTCGTCCATGCCGGGTGCAAGAAGGTGCTCGCGCAGTACCTCGCCGTCACCCCGGTGGTGAAGGACGGCGAGGGCGCCAACATCTCGGTGCCCGCCGGGTTCGACGCCAGCCGCTTCCGCCTCACCGGCAACGTCACCGGCCCGGGCCCCTGGCACGGCAACCTCAAGCACCATGGCTGGCAGGCCACCAAGGTCGAGCTGCCGCCGGTGCCCACGACGGTCGACGTGAAGGTCATCGCGCCTGCCGAAGTCGAGCTGCCGTGAGCGCCACGTACTGTCTTGGCATCGACCTCGGCACGACGCACTCCGCGCTGTCGTGGATGGCCCTCGACACGAAGGAAGGTCGCGGGCCCAACCAGGCGGTCCTGCCCGTTCCGCAGGTCACGGCGCCGGGGACGACCGAGGAGCGCCCCCTGCTCCCTTCGTTCCTCTACCTGTCGGCCGAAGGCGAGTTCCCCAAAGACGCGCTGGCGTTGCCGTGGAAGGCTGACGCGCGCACCGTCGTCGGAGAGTTCGCCCGCGCCCACGGCACGAAGGTGCCCACGCGGCAGGTGGCCTCCGCCAAGTCCTGGCTGTGCCATCCCGGCGTCGATCGCCGCGCGCCGATCCTCCCGTGGCAGGCGCCCCCCGACGTCACGAAGATCTCTCCAGTCGAGGCGAGCGCGCGCGTGCTCGAGCACCTCGCCCACGCGTGGAACCGGCAGTTCGGGAAGAAGGCGCCGTTCGCGCAGCAGCACCTGGTCGTCACCGTGCCCGCGTCGTTCGACGCCGCCGCGAAGGACCTCACGCTCGAGGCGGCGAAGCAGGCCGGGCTCGAGCGGGTGGTCCTGCTCGAGGAGCCCCAGGCCGCCGTGTACGCCTGGCTCGAGGCGATGGGGCGCTCGTGGCGAGATCACCTCAAGGCCGGTGACGTGCTGCTCGTCGTCGACGTCGGCGGAGGCACCTCGGACTTCTCGCTCATCCGCGTCGCCGAGGTGGCCGGAGAGCTGACGCTCGAGCGCCTCGCGGTGGGTGATCACATCCTCCTCGGCGGCGACAACATGGACCTCGCGCTCGCCTTCGCGGTGAACGAGCGCTTCAAGACCCAGGGCAAGACGCTCGATGCGTGGCAGCTCGCCGCGCTCACCCAGGCCTGTCGCGTCGCGAAGGAGCAGCTGTTCTCGGACGGGAAGCTCGAGAAGGCGCCCGTGACGGTCCCGGGCCGGGGCAGCTCGCTCGTCGGCGGCACGCTCAAGGGCGAGGTGACGCGAGACGAGCTGACCCGCCTGCTCACCGACGGCTTCTTTCCGGCGTGCGCCATCACCGACGCGCCCGCCTCGGCACGGCGTTCGGGCCTCGCGCAGGTCGGCCTTCCCTACGCGCAGGACGCAGGCATCACCCGGCACCTCGCGGCGTTCTTGTCGCGCCAGGCCGCCTCGCTCCAGCTCAGCACCGGCTTCGCGCAACCCACCGCGGTCCTCTTCAATGGCGGCGTCTTCAAGGCCCAGGCCCTCAAGTCGCGCGTGATGGACGTGCTGGCCAGCTGGCTCACGAAGGCCGGCGCGAAGCCCGCGAAGGAGTTGCCAGGCGCCGATCTCGATCTCGCGGTGGCGCGCGGCGCAGCCGCCTACGGCTGGGTGAAGAGCGGCCACGGCATTCGCATTCGGGGCGGCACCGCGCGCAGCTATTACGTCGGCGTCGAGGCCGCGATGCTGGCCGTTCCGGGCTACGTGCCGCCGGTCAAAGCGCTCTGCGTGGCGCCGTTCGGCATGGAGGAAGGCACCCAGGCCGATGTCCCGCCGCAGGAGTTCGGGCTGGTGGTCGGTGAGTCCACCCGCTTCCGCTTCTTCTCGTCCTCGACCCGGCGGGACGACGTCGTCGGCGCGATGGTGGACGACGCCGAGCGCGCGAAGGACCTCGAGGAGCTCGTCCCCATCGAGACGACGCTCGCAGGCGAGGCGTTCGGTCAGCTGGTGCCCGTCAACCTGCAGGCCGCGGTGACGGAGCTCGGCGCGCTCGAGGTGCGGTGTCTGGAGCGCGGTGGCAAGGGACAGTGGAAGCTCGAGCTCAACGTTCGAGAACAGGCTCCGTAAGGCGAAGGCGCGCACATGGCGTTCATCATCGGCATCGACCTCGGCACGTCCAACTGTGCAGTGGCCTTCACCGATCCGAAAGGCGGCGCGGGCGCCGCCATCGTCGACTTCCCCGTGCCTCAGCTCGCGCGTCCCGGAGAGCACGTCGCCCGCGCGCTGTTCCCGTCCGTCGTCTACCAACCCTTCGACGGTGAGTTCCCAGCCGGCTCGACGGCGATGCCCTGGACCGACGGGGCCAGAGTGACTGGTGAGTTCGCGCGCTGGCAGGCGGCGAGAGTGCCTCACCGCGCCATCACCTCAGCCAAGAGCTGGCTCATTCACCCGGGCGTCGATCGACAAGCCGCGATTCTTCCCTGGGGCGCGCCCGCCGACGTTCCGCGCCTCTCTCCCGTGGCCGCGCAGGCCGAGCTGTTGTCGCACCTGGCCAGGGCCTGGAACCAGGCGCAACCGCAAGCGCCCCTCGCCCAGCAGGACGTGGTGCTCACCATTCCGGCTTCCTTCGACGAGGCCGCGCGCGCGTTGACGCTGCAGGCAGCACGGGACGCGGGGTTCGACCTGGCCCGCGTGACGCTGCTCGAGGAGCCGCAGGCGGCCTTCTACGACTTCACCTCGCGGCACCGCGCGTCCCTGGAAAAGGCGCTCACCGGCGTACGGCTCGTGCTGGTGGTCGATGTGGGTGGCGGAACCACCGACTTCTCGCTCGTGCAGGTGGCGATGCTGCCCGAGGGCGCCGCGCTCCAGCGGTTGGCGGTGAGCGATCACCTGCTCCTCGGCGGCGACAACATGGACGCCGCGCTGGCGCGAAAGCTCGAGACGAAGCTGTTCTCCGACGGGAAGACGTTCACCGCGGCGCAGTGGGCCCAGGCCGTTCAACAGGCGCGCGCGGTGAAAGAGGCGGTGCTCGCGCGAGGCGGCGCGACGCAGCAGGCGGTCTCGATCGTCGCCGGCGGGAGCAAGCTCGTCGGCGGCACCCTGTCGACCTCCCTGTCTCGCGACGAGGTCCTCGAGACGGTCGTGCAGGGCTTCTTCCCGGTGGTTCCAGCGGAGGCGCTTCCGGCGATGGCCCCCCGCGGCGGCGTCGTCGAGCTCGGGCTGCCCTACGCGAAGGATCCCGCCATCACCCGGCACCTCGTGGCGTTCCTCCGCGCGCACGCCGACGCAGGCTTCAAGGCGCTCGGGACCGAGAAGCATGGCCTGGTGCCTCGGCCCGACGCGATTCTCCTCAACGGAGGCGTCTTCAACGCGCCGGCGCTGGCGGACGCGCTCGGCGACGCCGTCTCGGCGCTGTTCCCCGCGCAGCCGAAGGTGCCGCTGCTCCCCCACGACTCGCTCGATCTCGCCGTGGCCCGTGGCGCGGCGTACTCGGGCCTGGCCCGGCGAGCGCTCGGCAAGAAGATCGGCGGCGGTGCGCCCCGGGCCTTCTACGCGCTGGTGAGTGACGCCGCCGGTGGCAGGCAGGGCGTGTGCCTGGTGCCGCGCGGCCAGGAAGAGGGCTCCACCGTCGAGCTGAAGGACCGCACGTTCCAACTCACGCTCGGCCGGCCGGTGCAGTTCCAGCTCTTCTCGACCACCGCCGATCGGCTCGATGCGCCCGGCGCGCTGGTGTCGCTCGAGGACGACGTCTTCAAGGCGCTGCCGCCGATCCACACCATCCTCTCGGGCGCGAAGGGCGCCACCATCGGCGTGCACCTCGTCTCGACGCTCTCAGAGGTGGGAACCCTCGCGCTCTCGTGCGTCGCCGGCGACCAGCGCTGGCGGCTCGAGTTCGAGCTCAAGGGCGCCTCGAAGAGCCAGGGCGTGAGCGTCACCGAGGCGATGCCAGCGCGCTTCGCCGACGCCACCATCGAGATCGAGCGCGTCTTCGGCACCAGGCCGCTCCCCGTGAAGCCGCAGGACGTCAAACAGCTCTTCAAGACGCTCGAGCGCATCCTGGGGCCGCGGGAGGGCTGGGGCGTGCCGGTGTTGCGCGAGCTGTGGACGGCCTTGCTGGCGGGCGCGTCGAAGCGACGGCGGTCCGACGACCACGAGAAGGTGATGTACCAGCTGCTGGGGTACTCGCTGCGGCCCGGGGTTGGCTACCCGCTCGATGCCTGGCGCTGCGAACAGACCTTCGGCCTCTTCAAGGAGCTCGTCACCCACCATGGCGAGCAGGCCGTCTGGTCCGAGTTCTGGGTCTTGTGGCGGCGCATCTCGGGTGGCCTGACCGAGCCAGCCCAGCAGGCGATCTACGCCGTGCTCGAGCCCCAGCTCGCCCGGCGCGTGCCCGTCGGGATGCCCACGCCAAAGGAGAAGCTCAAGGGCGTTCAACCGCAGGGCCTCGACGAGATGGTGCGGTGCGCCGCTTCGCTGGAGCTGCTGTCGATCGCGAAGAAGGCCGAGCTCGGCGCCTGGGTGGCGTCTCGGCTGTCGGCTCCGGAGACGACCGGCGGACCGTGGGCGTGGGCACTTGGCCGCCTCGGTGCGCGCGTTCCCGTGCATGGCGCGGCCCATCGCGTGCTGTCGGTGGAGACGGCCGAGGCGTGGATTCACCACCTCCTCGCACTCGACCCGGCCCGGCATGACACCGCCGCGTTCGCCCTGGCCCTCCTCGCGCGGCGCACCGGAGACCGCGCCCGCGACATCGACGAGTCCGTGCGCGCGAGGGTCCTCGCTCACTTCGCCCAACTCCGGGCGCCGGCCTCATGGCAACAGCTCGTCGCCGAGGTGGTTCAGCTGTCGGCAGCCGACGAGGCGCGCGCACTCGGAGACACCCTGCCGGTCGGCTTGAGCCTCTGACGCCCCGCAACACGGCCCTCGTCAGGCGCTCGACGAGGGTCAACGACGCGACTACACCTTGTGCTCATGACCATTCGCACGACCAAGCGCGTCGAGACCCTGCTGTCGAACAAGACGATCAACAACGAGAAGAACGACTACAAGGCCTACGGTCGGCCCTTCCCCGGGAACCCGCCGCCGCTGTTTGGGCAGCAGTACAAGTTTGGCAAGGCCGAGGCGGTGAAGCTCTCGAAGGCCATCACCACCACGTACGATCCCGCGGCGCAGAAGCGCGTGCTCCGGGAGATCCACGCCCGCTCCTCCACCAACCAGCTGGCGAAGGGCACCGTGGCGCTGACGCGTGACGCGGCGGCCGAGCTCAACAAGCTCGCCCGGCAGGTCGGCGTGGCCCTGACGTTCACCAGCGGCCAGGCGCGGCCGATCCACCCGGTTGGCTGAGTCGAAGGCGATGGCGAAAGCGAAACCAAAGTCGCTCGAGACGGACGCGGCGGTGCAAGCGGCCGTCGATGAGCTCCTTGGCGCTTTCGCGGCTCCCGAGGGGACCGACGCCGACGAGAGCGGCTTCGAAGAGTCCAGCGCGCCCCCGGTGCGCGATGCGGACCCCACGCCGCGCACGGCGCCCTCGGCCGATGCGGACGCGTTGTGGGGCGGCGGGCGCAAGAAGCCGTGACCACCGGGTCGTCGAAGCCGGGTGACGGCGCCTGGAAGCGCCTCCGCCAGGCGCAGGCGACGCGCGCTCGCAGCGTTCGCGCCACGCTCCTGGAAGGCGTCCTCCCCCACTGCGACGCTGCGCGCCGCTTCTGGTCCAGAAGGACCTGGAGCGAACTCGCTGCGGTGCCCGCCGTGTCCCAGGTCGTGCTCGCGCTCGTCCGCGAGGGAGCGTCGCTCGACACCATCGCGAGCTACTCGGCCATCGTGCAGGACGAGGCGCGCCACGCCGAACTCTCCCGCGCGCTGGCGGAGCGGCTGGGCGGCTACGACGACGACGTGCCCGACGGCCTCGACTACGAACCCGCGCGGCTCGCCGAGCCCTCTGACGTGCCGTTCGCGGTGTGGGCCCTGGCCAACGGGTGCTTCAGCGAGACGGTGTCTCTCGAGCTGATCCGCGCACGGCACGCGGCGACGCGGCAGCCCATCGTTCGCGCGGTGCTGACGGAGACGCTCAAAGACGAAGCGCTTCACGTGCGGGCCGCGTGGCTCGCAGCGGGTGAGGTGCTGCCGAACCTGTCACGCGCCGACCGCCGGGACCTCGCGACCTATGGCCAGGCGCTGGCCGAGATGCTGCGACGCACCTTCGGAACCCGTGGGCTCTCACCGAAGCTCCGCCGGCAGGAGGCAACCCTTCGCGATGAGGCCGCCGCGGCGGATCTGGGCGCCATTCCAGCCACTCAGGAGAACGGCATCGTCGAAGACACCCTCGAGCTGATCGTTCGTCGCCTGCGGGACCTGGGCGTCTCACGTCACGCGTGACCGCCATCGTCGTCAGGGGGCGCTGGGCGCGGCAGCGGCGGAAGGCTCAGGTGGCTTCGTCTGCGCGACTGGCGTGGGTTTGGCGGCCAGGCGCTCCTTCATTCGCTTCTGCGCCTCGCGCTCGACGTTCTTGTACGTGTCGGTGACGCCCTTTTCGTTGCCGAGGTTCGCCGCGAACGCCGGCACCCATCCGCCGGGATCCACCGCGAACTTGTGCACCAACCACGTCTTGCCGTTCTCTCGCGCGGTCGCCAGCCACATGCCGTCGTTCGTCTTGAGCCGGATGATGTCCGCGCGCAGTGGCGTGTAGTTCGGGCGCGCCACCCACCTCGCCTCGAAGGTGCCAGTGCCATCCGGCTTGACCGCCTGCGGCTGCCAGAGCTGCGTGATGTAGTCGCGCTTCCCGACCACCGGCAGATCGATGAGCGTGTAGATGAAGACGCTCTGATCCTCCGGGTGCTCGCCGATGATCCGCGCGTCCTTCATGTAGGGCATGAACGAGCGCAGTCGGGGCACGTTCATCAGCGCGTCCTGCACGTCGATGAGCGGAGCGTCGATCTCACCCTCGGCCCAGACCTCCTTGATCGGAGATCCCGGCAGCGCCCGGTTCTTCACGGTCACCGGGCCCGTCACCACGGTCGTCCACGCCTCCTCCGCGCGACACACGCCGGCCCACACGAGGGTGAGCACGGCGATGGCGGACACGCGAGTCATGGTTCGTCTGGCACCTATGTCAGAGTGTAGCGCTCCTGAAACGTGCGTGCTACGGGCCGCGGCTCCCAACGGTTTCGACGAGTTGGAGCCCACGCGATGTCGCCAGACTCACGCACCGGCCACCTGCTGACGCGGCTGGCGACGTTCAGCTTCCAGCGGCCGGCCATCGTGTTCATGGTGCTGCTGACCCTGGGCGGTACCTTCGCAGTCATCGCGAGCCACCTGGGCTTCCGGGGCGACTTCATCGAGCTGCTGCCGGACTCCACGCGCGAGGTGCAGGACCTCAAGGTGGTGCAAGAGATGGCGGGCGGCGGCGGGTACTTCGTGGTGCGCCTCAAGGGCGGTACCACCGAGGCACGGCGGGCCTGGGCGGGCACCCTCGCCACGCGCCTCGAGCAGGAGAAGGACCTCATCTCGTACGTGGAGTACCGCTTCGATGCGTCGTTCTTCCAGACGCGCGGGCTGTGGCTGCTCCCGGCCGCCAGGCTCGAGGCGCTTGCGAACGACGTCGACGCGCGCATCACCTGGGAGAAACAGCGCGCGCTGCCGGGCTTCGTCGACCTCCTCGAGGAAGACCCGCCGCCGACACTGGAGGAGATCGAGAAGACCTACGCGAGCCAGGGCCGGCAGAGCGAGTACATCGAGGGCCGCACCGCGCCGGAGCTGTACCTCTTCATCAAGCCCACGAAGCAGGCGGGCGATCTCGACTTCAACCGGCAGATCCTCGCCAGGGTGACCGAGGTGACGACCGCGCTGTCGACCGAGCGCCCGGGCTTCCAGACGGACTTCACCGGCGCCTATGTCGCCCGCGTCGAAGAAGACGACGTCATGCGCGAGGATCTCGGCCGCGCCGGTCTGGTGTCGTCGGTGCTCGCGCTCACCATCATTCTGCTCTCGACGCGGCGGATCACCGCGCTGCTCGTCGTCGCGCTCCCGGTGGCGCTGGGCATCTCGGCGACCTTCGCCTTCGCGTACTTCACCATCGGCCACCTGAACCCGGTGACGGGCTTCCTGGGGGCGATCCTCGTGGGCCTGGGCCTCGAGTACGGCACACACCTCGCGATGCGGTACTGGGAAGAACGTCGCGAGCAGGACGTGCTGCCGGCGCTGCGGACCACCGTGCTCAGCACCTTCCCCGGCGCCCTCACCAGCGCGCTCACCAACTCCGTCGCCTTCCTCGTGCTGTTGGCGAGCCGCTTCGACGCGTTCAAGCAGTTTGGCAGCATCGCCGGCTTCGGCGTGATGGCCACCGTCATCTCGGCCTACGTCATGGCGCCCGCCATCCTTCGCCTCGCCGAGGCCGTGCGGCCGTTCAAGGCCAGGCCGCGCTCACTCGACGCCAACGGCCAGGAGAAGACCGGCCCCCGCGTTCCCACGGCCGCGCTCGTCGCGATCATCGTCGTCATCACGGCCGTCGCCGCGGTCTCCGCCACCTACGCACCCCAGGCGTCGTTCGAGAAGGACTTGAAGCGCCTCAAGGGCAAGTCGCCCGCCACCGAGCTCGACGAGGCGATCAACGAGCAGCTGGGCATCATCATGACGCCGGCCATCGTCGCCGTGCGCTCCCTCGACGAGGCCCAGTCGCTCGCGAACCTCACCCGCGCATTCAAGACAGAGAAGGGCGCCGCATCGGCGATTCAGGACGTCGCCAGCCTCAACGATTTCTACCCGCCCCCGACCGAGGTGGAGGCGCGCAAGGCCGGCATCGAGCGGCTGCGAACCGTACTGGCCCGCGTGCCCGAGTCGATTCGCGCCGGGAAGGACGCTCCGCGCTTCACGAAGCTCCAGGCGATGCTCGATTCGTCGCCGTGGGGCCCCGCCGAGGTCCCCAACGAGCTGCGCCGCCGCTTTCAGCCCATTCGCGGTGAAGGCACGTTCGTCCTCATCTTCCCCGCCCTCTCCGGGTACAACGCCGACGCACTCGATCGCTGGGCCGCCGATCTCGACGAGGTCTCGTCGCGTGGCCTCGCGAAGGGCCTCGACCCCCGCGTGCTGGACACCAACCGCATCGCCTCGCGCATCTTCACCATCGTCCGCCAGGACGGGCCCTTCATCATGCTGGCCGCGGGCGTCGTGGTGTTCCTGATGATCCTCATCAGCCTGCGCTCGCTGCAGCGCACGGTGCTGGTGACGGTGCCGCTCTACATCGGCATCACCTGCATCTTCGGCGCGATGCAGCTGTTCGACGTGAAGCTGAACTTCCTCAACGTGGTGGTGCTCCCAAACCTCCTCACCATCGCCGTCGACAACTCGGTGCACCTGTACCACCGCTACATGGAAGAGGGCCGCGGCTCCATCGGGCACGCGCTGCGGCACACGGGCTTTGCCTCGATCGTCGCGACCTGCAGCAACGCGGCAGGCTACGCGGCGCTCTTCGTCGCGCGGCACGAGGGGCTTCGCAGCATCGCGTGGCTCGCGGTGTTGGGCGTCATCTGCAGCTTCCTCGGCACCACCGTGCTGTTCCCCGCCCTGCTCGAGCTGGTGGAGCGGCTGACCGTCAAGCCGCCCGCCGCGCCCGAGACGGCCGCGAAGTAGCTGGTTACTCGGCCAGCTCGGGTCGTCCCTGCACCACCATCATCGTGCCCGTCAGCGTGGCGCACAGCCGCTCGCGGCCCGCCTCGACGGCGAAGACGTCGCCTTGCACCACGGTGATGGTGCGGCCCGCCTTCACCACCCGCCCCTTCGCGACGAGGAACTCGCCCCGCGCCGGCGCGAGCAGGTTCACCTTGAACTCGATCGACAAGACGCCCGCGCCCTCGGGCATCGCGGTGAGCGCCGCCCAGCCGCACGCGCTGTCCACGACGGTGGTGATGACGCCCGCGTGGAGGAAGCCGTGCTGCTGCGTGAGCTCCGCCCGAAACGGCAACCGCAGGTCGACCTCACCCGGCGCCACGCGGAGCAGCTCACACCCGAACGAGGCCATCACCCGCTGGCGCGCGAAGCTGCGTTGCACGCGCTCCAGCGGCGTCACAGCGTCTTCTTCATCTCGAGGTGCGGCATGCCGGCTTCTTCGAACACCGCGCCGTGCGCCTCGTAGCCGTGGCGCTTGTAGAACTCCATGGCCGACAGCTGCGCGTGCAGGAGGATGCCCTTGAGTCCACGGCGCTTCGCTTCACCCTCGAGCGCCCCGAGCAGCTTCGCGCCGACGCCAGACTTCCGATCGCTCGACAACACGGCCATGCGCCCGACGCGGGCCCACGCTCCCTGCTCGCCGGCCGGGGCTGAGGGCAGCTCCCACACCCGGCCGGTGCCCACCGCGTGCTTGCCCTTCATCGCCAGCACGTGGAACGCCGTGGCGTCTTCGGCGTCGCGCTCGAGCGACTCCGGCACGCTCTGCTCCTCGATGAAGACGACCTCACGAATGGCGAGCGCCTGGAACAGCTCGCCCTCGTTCTGGACCGGGGCGACGACGATGGGCGGTACGGTGTCCGACATCGCGGCGCGTGATAGGGCACTTCGACGTTGATGGCAAACACGCGCAGCCTCGTCGTTTTCTACCTGCTCTTCTTCATGTTCGTGGGCGTGACGCTGCCGTTTCTGCCCGTCTACTACCAGTCGCTGGATATCCAACCATCGCGCATCGGGCTCTTGCTCTCCGTGGGCCCGCTGTTCGCGCTCGTGGTTCCCCCGCTGTGGGGGAACCTGGCCGATCGCACGGGCCGACCGGGCCTGGTGCTGCTGGTCCTGTCGGTCGGGAGCTTCGCGGGCTTTGGCCTGCTGCTCACCGCCTCGACCTTCGCCGGCGTGCTGGGCGCGCTGGCCGTCTTCTCGAGCTTCAACGCGGCCACCACCACGCTCATCGACAGCCTCGCGCTCGCCCAGGTGGAACGGAGCGGCGGCTCCTTCGCACGCCTGCGCACCTTCGGCTCGGTGGGCTTCGTCATCTCCACCCTCCTCTTCGGCTTCGGCGTCGACGTGGTGGACCGGCGCGTGGTGTGGGTCGCGCTGGGCCTCATCGGGGCCTATTCGGCCTGGACGCTGCTGACGCTCGCCCGCTGGCCAGCCCAGCGCCGCGACGGGCCCAACGCCGACGTCTCCGGGGCGCGGTCCCTGCTGGCGAACCCGCAGATCCGCTGGCTCCTCGTCGCGAGCGCGGCGCACTGGGTGGCGAGCGCGCCGTACCACGGCAGCCTCGGCCTCCACTTCGCCGCCCTGGGGTTCCCGCCGTCGACGTTGAGCCTCTCGGCGAGCATCGCCGTCGCCAGCGAGGTGGTGGTGTTCGCGACGTGGCCCCGCTGGTCGCACCTCGTCCGCCCGCGCTCGCTGCTGCTGGTGGCCTTCGGCGTGAGCGCCGTGCGCTGGGGCGCGATGGGCCTGACGACGTCGGCGACGGGCCTGGTCGCGCTCGCCAGCCTGCACGGCCTGAGCTTCGGCGCCTTCTACGTCGCCAGCATCTCGTGGGTGGCCGACCGCGCCCCGGCGAGCCTCCGCGCGACGGGCCAGTCGCTCTTCGTCGCCGCCACCTTTGGCGTCGGTGGGCTGGTGGGCTTCACGGGCGCGGGCCGGCTGTACGATCTGATCGGCGGTCAACGGCTCTTCCAGGTGGCGGCGGCCGCCGAGCTGCTCCCCGCCCTGGTCGTCGCCGCCCTGTTGGTCGACGCCACTCGCGAAGCGCCCGCCCCTGCCACCTGATTGGAAGGCGCAAGAATTGCGGTCGTTCGGGTGAAGACCGCCAGCGTCGCCCCGTCCGTGGCTCTGCTACCGTGGATCCCGTCATGCGCGCCCTCACCTGTGTCCTCCTCACCGTCATCGCCCTGCCCGCCTTTGCGCAGAAGGACGAGCTGTTCGGCACCGGCAAACCGCCCATCTTCCGGGAAGAGACGATGGATCGTCGCTTCGCCAAGTCGAAGCTCGCGAAGCTGCTCAAGGAGGGCTCCCCGGAAGCTGGCTGTGTGCAGCTCATGGGCGCGCTCTTCACCGCGCTCGCCGAGATCGGCCCCTCCCTTCACAAGCGGGACGAGAACTTCGGGCTCGACCCGAACCTGCAGGCGGCCATTCAGATGCAGGTGACGACGCCCAACTTCCCCGCGATGGCCTACCTCGTCTCCATGGTGCGCCGGGTCCTCATCGACGGGCGACTCCCGGACGAGTGGCTCGAGACCGCGAAGAACCTCAACACCGTGGTGAAGATCATCGATCTCGGGAAGTTGAAGATGATGAACGAGGGCATCACCTTCGTGGACTCGGCGGGCTTCCAGCTCCCGGTGTTGCGCTCGCGGTACTACACCGACGTCATCGGCGCGAACTCGGCCGTGACCACCGACGTCGTCGCCACCTTCCGCGACACGTTCCTCGACCGCGCCGTCTCCTGGGGCGGCGCCACCATGCTCGACACCGGGTCCAACGCGCCGAAGAAGGGCAAGAAGGGCGCGAAGAAGTACACCGCCGTCGAGTTCGGAGAGCTCGTCTCGATCCTCCACTGGGTGCCGCCGGATCCGCGCAAGACCGAGCTCGATCTCTACGGCACCAGCGCGAAGACGCCGCCCCCGCCCCCCATCCGCATCATCGCGAAGCTCGCGCCAAAACAGTTCATCGACCTCGAGAAGGTCTTCAAGGGTCAGCGCATGCTGGTGCGCGGGCAGTTCTGGGAGATGAACCGCGACGTCACCGAGGTCGAGGTGCGCGACGCGGTGCTGTTCGAAGATCGCGACTGGTACGGCGCGGTGCTGGCCGACCCGAATGTCATCGCCACCTGCCCCGCCGCCATCAACGAACTGACCGGCATCGCGCCGACCCAGCCCGGCGGCTTCAAGCACTGACCATCAGTCCCGAAACACCCGCGCGAAGATGGCGTCGAGGTGCCGCAGGTGGTGACCCGGGCTGAAGCACGCCTCGAGGTCGGCCGCCGACAGGTGCTTCGCGAGATCCTGGTCGGCCAACAGCGACGTCTTGAACGGCGTGCCCGTCTCGAAGAACCGCATCGCGTTGCGCTGGACGTAGACGTAGGCCTCCTGGCGGTCGACGCCCCGGCGCGCGAGCTCGAGCAGCACGCGCTGGGAGTTCACCACGCCACCGAGCAGGTCGAGGTTCTTCTGCATCGTCTGCGGGTAGACGGTGAGGTTCTCCATCAGGCCGGCGAAGCGGTGCAGCATGAAGTCGGCGATGACGGTGGCGTCGGGGGCGATGACGCGCTCCACCGACGAGTGCGAGATGTCGCGCTCGTGCCACAGCGGCACGTTCTCCCACGACGTCATCGCGTAGCCGCGCAGCAGCCGCGCCAGGCCCGTGAGGTTCTCGGAGAGAATCGGATTGCGCTTGTGGGGCATCGCCGAGCTGCCCTTCTGGCCCACGGTGAAGGCCTCCTCGGCCTCGCGCACCTCGGTGCGCTGCAGGTGGCGCACCTCGACGGCGAACTTCTCGATGGAGTTCCCCAGCATGGCGAGCGCTCCGAAGTACTCCGCGTGGCGATCGCGCTGAAGGATCTGGCTCGACGCGGGTGCTGGAGCGAGGCCCAGGCGCGCCATCGCGTGCTCCTCCACGGCCGGCGGGAAGTGGGCGAAGGTGCCGACCGCGCCAGAGATCTTCCCCACGGCGATCGTCTTGCGCGCGGCCTCGAGGCGCGTCTTGGCCCGGCCGAGCTCGTCGTACCAGATGGCCAGCTTGTGCCCGAACGAGATGGGCTCGGCGTGAATGCCGTGGCTGCGGCCCACCATCGGGGTGAGCTTGTGCTCGAAGGCGCGCTTCTTCACCGCCGCGTGCGCCCGATCGAGGCCGATGAGGATCCGATCCATCGCGTCGCGCAACAGGAGCGACAGCGACGTATCCAGCACGTCGCTCGACGTCATGCCCCAGTGGAGCCACCGCGCCTCAGGGCCGATGCGTTGCTCCATGAAGGTGAGGAACGCGATGACGTCGTGCTTGGTCGTCTTCTCGATCTCGTCGATCGCCGCCACGTCGTCAGCGGTGAAGTCCCCGGCCTTCGCCCGGCAGGTCGCCAGTGCCTCGGCGGGCGCCAGCCCCACCTGCACCAGCCCATCCAGCGCCGCGAGCTCGACGTCACGCCAGCGGCGAAGGCGCTCCTCGGGGGTCCACAGGGCCACCATCTCGGCACGGGCATAGCGGAGGATCATGCTGCCGCTGATACACCGGGCCTTTGCGTCTCGTCACTCGATGGCTTTGATCGACAAGCCCTGCCGCGCCGCGAAGACGAGCGCGTCGGCCGCGAACGTCTCCGCGAGGCCGAGTCGACGGGCCGCGGCGAGGTTGACGTGCAGCTCCACGCCCTCGGGCGTCGCCACCGCCAGCGCCCCGGGATCGACCTTCTCGACGAGGATGCGGTTGGCCACCCGGCCCGCCTGCAGGCCGATGGAGAGCGGCGCCGGCGCCAACGCGAAGAGCGCGCCCTGCTTCACCTGACCGGGTGCCAGCCCGATGACCGGCAGCGCCTCGTCGCGCGCAAAGCCCAGCAGCCGCTCGACGACCGCCGCGTTGCCCACGGTCTTGTCGGACACCACCGCCAGCGCGTCGATACGTCCCTTGGTGCCGGCGAGCGCCTTGTCGAGCTTGGTGGGGTTGTCGATCTCGATCGGCACCAGCGAGAGCCCGCGCGACTGAGCGAGCTGCGAGGCCTCGTCGACGAACGCCTTCGAGTACCGGGGATCGACCACCACGCCGATTCGCTTCACCTTCGGCAACAGCGCCCGCGCCGCCGTGAG
>JBILEB010000136.1:0-20067 GCA_044352295.1 Myxococcaceae bacterium
GGCGCGGTGCTGCTGCTGGCGCCCCGACAGCCGGTCTCGTTTCTTCTCGAGGGCGTGACGCCGCCGACGGGCGCATGGACGCCGGGGTTCGTCGTGGCGCTGCTGCAGGCTGCGTGGACCTTCACGGGCTACGACGCCTCGGCGCACGCCTCGGAGGAGACGCACGACGCGGCCCGCAACGCGCCGAAGGGCATCCTCACGGCGGTGTTGGCGAGCGCGGTGGCGGGGTGGGTGCTCATCCTCGGCGTCACCCTGGCCACCCCGTCGCTGCCAGAGGCCCTGGCGGCGCCGAACGCGTTCCTCTTCATCCTCGAGGCGAGCCTGGGGCGTGTGGGCACGGCGCTGGTGTGGGTGTGCGTCGGCGCGATGTGGTTCTGCGGGCTGGCGAGCGTGACGAGCAACTCCCGCATGCTGTGGGCGTTCGCGCGAGATGGCGGCCTGCCTGGCTCGAAGTGGCTGGCCGCGGTGTCACCCCGCTTCCAGACGCCCCACGTGGCCACCTGGGTGTCCGCGGGCTGTGCGCTGCTGGTGGTGCTCCTTTCCATCGGCATCGGCCGGGTGAGCCAGCAGGCCGCGGCGGACGCGCTGAGCACGGTGACGGCCGTGAGCACGGTGGCCCTGTACTTGAGTTACGGGCTGCCGATCGCGATGGCGCTCTGGGCGCGAAGGCGCGGTTGGCCGCGCCAGGGACCGTTCTCCGTGGGCCGCGCCGGGCCGTGGTTCAACGTGCTGTCCCTGGGCTGGCTGACGGCGGCGGTGGTGGTGATGTCGTTGCCGCCCAGCGGGGTGGTGGGCCTCGCGATGCTGCTCGTGGGCGCGGCGTTGGCGACGGCGTGGTTCGGCGGCGTGCGACGTCGCTTCAAGGGCCCTGCCGCGCTCGAGCGCTGAAGGCTACTCCGTCGAGGGCATGTCGTCGGCGCTCGCGGTGCGGGCGTTGACGACAGATGCCGTGTCGGCTGGCAGGACGGAGACCTCGCGGCCCGCGACGCGCTCGAGTTGCCCCAACAGCCTCGGTGCGAGCGCCTTCTGCTCGTCTCGCAGCCGGATCGCGCGCCGGGCGAAGTCCTGTTTGAGCGACCGGAGGCGGAGCGAGGCCGAGGTGAGGCCCAGGGACTCGAGCACCAGCGCCGTCATCTGCGCCGGATCGGGCTCGTAGAGGCCCAGGCGCTCGCGCTCGAGGAAGGCGACGTACGGCGGCTCGGTTCCGGGGATGACGCGGTGAACGAGGAGCGGCCCGCACTTCATCTCGAGCATCTCCTGCAAGGTGGAGTGCGCGATGCTGCCCATCACCGGAACGTCCGTCAGGGCGTAGAGCCGCGCGAGCTGTGGGTGCGCGAGGAAGCCGAGCACGAAGAAGCCGGGCTTACCGCCATGCAACGTGAGCAGCTCGGTCTCGAAGCGCGCGTCACGGCCCGCGAGGACGACGATGGAGAACTTCGAGCCGAGATCCGGGTGGTGAACCAGCCGATCGATGACGGGGCGGCAGCCGGCGGCGAAGCCCGAGCCGCCGAAGAACGTCACCACGGGCTTCGAGGAATCGAGCCGCGACAGGTCCGGCGAGGCCTCGGCCAGCTCGCGGCGGAAGTGGTCCCGGCTGGTCGGCCCGCGGGAGCGCACGCCCGGGCTGCTCCCGAGCTCCTCGAAGGCGTCGCTCACCAGCGTGCCGAGGCGGTGCAGCTCCCCGGGCTCGGCGCGCGGCGAGAGGACCTCGAAGGTGTCGGCGCCGTTGACGAGGGTGGCGTCGGCGCGGAGCCACCGCGCGCGCGGGAAAAAGCCGGGCGTGGGCGCTCCGTAGTCGGGGATGACGTTGATGATGCGCGTTCGGCTGCCGAGCAAGAGCCTCGCCAGCTGGAACGACGCGGTGAGCTGCACGTGGGTCGACACCACGAGATCGGGCTTCTGGGACTTGAGCAGCGCGATGAGCTCGAGCAGCAACCGCGGGTTCAACAGGGTCGCCGTCCAGGCCGACATCGAGAAATGGGTGAGCCAGAAGACGAAGCCCTGGAGGCCCCAGCGCACGCAGAACCGGTAGAACGTGTCGAAGCCGTTCGCGGCCGTCCACGAGATGGGGACGATGCGAGCCTGGTGGGGATCCTGCCGGGTGACGCTGCGCACGAGCGCGTCGCGCACGGTGTTGTGGCCGCCGCCCGCATGGACCGAGGCGAAGACGACTCGCAATGGGCCTGACGCCATCAGAGGACTCCCCTCCGTCGAGACATGAACCCCCGGGTCCAAAGGCAGCCTCTAGCGTCCTCCCGGTCCGGTGGCCACCTTCAGGTGCCAGGCGGCTTCGGAACGATCGGGGGTGCCTTCCCATTTCCGGCAGGGGCGGCGGGGAAGATGAGGTACCGCAAGGCCAGCAACCAGGACGGCGTGACGACGAGCACGTCCGCGAGGACGGCCGCCACGAGGTAGGGCAGCCCGGCCCCGTCGCGGAGCCAGACCACCACCTGGCCATGCAGCGCCGTCACCGTCACGGCCACGGCCAGGTATTTCACGCCTGACCTCGCGACCGACTGCTGGTGGTCCTTGAAGGTGAAGGTGCGATGGGCCACGTAGCTGAAGAGCGCGCCAGCCACCTTGCCGCCCGTCGCCGCGACCCGGGTCGGGAGTCCCAGCGCGATGAGCAGCAGCCCAACGGTATGATCGACCACCGCCGTCACCGCCCCTGCCGAGAGGCCGCGGACGACCCACGAGCGCAGGAACCGGCTCAGCACCAGGTCACCGGTTGATCACGAACGCGCACGCGGAGTCGAGCGTCACCTTCACGCGCCCCAACGCGGCGAGGAGCTGGTCCGACGCGGTCAGCTCGGCGAGGAGCGCCTGCTCGATGCGCACGGCCTCCACGCCCTGGTGCTCGAGCGCCAGCTTGATGCGAATCATCGTGAGATCGCGCTCGTCTTCGATCGCCTGCTTCGCCGAGACCTTGAGCGCCTCGAGCCGCTGCAGCGCCGTCTTGCCGGCCAGCGCGATGGCCTCGTCGAGGAACCGTGGCAGCTCGGGGAACGCGGCGAGCGCTTCGTTGCCCTTGAGCGACTTGCCGTCCATGCCGTTGAGCGTCTCGAGCAGCTTCTCGTCGACCTTCGCCTTGCCGTCGTTGTGCCGCACCACCGCGACCTGGAGCAGCGAGGTGTCGAGGAAGCGCGCCAACTGCCGCGAGGGCACCCTGGCGCCGGGCGTGGTGTCGACGGGCTCTGGAGGAACGACGTGGAAGAGGACCTCGATGCCACGCGCCTTCAGCGGCCCGCGCACCTCGAGGTACCGCGCGCCGTTGCGGCCGAACGGACCGTCCTTGACGAAGCCGAACAGGGCCTCGACGAGCGCGTGGCCGGTGGCGAAGTACTCGATCTCTTCCTGCTCGACCGCCGTGTCGCGCCAGAAGGTGCCGAGCACCGTGCGCTCCTCGGTGATGTCGAAGCCCGGCAGCGCCTCGACCGACAGCGCGTGCCCGAAGTGGAAGGCGCACTGGAAGGCGTCGACCTCTTGATCGGTGTCGACGCGAATGCCGAGCCGATCCGCGAGCTCGGTGATCGTCTCTTCGAGCCGCTCGTCGAGATCGCGCGCCAGGCCCCAGAGGCGATCGTCGAGCGTGTCGTCGTCGTCGGCTTCGTGATCGATGCGGGTTTCGGCGCGCTGCACGAGCTCGGTGACGGCGGCCTTGTCGAAGCTGCGCAGGTCGAGGAGCGGGTCGTACGCCTTCTTCACCTGGGCGCGCGCGGCCGAGACCTTCTCGCCGAGCTCCTCGACGTACGCGGCGCGCTCGGGCCCGGGCGCCATCGCGAGGTCGGTCAGCTTGGGCTCCACCTCTTCGAGCACCGCGTCGAGGCCGCCGACCGTCTCACCGAACACGCCGACGGCATCGCGCAGAACCGTCAGCACGTCAGCGCTGAAGGTGCCCTTGACGTCGAACACGTGAATGTCGACGTCGTGGAGCTGACCGATGCGATCGAGCCGGCCGATGCGCTGTTCGACCGTCGAGGGGCTCCACGGGAGATCGTAGTGAACGAGGTGGTGCGCGAACTGGAAGTTTCGGCCTTCACCGCCCACTTCGGTGCAGATGAGCACCTTCGGGCCTTCCGGGTCGCGGAACCGGGCCACCTGCCGGTCGCGCTCCACCATGGGGAGATCGCCGTGGTAGCCCAACGCCTCCACATGCTCGTGGCGCAGGCGCGTCTGGAGACGCTCGAGGGTGTCGCGGGCCTCGGTGAAGACGAGCACCTTGGCGCCCTTCTCCTTCGTCCACACGTCCTTGAGCAGCCTCGCGAAGGCGGAGAACTTCGCGTCCTTGTCAGGCAGCGAGACCTTGAGGTCGGCGAGGGCCTTGTTGCTGGCGATGGCGGCCGCGAACGCCGCCGGTGACGACTCGAGCCGGCGCACGAGGTTGGCGAGAGCGGCGCCGCGCACCGTGCCGTCCTTTGCGAGCGCGTCGAGCACGGCCTGGCGGGCGGCCAGCTCATCGGCCGACAACACGACGTCGTGAACGTGGAGCCTCCGCGCCGAGAAGCCGCCGACCCGCACACGGCGGTTGCGGATGAGGCGATCGGACAGCGAGTACGTCTCGGCGAGGTGCATGAGCATCTCGTCGGCGTCTTCGATCTCCTGCAGCGCCTCGTCGTGGGGGAACCGCGCCGCGAGCTCCTTCACCGAGGCCTTGACGTTCTTCCCCTCGAGCAACGCGCGCAGGGCCTTCGACAGCTCCTCCTGACGGGAGAGGCGAACCTCGAACTCCTTCGCCGACGGCGCCATCACCGGATCGATGAGCGAGAGCAGCGACTGGTACTCGCCGGGGTCGAGCTGCATCGGCGTGGCGGTCAGCAGCAGCAGCCCCCAGGCGTTCTTCGCCAGCGCCTTCGCCGCCTCGTAGGCCTTCTCGCCCTTGAGGTGATGGGCCTCGTCGATGATGACCAGGTCCCAATGCGCCTCGGGCGCGCCGGCTTCTTCACGGAACTGTTCCGAGCGCTGGAGCAGCTCCAGGCTCGTCACCACGAAGTCGAAGCGCGCCCAGGGGTTGAGCGTGGGCTGCTCGTCGAGCGAGCTCTCGTGCCGCTCGGAGTCCATCAGCGTGAAGAGCTGGTTGAACTTGTGGAAGAGCTCGACGAGCCACTGCACGGTGAGGTGGCTGGGCGCGACCACGAGCACCCGGCGCGCGAGCCCCGCCAGCCGCAGCGCCGAGAACACCATGCCGGCTTCGATCGTCTTGCCGAGGCCCACTTCATCGGCGAGCACGAAGCGGGGGCGACGCGACGACAACACGCGCTGCACCACGCCCACCTGGTGCGGCTTCACCATCACGCGCGAGGCCAACAGCGCCCCGAACGCGTCGTTGCGTCGCTCGTCGTCGAGCTTCAGCGTCGCCTTGCGCAGCAGGAAGTTCTTCCCGTCTGCGATGCGGCCCTCCTTCATCATCGCGATGAGGTCAGGACGGGGCGGCAGCGCGCGCAGCTCGGTCTCGGGCAGCTCGTCTTCGGAGCCGTCCTCGAGCTTGAGGACGTAGCGACGCAGTCCGCGGCCCCCCTCGACCTCTTCGGTGATGGCGCCCACTTTCCCCTTCGCGGTGCGAACCCCGGAGCCGACGGGGAGCGCGGTGGGAACGAGCGCCCCGCCCTTGGTCGAGACGAGAATCGGCGCGCCATTTTCCCGCGCGGGGAAGGCGACGACGGCGCGGGTGCCCTCCTCCTCGAGGCTCAAGAGGTGGCCGGTCCCCCACTCCGGCTGGGGCAGGTACTTCACCTTCATTCCAACGATGAGCGCGGGACCCATGGATGCGGCGGGGCACATAGCGAGTCGGGGCCCCGGGTGCATCACCTTCGAGGACAGACGGTGGGGAACGGTTGTCACCGGCCGGGAAACGGCACACAACGCGGCCCTCGCACGCCATGAGTGACGCCGCTTCGCAACCCGAGTCGCCGAACGCGCCCAAGGCCACCACCACCGCGCTCAAGGTCTGGGTGCAGGCCTACCGGGTCGAGCTCATCCTCTTCGCGGTGTCATTCTTCGCGTTGATGATGTTCTCGGGCCAGCGCTTCCTTCGGCAGAGCGCCGCCCCGCACTTCGTCTACCAGGCCAAAGCGTGGCTCGAGGGCCGCCAGGACATCGCGGGCGACGTGCTGCCGAACTTCGAGGACTGGGCGTGCGTTCGCGACGTCAACGGCGTCAAGGAGCGCTGCCGCCAGCCCCTGTCGCCGACCGATCGCTGGTACTCGTCGTTCCCGATGTTCCCGTCGGCGGTGATGCTCCCGTTCGTCGGAGTGCACGGCTACCAGTTCAACGACACCAGCTTCGGCGTCTTCATCGGCGCGCTCGCCATCGCGCTGTTCTACTCGGTGCTGCGGCTGCTCTCGGAGCACGAGGGCTCGGGCCGTTCAGAGGCCGAGAACGCGGCGCTCGCGGTGGTGCTCGGGTTCGGCACGCTGTTCTTCTACGCGGCGATTCGTGGCGAGGTGTGGTTCTCGGCCGAGGTGATGGGCGTCGCGCTGACGTGCCTCTACGTGCGCAACGCCGTGGGCGCCCGGCGGCCGCTCCTCGCGGGGATCTTCTGGTCGATGGCGGTGTTGACCCGCACCCCGCTGCTCTTCACCGGCGTCTTCTTCCTCGTCGAGGCGATCGCGCCGACGCCGGGCACGCGCATCGAGCAGCTGAAGACGTTCTTCGGCAAGCCCGGCGAGCTCCTCAAGACGAAGCTGCAGCCGTTCGCCCTCGGTGCGGCACCCCTGGCCGTCATCGCGATGGTGATGAACCAGACGCGGTTCGGATCGATCGCCGAGTTCGGGCACCGGTTCTTCTTCGAGAACCGCGTCAACCCCGACATCGACCGCTTCGGCCTCTTCCACCCCATCTACCTGGCGCGAAACCTCGAGGCGGCCTTCCTCCTGCTGCCTGACTTCTCCGGGAGCGCGCCGGCGTTCTCCTTCTGGGGCCTGTCGCTGCTGCTGACGACGCCGTTGCTGGTGTTGGCAGCGACGAAGGGGAACCAGGTCAAGGCAGCGCTCGCAGGATTTGGCGTGATGGCCGTGACGGTGGCGCTCGCGGGCGCCAGCAAAGCGCCCAACCCGAGGCTCGCGAACGTGAACGTCGCTCCAGGAGAAGCGGCAGCGTTCGGACTCCACCCCGAGATGCTGAAGGTGGTGCTGCTGGTGGTGCTGGGCGGCGCGGCGGCCGCGTTCGCGATGCGCACGCTGTCGGACAAGACGCAGCCCACCTCGCGGCTCTACGTCCCGTTGTGGCTGACGGTGGCGGCGTGTGCGCTCCCGGGGCTGCTGTACCAGAACACCGGCTATGCCCAGTTCGGCTTCCGCTTCTCGCTCGACTACACGCCGTACCTCGTCCTGCTCGTGGCGGTGAGCGGGTGGAAGCTCGCGCGGGCCGTGCCGCTGGGGGTGCTGGGGCTGGGAAGTCTCGTGAGCTTCTGGGGTGCGCTCGCGTTCCGCGGGTACACCGAGCTGGTTCGACAGTGGTGACGGCGCTCAAGCCGGGTCGAGCGTGATGCCGTCGTAGAGCTCATCGACCGACAGCGTCAGCGCAGGAACCGTCAGGGCCAGCCGTTCTCCCGGGCCGAAGTCGCGGGTCGACCACCCCGAGTCGGTGCGCTCGACGAGGGTCACCCGCTGCGCACGGTGCGAGACGAAGAGGACGGCGCGCAGCGCGGGAATGCGCTGGTAGTGCTCGAGCTTCTCCCCGCGGTCGTACGCTTCCGTCGACTTCGAGGTGACCTCGATGAGCAAGGACGGGTTGGCCAGGGCGTGCGCGTCGCTCGGGGCACGCTGCACGGGGCCGCACACCACCGAGGCGTCGGGAAACCCGGCGAAGTCGGTCTCTTCGACGCGAACCTTCGCGTCCGAATTGAACCCCTCGCACGAGGGAGGCAGCTGTTTACCCAGCGCAATGGTGATGCGTGTGGCGAGCGCAGAATGGGTGAGGGTTCCGCCCGCCATCGCGTAGATGACCCCCGCGCAAAACTCGAGCTTCACCTCGCTCCGAGCCAGCGTCTGCAGATAGTCCTCATACGAGTACCGAAGCTGTCGCGCGGTCGACATGCCGGAAACGATAGTCGGACCGCGGCCCCTCACGCCACGCAGGTTCCCTTGACGCCGCCTTCACCCAGCGACACATCGTGTGCGCATGGCTCCCGGGCGCTGGCACACGCGTGAAGACAGCGGCATTCGCCTCGATCGCGCCTTCACCTGGTGGCACGACGGCGAGCGCATCGAGCACCCGAACATCATCGAGGCCTTCAACCGCGGGGTGCGGGTCGACGACGCCGGGCGGGTGACGCTGCACTTCGGCAACGACTGGTGCGTCATCGAGGTGGAAGACGCGCCGTACCGGGTGGTGGCGGTCGACGCCTCGGCCAACGGGCGACTCAGCGTGCGCTTGTCCGATCGCACCGCGGAGTGGCTCGACGCCACCTCGCTCCGGCTCGACGACGACGGCGTGCTGTCGGTGCGGGTCAAGGAGAACCGGGCCCGCGCGCGCTTCGGCCGCGACGCCCAGTTCCAGCTCGCCCAGTGGCTGGTCGTCGACGGCGCGGCGGTGATGATCGACGTCGACGGGCATCGCGTGCCCACCGCACTCGACCCGACCGCCCTCGAAGCACCTACCGCTTGACCGCGGCACACCGCAGCGGCTGCGCCATCGCCGACTTCGCGGCCTCTTCCGGAGCGAGCCCCACGTAGACCAGGTTCATCAGCAGCTTGTCGCGCGCCTGGCGGAGCAACCCCACGGCGCTGCATGCGTACACCTCGTTGAACTGGTTCCACGGCGGAAGGGCCAGCTGCAGCTCGGTGAGCTCGGCGAGGGAGAGCTCGGTGAGCTCCTTCTGCATCAGCTCCCGGGCCGCCGCTTCGACGCCGATGAGGCCCTGGCTGAACTGCATCGAGTGCAGGTCGTACGCGACGAGCTGATCCTTCTTGAGGTACCGGTGAATGCGATCGGCCATCACCGCCGACGAGCCCGTTCCGCCCACGCCGAGCCGCCACGCGATGCGCTGCGCGAAGGAGAACTCGCACGCGCCGTCTCCAGGCATGCCCTTGTTCCGGGCGGCGTTGAGCACCCGCTTCATCCACGGCCAGCCGTCCTCGCGAGGCGTCTGGAAGTAGGTCGGGCAGTCCCAGCTCATGATGTAGAGGGCCACGAAGTTCTTGGGCAGCCGCGCGAAGTCAGGCGTGGCCCACTCGACCTTGTCGCGCTCCGCCGACCGCTTGTTGAACTGAGTGCTCTGCCGATCGGACTCGATCGACTGCTTGAGGATGGTGCGCAGATCCATCTCGGACTCGATCTGCACCGGGAGCGTGCTGCTCGTGTACAGCCACCAGCCCGAGCCGACGATGGCCAGGATCGACACCGTCACGATCGAAAGGAGCACCAGACTTCTCAGCGCGCGCACGTTTTCCCTGCCGGACTCGAGGTGGCGCCGTTATGCCACGGCGCGATGCGTTCGTGGCATCTCGCTCAGCTGGTTCGCCGCCGACAGGTCGATGAGGGCTTGTTCGAGGTGTCGCTCGAGGTGCCCCCCACCGTCTCGGCGGGGTTCGCGCGGCCAGGGCAGTTCCACCGCGTTCGCGCCAACGGGAGCGGCGAGTCGGTGTTCGCCATCGCGTCGGCCCCTGGCAGCGCGCCCTTCGACTACCTGATTCGACGGGGAACCGGGGTCTCCGAGGCCCTGGCGACCCTGCTCGAGGGCAGCTCGCTCGAGGTGACCCCACCGGAAGGCCCGGGGTTTCCGCTCGATGAAGCGAAGGGGCGGGACCTGTTGCTGGTCTGTACCGGCACGGGCCTGGCGCCCTGCCGCTCGGTGTTGGGGCTGGTGGCCCGCCGCCGCGCGGAGTTCGGGCGCGTCACGCTCGTCCAGGGCCAGCGCTCGCCCCGGCAGCTCCCCTTCTTCGACCAGCTCACCGCCCTTCCAGGCGTCGACGTGCGCACGATCGTCACCGAGGGACAGGCCGGCTGGAGCGGTCCCGTGGGCTTCGTGCAGTCGCTCGTGCCAGACGTCACCACCCCCTCGACGGTCGCCTTCCTCGTCGGGCAACGCGAGATGACGGACGAGGTGACGGCCCTGCTCGGTCAGTGCGGCGTACCGCGGGCCCGCGTGTTCCTCAACCTCTGATGTCATCGGGAGCGGGTTCCCTCGGCGAGGCGACCGGGTAAGGTGTGCGCGCCATGGCGATCGTCTTCTCGTACAGCGTCGTCGACAGTCCCGTGGGCGCGCTGCTCCTCACCTCCGACGGCCGTGGACTGACCGGCCTCTACCCGGCCGCGCACGTCCGCAAGCCTTCGCTGGGCGCCGGCTGGGTGCGCAACGATGGCTTCTTCACGGGCGTGAAGGACCAGCTCGAGGCCTACTTCGCGGGGCGGCTCACGCGCTTCGAGGTGACGCTCGCGCCGACGGGGACGCCGTTCCAGCAGCGCGTGTGGAACGCGCTCCTCGAGATCCCCTACGGCGCCACGGTGACGTACGGCGAATTGGCCACGCGGTTGGGACAGCCGAACGCCTCACGCGCCGTGGGCCTCGCGAATGGCCGCAACCCCATCAGCGTCATCGTGCCGTGCCACCGGGTGGTCGGCGCGTCGGGCAAGTTGACCGGCTACGCGGGCGGGCTCGAGGCGAAGCGGGCGCTGCTGGGCCACGAGGCGCAGGTCGCGCGGTACGGCCCGTGGACCACGACGATCGCCACCGCCGTCGGCGCCGCACGCCTCGAAGTCTGACGGTCAGCGCGCCAGCCGCTCCAACGCCTCGACGACGAGCGGAGCCTTCGGTGGGAGCTTCGCGAGGGCCTTGAGCGCCTTCGCCACCACCCCACCCGCGCGGGCAGCGTCGAGGTGCGGCACGAGCGCGTCCACTGAAGCGTCGCTCCCATCGAGCACCAGGAGCGGGAAGAACCACCGGTTCGTCTCGACGTCGGTCGGATCGGCCGTGGCGAGCGCGACCTGCGCGCCTTCGAGGAAGACGTCGTCCGACGCGAGCCGGCGCAGCGTCGTGCGTTGGCCGTCAGTCGGTGCGCGCGTCAGTCGCACGAGCTTCGTGAGCGCATGAGCCGCCGCCTGCCACGCGCCCTCGACGCGGGGGCCGTCGACGTCGACCGGCACGGTGGCCTGGAAGAATCGCGCCGTGGCGCCCTGCTTCGACTCGACGGCGTCACGCGCTTCAGCCGCGAGCGTGGCGTCGAACGTCAGCACCGCCGCCCCGACCTGCGGAGGCGCCACCCGACGGTCCAGCACCTCGCCCAGGGCCTCCATCACGGCGAACGGGTTGGTCCGGCGACGCGGCCCGAGCGTCAAAAGCGCGAGCAGATCCTCCGTCGAGGTCTTCGCGTACCGGCTCACGGCGAGACGGTGGCGTCCTGGTAGAGCGCCTCGTAGACGACGGCCGACGGGTCGCTCTGGTGATCGTTGAGCGGGTTCTGCGGCGTCCACGCGGCCACGGTGACGAAGCGGCCATCACGGGAGAACCGGACCCGGCGAATGGCCCAGCCGTAGGCCGCCTCCACCTGTGGCGAAGACGTGTGAAGAATCACCTTCTTGTCCCAGCCGCCGCTCACCATGGTGCGGCCGTCGGGGCTCAGGCCCACGGTCGCCACCACGCCGCGGTGTCCCTTCAGCGTCTCGAGCACGCGTCCGGTCTTCGCGTCGACGCGCGCGGCGCAGTCCCACGGGCGCTCGGGTTCCACTTCCTTCTTCTTCTCGCGGTCGTAGACGACCTTCGTCCGCTCGGCCTTCGTCTCGGACATCGCCAGGCCCAGCACCGAGCCCGAGGCGTCGACGGAGACGTCGTTCACCGAGGCTTCGAAGCGCAGCACCCGCTGGCGAACGAGGGCGCGCGGTGAGGTGGCCTCGACGCCGCTCACCCCGGCCTTCGGCGTGAAGACGTACTCATTCGTCTGGGGGTCGGTCGCCACGTCGAGGCGATCGAGCGCGGCCTGGCCCAGCACCGCCTGCGCATCTTGCGGCACGCACGCATCACACACGGCGACGTCGAGGCTGGTGAGCGTCACGTTCTTCAAGGTGATGGAGCGCCCCTTCGCCACCGGCACCACCTGTGGCCCCATCGCGGTGCCGAGGGTCACGGTCTCGGTGAGCGAGGCCACGTCGAGTCCGGCGGCCTGGGCCAGCGCGCCACGAACGACCACCACCGCCGTGCGCGCATCGATGACGAAGGCCGCCGAGGCCCGCTGATCGACGACCCCGCGGAACACGTTGAGGCCCGACTTCTTCTCGAACACCGCGCGGCTCGAGCGTGGGGCGCCGGCGACCTCATCCACCGTCCACACCGCCACCGTCTGGTCCCAGCTCGCGGAGAACAGCTCTCCCGTCGACGCCCAGGCCAACCCTGACACCTCATCGCGGTGCGCCCGCAGCTCGGCCACGAAGCGCAGCTGTGGCCACCGCAGCACCGTCACGAGCCCCTTCGTGCTGCCGACGGCGAGGAGTTCGCCCTTCGGATGAAACGCGATCGTCGTGAGCGCCTCGTCGGTGAGCCATTGGGCCTCGAGGGCCCCTGAGGTCGCGTCGAACAAGCGCACCGACCGATCTCGGCTCACCGCCGCCACCAGCGCCCCATCGGGCGACCACTCGAGCGTCTCGACGTTGAACTCGAGCGGGTTGATGGCGACGTCCACCGAGGGCTTCGTGGGCCCAGGCAGTGGAAAGACCGCCAGGTGGAACGACTTCATGCCGAGCCGTGAGATGGCGACGTGCTCCCCGTCAGGAGCGGCCTTCGCGTCCCACACGAAGTCTTCGCGGTTGAGCACGGTGGGCGGCCCCAGCCCGGCGACGGTTCCGGTCAAATGCGCGCCCGGCCGTGACGAGAGCTGCTGCAAGGCGTCGACCGACGTCCGCTGGAGCGTTCGGCACCCCATGAGCAGCACGAGGACGATCAGCCACGAGCGTGGCGCCACCGTCATCCCTCGGGTTTCTTCTCGACGGTGACTTCGCGAACGCCGCGCGTCGTGATGTTGAGGATGAAGAGCTGACGCCTGGCTTCGCGCCTGTCGGTGAACGACAGCGTGCCGGTCGCGCCCTCGTAGCCCTTGACCGCCTGCAGGGCCTCGCGGAACGCGGCGCGGGACTTCGGCTGGGCCTCCATCGCGCGACGCACGACCTGCGCGGTGTCATACGCGACGGCGTCGAGCAGCGTGATGGACTGGCCCTGAAATGCCTCGCGGAAGGTGGTCACGAAGGCCTTCGTGCCTGGGCGGTCGCTGTTCTCGTAGAACCCGTCGACGTACACGCTGCAGAGCACGTACTTCCCGCCACGCTCGATCAGCTGGGGTTCGCCGCTGGGTCCCTTGGGGCTCGACCACGTCGACGGCCCGAGCAGCGTCACCGTCTTGAGCCGATCCTTGCCGGTCGTCTTCTGAATGCGCTCGAGATCCCGCTTGTCGCAGGCGTTGGTCACCATCTCTTCGACGGCGAGCGCCGGCGCCACGAGCGACACCTTCTGCCAGGAGTCCGGAATCAGCAGCGCCTCGAAGTCGATGACGGGGTCGAGGCCCGCCTTGGCCTTCTCGAGCGCCTTGCGCTTGCGGAACGCATCGTTCTCGGAGTCGCGGATCTCGCGCAGCCGCTCCAGGTAGTCCGCGCGATCCTCGAGGTAGTAGCGGCCGACGACCTTCCGGGCCTCGTCGGTGAAGGTGGTGGCGTCGTGGGGGTACGTCTCGGCGCCCCGAATGGTGCCGCCGCGCGCCTCGATGGCGTCCCAGAAAGCGTTGCTGAACTCGGTGCCGAAGGACGTGTTGGGGAACAGCACGGCGAACGTCTTGTAGCCGAGCGTCACCATCGAATACTCGGCGAGCGCGTCGGCCTGCTGGGCGTTCGTCACCATCGTGCGGAAGACGTGCGGGCCGATGTCGGTGACCCCCTCGGCGCGGCTCAAGGTGATGAGCGGCACCTGGAGTTCCTCGGCGACCAGCGCGGCGCGGCGGGAGTCATCGGTGAGCACCGGGCCGATGATGGCGATGGCGCCGTCGTCGAAGGTGAGCTGCTCGACCAGGCGCGCGGCCTGCGCGGGATCGTCGCCTGAGTCCTTCACCACGAGCTCGACGTCGCTGCCCTTGAAGCCGAGCTGCAGGCTCTTGAGCACCGTCTCGGCGACCGCCTTGTACCGCTTGCTCGACATCGGCAGCACCACGCCCACGACCTTCGGCTTCGTCTCGGCGCGACGAGACACGCGGGCCAGCAACACCTTCGCTTCCTCGGCGTAGGGAGAGCCAGGCGCGTTCTGCACGAGCGACTTGAGAGCCTGGACGAGGTTCGTCCAGTCGCGCAGGTGGTAGTACACGCGCGCCATCTTGAACGTCAGCAGCGGCCAGGCCGGGTGCGTCGTCGGCAGGTCGTGCCAGGACTCGGCGACCGCGAGGAACGTCGTCTTCGTCTCCACCACGTCTTCCAGGCGCGCGAGGGCGGCCTTCTGCGCGTCCGGGCCCTGCGCGGCGTCGACGCCCTTGATGGCGAGCTTGAGCGCTTCACCGTTCTGCTGCGTGCCGGCGGCGGCCCTGGCCAGCCCTTCCTCTGCGAGGCGGCGGTCTTCTCCAGTGAGCGACTCGAGGAGCGGCGACAGCGTCTGGTACGCGTCCCGCCAGGCCTTGAGCTCCACGGCGGCGAGGCCGGCCTTCAGCTTGGCCTGCAGCGCGTTCGGGTGGAGCGGGTTCTCGAACACCAGCTCCGTGAGGGCCTTGCGGGCCGTGACGTAGTCCCCCTCTTCGAAGGCCAGCACGCCGGCGCGGTAGAGCGCCTCCTGGCCGGCGGTCGAGTCCGGGTACGCCTTGCGCACGGCGAAGAGGGACTCGATGCCCTCCTTCCGCGTCTTCGAGTCAGCGGCCGTGATGGCCCTCTGGAGCGCCTCGTCGGCCGCCGGAACGGCCTTCACGTCACGGGGACGGCCCGTGCCTCCCGTCTGACCCGCGGGCCTGGGGCACGCAGCGAAGAAGAAGACGAGCGAGAGGAGCGCGAGCCGACGACACATGCGATGGGCACATAGCAAACCACCATCGACCGGCGACGAATTCCGGGCGGTGGGCGGTACGCCACGTGTCAGCGTCTCCGCGTGCCGTCAGGCCAGCAGCCGGCCGAGGAGCGCGTCGACGTCGCCTTCGTCCTGGTACGGGCCAAAGCCGAAGCGCCAGCGATCGTCCCGGGCGTCGGTGATGACGTGTCGGGCCTTCAACGTCGCGCAGTGCGCCTTCGCCTCGGGCGTGCGAACGGTGAGGAACTGACCTCGGTGCTCCTCGGCCAGCGGCACCACCAACTGCGACGCGCCAACGAGGTGGCGCTCGGTGAGCCCAGCGACGAAGCGGGCCTGCAGGGACCTCGCGTGGGCTCGCGTGGAGGCCGTGGTGAGCCCCACGGAGGACCGCCAGCGCATCACCGCGTTGAGTCGATAGAGCCCCGTGGGGTCGAAGGTAGCCCCCTGGAAGGCCGCCGCGCCCCGGGCGTAGGGCACCTGGCCCTGCTGGCGCTCCTGCAGCGCGCCGAAGGCCGCGAACCAGCCCGTGTTGCGCGGTCTCAGATCGTGGCCCGGCGGGACGTGGAGGAAACAGACGCCTTCGCCGGCCATCGCGTACTTGTAGCCGCCAGAGAGATAGAAGCAGCGCGCCTCGATCGCCGCGAGCGAGGTCGGGACCGCACAGAAGCCATGGTACCCGTCGAGGACGATCATCGCGGACTCGGGCAGCGCGCGAACCACCCGCTCGAGGTCGCGCACGACCGCGCCGGAGTTGAAGAAGACGTGGCTCACGAACACCAGGTGCGGATCGCTCCGCGCAGCGTCGACGAGGCGGTCACCGAAGGTGGCGAAGGGAGCGGAGGGCACGCGCGTCACCGTGACGAGGCCGTCTTCCTCGAGACGCCGCGTCTGCCGCTCGAACGAGTGGAACTCGCTGTCACTGGTGACGATGCGCGGGCGCTCGGGCAGGCATGAGAGGAGCCGCAGGACGAGCTCGTGGGTGTTGGGCGCGAAGACGATGGAGGCCGGGTTCGACAGCCCCAGCTCGGTCGCCACGTGCCGCTGCGCCTCGGGGAGCACCGCCCCAAAGACGACGTCCCACTTGTCGTCCTGGTGCGTGGCCGCGTCGAGCCACGCCTGCTGGTGCGCCTCGAGCGTGACGTCGGGCCACGGGTGATGGCTGTGCGCGGCGAAGTGGAGGCGCGCGGGCTGCGCCTCGAGGAACCGGCGGAAGTGGGGTTTGAGCGACATGCCGCGCGAGCTTGTAGCCGGTTGCGGTGTACGGTGTGAGGCCGTGCGCGCTGCCCTCTTCGTCGGCCTCGTCGCTTCGAGCGCCCTCGCGCAGTCCGAGACGATGATCCTCGAGGGCGAGGTCCCCGCGGACGCGGGCGTCTTCTTCACCGTGCCGTTCCAGGTGCCCCGGCGGGTGCTCGACGACCGGCCGGTGGTGGAGCTCGAGGTGCGCCATGACGATCTCTCGAGCGCGAACGTGCTCGATTGGGGGCTGCTGGATTCGCAGTCGCAGTTCGTGGGCTGGGGTGGCGGCAACAGCGAACCTGCGGTCGTCAACGCCCAGGCGGCGTCCCGGAGCTACCGGCCCGCCACCATCGTGCAAGGGCGGTGGAGCGTACTGGTGGGCCAGGCGCAGGTCACCCAGCGGCCGGCGCGCTATCGCATCGAGGTCGAGCTGCGCACGCGGGCCACCCTGGCGTCGCAACCCCGTACGCCCTATTCGCCGTCACCTCCGCTCGACACCACGGCGCGCTGGTACGCGGGCGATCTGCACGTGCACACGCTCGAGAGTGGCGACGCGCGACCCAGCCTCGACGAAGTGGCGACCTTCGCGAAGACGCGCGGGCTCGACTTCGTGGCGCTCAGCGACCACAACACCGGCTCGCACTACGACTTCATCGGGCGCGCGCAGGCGAACCACCCCGAGGTGCTGCTCGTCCCATCGGTCGAGTTCACGACCTACCAGGGGCACCTCAACGCGTTCGGCGCCTCGCAGTTCGTGCCGTTCTGGCTCGGACGCGACGGCGTGACGTTGCAGCAGGCACTCCAGCAGTTCGACCAACAGGAGGCGGTCGCGACCATCAACCACCCGACGCTCGATCTCGGGAGCTTCTGCATCGGGTGCGCGTGGCAGTTGCCCGTCACGCCGAGCTTGATGCGCGCGATCGAGGTCGGCGTCGGAGGGTGGGACGAGACGGGCGCCCTCTTCGACGAGTCCGCCATCGCCTTCTGGGAGGCCCTGGCCGATCGAGGCGTGCACCTCACCGCGGTGGGCGGGAGCGACGACCACCGCGCCGGCGTTGGCCTCAACCAGACGCAGAGCCCGATGGGGTCTCCCACCACGTTGCTGTATGCGAGTGAGCTGTCCGTCGCGGCGCTGACCCGGGCGCTTCGGGAGGGCCGGTCGGTGGTGAAGCTCCGCGGACCCGAGGATCCAACCGTCACGCTCACCGCCCTCGATCCGCTGCCCCGGGTGCAGGACACGCTCGTGGGGACGTCGGCGCGGGTGCTCGCGACGGTGACGGGCGGACGCGGCCACCGCCTCGTGTGGATCGAGAACGGAGCCACCGTCAGCGAGCGAACGATCGACACGGACTCGTTCACGGATGAACGGACGCTCGATGCGCCGGCGGGTCGGTCCGTGCGGCTGCGCGCCGAGGTGCGCGTGGACGGGGCGCCGCGAACCGTCACCTCTCACCTGTGGCTCGCTCCGGACTCGCCGCCAGGCCCGCCGGTGGTCGTCGCGAAGCCAGCCCCGCGAGCCTGTCCCGGCTGCTCCGCGGTCGAGCTGACACCGCTGTGGGCGCTCCTGTGGCTTCGTCGCCGGAGCCGCCGCCGATGAACGCGCTGGTGCTCCTGGCGGTGCTGGCGCAGGTCGAACCACCGCGTGACGTGGCAGGGACGTGGGCGGACCCATCGCGCACGGTCTTTCTCGTGCCCGGCGCGCGAACGATCCTCTCGGGCTTCAGTCCGGTCTCGCTCGATGGCCTGCAGCCCGCGGCGTCGTCGGTGTCGTTCGATGGGGTCACGCTCCGCTCGCCGGCGCACGGGTTCTTCGGACCTTCCCTCGTGGCGGCGGGCTTCCTCGACGGGGTCCGCGTGGGCAACGCCGCGGGCACCTCGGACTCTGGGCGCACGTTGGGCCGATCGATCACACTCTTGCCGCGGGCGGGGCCGACCGAGGGATGGCGGGGCTTCGTTCGGCTCGACGTGCTGACGCTGGGGGCCGGCGTGTCCGGCGTCGTTCCTTCGACGAAGACGCGAGTCGACCTCGGCGCGCGCTTCTTCGGTCTCCCGGCGCTGGCGGCGTCGTTCCTGCGGGTGCGCGCGCTGCTCGGAGACTGGCACCTGCGCATCGCGCAGCCACTCGGCGCGGGCGAACTGCGCCTCCTCGGCCTTGGCGCCGTCGATGACGTCGCGCTCACCGTCTCGGGGATTCCGCTCGGAGCGCGAATCTCGGCGCAGCTCGCCGACCTGCGCTGGCGAAGCGACGCCGCTGGAACGCTGGAGCTCGGCCTCACCGGAGGACTCGACTCCATCGCGTTGGCGATTCGCGGAGCGCAGACCCGTCACGACGTCGTCGGCGCAGAGCAGTCCCTCTCGGCCCGGTTCGCATTCCGGCCGCGCGTCGCCCGTGAGATTCGACTCGGGGTCGGCGCCGATGCCAGCCTTCGGCGGCTGGTGCTCGATCGGGTCTCGGACTCCGCGCTCCTGGGAAGTGGTGGAATGCCCGGGCGCTTCGTGACGACTGCCTCGGCACGTGAGCTGGGCGTCGCGACGACGGGCGGCGCCTTCGCCGAGGCGCGCGACGACGAGGGACCCTTTCGATGGAACGTCGCGCTGCGAGCCGATGCGTGGCAACCGATCGGCGCCGCACCTTTCGCAGCGCTCGAGCCTCGCGTGGCGGTGGAGCGGGACTTCGACGAACGCTGGACGATCGGCGGCAGCGGAGGCCTCCGCCATCAGCCGGCGACGTGGCTGGTCCCGGTGCCAGTGCTCGACACGGCGTCCTGGCGCTTCGGCCTCCAGCAAGCCGTGGTGGGCGATCTGCACGCCAGCTTCCGCCCGACGACGGCGCATCGGCTCTCGGTGCGGGGCTTTGGCTCGTCGCTGCGTCGCTCCGTGGAGCTGTCCCCGTTCGACGACACGTTTCTTCCGCAGGTGAACCTGTCGGCGGAGGACGTCGAGCGACGCATCGGCGAAGGCTGGGCGGGTGGAGGCTCGATCGCCTGGGCCTTCGACGTACCGGACTCGCTGTGGGTGCGCGCCTCGTACGCCTTCGTCACCTCGTGGCGGACGCTGGCCTTCTCACGGTCTGGAGGCAACGGCCTGCCGACCGGTCGGGCGCGCGCGTCGGTGCCGTGGAGCTTCGATCAGAACCACGTGCTGCAGGGCGCAGTGGGCTGGCGCTTCGGGCGCGGCTGGTCGCTCGGTGCGACGGTCACGTTCCAGTCCGGCGCACCCCTCGCGGGTGGACTCTTCTCGCAAGAGCAGCGCCCTGGCGTCGATTCACTGCGCGGGACGGCGAGGTGGGTTCCGGTCGATCGCGATCTGGTCGGCCGCTCCAGTCCCTGGCTGCGGGTGGACCTCCGCGCGTCGAAGACGTGGCGCCCCGGAGCACTGGAGATCGAGCTGTTCCTCGACGTGCAGAACGCGTCCGTCTGGGCGCAGCCAACGGGCGCCTCGTACGGGACCGCCCCAGCGACGCTCGAGCAGCAAGCCCGTGGGGAGCTGACGCTGACATCACGTCCCGCGAGCTCACCGCTCGGGTTTCCGATTCCGGTGCTCGGCGTCGAGCTGCGGCGCTGAAAACACCACGGCCGCCAGACTCGCGAAGGAGCCTGACGGCCGAGGGCTGCGGGGATCGATCAGGCGAGTTGTCCGCCCTCTTCGCCGACCGCCAGCGTCGTGACATCGCCAGGCTTGCCGGGACGGCTGCCACCTTCTTCGCCCACCGCCATCGTCGTCACATCGCCAGGCTTGCCGGGACGGCTGCCACCTTCTTCGCCCACCGCCATCGTCGTCACATCGCCAGGCTTGCCGGGACGGCTGCCACCCTCTTCGCCGACCGCCATCGTCGTCACATCGCCAGGCTTGCCGGGACGGCTGCCACCTTCTTC
>JBILEB010000270.1:0-6123 GCA_044352295.1 Myxococcaceae bacterium
TGACGGAAGGCGCGGAGCCCACGACGAAAGAGGTGGCGGTCGAGACCAGCACGGCGCAGCCCTCGCTGGGCGCCTGGGGAACATGGCGCGCGGAGTTGCTCAGGAATGCGGACGCGGTGCTCCTGGAGGTTGGCCCGTTCTCGGTGGGTTCGCGTCCGGCCCCTGATCCTGTCGCCGAGCGAGCACCGTCCACCATGGTCTCCGCTCGGCCCACTGCCTCCATTCCCCTGCGGACCGTCGGCTTCATCACCAGCGGCGCAGGGGTCGTCGCGGTCGGCATCGGCCTCGCGTTTGGCCTGGCGTCCACGCAAGCGCGCGCCCGCATCACCTTCGCCACCACGAATGATGCGGGGCTCACCACCTCGCTCACGCAACGGGAGGCGACGATCCTCGAGTCCCAGGCTCGAAGTCAGGCCACCCTCGCGAACGTGCTGTTCGTCGGAGGCGGTGTGCTCGCGGCGGCTGGCGCGGTGCTGATCGTCGTCGGGAGCCTGAGCCCGGAGTCGCCCATCGTATGGACCCTCACACCGCAGGGGCTCAGCGTCTGGGGGCGATTCTGATGAGTGCGCGCATGGCCCGATTCAGTCTCGTTCTTCTGTTCGCGGTGGCGGCCTGCGACGCCGGGTGGCAGGGGTCGACCAGCGGCGGTTCTCGTGCAGAAGCGACGCGGACTGTCTTGATGGCTTCGCGTGCCTCGACCGCGGTCAGGCCTTTCCACCTCGGCGAGGCGATCAACGTCGTCGAGATCCACTCCTGCTCGCTGGCCGCGAACGGCAGCAACATGGGGCGAACCAGTGGCGACAGCGCCACGGTCGGCGTGGAGTCGATCGACGGTCTCCGAGGGCTCGAGCACCCGTTCAACACGCCGATGTCGATCGCGACGGGCCTGGGGCTCCGCTTCACGCCGTAGCCACGATCCTGACGACGCCTTGACGTTCCAGTCGTCTCCCACGGTGCGACCAGCATCGAGCCAGAGCGGCTGTCGGGACGGATGACTCCCGTTCAAGCGGATCCGTCACCGAAGGCCTGTGAACTGGGCGTGTTCGATCACCTGCCGCTCGAGCTCCGGCGTGAACTCCGCGCCGTGGGGTCCCCGGGCCGTGGAGCGCTTCCACCGCGTCAGCCATCGCTCCCCCAACGGTTGCTCGAGGTTCTTCACCTGCGTCGCGGCGTTCGTCGTCTCCGTGCGAGTTCCGGTCGCCACGCCCTGCCCCACGAAGAACCCGGCGAGCAGGAACGATACGCGCGTCGGCGTCGCCGAGCTGTACGTCACCAGCAGGCCCCCTTCGTCGTTCGTATGGCCCCGCACCGATCGCAGGAAGTCGACCGTCCACAACGTCGGGTTCGCCTCGGGCGAGAACGGATCGAAGAAGATCAGATCGCACCAGCCCGGCACGCCGTCGATCGTCTCTCGAGCGTCACCGACCAGCACGCGCCAGTGCACTCCGGGACCCTCCCAGTGGCCCTGGCTCAACACCGCCTCGGCGGCCGACTTCCAGGGTTGTAGGAATGGAAACGCCTCGGGCGCCGACAACGCGAGCTCGAAGGCCGCGAGATCCGACTCGAGGCTGATGATCTCGAGCTCCCGCTTCCGTCTGTGGCCCATCGCCTCGGCCTTCGTCAGCGCGGCGACCGCGTTTGCTCCAGCACCGAGCCCCACGTCGAGGATCCGCAAGGGCTCTTCCCGAAAGACCGACAGACGCTCGGCGAGCTTCGTCTGGTCCACGTAGAGCGTATTGGCCTCTTCCCAGGGCCCGACCGGGTGCATCACCTCGCCGTGGGCCTGGTGGCGTACCGCGTGGGCGCCGCCGCGGGTCTTCACCACCTCGAACGCGCCATGGGTCTGGCCTGTGGGCCTGGGCTTCGACGTCTTCGGTGCCAGGCGCTCGACGAGATCGCGGTACTCGGCATCCCATCGACTGGCGATGATGGCGTCGCGCATGCGGCGGGTGAGCTGCTGAAAGTGCCTCAGGTTGTGGATCGCCAGCAGCCTCGTGCCGAGGTGGTGTCCGCCCTGCGTGAGGTGGCGCACGTAGGCCCTCGTGTAGCGACGGCACGCGAAGCAGTCGCAGGTGGCGTCGATCGGTGACTCGTCGAAGCGGTACTCGTGTTTGCTCAGGCGCAGCTGGCCCTCGAACGTGTACGCGTAGCCCTGCTGCGCCATCTTCGGGGGGATGATGCAGTCGAACATGTCGATGCCGCGATGCACGCACTCGACGAGATCGATCGGCGTGCCGACCCCCATCAAGTAACGCGGCCGATCCGTCGGCAACTGCGGCGCCGTGTGGCCGGTCATCGAGTAGAGCAGCTCGCGCGACTCACCGACGGCCAGGCCACCGATCGCGAAGCCGTCGAAGGGGTGCGCCGTGAGGCACTGCGCGCTCTCGGAGCGCATCGCCGGAAACACCCCACCCTGCACGATCGCGAACAGGGCCTGGCCGGTCGGGTTCCCGTCTCGCGCCGCGAGGCTGCGCAGGGCCCAGCGGTGGGTGCGCTCCATCGCATCGCGGGTGACGGCCTCGGTCGAGGTCGACGGCGGGCAGACGTCGAGCACCATCATGATGTCGCTGCCGATCGCGTTCTGCGTGGCGATGGAGCTCTCGGGCGACAGCAGGTGTCGGTGGTTGTCGTAGGGGCTGCGAAAGCGCGCCCCGGCCTCGGTGATCTCACGCTCGCCCGGCAGGCTGAAGATCTGAAAGCCGCCCGAGTCCGTCAGCACCCCGTGCGGCCACTGCATGAAGCCGTGGATGCCCTTCGTGCGCTCGAACACCTCGGTCCCGGGCCGGAGCAGCAGGTGGTACGTGTTCGCGAGGCAGAACCGCGCGCCTGACTCGGCCACGTCGTCCATGGTGAGGAAGCGCACGTGGGCATGCGTGGCGACGGGCATGAAGGCCGGCGTCTCGAGCACGCCGCGCCGGGTGTGCAGGCGCCCCGCCCGGGCTCCCGAAGGGGCGGTGGCGAGCAATTCGTAGCGGATGGGAGAGGTTTCGGGGCGCATGGACGCGCGGCGTGTACCAGACCGGAGCCGAAGGTGGTGACGTCAGCGCCGGAGCACGTGAGCGGATAGAGCCGGCGCAGAAGTTCTCCGTCGAAGGACTCAGACCGTGGCCCACCGCCGTCGAACCTGGAACATCGAGGTCATTTGCGCTCGGGTCGGCTGTCGTCCGTCGAGGTGGCCTTTCGGTTCCGCCGGCCGAACGCACGACGAGGCGCCCCAGTCTCCCGGAGCGCCTCGCCGTTCTCATCTCACCGTCGGTCCGATCAGGCTGCGCCGGTCTCGGTCCGTGGCGCCGCGGACGAGGCCGGCAACACCGACGGATCCGAGTGCGTCGCCGCGAGCGAGTCTTCCATGTTCTGGATCTCGTCCACGGGGCTGTCCACCTGGATGTCGAGGTGCTTGTAGTTCGGCAACCCGGTGCCGGCGGGGATCAGCCGGCCCATGATGACGTTCTCCTTGAGGCCGCGCAGGTAGTCGACCTTGCCCGAGATCGCCGCTTCGGTGAGCACCTTGGTGGTCTCCTGGAACGACGAGGCCGAGATGAACGACTCGGTCGAGAGCGACGCCTTGGTGATGCCGAGGAGCAACGGCTCGCCGACCGCGGGCCGACGCCCGTTGTTGAGCGCCTTCTCGTTCTCCTCCTCGAACACCCACTTCTCGACCTGCTCGTCGACGAGGAACTCGGTGTCGCCCACGTCGGTGACGCGCACGCGCCGGAGCATCTGGCGGACGATCACCTCGATGTGCTTGTCGTTGATCTTCACGCCCTGGAGTCGGTAGACCTCCTGGATCTCGTCCACGAGGAAGCGCGCGAGCTCCTTCTCGCCGAGCACCTTGAGGATATCGTGCGGGTTCGCCGCACCGTCCATGAGGGGCTCACCAGCCTTCACGCGGTCACCCGAGTGCACCGTGATGTGCTTGGACTTGGCGATCAGGTACTCCTTCGCCAGGTCGTTGCGCAGCTCGCCGTTCACCTCGGGCGTGATGATCAGCTTGCGCTTGCCCTTGGTGTCCTTGCCGAACGAGACGACGCCGTCGATCTCCGCGATGACCGCGTGATCCTTCGGCTTGCGGGCCTCGAAGAGCTCGGCCACGCGGGGCAGACCGCCCGTGATGTCCTTGGTCTTCGTGGTCTCGCGGGGAACGCGGGCCACCACTTCACCCGGCGTAATCTCCGCGCCGTCGTCGATGGCGAGCGCCGCGCCCTGCGGCAGGAAGTAGCTGGCGGGCTGACCGCTCGACAGCGTCTTCACCTCACCCTTGGCGTCGCGAATCGTGACGCGCGGGCGGGCCTCGGGGTCCTTCGACTCGATGATGGTGCGCCGGCTCATGCCGGTGACCTCGTCGGTCGACTCGTTCATCGTCACGCCTTCGATGATGTCCTCGAACTTCACGACACCACCGACCTCCGAGAGCAGCGGCATGGCGAACGGCTCCCATTCGGCCAGCTTCGCGTTCGCCTCGACCTTCACGCCTTCCTTCACGAACAGGCGCGCGCCGTAGACGATCTTGTGGCGCTCACGCTCACGGCCCGAGTCATCGACGATGATGAGCTCGCCGTTGCGGTTGATGACGGCCCACTCGCCGCCCTCGCGCTTGACCGGGGTGAGGCCCGAGAACTTCACCGTGCCTGCGAAGCGCGCGGTCAGCTCGGACTGCTGCGACCGGTTCATCGCCGCGCCGCCGACGTGGAACGTGCGCATGGTGAGCTGCGTGCCGGGCTCGCCGATGGACTGCGCCGCGATGACGCCGCAGGCTTCACCGACGGACACCTTGCGGCCGCGGGCCAGGTCGCGCCCGTAGCACTCGACGCAGATGCCGCGCTTGGTCTGGCAGGTCAGCGCCGTGCGGATCTTCACCCGGTCGAGGCCCGCGTTGACGACCTTCTGCACGCGCGCCTCGTCGATCTCCTCGTTGGCGCGAATGAGCACCTCGCCCGTCACCGGGTCGTGGATGTCGTCGAGCGCCACACGACCGAGGATGCGCTCGGCCAGCGGCTCGATCTCTTCGCCACCTTCGACGAGCGCGACCATCACGATGCCGTCGAGCGTGCCGCAGTCGTACTCGGTCACGATCGCGTCCTGGGCGACGTCCACGAGCCGGCGCGTGAGGTAGCCCGAGTTGGCGGTCTTGAGCGCCGTGTCGGCCAGACCCTTGCGCGCGCCGTGGGTCGAGATGAAGTACTGGAGCACCGAGAGGCCTTCACGGAAGTTGGCCGTGATGGGCTGCTCGATGATCTCACCAGACGGCTTGGCCATGAGGCCGCGCATGCCGGCGAGCTGACGAATCTGCTGCGTCGAGCCGCGGGCGCCGGAGTCGGCCATGATGAAGACCGGGTTGAAGCTCTTCTGCTTCCGAGTCTCCTTCTTGCCCTCCTTGTTGTGACCGCTGATCTCCTCCTCGGAGATCTGCTTCATCATCTCAACCGTGACCTTCTCGGTCGTGACGGCCCAGATGTCGATGACCTTGTTGTAGCGCTCGCCGACAGTGATGAGGCCCTCGAGGTACTGGTTCTCGACCTCGGCGACCTCCTTCGCGGCGGCGTCGATGAGCGTGTGCTTCGCCGGCGGGATCACCATGTCCTTGAGCGCGATCGAGATGCCGGCGCGCGTGGCGTTGGTGTAGCCAAACGAGCGGATGCGATCGGCGAGGAGCACCGTCTCCTTCTCACCGGTGAGGCGGTAGCATGCGTCGATCAGGTTCCCGAGCTGCTTCTTGTCGAGCACCTTGTTGATGTCGTCGAACTGCAGCTTCTTGGGAACGATGTCCCAGAGCAGCGTGCGACCCACCGTGGTGTCGTAGCGCTTGCCGTTGATCCGGCACTTGACCTTCGCCTGCAGGGCGACGGCGCCCTGGTCGTAGGCCGCGCGGGCCTCGTCCGGCGACGCGAACACCATGCCCTCGCCCAGCGCGAACTCGCGGGGACGGGTCATGTAATAGATCCCGAGCACCATGTCCTGCGTGGGCACGATGATGGGCTTGCCGCTCGCCGGGCTGAGGATGTTGTTCGTCGACATCATCAGCACGCGCGCTTCCATCTGAGCCTCGATGGACAGCGGCACGTGCACGGCCATCTGGTCGCCGTCGAAGTCGGCGTTGAACGCCGTGCAGACGAGCGGGTGCAG
>JBILEB010000137.1:0-19972 GCA_044352295.1 Myxococcaceae bacterium
CCGATGAAGGAAACCCCGGCGGAGGCGTGGCCTGCACGGCGACGTCGGCGGTGGGCGCGTGCCGCAACGGCACCACCGCGTGCACCGGCGGCGCCGTCGTGTGCAACGCGTCAGCGCCGACGACCGAGGTGTGCGACGGCATCGACAACGACTGCGACAGCGCCACCGATGAGTCGGGCGGCGTGGGCAGCCCGACGCTGTCGAGGGTCTGCTACGCAGGCCCCGGAGGTACCTTCACCGGCGCCTGCGGCAACGCACCGATGAGCTGCAATCCGGTGGGCGTGTGCCGCGGAGTGCAGCAGGTGTGTCCGGGGGCAGGAGGGTTCCCCTCGTGCACCACGACGACGGTCGGCGCCGACGGAGGGACGCAGCAGTTCAGAACGGCGGAGACCTGCAACGGGCTCGACGACGACTGCAACGGCGCGGTGGACAACGGCAGCCCTGGCGCTGGGCTGGCCTGCACGGCGACGTCGGCGGTGGGCGCGTGCCGCAACGGCACCACCGCGTGCACCGGTGGCGCCGTCGCGTGCAACGCGTCAGCGCCGACGACCGAGGTGTGCGACGGCATCGACAACGACTGCGACAGCGCCACCGATGAGTCGGGCGGCGTCGGTTCTCCGAAGCTGTCTCGAACCTGCTACGCCGGGCCCGCGGGAACCTTCTCGGGGACCTGCGGTGCCGTGCCGGCCACGACCTGCTCGCCGACTGGCGCGTGTCGCGGGGTGCCCATCTTCTGCAGCGGTTTGCCCGACGCCGGCGCGGCGTTCCCGGTGTGCAGCATGTCGACGACCGCGCCCGATGGCGGAGGCCAGGTCTTCCCGCAGACCGAGGTGTGTGACCTGCTCGACAACGACTGTGATGGCCAGCTCAACGAGGGCCTCTTCGGCGCCTCGTGCACGACCGGCCAGCCTGGAGAGTGCTCCGCCGGCGTCTTCTCGTGCAACGCGAGCGGCGTGTCGCTCTGCACGCCCATCAAGAGCCCCAGCGCTGAGGTCTGCAACAACCTCGACGACGACTGCGACGGCGTCGTCGACGACAACGTGCCCGCCCGCCCGTGCTTCGACGGGCCCGTAGGCACCTTCACTGGGGTGTGCGCCGCCTCGGACGGCGGCCTCGCCGGTGACGGGGGCATCTGCACGGGCCGCGGTGCCTGCCGCGCCTCGACGCAGAGCTGCAACGGCGCGGGCGCCTGGCTCGCCTGCGGCGCTGGCCTGCCCACCAACCAGCAGCAGGTGCTGCCCTCGCCCGAGGTGTGTGACCCGGTCGACAATGACTGCGACGGGCTCATCAACGAGGGCACCGAGGGGCTGGTCTGCACCACCGGTCGGCCAGGCATCTGCTCGCCCGGGACGACCCGGTGCAGCCCCGCTGGCGTGCCCTCGTGCCTCGGCAACCAGGACGCCGGCGCCGAGGTCTGCAACAACCTCGACGACGACTGCAACGGCGTCACGGATGACGGCATCGCGCGCCGGTCCTGCTTCGACGGCCCGGCCACCGCCTACACCGGTCAGTGCGGGCTGTCCGACGGTGGCGTGCAAGGCGCCAGCGGTGCCTGTTCGCCCCGCGGCGCCTGCCGGAGCTCGACGCAGGCTTGCAGCGCCGGCCTCTGGGGCGTGTGCGGCGTCGGGCTCTCGAGCGCCGAACAGCCGGTGCTCCCGATGTCTGAGGTCTGCGACGGCCTCGACAACGACTGCAACGGCGCCATCGACAACGGCCTCTTCGTCGACGCCGACAACGACATGGTGCGCGCCTGCAGCACCTGCGGCGCCAACCCCGACGGCGGCTGCGACTGCGACGACGGCAACCCCAACGTGCGCCCGGGCCGCCTCGAGCTGTGCAACGGCCTCGACGACAACTGCAACGGGGCGCTCGACGAGTCGTCGACCGGCGCAGGGAAGATCTCGCAGAACTGCTACTCGGGGCCGCCGAACACCCAGGGCCGCGGCGTCTGCGTCGCCGGCACCCAGGAGTGCAACTCCGCGCCCGGCAGCAACATGACGAGCTACGGCGTCTGCATGGGCGAGCGCGTGCCGACGCCTGAGCTCTGCAACAACCAGGACGACGACTGCGACGGCGACATCGATGACGGCTTCGACGTCGACAACGACGGCTTCCGCGCCTGCGTGGCGTGCGGCCTCAGCACCAACTGCGACTGCGACGACTCGAACGCCTCCATCCGCCCGGGCGCCGTCGAGCTGTGCGACATGATCGACCAGAACTGCAACAACCGCCTCGACGACGTCATGCCGCGGACCTGCTTCTCGGACTCGATGGGCAATAACCCCCCGCCGACGACGTACGCGGGCGCGTGCCCCGGCCCCACCTGCCAGCCGAGGGGCGTGTGCCGCACGGGCATTCAGGGCTGCAACACCGCCGGTGCCTGGGGCGCCTGCGTCGGCCCCACGCTCCCGCGCACCGAGATGTGCGACGGCACCGACGACGACTGCGACGGCATCGTCGACAACGGCAACTTCGACCGCGACATGGATAGCTTCGTGTCGTGCGCGTTGTGCATCACGGCTCTCGACGGCGGCGTCTGCGACTGCAACGACATGGACCCGGCCATCAAGCCGGGTGCACCCGAGATCTGCGACAACATCGACAATGACTGCGACAACCGCATCGATGGCAACAACACCGCCTGCTACTCGGGGCCGGCTCGGACCCGCGGCAAGGGCATCTGCCGCGACGGCGCCCAGATGTGCCTGATGGGCATGGGGCAGGGCGCCTGCGGCGGCGAGGTGCTTCCGACGCTGCTTCCCGATGCCGGCGGGCCGCGCTTTGACCCCGACGGTGGCATCAACGACCCCGAGCTCCTCTGTGACGGCCGCGACGAGGACTGCGACGGCATCGTCGATGACGGCTTCGACCAGGACGGTGACGGAATCACGACCTGCCAGAACGACTGCGATGACACCGACGGCTTCAACAAGCCCGGCGGCGCCGAGATCTGCGATTGCCGTGACAACAACTGCAACTCGGTCATCGATGACTCGAACGTCTGCCGCGGCGCGCCGTGCTTCGACTTCGACGGCGACGGCGTCACCAACTGTCAGGGTGACTGCAACGACGACCCCGCGCGAGGCGGGCGTACCGTGGGTCCGACCCGGAGCGAGCTGGTGGGTGACAATCTCGACAACGACTGCGATGGGCAGGTCGACGAGAACACCGACGAAGACGGCGACGGCTTCTCAACCGGAGGCCCCCCGGGCATGCGCGACTGCCAGGATAAGATAGGCGACGTGAACCCGGGCGCCGTCGAGCGCTGCGACGGTTTCGACAACAACTGCGACGGCCGCGTCGACGAGGGCTTCGACGTCGACGGCGACCGTGTCGCGGTGTGCGCTGGGGACTGCAACGACATGGACCCGACCGTCAACCCGACCCGCCGCGAGGTCTGCGGCAACCTCAGGGACGACAACTGTGACGGGCGCGTCGACGAAGACACCGACAACGACGGCGACGGCGTCGGCACCTGCGCCGGCGACTGCAATGACTACAACGCCTCGGTTCACCCGGCCTCGGGCCCAGTCTCGGCCAGCCCCGAGGTTTGCGACGGCCAGGACAACAACTGCGACGGCCAGTTCGACGAGGGCTTCGACGAGGACAGCGACGGTGTTCCCGTATGTTTCGGAGACTGTAACGACACCAACGCGAACATCGGACCGCATACCTTCGAGGTGCCGTCCAACATGGTCGACGACGACTGCGACGGGCAGGTCGACGAAGGCCAGATGGACCGCGATGGTGACGGCTTCGCGCCCGTTTGTGGTGACTGCAATGACTTCGACCCGAACATCAACCCCCACGCGAGCGAGCGCTGCAACCGCGTCGACGACAACTGCGACTCGTACGTCGACGCTCTTCCGGCCCGCCCGGCGCTGTGCTCCGTGTGCTTCGACGGAGACGGAGATGGCCAGACGAACTGCGACGGCGACTGCAACGACAATGATCGCAGTGTGTACCGCGGCGCGCCCGAGATCTGCGACCTCAAGGACAACGACTGTGACCAGCAGGTCGACATCGATCCAGTGAGCGGCCGGCGCGTGTGCATGGGTGGAGCGGGTGGCGGCACCGCAGGTGGAGCGGCTGGCGGCACCGCAGGTGGAACGGCTGGCGGCGCCGCAGGTGCAGATTCGGGCGAGATGATGGGAGGCACCGACGCGGGCCTCGAGGGCCCACAAACGCCCGGTATCGTCGAGGTCGGCTGCGGCTGCGGCACGAGCGGAGCCGGTGTCGCGCTCTTCATCGCGGTCGTACTCGTGTCGGGGGTCCGGCGTCGGCGCACAGCTCTGACGTCGCCCCTCGACGGAGGCCGAGCGGGTGGCGCAGTGCGTGGGGGAGATCGGACATGAGGTGGCCATCACCCCGCCGACCGAGCGCATCATCGTGCCGAGCGCCTTCGAGGCGCCCTGGACCTTCTCGAAGTTGAACGTGGGGATCTTCGTGACGGCGGAGTCGCTCGACGGACGCGGGCGTGTCGCGGGTGATGTCGTTCTCGAGCTCGTCGAGCGACTCCCCGACGGCCAGCTTCGCGACGATCTCGGCGATGGGGCAGCCAGTGGCCTTCGAGGCGACCGCCGAGGACCGCGAGACGCGCGGGTTCCTTTCGATGACCACCATTCGGCCGGTCTTCGGGTCGACGCCGAACTGCACGTTCGAGCCACCGGTGTCGACGCCGATCTCGCGCGTGATGGCGATCGCCGCCGAGTGCATGCGCTGGTACTCCTCGTCCGTGAGGGTGCGCCGGCGCGAGGGTGATGCTGTCGCGGTGTGCAACGAGGTACGGACGAGGCCCTGCTCGCCCAGGATAGGCTCGTGGCGAGAGCGGTAGTGCGCCCCCGCCGCCGCCCGGGCCTTGGTCGCGCGTCAGGGGCCCAGCGTCGCCGCCGCGGCGACCTGGCGCGCCGCGGCGTCACCGGCGATGACGAAGATCCGCGCGGGGGCCGTCTGGTCGAGCGTCACCGGGAAGCGCAGCTCGCGGCCGCTGACCGTCACCGGCGGCCCAGAGACGACGCTCGGCGTGGTGGCGGTGGTCACCTCGAAGAGGTCCGCGGCCCGGAAGTCATCGGGGAGGCGAACGCTGACCTCGGAGGTATGCGTGCCGAAGACGAAGCGGGGAATCGGCGCCACGAAGATGGCGGCGCAGGCGGGGTCGGTCGGCTCGCTGGTGACGTTCTGCGAGAGCACGGTGACGACGATGGCGTCACGCGCGCGCACGGCGGCGATGACCGGCTGCGGGTTCATCGCCGTACCGGGGGTGATGACCGAGGCGAGGCCCGCCGGGTCACCCTCGCGCAGCCAGTGCCGAACGCCGCGAATCGCCCGCCCCGAACCGGCCATGGCGTTCCACGAGTCCGGGAGCGCGTTGGCGTCGGCCAGGTTCGACTGGAACCACATCAGCCCCTTCCCGCCGGCGGCGACGACGCTGAGCGCCTGGTAGCGGATCTCGGTCGCCGTAGGCTGGACGCGGATGAAGTTGTTGGTGAGCGGCTGGGTCTTGTTCCACACGTTCGACAGGCCCTGCGCGTAGAGCCACGTCGGCAGCGGCGCGTGGTTGTTCCGCGCGTTGTTGAGGTAGTCGTAGGACCCGCGCGCGAGCATGCGCGAGCCCCAGGTGGTGACGTGGGGCGCGCAGGCAGCGATGTAGAAGTCCATGCCATGGATGTCGGCCATGCCGGCGAACGCACCGACCTTCTTGTGCGTCAGCCCACCGTTGTACGTGGGGACCTGCGGGTAGTGGCGCCACATCGTGCGCGACAGCCGGGCCTTCGTCTCTGGCGTCGGGAAGGGGCTCGGGAAGCCCTCGGTGGTGAGGTAGTCCTTGTCCGACTCGTCACCGGTGAGGAAGCCGGCGACGAAGCGGGTGTCGGGCAGCGCCGTGGCAATGTCTGACGCGCTGGCGATGTCGTTCGAGCCCTCGGCCGTGATGAGCAGCCGCAAGCGCCCGGCCTGCCCGGCGAGGCTCGTGGTGGCGATGCTCCGGCCCGTGAGCCCCGACGAGCAGGTCGTCCCGAAGCGCGTGAAGTGCGTGTCGATGCCCGCGGCCTGGTGTCGGGTGAGGTTGGCGGCGTTGCCGCCGGGGAACGGACAGTCCGAAGTGGTCACCCACGACTCGATGGGGAAGAACTCGGGCACCACGCGCCCCACGCCGACCGACGACGGCCGGCCAGCGATGTCGAGCACCACCGTCCACGGAGCGCCGGGCTGCTTCGGCGTGCACTGGGGCACGCGCAGCAAGACGTGCTCGCCCGGGGCCAGCGTCGAGCGCGGCATGCACGTGGCCGAGGTCACGTCGCGCCCGTCGACGATGACGCGCGAGATGGTCTGCGGCGCCGGGTCGACGTTCATCACGTGCACGAGCATCACGCCGCCGTCTTCGGCCGTCGTGACGTAGCGCAGCGGCATCGGGGTGCGGGTGACCGGGAAGGTCGCAGAGAAGAGCGTGCCCGAGAGCGACTCGACGCTCACGGTGCCGGTCTGCGCCGTGTCCCAGCTCGCCAGCCGCGAGTGGAACGCCACCCAGACGGGCTGACCCGCGACGACCTCACGCGGCCAGACGTGGTACCAGTCGATCTGCGCCTGCAGCAGCAGGTCGTCGACGAGCACCCCGTTGATGCGGACCCGCTCGGCGATGCCCGAGGCCGTGGCGACGCCGGCGATGTGGAGCCGGCCACCGTTCACCGGCGCGGCCCCCTGCTCCGGGTAGTCGCTGTCGGACAGGGAGACGTCCTTGCGGTAGGAGGCGAAGGTCTGGGTGACGGCGGGGAACGGTCCGCACACGGGCGACGCGCTCGGGCAGGTGAAGCTGGCCGAGACGAGCCACCCGCCGTCCGGGAAGGTGCCCCCGCCGTCGAAGGGCGCCCCGGCGTCGATGGCCACGCCAGCGTCGGCGGCCACGCCGGCATCGGGCCCCGCCCCTGCGTCGGGCGCCAGGCCTCCAGCGTCAAGCTCGGCACCGTTCCCGCCACTGGCACCACCTCCACTGGTGCCACCACCACCGCCGGCACCACCACCGCCGGCACCACCACCGCCGGCACCACCACCACTGCCGCCGGTACCGCCCCCGCCACCAGGGCCTCCACCAGCATCAGCCACGCTGCCATCAGGACCGGGGGACGTACCTCCGTCGGGGCGTGAGCCTCCGACCGAAGACGTCCCACCACCACAGGCCAGCATCGCGGCGAGCGGGAGCGACAGGAACCAGCGCGAGGACGACAAGGACCGGGCGAAGGCGTTCATTTTCGAGGCGTGCTCCTGCTCGCGGTGGGGGGAACGTCACGAGCGGTGACAGGCTACGGGCCCGTCGAAACGCGGCACCACCTGTCGGCCCGGGCGACGTTGTCGCTTGGCCAACGGCATGCGTCGCCCGAAGGTTTCACCTGCCCCGAGGGGCTTGCGGTCAGCGCCCAGCAGATTCAAGCGACATGGGTTGCGGCCCTGCTCGCCTTCTGTTGACGCCCCCCAACCATGACGCTCAAGAGCAAGGAACAAGTCGAACAAAGCTGAAACGGCAAAGGGGTCGAGGGGGCGTTGGGGCCCGCCGGGCTGCGGGAAGGGTTTTCGGGGCTGCGCACAAGGAGACCGAAGGAGGAACTCCCGGTCCTGTGGCCCCCTGGAACGACGAGTGCCTCACGGACGAGCGCGGTGGACCTGCTTGACGCTGTCCGTCACTGGCCAGAGGCAGCGAGGGCTGGGCGGTGGTGGGTGGGAGGATGATTCGCGAGGGGGTTGATGGCCGAGCTGAAGCAGGCGCTCCTCGGCCGTCTTGCGGGTGGTGTGGATGGTCCCCGGGTGGAGAGAAGCTCAGCACGCGCCGCAGATGAGCGCTCTCCCGTTTTCTGCTTTCAATCGCTTCTCCCTTCGGCGGAGAGTGGAGCCGTGACTCCCTCGTGCGGCGCTCGAGAGGTGACGCTCGGGCTCGACGAGGCAGACCTGCTCCCCGAGCGCGTGCCCGGGCGCGCCACCACCGGTCGCACGGCCGCTGGAACCAGACGCGAGCGGGTAGCGCCCCGCCTCGCCCGCTGCGCCTTGCGCACCGCCCTCGTCTGCGCCGTCGCGTCCTTGCCGGCGCGCGCCCAGGCCCCGCTCGAGACGACGGTGGTGGCCGAGCAGGAGTCGAACGACGAGGGGCGGGCCGTCTCGGCCGTCAGCCGCCGCGACCTCCGCAGGCGTCAGCCCCGCTCGGCCCCAGACGCCCTCCGCTACGAGCCCGGCGTCTTCGTCCAGCAGACGGCCCACGGCCAGGGCTCCGCTTACATCCGCGGGCTGACGGGCCAGCAGACGCTGCTGGAGTTCGACGGCATTCGCATCAACACCAGCACCTTCCGCCAGGGCCCAAACCAGTACTTCTTCACCTTTGACCTGCAGAGCATCGAGCGCCTCGAGGTGCTGCGGGGCGGCGCCTCGACCGAACACGGCAGCGACGCGCTCGGGGGCGTCATCATGGCCGTCCCGCTCGAGAGCACCCGCTCCACCTCGGGGACGCGCGTCGAGCCGACGGTGATGCTCCGTGGCGCGACGGCCGACCTCGAGCGCGGAGGCCGGCTCCAGCTCGACCTGTCCCATCGCCTCCAGAACGGCATCACGCTGTCGCTCCTCGGGGGCGTCGGCACCCGGCGCGCGGGCCTCCTCACCGGGCCGCCGGTGCTCAACCCGGTGACGTCCACGCCGCGCGGGGTGCTGCCCTGGGTGCCGCGCTACGCCGAGTACGACGCCAGCCTGCCCTTCGACGCCCAGCCCGGCCTGCGCACCCAGCTCGGCACCGGCTTCTCCGAGCTCACCGGCGACGCGCGCGCCGAGGCCACCTTCCCCACCGGCGAGCGCCTCACCCTCGCGGCATACCTCTACCGGCAGTTCGATTCGCCGCGCACCGACCAGTGCCCCGCGCCCGCTGCGCCAGCCGGCGAGTGCCTCACCTACGAGCGCCAGTTCCGCACGCTCGTCTACGGCGCCTGGGAGAAACCCCTCGACGGGCTGCTCTCGCGCCTGCGGGCCACCGTTTCGTGGCAGCAGCAGTCCGAGCGGCGGCGCCACGACTTCACCTCGGCCAACCTCGTCGAGCGCGGCGACGACGTCGTCGACACCCTGGGCGTCTCGCTGCGGGCCCAGTCGGCCCGCCTGAGGCTGCTCGACGCGCCGCTCGTCCTGTCTGCCGGCGGCGAGGTGTACGTCGACTTCCTCCGCTCCAGCGCGAGCGTCGCCTTCACCGACACCGGCGTCTCCGTGGTGCGCAGCCGCGGCCAGTACCTCGAGGGCTCCCGGGCCGCGACCGGCGGGCTCTTCGCGGTGGCCCGGTGGACTCCCCGCCCCTGGCTGACGGTGCGCAGCGGCCTGCGCCCGGGCTTCTCGACGGTGTACGCACCGGGCGACCCCTCGAGCGGCGCGAGCCCGACGTCGCGGCTCTTCCCCGCGCTGGTGGGCCACGTCGGCGTCGAGCTCGGCCGCGAGACGCTGCGCGGCTTCCTCACTGCCGACCGCTCGTTCCGCGCCCCCAACCTCGACGACCTCACGGCCCGGCAGGCGACGGGCCCTGGCTTTCAATTCGAGAACCCGCTCCTGGGCCCCGAGACCGCCTACACCGTCGAGGCCGGGCTGCGCCTGCGCCACCACCGCGTCTTCGTCGATGCGTGGCTGTTCGCCACCTGGCTCGAGGGCGCGGTGACGAAGGTGTCGAAGTCGACGGCCGACTGCCCGCCTGCCACGCCCGCCTGCTCCGGCGCCTGGTCGCAGCTTCGCCTCGAGAACGCCCCCGCGCTGAGCGAGCTGCGCGGGGTGGAGCTGTCGGCGCGGGTCCTGCTGCCGCTCGACCTGTCCCTCCGCGCGACGGCGTCGGCCACCTGGAGCGAAGGGCCAGCCCTCGGCGTGCCCGGCTTCGGCGCTCCCGAGACGCTCGCGCTCAGGCCGCGGGTGCCCCTGTCGAGGACACCGCCCGTCAACGGCACCGCCGAGCTCGCCTGGGCCGCTCGCCCCTGGTTTGGGGCCATCGCCGCGCTGCAGTGGGCGGTGCCGCAGGAACGCCTCGCCTTGACCGACTACGCCGACGGCCGCATTCCCCGGTACGGCACGCCCGGCTTTGCCGTCGTGCACCTGCGCACCTGGGTACGCCTCGCGAAAGCCTTGACGCTCGTCGTCGGGGTTGAAAACCTGTTCGACAGTCCATGGCGCTTCCACGGCTCGAGCATCAACGGCCCCGGCCGGAGCGTCACGGTGTCGGTCGACCTCGGCCGCGCCTTCGGTGGGCGTTCACCCGAGGCCAGCACCACCCCTGAAGACGCTCCCACCCACGCCGGTTCCAACCCCAGGGGCACTGATTCATGAGGCCGCTCCCCGTTCCCGCCGTTTCGTCCTCCCTGCTCGTCGCGGCCACGCTCTTCGCGTGCACGCCGCCGCCGCCCACGAGGCTCCCGCCGCCGCCCGATGCAGGCGTGCTCTCGTTCTGCGGCGCCGTCTCCGAGGACCTGTCGGCCTGCGCGAGGCCCGCGATGGACTACCAGCCACTGGCTCGCGACGCCGGCGCCAGCGGCTGGCCGGCCTGCCCCTCGGACGATGGCATGTACCGCTTCGGCTCTCCCAACATCCCCGCCGCGGCCGCGCGTGTCCGCGCGTACGACGCGATGGGCGCGAGGCTGTGGAACAATCCCAACGAGCCGACGCCCGATGACTTCACCGCCGCGCGCCTCGAGTACTCGACGATGAACGGCCTGGCCTCGCGCGTCGCCCGACGGCAGGACATCACCGAGCCCGAGCTGCCGGTGATGGACAAGTTCGCCTGCCAGAGCGACCCCGCCATCGCGGCCAGTGCCCCCGACCGGTGCGCCGGCCCGGCCCGCCTCAAGCCCATCATCGACGAGGCCTTCGTGCAGGGCACCGCGGGCACCGAGCCCCGCGTGCAGGCGGCGCGCATCGAGGCCTCGCTCCTGTTCTTCATGCACCTGTCGATGCTGTCAGAGGTGTGGACGTGCTCCTTCGACAGCCTCACGGACTGCGACGCCGCCATGGGCTACTACAGCGCCGAACCCGTGCCCTCGAGGACGTCGGGCTACTCGACCCTGGTGGCGCGCCTCACGCCGTCGACCCACCTCGCCATCTACGACGCGCTCCTCGGCGTGCGCTGCTGGCGCGACACCGACAAGCAGCTGCCCGCCCAGAGAACGGACCTGTACGAGCGGGCCGCGAACCAGGTGCGCCGCGCCTCGTCCCGTGGCCTCGCCGGGGTGCTCCGCGAGCGCATGCGCCGCCTGTCTTGCGCCGAGGGCGGCGAGCGCGACGCCGCCCGCGCCTTCGTCTCGACCCTCGGCTCGCTCTTCCACCGCCAGCTCCGCGCCGCCAACGCCGCTGCCGCCGACGAGGTTCGCGCCTTCACCCAGGCCCCCGTCAGCGACGACGGCGCCATCGCCAGGGCCGTCGCCGCGCTCGACCGAACCGTCCCCTGCCCCTGACGCAGCGCCTCGCTCGTCGACCTCCAGGGCCTCGCCGGGATTCCCCACGTGGTCTCGAGGAAAACGTTCGACAGCCTTCGGCTCGTGAGTGCACCCCGGGGGTTCTCGCTCGTGGAGTCGACCTCGCCCTCAGCGCCAGCGCGGCGGCAACGGTGACGCGCTGCGCCGTCACGGCCTCGCAGGAAACCGGTCCTTCGAAGCGCGCCACGACCAGAGCGCCCTCGGTCATCGTTGCCGGGAGGAGTTGGAGAATGCCCAGCCGCACCTGGGCGGCGCATCGCGGGCGGTGCCCGAGCCGAAATACGGCGCGCCGCCGATGATGAGCGCGCTCACGACGAACGTGAGCACGCGGGCGACCTGGTTCAGGGGTGCCGAGTACCCCATCGGCGAGCTGCCAGTCGAACTCGAACGAGCAGCAGCGCGCGGGCCTCGCCCGAAAGGAGCCTGCCTGTGCGGCCTGAGGCTGCGTATTGTGGTGAGGCATGTGGCCCGGCCCGGACGACACCATCGCCGACGATGCCCGCGAGCTGGAACGGCTCCGCGCGGTCATCCTCAATCGGCTCATCGCCGTGACCACGCTGCTGGCTGCCGTGCCGGTCGCGGCTGGTATCTGGCTCGCGCTCAGCAACCACCTGCCGGTCATCGCCGTCTTCGACGCGGCCGCCATGCTGACGCTGGTCGCCGCGTGGAGGGGCCGCTTCCCTGACGTGGTGCGCGCCCTGGTGGTCACGGGGCTCCCTGGGCTCGCGGGCCTCGTGCTGTTCGCCTACGCCGGTCCGCTGAGCCTCGGGGCGGTGTGGCTGGGCGCCGTGCCCGCCCTCGCGGGTGTCCTCTTCGACCGGCGCGCCTTCTGGCTCGCCCAGGCCGGGGTCGTCGTCAGCTTCGGAGCCCTGTGGTTCTTCGTCCGGGACTCGGCCGTGTGGACCGTCGCCGGCCAGCCCGTGGGCGCGGCCTGGTGGCTCACCGCGGGGTCCAGCATGGTCTGCGTCTCGAGCTTCGTGGGGCTTCCGGCGGCCTACCTCGTACACGAACTCCGCGTCACGCTGCTCGAGCTGGGCGCTGCCCGGCGGAGGGCCGAGGCGGGCAACGCGGCCAAGGGCCGCTTCCTCGCCACCATGTCGCACGAGATCCGCACGCCGCTCAATGGCGTGCTGGGCATGGCGCAGCTGCTCCAGGCGCACGACCTGCCCGAGCCGCAGCGGCGTGAGGCGACCGAGGTCATCCTCCGCTCGGGACAGCTGCTGCTGGCCCTGCTCAACGACGTCCTGGACCTCACGCGCGCCGAGAGCGGGCGCCTGCCCATCACCCCAACGCCGACGCAGCCCGAAGAGATCATCACCGAGACGTGCGCGCTCTTTTCGGCGTCGGCGCGGGAGCGCACCCATCCGCTGCACCACGAGTGGCGCGGGCCACCCGGCGCTGCGTACCTGCTCGATGGCATCCGGGTACGGCAGATGCTGTCGAACCTCGTCAACAACGCCATCAAGTTCTCGGAGGGCGGCGAGGTCCGGGTGGTGGGTTCGGTCGAGGGTGACCGGCTGCGCTTCGAGGTCAGCGACGAGGGGCCGGGCATCGCCCCGGACCGGCTGGGGCAGCTCTTTCGCCCCTTCAGCCAGCTCGACTCCGAGCGGGGCGGGAGCGGGCTCGGCCTCTCCATCACCCGCACGCTGGCGGAGGAGATGGGCGGCGAGGTGGGCGCACGCAACAACGCGGCCCGGGGCGCGACCTTCTGGTTCACGGTGGCCGCGGCGCCCACGGCCGCGCCTCCCACGGATGCGTCGAAGGAAGAGCAGCCCCCATTCGACGGCCGCGGCAAGCACGTCCTCGTGGTCGAGGACAACCCGGTCAACCGACGCCTCACCGAGTTGGTGCTCTCGCGCCTGAACTTCGAGGTGACGTGCGTGCAGAACGGCAAGGAGGCGGTCGATTGGCTCGCCCGGAACCGCGTCGACCTCGTGCTGATGGACTGCCAGATGCCCGTGATGGACGGCTTCGAGGCGACGCGCGAACTCCGCCGGCTGGGGGCCTCGCCGCGGCTGCCCATCGTCGCCCTGACCGCGAGCGCCTTCCCCGAAGACCGCGCGCACTGCCTCGAGGCCGGCATGGATGACCTGCTCCTCAAGCCGCTCGACGTGAAGGCCCTCAAGGCGGTGATGGAGCGCTGGGTGGCTTGACGTTCTCGGGCTCGAGGCCGCGCAGCCTGCAGGGCGCGATGAGGCTGAAGAAGATGGCCGCCGAATGCGCCGAGTCGTCGTCGCCGACGAAGAGCCAACGCGCGTCAATTGATGATGTGTCGGCCGGCGGTCTCGAGCAACGAAAGACAGGAAAAAAGCTGAAAACGGGAAGGGCATCGAGGGGGGGCGTTGGGGCGCGCCGCGCTCGGGGAAGGGTTTTCGGGAACTGAGTACGGGGAGACCGAAGGAGGAGCTCCCGGTCGTGGGGGCCCCTGGACAGACGAGCCGGGGCGGCGGTGGTACCTCGTGGGTGACACGTGCGCCGCGACCCGAGCCAGGCCCCTCGTCGAACGGTGACCATCGGTGGGTCCGCGCGCGCGCGCTGTGCGACGCGCAATTGGTCGACTGACCGCCTGCTCCATGGAGCACGCACAGTCCCATGGACCACGCATGCTCCGGTGCGCGTCGTTCACGCAGGTCGGCAAGTGTCGAAAATCGCGCGGGTGGCGTCGTTGGACCGGTGATTGCTCTCACCTTTCACGCCGCATCACTCGCAGGCCTCTCGAGGAACGACCATGCCGACCCCCAGCGTTTCGACTCCCTCCGCTCCCGCGACCACCTCGCCGCGTAGCCCCGTGCCCGTCGATGGCGCCGAGCAGCAGCGCCGCGCGTTGCTCTCGGTCGTGAAGGACCTCGACCCGCAGACCTCGCCGCGCTCGAAGACGCTCTCGGGCGTGCCGACCAACGTGATGCGGTCGAACCGCGCGAGCGAGCTGACCGTCAAGTCCATCACGCGCGGCGAGCCAGTGAACGGCCGCGACATTCCCGTGCGCACGAAGCTCACCCTCACCGCGCCCGACTACGCGGGGGACGCGGTCATCAAGGGCAAGCTCGACCTGCCGCAGGGCGTTCGGCTGCTCGAGGGCGACGCGTCGAACGTCGTCTTCCAGCGGCGCGTCACCTCCGACGGGCGGCCCTTCTACGAGGCGACCTTGAGCCTCGCGGTCGACCCGGCGGCGCAGCGCGGCCAGCCCGGCGGCTGGAGCGCCGTGAAGCCCACCAGCTACGGCGTCACGCTCAACTCGTACCCGCCGCGCAGCGAGAACCGCGTCACCAGCCCGTACCCCCAGGGGCCGCTGGCCTTCAGCAACGTGCCGCTCGTGCCCTGAGGGCGCTCCACGAAACGCCCTCGAGCGGGCCAATCGTGAAATGCTCGAGGAGGACTCGGTCTCGTGGTGGCGCTCGCCCTGTCTCAGACGCCTCCCAGCCCACCGCCCCTGGTGGACTTGGCCGCGACCGAGGCCTCTTCGGCTTCACCCGCACGGGCCTCCCCAGGCGGCTGACCGTGGGGACGGCCGAGCAGCTGCGACGCCAGGCCGAGGCGCTGTCCGTCTCGCGCTGAGCGCGAGGCCGAGGAGGCCGCGTCGTCCGTCGACGACTCACCCCGGGCCGAGACGGCACGTCAGCCCCGGCACGAGCTCGACGACGTCGCCGGGCCCCACGCCGAACGCGCCCCGTAACGGCAGGCCCCGCAGCCGGGGCGTCACCGAGTCAGGCGTTCGGTCTGACACCTCGAGCACCCAGTCGTCGTCACGGCGCAGCGTCACGGGCCCCTCGGTACCTGCGGTGAGCGCGCCTGCGCCGTCGAAGAAGACGAGCGAGGTGTGCTGGTCGAGCGTCACCCGCCGCAGCGAGGTGAGCGGCTCGAGTGAGGTCCACCCGTCCCACGACACCACCTCGAGCGAGAGGGCGCGCGCGGGCCCTTCCCGGGGGCTGGTGATGGAGCGCACCCGCCGCTCGGGCGCCTCGAGCCGGTCTTCCTGGCGGAAGTCGGCCAGAAGGAACGCGCCGCGGGCGCCGGCTTCGAGGCGCTCGAGGGATTCGAGCCCGGGCGCGCGCGCGAGCAGCAGGGCCAGCTGCACGCCATCGTCGGTCGACAGGCCCCAGGTGCGCACGACGCGCAGGTGGGTTTCGGTCGCGGCGACCTGAGTCACGGCCTGCACGAAGTCGACGAGGTCGAACGTCGGCCGCCGCGTCACCAGCGCGCGCACGTGGGGCCCGGTGAAGCGCGCCTCGACGAAGCCCCGGGCGACGTCTCGCGCGAAGGGCCACAGGTGGCGCGCCTGCTCGGTGATGGGCACCGGCCGCCGCAACGCCTCGGCGAGGGGCGCGCCGCGCTCGAGCAACACGTCGCGGTAGACCAGCGCGAGGCCCTCGTCGTCAGGCGCTGCGTGGGTCTTCTCGTCGAACGACGGGTCCGTCGCGCCGGGCCAGGCACCGACCACGAAGCGCCAGACGTCGTCTCCGCCGATGATGTCGCCCGTCGTCAGCGCGTGACCGCCCGTCGGCGCACCGTTGAGCGTCACCTCGAGCCCCGAGGCCACGTGCAGCCGCCACGCGCCGTCCTGGAGATAGACGGCCCACGCCATGTCCTTCAGCGCGTAGAGCGACTCGAGCGGGACCAGGCCCTCACCCTCGAGCGGCGCCCCGGCTCCCGGAGCCTCGAGGCCATGCCGCGCGGGCACGGACAAGCCGAGGAGGAAGGCGTCGACCATCGGTCCCGGGGCTGTACTCCGCGTGGGGGAGGCTGGGAACGCCGGGCGACGGGAGACGGGCGACGGCTCAAGACCTGTTGCCCGCGAGACACACCCTGCAAAGCCGATTGTCCGTCACGGCCTGGGCGCCGGCGCGGGGTGAGCCGATACCTTCTTCAGAACACAGTGCCGCACATCACCTCACGTTGTCAGCCCTCAACCTCGTCGAACCTGAAAGAACGTCATGAGCTTCCGCATCAAGCTGTCCACCGTCGATGCCGCAGCCAACAAGCTGATCCGCCAGGCCTCCCGCTGGGACACCAACCGTGATGGCGTTCTCAGCACGAGTGAGCGCTCGGCTCGCGACGCGGCAGCCAGCAAGGGTGACGTCGCGGCTCGCGGGATGAAGTCGTTCGAGACTCAGCTGGTCCAGAAATCATGGTTTGGCCACGAAGACGTCGCTGTGACGCGGGGTGGGTTCATCGGAGGCGTCAAGCGGGGCCTCGCAGAGCTCCGCGCGAACGACCTCAACCGCGACGGCTTCGTCACCTCTGACGAAGTCAAGACGCGGCGAAGGACCGAGGTCCTGACCGACAAGTCGCAGGCGCTGGTTGGGCTCAGCAAGGTTCTCTGAGACTCCGCCAGGCCCCCGACGCAACCGCGAGACCTGAGGCGGGTGCTCGACGCCACACGAAGCACTTCGAGCCGTCGCGGTGACCCCCCGCTGGACCAAGATTTGTCCGTCGTCGTCGCCCCTTCCTCCTCGAGAATGCGTGTCTGTTTTGGTCGGTTCTGAGTGATGTCCGAAGCAGCCTGCGCTCTTCGATGAGGTCGAGGGAGGGGAAGAACAACCCGGGCAAACGAGCGCAATTCATCAATGTCCCGCGCCGCCGCCTTCTTTGAGGCGGTGCTCGCCACGACGCCCAGGCGCGAAGACTTCCAGGGGAGTCCATGATGTCGATGCGCTCGTCCCCCAGCAACCTATCGAAATCACATTGACCGTCTGGAGGACGCCTCAGTTTCGCGGGCTGACATTCAACGCGGGCGAGCGGGCGGGGTTCCACGTCTGAAACCACTCACCTGGAGCCGTTCGATGAAGATGCCCATGCCCATTCGCTCGCTGCTTCGAAGCGTCGTGTTCTCGCTGTGTCTCGTTCTGCTGGGGGGCTGTTCGACGGTCCTTTCGACGGTCCGGGTGGTCGAGCGCCGCGACGGCGTCTCGTACGGAGAGGCGGATGACCGACGGGGCGGTGGCCTCGTGCAGTTCTACCTGGACCTCGGCCCCTACGCCGCCGAACGAAACGCCGCGGAACGGCAGCGGGCGTACACCGCGATGGCCTCTGCGTGCGGAGGTGGGGCGTTCGAGATCAGCCGGGAGCTGCTGGGCCACGAAGACGGCGCCGTGGTTGGCGTCGCGATTCCGGTGGGGTCGGTGGCGGTGGTGACCGGGTCTGCCTCGGCGAGTCCGGTGCGTTACCTCGAGTTCCGCTGCCGGCCAGGCCAGCCGGGGGTCAGCCCGGCTCGACCGGTGTGCGCCGGTGCCGCGTGCTCGCCGCCGGCCTGAACGAGCTTCTTCAAGTTCTTCCTGCCCATGACCACCGCCGCCTGGACAGCCGAGTCGAACCAGCCTGCGCCGTTCGGCAACTCCGTCGCCTCGGCAGGAGACGTGAACGGCGATGCCTCGAGGCGCATCAGGTTTCGTCCGAACCCGCGGAGCTCGCCGTCGGCACAGGAACAAGAGCCCGGGCAGGAGCAGACCATTCACGGCCCCGCTCGAGCAGCCGCACCCGGTCGAAGGCATCGCTCCTTCTTGAGTCGCGGAGCCGCCCGCCGTCGAGGACCCGCCGGAAGAACCACCCGCGGTGCCACCAGCTGCTGCGGATCCGCCAGAAGAGCCGCCCGCACTGCCACCGGCCGTTGCGGCTCCACCCGATGCACCACCCGCACTCCCGCCTGCGGTTCCACCGCCCGCCCCATTGACACACTGGCCAGCTGCGTCGCACGCAAGCCCGCCGACACACGCCCCGCACGACACGCCACACGCGTCGACGCCGCACTGCCGCGTCCCGCACGCGTTCGTCGGCGGCTGCCCGGTCGGCGTCCCGTTGAGGAGCGACTTCGTCAACCCCAGGCCGAGCGCGGCGCCCGTGCAGAATTCACCCAGCGCGGTGAAGCCCTCGAGGAACCCCGAATAGGGCGCCTGCGCCTGCGCGGTCGTGTACCAATTGAAGTTCTGCAGCGGGTTGAGCGAGTACAGGTAACACGGCCCCATCTGCAGGCCGCCGGCGAACAACGCCTGCGTGTCGTAGTTCGAGTCGCGCAGCTGCTCCTCGGCGTGCTTGTTCCCGGAGACGTTGAGCAGGAAGCAGGGGCTCGTCGCGAGCGTCTTCGCGGCGACCTGCTCCCGGCCGCGGTTCGTCATGCCCACGAGGTCGTCGTACATGTCCTGGTTGTCTTCCGCGGGCCCCGACGGGTTCATGGACGTGCCCATGTCCATCCACGAGCCCCAGCCATCGAAGAGGCCGCAGTAGAGGGCGTCGGCCGCGCGCTCACCCACCGCAGTGCCGTTGGCGAGGCGCGCGATTTCGCGAAACGGCCGTCGCGCGAAGTAGGTGCGCGCGTTCTGCGTGGAGCCCAGCTGCAAGAGCCCCGCGCCGCGCATGCGCCAGTACACACCGCCGAGCCAGAAGGCGACGAACTCACGCTCCTCGTCGGTGAGCGCGGGCACGGGGAGCGTCGGCCGCGTTCGACCCCGGTTGACGAGGCACTGGCGCTGCTGGGCGGCGGCGGCGGTGCCCTGCGCGATGACCTGCGCGATGTGGGCCTCGACCGCGTTCAGCTCGGCCACCATCGTCTGAAGGTCCGCGCGCAGCTGGGGCCCGCTCATCGAGTGGAAGCACGGCGCGTCGGTGGTGAGAATCGTGATGCTGTTCTGGAACGCGGTGCGGGTGGCGGCGAGGCGGGCCGTGTCGGCGCCGCGTACCTTCCAGAGAACGGAGCGCATCGTCGGCACCCAGTCCGGCGGCAGCACGCCCTGGCGCACCGGCACCAGCGCGAGCCCGGCGCCGGCGAGGCCCAGCTGTTGCTCGAGGGTGTTGGTGCGCTGGTCGACGAACGAGTTGAGCGCCGACTGGGACAGGCCGGCTGGCACGCGGCTGGCCGAGACGAAGCGCTCCGGCTCTTCCTGGTCGACGCAGGTGGCGAGGGTGACAGCGGTGAGCGGCTGGCGCACCGCGGCCTCGCGCATCTGGCACGTGACGGAGGCTCCCGGCGCGAGGAGTGTCGTGGTGGGCGCGGTGAACGACGCGCTGCGCGCGCACAGCGTGGGCGCTGGCCACACCATGGGGGCGACGCCGGCGTCGACGGCGCGGAGGAACTGGGCCTTCACCTCGGCAAACACCCACAGCTGCGTGGTGGGCGTGGTGACGCCTGCTGGCGCCGAGTCGAGCGTCTGCAACGAGGCCGGGAGCTCCTGCCACGCTGGGAGCGCGGCCTCGAGCGCCGTGCGCTTCTGCTGCGTCTGGGGCGGAACCCGGGCGAGGCCACCGTCGAACTCGAACGGCACCCTGCGCTGGGCCAGGGCCGTGGTGGCGAGACACCCCAGGGCGAGCCACCACCGTGCGTCAGTCCTCATGTGCGGCTCCATCGTCGATGGAGGCGCCCGCCGTCAACGTGGCGCGGAGCAGGGCGGCTCGTCGGGCCTGAGCTTCCACGGGCTCGGCGGTGGAGTTGAGCGCGCATCGCCGTCGTGGTCGGCGTTGACTGAGGTTGAGCCGACTCGTGGGGTGATGAAGCGACGACGTCTCCACGAGCGCATTGGGCG
>JBILEB010000022.1:0-57946 GCA_044352295.1 Myxococcaceae bacterium
TTCGATGGAACGAACTGGCTCGCGGTCTGGAATGACGAGGACACCGACAACGGGGACCTCCGCTTCGCGGTTGTCGATGGAACGAGCGGCCAGGTGACCGGGCCCAGCCAGGTGCTGGAGTCGGGCACCTCGGCAGAACCCATCTCCTCACCCCGCATCGCCGCAGCCGCAGGCACGGGTGGTTTTCTCGTCGCCTGGGAGGCGGGGTCAATCGGAAGCACGCGCATTCGCGCTGCGCGGTTCTCGTCGGCGGGCGTTCGGGTCGGGGCGCCGTTCGACCTGAGTCTGACGGGCTCGACGGGACGAGACGTGGCGCTGGCCTGGGACACAGGCCGTGGCGCATACGCGGCCGCGTGGAGTCAGGTGCTGCCGGCCGCTTCACTGCAAGTGGCCTTCGTGACCACCACCGCTCAAGTCACGAGGCAGGTCTCTATTTCAGGAGATTTCAACCGGCCCGCGGTGGCCTGTACCAGCACCCGCTGTCTCATCGCGTACACCAGCACGGACCCTCTGACGTCCAGCAACATCCGCGGGTTGGTCGTCGAGCCACTTTCCCTGACCCAGCTCGACCTCTGCGTGATCGCAGGCGTTCAAAATGAGGCGACGGTGGCCGCCAAGGGCAACGACTTCGTGGTCGTCTGGGAAGACGGCCGGGCAAGCAGCGACCTGTACGTCACGACGGTCGACGCCAGGAACGCTGTTGCGCCGGTCAACGGTCGCCCCCTCGTGACAGGCGTGGGAGCCGTACGGCAGCCAGCGCTCGCGTGCTCTGCGGTGCGCTGTATCGTGGTGTGGACGAACCCATCGGTGCTCCCGGGCGTCGTCGACCGCGTCGAGCAGGCGGACTTCGATCCCGCCATAGCGAACAGTCGTTCCCCCATACGCACGCTCTCGAGGTCCCAACGGGCCGCCCTCAACGCCGCGGCCTCGGCGGGCCCGTCGGATACGCTCCTGGCCTGGCAGGAGACCCTCGACGGGCAGCCCGTCATCGTCGGTCAACGCGCGGCGCCCAACATGTTGGTTGGCACGCCCTTCGTCATCTCGCTCGACCGGGCGACGCAGCGGGAGGTCGTGCTCGCGGCGTCTCCCAGCGCCGGCGTGCTCGCGCTGTGGACGGACACCCGACACGACACGGGCGACATCTTCGGGCGCGTTCTCGGCGGGCCGGTGAGCTCCCCAGACGCCGGCGTCTTCGCGCTCGCAGCCGACCCGGGCTTTCAGCGCGCCCCCTCGGTCGCCTTCAACGGGATGGAGTGGGTGGCGGTGTGGGGCCAGGCCGAAGGGGGCCTGGGTGCTGCGCGCATCAGCCCGGGCAACACCGCCACTCCGCAGCGCATCACCTTCTGGGACGGCGGGGTCTCGGCCACCGCCATCGCCACCATTGGACCCGCCGCGTATGTCGCCTGGGTCCAGCAGCGCACGGTGTATGGCGCGCGCCTTCAACTGGGCAACGTCCCACCGCTCGCTGTAACGACTCCCGTGCGGCTCTCGCCGCCCGGCCACGTCTGCGATGCGGTGTCGGTCGCGTCGAACGGCGCGGGCTGGGTGGTGGTCTACGCGTGTGTCGAGACCGCTTCGAGCCAGGTCTCGCTGCGCGGCAGTCTGGTGTCGGCGGCCAGCGTCCCTCAACCCTTCATCATCGACCAGCGCTTCACGCCCCTTGTCCAGCCGGCCATCACCTGGGGCGGGGGGCAGTTCCTGGTGACGTGGATGGAGCTGCCTGCGATGAACGAGAACATCGTGGGCCGGTTCCTCACGCCGCAGCTCGATGCCGGGCCGCTCATTCCCATCGCCAGCGACGCCCCCCAGGACGAGCTGCCCTCGGTGGCCTGGTCACCCTGGGGCTTCGTGGTCGCCTGGAAGCGCCGAAGCAGCAGCGCGAACGAGGTCGAGGCCGCGCGGGTGAGTCCCGATGGTGGGGTTCTGCGGTTGAGGTCCCTGATGGGCGACGCGGGCTTCGATGACCCGCCGTCCGTGCAGTGTTTCGCGCCGGGTCGGTGCGTCGTCGCGGCCGACGCCTTCGACCGCTCCACACCGCCGGCCCAGCGAGTCTTCGTGCAGCGCGTGGAGAACAGCCCGCCGACGGCGTTCGGCGCCATGGTGACGGCTCAGCCGGGAGTGCCTCAGCTCCTCCCCATCGGAGGAACTGATGATGAAGGAGATCGCCTGACGTTCTTGGTGAAGAGAATGCCGCAGCAGGGCACGCTGGTGACGTCGAGTCCAGCCTGGGTCTACGTGGCCAATGCGGGCGCGTCGGGCATGGATCTCGTCGAGTATGTCTCCTCCGATGGGGTTGAGACGTCTGACGTTGGCCTGATCTCCATCTCCATCATCGCGTCAGATGGAGGCAGCACAGGTGGTGGCACTGCAGGTGGTGGGACCACAGCTGGTGGCACCGCAGCAGGTGGAGGTGCCAGCGCTGGTGGAGCTGCCGGCGGGACTGCCACCAGTGGTGGCGTCGCAGGAGGAATGCCCACGGCGGGTGGAAGCGGCGCCGGCGTCCCGGCTGCGGGTGGTTCGGCTTCCGATGGGGGGCTCATGGGCGGCGGCCCGGCGATTGTCTTCGTGCCGGCGTGCGGGTGCAGCACGACCGACGGGCTCCACGCCCTGCTGCTCTCCTTCGCGTTCGTGCTGAGTCGGCGACGACGCTGAGGCCGACCTCTCGGTGAACGCCAACGTGATGGCCGGAATGGTGGCGGGGGTCGTCATGATCCCGAGAGGGGCACCAGCGAGCCTGCCGCAAAGGCGTCGACCCGGTGACTGGGCCGTCAGGGACTTCATGTCAGCCGCGCACTCGCACGAGGACCCTCGGCTTGGCTTGCGCTGCACGCTCGAGGCACACCGCCACCGTCAGGGACGAGGCTACTGCCCGCTGCCGGCCACCTGCAGCGGCGACTTCCCGTCCGTGATGATGACCTTGGTGTTCGGCGACAGGGACAAGGCCTTGAGCGCCTCGATGGAGCGCAGCCGCAGCACCGGCTCGGTGAGCCCCTCGGCGACGATCTTCTGCGCGTCCCGCAGGCCCTCGGCCTCGATGCGTCGGCGGTCGGCCTCGAGCTTCTCGCGCTGAATGAAGAACTGCATGCGCTCGGCATCCTGCTCCGCCGCGAGCTTGCTCTCGATGGCCTTTGCGAGGCCGGCCGGGAGCGCGATGGCCTTCATGAGCACCGCCTCCATGATGAAGCCACGGCCGGTCAGCACCTCCGTCATGAGCTTCTTGATCTCCTTCTCGATGTGTCCGCGCTCCGCCGAGTAGAGGTCGCGGGCGAAGAAGCGGGCGCTCACGTCAGCCGCCGCCGAGCGGAACACCGCCACCACGAGCTCCTCCTCGTAGTTCTCGCCGATGGTGCCGAGCACCTGCGACGCCTTCTCGGCCTCGACCCGGTAGAGGATGCTGATCTGCGCGTCGACGTTGAGGCCTTCCTTCGACGGGAGCGTGAAGTCGACGGTGACGGTGGTGAGGCGCACGGGCACGCGGAGCACCTGCGTCGACACCGGCTCGTAGAAGACGAGGCCCGGCTGCACCGGTTGCTCATCGAGCTTGCCCCAGCGGCGCATGACCCCCACCTCCCCCTGGTTGATGACGGAGCAGCCGGTGAAGCCGAGGAGGACGAGGGCAGGGGCAAGGCGTCGCATGCGAGGGAGGTAAGGACGGCCCTTCCCCGGCGCCACGCCGTGAGCGCAAGACGTCTGGCGCCACCAATTCACGGAAAAACGGTCGAAAAGCCGATTTTTCCGAGAATTGTTTTCGCGAGGGGCCTGGTTTGCGCCTTCGCACGGGCAGGCGACCTCGCGCCCGGGACATGTCAGCATTTCCTTCAAACACGTCAGGCCACCTCGGGTGGGCAGAGGCGGGTTGGGCTCCTCACATGATCGACCTCATTCTCAGTGGACAGCAGGCGCAGGTGACGGAGCTCCGCAGCGCCCTCGCGGCACGCCCCCGGGCAGACCGCACCATGGTGGAACGCCTCGAGGCGGAGCTCGCGAAGTCCCCGCAGCGGCTGGTGTCCTTCGATGCGAGCGGCCGCGCGACCCTCACTGGCGCCGGTCGTCAATTCGACGGCGGCCGGTTCTCGGTGAAGTCCCTCGGCCGCTTGAAGCAGGAGGCGCTGGCCCACCGAACGGCCGGCGCGAAGGTGACGTTCTCGGTCATCGCCGGCCAGGACCCGCTCACCGACATCGGCCTGTTGCAGGCAGCGGCCTCGCCCGGCTCGCTCTTCCAGGTGGCGTCCCAGTTCAACTGCCTCGAGGCGCCCGACGCGATGCTGGTGCCGGTGCACCGCTACTTCACGGACCCGACGCAGGGCCCGCGCGCCTCCATCTCGGCGTTCCCCGGCACGCTCGTTCGTCACTACGCCGCGCCCGCGAACGACGGGAGCCGCTTCGTGCAGACCGACGGTCGGCAGCTCGACCTGCTCGCGACGGCGCTCGAGGGCACGGGCTCGAGGGTCGACAGCGGCTACCTGCTCTCCCAGAACGTGAAGGACGTCGAAGCCACGACGCGGGCGCTCACCGAGCGGTTCGACGACGTGTGTGTCGGCGTTCATGAGCAGGTCGAGGTCGTCTTCGGCGCCAACTGGGACGGGCCCGTGCTCGAGGGCCAGCGCATCGCTCAGGTGTTCACCTCGACCTACGCGGGCGGCGGGTACAGCACTGCGCGCACCGAGGGCCCGGTGCTCGACCTCTGCCGGGTGCTGCTGCGCGCGGCGTACGCCGGCACCCTCTTCGCGGCGGCAGGCCTGGGAACGAAGACGGTGGTGCTCACGCTCATCGGCGGCGGCGTCTTCGCCAACCCGCACCCGCTCATCTGGGAGTCCATTCTCTGGGCCGTCGAGCAGACCGAGGCGCTCGTGCACGCGCCGCTGCACGTCGTGCTCAATGGCCGCGAGGTGGCGGGGACGCTCGGAGAGGCGGTGCTGTCGGAGGCCACCCGTGCCCGTGGCGGTGTCTTCGCGCACGTGGAACAGGGGCACATCACCGTGCGGTGAGCTCGGCAGGCACGCCTGGTGCCGCCGTTCCGCGAGTACCGCCCTGGCCCACTACGGCAGGCTGATGATGTTCGTCGAAACGCCTGAGGCGCCAGGGGGCGCGTTGGAGCTGCCGTTGGAGCCTCCGGCCCCACCCGACGCCGGAGGTGCGGATGAACAGGAGCCGCCCGAGAGCGTCGCTGGCTGACCGCGGAAGGCGACGCAGACGCTGGGGCCGCCAGCGCCGCCGGAGCCTCCGCCACCAGAGCCACCAGGGCCTCCCGACGCGCCCTGGGCGCCATTGCCCGCGCGCTTGCTGTTGCAGCCGCCCGAGTAGGTCTGGCCCGCTCCGCCGGAGCCACCGCCACCACCACCGCCACCCCCGCCGCCATCACCCCCGCGGCCGCCTGAGCCGCCGCCCGCCGTGACGACGGTCGTCGCGAGCACCGAGCCGCCCGCGTTGGACGCCAGCACGCCGAAGCTGCCGCCGCCGCCGCGCCCGCCGGTCCCACCCGTGCCGCCACACCCGCCGCCCCCTCCACCACCGCCACCCCCGCTCGTCAGGCTGGAGCACCCGAGGCAGCCGATCCCCGAGCCACGCTGCGTGCCACCGCCGCTGCCACCGCCGCCACCGCCACCCCCAATTTGGCCGACCGAACCGGCGAGCCCGGCCGCTGGCGAGTAGACGCCCGACGCCAGACTCCCCAGCGCGGTGCCGGGGAATCCATGCGCGCCGGCGTTGCCCGTGCCGCCGTTCGCCGTGACGGGCGGGGCGTCACCACCATTGCTCGCGGAGAACGTCGAACAGTCTCCTCGCGTGCCGCCTGAGCCGGGGTTTCCACCCGAGGCGCCGTTGGTTGCCGTCCCACCGGTGGTTCCTCCGTTGCCAGTCGCCTCGCCGCCCACGCCGGGTCCACCCGTACCGCCCGTCGCGCCACACGGCGAAGTGCCAGCCCCGCCTGGTGAGCCCTGCCCTGACGCGTTGCCCACACCACCGGGGTTGCCGCTCGCGCCCGTGCTGCCAGGCGAGCCATTCCCGCCCGGAGCTCCCGCGCCAGGCCGCAGGGTGCAGCCGTTGATGAGGAGCGCACCGCTGTTGTCCGCCGCCAGCACCGCGACGCTGGAGCGACCGTCTCCGTTCGCCTCCTGGCCGGCGGCGTTGGCGGAGCGCACGGTGACGAGCTGCAGCTCCGTCGAAGCGGTCAGGGTGCGCGCCGTCACACCCACGGCGGTGGGGCTGTTGATGGTGGTGACGGTCGTCGTCGAGCGCGCCCAGTTGTTGGTGGCCGAGTAGCCGCCGTACACACTGATGCCCGACACCATCGTCACCGCCTCGTCGTACTGCCCGTCCGAGACGAACACGGCCGTGCGGCCGAGCGTCTGCGCGGCGGCGATGCCTCCGGTGATGGTCAGCTTCGGCGAGAAGCGTGAGCCGATGTTGCCGTCGTTGCCGGTCTTCGCCACGAAGATGCCCGCCGTCACCGTGCCGTCGAAGCCGTCACAGTTGGCGTCTTCGAAGGCGAGGTCGGGCACGTCGCTCCCGGTAGGGGTGCAACCGAACTCGCAGCCGTTGGTCGGATCTCCGTCGAGGTCGACGCGGCCGGGGAGACAGGCGAACTGGCAGCTCGAGTTGACGCAGGTGGCGCTCGAGAACGGCCGGCTGCACGCCTGGCCACAGCCGCCACAGTTCGACACCGAGGTCGCCACGTTCGTCTCGCAGCCGTCCGAGGCGCTCATGTTGCAGTCACGGAAGGTGCCATTGCAGGTGTTCACCTGACAGGCGCCGCCGGTGCAGCGCGGCGTGCCGTTGGCGATGGTGCAGACGTTGCCGCAGCCGCCGCAGTTCGAGACGGAGGTATTCGTGTCGACCTCACACCCGTCCATGTACGTGTTGTTGCAGTTGCCCCGGCCGGCGACGCAGGTGGCGATGCCGCAGGTCGCGCTGGTGCAGGTGTACGTCGCCACGTTGGGCGCGCTGCAGGGCCGGCCACACTGGCCGCAGTGGGCGACGGTGGAGTTGGTGTCCACCTCGCAGCCGTCGCCATAGTTCAGGTTGCAGTTGCCCCGACCCGGGACGCACGCCGTCAGTCCACACTGCCCGCCCGCGCACGCCGTCGTCGAGACGAAGGGCGGTGGAATGCAGGCCCGCCCGCACATGCCGCAGTTGGCGCCGTCGCTCATGAGGTTGAAGTCCTCGTCGATGCGGCCATCGCAGTCGTTGTCGATCAGGTCGCACGCCTCGATGCCGTTGTTCGTACGCACGCAGGCGTACTCGCAGCCGTTGGCGGCGTTGTTGTCGACGTCGAACCAGTTGGCGAGGCAGGTGAAGGTACAGCTGCCGGCGCTGCAGGCCGAGGTGGCGTTGGCCGCGGAGCACACGCGCCCGCACAGGCCGCAGTTGTTCACGTCGGCGTTGGTCTCGATTTCACAGCCGTCCTGGGCCATCGCGTTGCAGTCGCGGAAGCCGACGTTGCAGGTGCCGATGCGGCAGTTCCCCATCTGGCAGACGCCGGTCGCGTTGGCGGGCGTGCAGGCCATGCCGCACTGTCCGCAGTGGGTGAGGGACGAGACGAGGTTCTCTTCACAGCCATCGGCGAAGAGCTGGTTGCAGTCGCCGCGCCCCATCGAGCACTGGCCCACCGCGCAGCGCCCGGCGTTGCAGCGGTAGCTCGACACGGAGCCGTTCGCCACGTTGCACACCAGCCCGCACTGGCCGCAGTTCATCGGGTCGGCCACCAGGTCGAAGCCCTCGTCGGTGCGGCCGTCGCAGTTGTTGTCGCGCCCGTCACACACCTCGACGCCGCCGTTGGAGGGCGTGCAGGGGTGCTCACACCCGTTGGCCAGCACGCCGTCGAGGTTCACCCAGCCGGCGATGCAGCGGTCGATGGCGCAGGCGCCCGAGTCGCACTTCGGCACCGCGTTGGTGAAGGCGCAGGTCCGATTGCAGGTGCCGCAGTTGCCGACGTCGTTCATCAGGTCGAACGGCTCGTCGACGCGGCCGTCGCAGTTGTCGTCCTTGCGGTTGCACACCTCGAGGTCGGGCATGCCGGGCGTACAGGTGGCCGGGCGCCCGTTGAAGCAGGCGGCGACGCGGCGCTCACACTCCCCGACCCCACAGGTGACGTCGGGCACCTCTTCGTCGGTCATGCCGTCGCAGTCGTCGTCGCGGCCGTTGCAGAGCTCGGTGATGGGGGTGCGCGCGGTGCACTCGGCCCACCCGGCGGGCGGCGCACAGGTGCTGGTGCCCAGACAGGTGCCGAAGGAGTTCGTCACCTCGCACGGCATCGTCTGGCCGGCGGTGGCGGCGATGCAGGCGCAGGTGCCGCTCTGCGGCTGGCACTGCTTCGTCACGCTGGTGCCGTCGACGGCGATGGCGTCGGCGCAGCGGAACGTCGAGGGGCACGTCGAGTCGAAGCTGCAGTCTCGGCCGCAGAACTTGTCGGCGCCCAGCGTGATGCAGCGGTCGGCGGGGTACGGACAGTCCGCGTCCTGCTGGCACGACTGACACAGGCCCGCGCGCTGGGGCACGCACGCGTAGCGGCCCTCGGCCAGGCGGGTGCACTGGTCGGCTTCGCGGCAGCCCGCGGTGCACTTGCGCAGACACACCCGGTCGTTGGTGCCCGGCACCACGTCGCACAGGCCCGTCTCACACGTCTCGTCGAGGTCGCAGGGCCGCCCTTCTTCAGAGAGCGTGTCTTTGGCCGGTTGCCGGGCGCAGCTCGTACAGTCGGAGAGGACGACGACGGCGCACACCGCGAGGAACCACGCGCGAACGAGACGGGACATCAGGGACGACCTCCAGGACACCCGAGCGGGAGTTCGGTGACCTCGATTGTCACATGGCCGTGGCGGAGGGCAACGACACACCGCGCTCCGGGTGAAAGCAGTTCCATCGCGTTGGGGATGGAGGGCAGCGGCGTCGACCAGGAGGGGACTACAGGGCCGCGCAGCCCACCAGGGCGCAGCTCTTCTCGTACAGCGCCTTCTTGAGGGCCGGGTCATTCGCCTGCGGGCCGCACGGCACCTCCCGCGAGTCAGAGAAGTACGCGCCGCTCCTCGCTTCCAGGCCTTGCTCGGTGGCGCAGTACACGCTGGTGCGCGCGCCCGTCTCGACCGCCGCGCCGCCGATGCCGAAGCCGGTGCGCAGCAGCTTGGTCGAGATGACGCCCGGGTGGAGCGCGAACGTCGTCACCTTCGAGCCCCGCGCCTCGAGGCGTCGCGCCAACTCGTGCGTGAAGAGCACGTTCATCAGCTTGGACGCCGCGTACGCCGTGTAGCCCTCGAAGCGCCGCGGCACCGGCACGTCGTCGAGGTGCACCCGGCCCCGCGTGTGGGCAATGGACGACACGTTCACCACCCGCGCCGCGCCCGCGGCCTCGAGCGCCGGGAGCAGCTCGTGGGTCAACAGCACGGGCGCGAGGTGGTTGACGCCAATCGTCAGCTCAAAGCCATCGGCCGTTCGGGTGTCGCTGTTGGCGAAGACGCCCGCGTTGTTCAGCAGCACGGTCAGCCTGGGCGCGGCCTTCACCACCTGCGCGGCGAGCGCGCGCACCTGGGCCAGCTCCGACAAGTCGCCCCACACCGGCACCAGGGACTCGACCAAAGCCCCCTCGGCGACCAGGCGCGCCACTGTATCCCTCGCCCTGGCGTCCTGCCGCGCGTGCACCAGCACCCGCGCACCATCGAGCGCGAGCTGCAGCGCGGTCTGAAAGCCGATGCCATCGCTGGCGCCGGTGACGAGCATCGAGGGGACGGTCGTGGCCATCGGGGCGTCAAAGACTACGCAGGTGTCCCGGCTCGGAGCACGTCTTCGTTCTCGCAGACGGTCGAAGGACCGCTGCGGACGCGCGCCCAGCGCCGACCTCGACACGTCGGTGAAACCGCGCACGAAGGACGGGGCCGTGGTCGACCAGGACGGGTTCTGGCGCGCGGGGGTCAAGGCGCTGCCCATGCGGGTCCGAAACCGACCTCCGCCGTCGGCCGATAACTCACGGTGGTGCCACGGGGCCCGCTGGTGTTCAATGGTCGCACCCCGTTCGAGTCGATGAGTCAGGGTCCATGAGTCAGGGAGCCACCAAAGAACGCCTCCGGCCGTTCAAGCCCACGCGCTTTGGGCGATACACCCTGCTGCGTCCGCTCTCGACGGGGGGCATGGGCGAGGTGTTCCTGGCCCGGCTCGAGGGCGCGCAGGGCTTCGAGAAGCTGTGCGTCATCAAGAAGATCCTCCCGCACCTCGCCAAGGACTCGGACTTCGTCGGCCGCTTCGTCGACGAGGCGCGCATTCTGGTGAAGCTCTCGCACGGCAACATCGCGCAGGTGCTCGACATGGGCCTGCATGACGGCGCCCCCTACATCGCGCTCGAGTTCATCGACGGGAAGGACCTGCGCCGCGTGGTGGCCCGTGCCCGCGAGCGCTCGCTCCAGCTGCCGCTCTCGTTCACCCTCTACGTGGCCACCCGGCTCCTCGACGCGCTCGCGTACGCCCACCGGAAGAAGGGCGACGACGGCAAGGAGCTCAACCTCGTCCACCGGGACATCAGCCCGCAGAACATCCTCATCTCGTACGAGGGTGAGGTGAAGGTCATCGACTTCGGCCTTGCCAAGTCGACGATGTCAGCGACGCGCACCCACCCGAGCATCGTGATGGGGAAGTTCTTCTACATGTCGCCAGAACAGGCGCGGCACCAGAAGGTCGACCGCCGCAGCGACCTCTACGCGGTGGGCCTGTGCCTCTACGAGCTCATCGCCGGCCAGGGGCCCTTCGAAGGCGTCAACCCCGGCGAGCTGATGGCCACGGTGGCCAACCCGCAGCTCGCTCCGCTGCAGCAGGTCGAGCCGCTGTGTCCGCCGGCCCTGAGCGACGTCGTGATGAAGGCGCTCGCCGCCGACCCGACGGTGCGCTTCCAGACGGCCGAGGAGCTGCGCGGGCGGTTGCTGACCGTGCTGCTCGAGATCGACCCCTCGGCAGGCCCCGAGACGGCCACCCGTTTCATGACCGAGGCCTTCGCCACCGAGTACCAGGGTGAGCGGAAGATGCTGGCGGACCTGCAGGCGCAGGCGCGGGAGCTCGGCGAAGCACCCCAGAGTGAAGACGAGACGATTCCGCCCACGCCGGCGAAGGCCACGCGCGAGGTGCCCACCTCGGTGCCGCCGATGACCCTCGACGAGGTGCCCGCCGTGGTGCCGCCTGCGCCACCGCCCCCCGCGGCCCCACCGTCGTCCGGAGCGCTGTCCTTCCAGCCGACGCGCAAGGCTCCATCACCCACGACTGGTCGAGCGCCGGAGCTCGAGTCCTCGACGATGCCCAGCATCGTGGTGGCGCCCGAGGCCCGTATGACCGAGGAGGTGCAGCAGCAGGCGAGCATCGTCCTCGACGAGGGGCTTGCCTCCGAGGAGCGCACGCTGCCCGAGACCCGCGCGAGCCGAGGCCTGGCTCCGATGAAGAGCGACCCGCCGCGCAAGCCCGTGTCGCGTCCCAGCGGCGTGAAGCCCGCCACGCCTGCGCGCTCGTCGACGGCCACCCGCCCGATGTCGGTGCCCGGGCGGCCCACGCCGCCGAAGCCCGAGGGCAAGGGCCGCATCCCCCCGCGCGCCACGCCGCTCGAGCCGATGGAAGCCCAGCCCGCCGAGCTGCTGAAGACGCCTGACCAGACGCCGACGCCAGACACCGCGCCTCCAGTGCCCACGCCAGCGTCCCCGAAGAAGTCGGGGAGCGCGCTCGTGTGGCTCGCCCTGCCGCTCCTCGCCATCGCCGCGGTGGGCACCTACATCGCGTGGGACCAATTCTCACAGGGCTCGACGCCGACGGAGCCGACGCCGGTGGTGGCCGAGCCCGTCGACGTCCAGCGAGCGCGCGAGGTGAAGGTGCCTGGCACCGAGCCTGAGCCCGTGGTGACCGACGACGAGCTCAGCGCGGTGGGCAAGGTGACGCCGAAGAAGCCCACGACGCCAGCCGCGCCGAAGGCGATCTCGAAGCCGGCCATGCTGACGAAGGTGCGCAACCAGATCGAAAACCTGCCCGCGGCTGGCGGCATGAAGCTGAAGCTGCAGCCGCGGCTCGATGAGCTCGAACGCCTCGCGCAGCAACCCGGCAACGAGGCCGACTTCACGCGGCAGGTGAAGGCGCTGGAGGCCGAGGTCAAGTCGCTGACCGAGCAGCCATGACAGCGCTGGCTCACCTCGAAGGCGTCTGCGCCGGCTACGGCGGGACGGTGGTGTTGCGCGACGTCTCCTGGGCGGTGCAGCCGAACGAAGCGTGGGCGGTGCTGGGGCCCAACGGCGCGGGCAAGTCGACCCTCGTGAAGGTGCTGGCGGGCCTGCTTCGCCCCACGTCGGGACGGGCCTTCGTCGGTGGCCTGGACGTGACGACGAGCGCTCCGCGCGCGCTGGCGAGACAGGTGGCCTGGGTGCCCCAGCAAATCCCCGAGGGGCTCGACTTCACCGCGCTCGAGGTGGCCCTCATGGGGCGCTCGCCACACTTGGGACCGCTGGGCCTCACCTCCGCGGCGGACGAAGCGAAGGCCCGGGCCGCGCTCGCGCGCTTCGACGTCGGCGGGCTGTCGGAGCGGCCGCTCTCCCAGCTCTCGGGCGGTGAACGTCGCCGCGTCTTCCTGGCGCGCGGGCTCGTGCAGGACGCGCCGCTGCTGGTGCTCGACGAGCCGACGGCCTTCCTCGACGTGCGCCACCAGGTGGAGACGTTGACGCTCGCGCGCGCGCTGGTGTCGTCGAGCCATGCGGTGGTGGCGGTGCTGCACGACGTGACGCTCGCGGCGCACTTCGCGACGCATGTGGCGCTCCTGGCCGGTGGGCGGCTCGTCGCGGCGGGCCCGGCGCCTGAGGTGTTGACGGCCGCGCGCCTCTCGGAGGTCTACGGCACGCCGATGGAGGCGGTGGGCGCCCACGGGTTCCTCCCGCGCTGGCCCTCGTGACGGCGCCTCGAAGGTCGCAGGCGGGCGGGAGGTCGCCGGTCCGACGCTGGCCGGTGGCCGTGGCGGTCTCGGTGGCGGCACACCTCCTCGTCGGAGGGCTGCTGTGGGCCGCGCTGCCACGGGCCGAACCTGTCCGCCCCCCCACCACGCCGCCGGCGCGTCCGCTCGAGGTGTTGCGCGTGGGCTCGCTCATGCCGCGACGGAGCGCAGGTCTCGACGCGGTGCCTGCGTCGCCAGCGAGCGCGCCGGTGGCACGAGCCGCGGCCCGCGTGGTGCCCGTGGTGACGTCGCCAGAGGTGGCTCCCAGCGAGCCGATGGTCAGCGACGCGCTCCCGACGGCCCCGGCGGAGGGCGTCGGCACCTCGGACGGACCGAGCCGTGACGGGCCGGGTGACGGGCTGCCTGACGGCGGCGAGGGACGTGGGGCCGGCGTTGGAGCCGCTGGAGGCGAGGGCGAGCGCCCAGGCCGTGTGCGCGTCGACCTCGAGGCGCTCACCCGGGTGGTGCACGCGCGGCTCTCGGCGGCGGCGCGCGACTGCTACCCGCCGGCGGCGAAGCGCTTCCGCCAGGTGGGCCGGGTGCCGCTGCGCTTCTGCGTCGACGCGCGCCTGGACGCAGAGCGAGTGGTGGTGACGCCCAGCGGTTCGTCCCTGCTCGACGAGGCGGCGGGCGACTGTGTGGTGCGGCGCGCGGCTCCATTTCCCGCTGAGGCGATGGGCCGGTGCTTCGAGGTGGCTGTCGACTTCGGTCCCTGAGCAGACGCGGACCGAGGGCGCTGGACGTGTTCCAAAGGATGGTTCGAAATGCGAATCCGGATTCGCATCTGCAAAATCGACGCAAGAACATGAATTGACTGCAGAATTCCTGGAGTTTCCCGATGCGAATCAAAATTCGCATGTGCGGCCCCGCCTGGGAACCGCGCCTCCGCCCGGACTGGGAGGACCTCTGATGGTTGCAGGAGCGGAGACCCGGGTCACGGCCTCCGCGTGACGTCGCCGGGAGCCTCGCATCGGGCCGGAAGACCGGAGCATCCACGTCACGATGCGCGGCTGAGGTCGAGCTCAGCGACGATGCCGGACTCAACCGCGGCGGGGCCGAAGCCGGAGAGCCGTCACGCCGCGCAGCGCTCAGTGGGATTTCAGAAGGGACACGCCTGACCGTCGCGAAGACCCATGCGCGGGACCGGCCGCACGTCGCCGTCATGAACCGCCCGCCACGTGCGCTCCTCGCGCATCACGCAGCGCACGGCTCGGCCGTTCACGTCGAGCACGAGCCCGAACGTTTCCCGCTGGGCCCCTGCGCGCTCCTGGCCCTCGACGAGCTTCGGGCTGGGCCATGGCGGCGCGGCGGCACCGTCGGACCGCTTCTCGGTGCGAACGACCTTCCACGCGCGCGCCTTCACCGTGCAGCGCTCGGCGAGCACGGGCTCGTCCCGAAACTTCGGCACGCAGTCCTCACGCTTCTCGAACGTGCCGTCTCCGCGGTCGACGTTCCGCAGCGCGCACGTCTCGCCGTCGGGGACCTTCGTCATCCCCCGACGCTCCTGGGTGCGCGCCGTCACCATCGCCCCCGGGGACACCTCGTCACACCACGCCTGCTCCTCGCGGTCGACGAGGCCCTCGACGTCGAGCTCCCGCACCCACTCGTGCGCCACCACCTTCGCGTCGACCGTCATCGGCTGCTGCGCCGCGCCGCCGCCCCCCTCGTTCCCGGCCATGCGGTTGACGAGGCCCGCGGTCAGACAGGTGAGGAGCAACAGCCCGCCCACGGTGAGGGCGAACCAGTTGCTCTCCTTCTTCTTCGGCGGTGGCGGCGCGACCACGGGCCTCGGTGGTGGCGGCGCCTGGATTCGGGCGACCTCCTTCGCGCCCTCGAGCGGAGCCCCGCAGTGCGCGCAGTGTTTCGACTTCGCGCCGGTGGCCGTCTGACACGCCGGGCAGGTGCGGTCGGCGCCATCGAAGGCGGCGCTGGCGACGGTCTCCTTCCCCTCGGGTGGGAAGTACCGCTTCGCCGGGTCCTGCGGCGCGCCACAGCCGGGACAGAACCGATGCGTCCGCCCGAGCAGCTCCCGCGCATCGCAGTACGCGCAGTCCCAGAGCATCTCGTAGACGCCCTTCACGGTGCTTCGCGGGGCCGTGGGCTCACTCATGCCCACGCACGCTGCCACACCAGAGCCGGGGAGTGGAGGTCCACGGGCCGCGCAGGCCGAGAAGAAGGACCACCCACCACCACGTCGAGTCGAAGAATCGGTTGCATGAAGGCCATCATCCCATCGCGACATCGCGAGGCCGAGGGCTCTCATGGTGGTATGGGGCCCACGAATGCGTACGCGCTGGCCGCTCCGCTCGAAGGCAAAGGCCCGCACGCCGGGGCTCCACTACGACGCCGGGTTCCTCTCGAAAGCGGCCCGCGCCGAGGTGCTGGCGTGGCTGTCGACGATTCGGCCCATCTGGGAGAACCGGTTCTCCGACTTCCGCCCGTTGCCCGAGGGCGAGACGCAACGGCGGTTGCTGCGGCCGGTGTACTGGCTGGGGAACTGGCAGTTCGCCTGCCTCGACTACTACCGGCCACCGCATGGGCTGCTCGATCGGTGCGTCGAGGCCGAGCCGTTCCCAGGGGTGCTGGCGACGCTGGTGGCCGAGATGGAGGCCCGCGCGCGCGGCATGTTCCGCGGTGACGACATGCCCGCTGGCTGGCACCTCAACACCTGCCTGGTGAACTTCTACGGCAGCCGCCTCGAGGACGGCCGGTGGGTCGACACGGCGCGCGTGGGCGAGCACAAGGACTTCGAGCCCGGCCCCGTGGCGTCGCTGTCGCTGGGCGAGCGCGCGCTGTTCCAGTTCGTCACCTCGTCACGGCCCGGAGAGCGCGACGACGTGGTGGAGCAGCAGTGGCTCGACGACGGCAGCCTGCAGCTCTTCGGCGGCGACCAATGGAAGAAGCGCACGTTTCACCGCGTGCAGCGCGTGGACACGAAGGGCGGGCACCGCTTCACGGTGAACGTGAGCGACTTCGACACGCGACGCATCAACTTCACCTTCCGCTACGTCCCGGACCAGCACGTGCAGCCGTTCAAGGCGCTCTCGGCCGAGGCGCAACGGGACATCGAAGGCTCGATGCGCCAGCTCGCGGTGCACTCGCCGTTCTTCGCGGCAGCCCTCGCCGACGCAGGCCGCGCGACGCCGCGATGACCGGCGGTCAACATCGGTCTTCGGACGGGAGTTCTCTCGCCAGGCCCCATCGAGCAACGTCGGAAGGCGAGCGCCTCGGAGGTCTCCGGGTCGTTTGCGCCATGTGCGTGTGCGTATGCGTCCACGCGGAGCTTCGGACTCTCCGCCGCGCCGCGCCGTCGCGCTGCAGTTCCTTCTCGCTGGCTCGGTCGCGTCGCTGCTTCAGCCCTGGGCACAGTCCGTGCGACATTGAGACACCGAGGTGCCGTCGGAATGACCCTGCTGCTGACACTCGTGCTGAGCCAGGTGGTGACGCCCGCGGCCGAAGTGCCCGTGCAGCGTCACGGCGCGTGGCCCGTCACCACCACCTGGCAGGACGGCGCGACCGCGCGCACGGTGCATCTGGATGAGTCGCTGGTGGCCGACCGCGATGGCTCCGACGCGCAGGCGACGGCGCTGCGGGAGAAGGGCGCGATGGTGAGTCGTCGCAAGGGGCGCATGCGGCTGTGGCGCGTCGAGAACGCGTCGGTCTTGCTCGCGAACGACGACGCGCTGCTCCCCGTGTACCGGGATGAGAATGGCGCGAAGGTGCGCGTGCCGATTGGCGGTGTGCTGGTGGTGCCGAAGAAGGGGACGACGGCGAAGGCGCTCCGGGCGGCGTTGGGTGAGGGCACGGTGCTCGACACGACGCAGGTGCTGCGGGTCGACGTGCCGCCGCCCGAGGTGTTCCCGCGCTGCAAGGCGCTCGCGTCCGCAGCAGGGGTCTGGTGGACCCAACCGGACTGGTGGGTTTCGGCGACGCCGTAGTGACCCCCAGCACCGAAGCGCAGAACCTCTCGTGGTGCGGTGCTCGCGGTCGGTGTGCTGGGTGCCCTCACTGGTCGAGGGCCGGCCGGTTCATCGGCCAGCGCCGATGGAGCCTTCACCGTCATCCGCTCCTCGCGGCGTTTTCAGGTCTTCATTCCGCGCGGGCCGGGCGCCGGGAGTGATCTGGCTTCGTCGACGTGCGCCGGGTGAGTGACGACCGGTCGTGCGGCGAGGCCCCGGTGCCGATGGTGTGCCTCGCGAACGATTTGCGGTGGGACCTGCACGGTCGACCCGACGGGTTGGCAGGTGTGACTGCGGGTCCACACCTGCATCGCCGCGAGACACCCGCGGACGCCCCGTCCCCTTGATCTTCCTCGGGTTTGTCCTGCCGGACCGGCCCCATCGGGCGCTCGGACGAATTCTCACCCGAAGCGAAACAAGAACTCGGACCCAATCGATACACATGCATCTTCATACATTTCCACTCAAGTCTACACCTGCAACGGAGTTTGACATGACTGTGTTTCGCTTGCCTCAGGCCACGTTCCGCGGTCTCCCCTCGGTGGTGGCGCCGACGCGCACGACCCGCCCCACCACCGGCCAGGGCGCTGCGACCGGCACCGGCTCGGTGATTCCGTCGAAGGGCCTCGACACCCTGTTCGGCCTCGGCGAGCCCTCGCGGCAGTCGCTCAACCGGAGCCCGGCCTTCCAGCAGCGGCCGCTCGACGTGTTGTCCGGCGCGCTCATGGGCGGCGTCCGCGAGGGCGTGGCGCAGCAGCTCCAGACACTGCTCGTCGTCGCGGTGCTCGGCGAGGTGCTCAACCAGTTCGAGCAGGCGTTCTCGAAGCTCCAGGGCCGCGCGAGCCCGAAGCCCTCGACGGGTCGGTCGCCGCCCACCTCGACCCCGAAGCCCACCACCGGCCGCCCGACGACGTCGCACCCGGCGGGCTACGGACCGGCGACATCCGCCACCCAGCCGCTGCGCTCGACCAGTCACGCGGCGTTCGGAGAGATTCCCGCGGGCACCACGCCCGCCGGCTCGACGCTCCCGGTGCCCACCGACCCGCAGGAGTTCGCTTCGTACCTCGCTGGCGCCACCGATGAGGCCGGCAACCAGAACGGGAACATTCAGCAGGCGCGCGCCAAGGCCGGCACCCGTTTTGCCCAGGTGAAGAACGACGAGCTCTTCGACGCCGCCATCGCGCGCAACTACGCCTTCCAGTTCGCTGGCGCGGCGAAGGGCACGGACTATCGCTCCGAGAACGGCCTCGCAGACGGTGCACGGTCTTTCTATGACATGAGCCCCGCCGCGCAGACGTTCATGCAGGTCGCCGCCGTGTACAAGGGTGACCTCGCGGGCGGTGCACAGAACTACGACAACGCGGTGCTCAAGGCGCTGCTCGAGAAGAAGGGCGCCTCGTCGGCAGGCAACCCTGGCGTCGGTGCCACCGACGTCGAGACCATCGGAGCCGTGGCCAAGGCCATCGACGAGGGCAAGCTCACGCTCGCCGAAATCATGGCCGAGCCGGGCGCCATCGCGAACGGAGCGACCTACCAGCAGGCCATCGACTACGTGCAGAACGGTACGCTCGCCAAGAAGCTCACCGAGTACGACGGGCTCCCGCTGTCGGGTGAGAAGGGTGCCAGCGCGGGCAACGCCGGGAACGCGGGCAACGCCGGGAACGCTGGCAACGCCGGGAACGCTGGCAACGCCGGGAATGCGGGCAACGCCGGGAATGCGGGCAACGCCGGGAATGCGGGCAACGCCGGGAACGCCGGGAACGCCGGAAACGCCGGAAACGCCGGAAACGCCGGAAACGCCGGGAACGCCGGTGGAGCCCGCTCGGCCACGGCAGCCCAGACGGGCGCGACCAGCCTGGGCGGCGTCGAAGGCTTCCGTGAGTTCGCCCGTGGCGCCGCCGTCGGAGCCGCCGCCAACTTCCGCACCATGTCGCTGGAGGAGCGCCGCTCCATCTCGGGCATGAGCGACCGTGAGCGCGCTGTGCTGCACCTGTGGGGCGGGCAGATGTCCACCGCGGGGAAGAACGACGGCAGCATCCTCCACAACGTGGTGGCCGACTCGAAGCTCCCGGCCGACCAGCAGAAGTTCAAGGCCGCCGAGCACCAGCTCGCCCAGGAGCTCATCCAGAAGGACACCGCGCGCTTCGGCGGCGTCACCGGCAAGTCCCTCGACGCCGAGTTCTTCCACCTCTCCGGCGACCTCACCGGCAAGGACATCGCCGGCCGCTACGGCAACAGCCCGGTGCTGTTCTCGAAGGGCCCGCTCGACCTGTCGGTCAAGGGCACCGAGCAGAACGGCCTCGACGGCTTCGCCAACTCGGTGCTGCAGCTGTGGGGCCACTCGCCGCTGTACAACAATGGAAAAATCGACGGGAACATCATCCAGTTCTCGTTGACGAGCCCCGACAGGCTCGAGTTCTACCGGAACGACACGGACCTCAACGAGATGAAGCGCCTCCTCGACGCCGACAAGGTGTCCGACGGCAAGGTGAACGGCGACTCGCTCAACAACGCGATGGTCGACGTGCTCGACAACATCTACCTGGGCGCCCCGAAGGCCAGCGCTGACCGCACGATGGCCGAGGCGCTCGGCGAGGCGCGGGAGCGGTCGATGGGCCTGCTCCCACCGGCGAAGAACGGCCTGGGCGAAATCGACCCCGTCGCGATGCACGCCAAGCGCAGCGCGATGGGCGCGTGCCCCTTCTTCGGCAAGCCGCCGCCGGGTCAGCAGGTGCAGGCCACTTCGTCCGCGAGCTCCGGCTCCGGTGCCGGTGGGTACTCGCCGCCGCCGCCGCCGAAACCCCAGGTGCAGCCCGCCGCCTCGACCGGGAGCTACGTCGCGCCGTCGCCCGTCCAGAAGCCGCAGCCGCAGGTCATCGTCTCACCGCCCGTGACGTACTGATCTGAAGCGAACAGGAGCCCGCCATGAAGACCCTCTCCCGAGCCGCCCTCTCGCCTCACCTCACCGTCGCCGACGTGCAGAAAAGCGCGAAGTTCTACGAGGCCGCCTTTGGCTTCGCTCCGAAGATGATGATGCCCGGCCGCGGTGGTCGCATCATGCACGGTGAGCTCGTGCTCGACGGAATCCGCCTCATGCTGGGGCCCGAGAGCGTCGACCGCGGCATGCAGACGCCGAAGAGCTCGGGGCGCGTCTCTCCCGTCTCGCTCTACCTGTCCGTCGGAGACGTCGACCGCGCCCACGCGAAGGCCCTCGCCGCCGGCGCCCAGGAGCTGCTGGCTCCCAGTGAGCAGTTCTTCGGCGCGCGCACCTCGATGGTGATGGACCCCGACGGCCACCAGTGGATGCTCTCGCAGCAGAAGGAAGAGCTGTCGGCCGACGAGCTGAAGGCCGCCGTGCGTCCCCAGCCGCTCGCCGCGCGCTGAGCACCTGGCCTGTCACGGCCTCGGGCGGAGCGCCTCGAGCGTCTTCGCCACCGCCGCGCTCTCGTTGATGGTGCGCTGACTGAACGCAGACTGCGGTCCGAAGTAGCCGAACGCCCGCAACGCGCGCGGATCGTCCTTCGCGCCGTCGACGCGGGAGAGGTCGAACCCCGCCAGCGCAAACCGGTCGACGTGCTGCGAGGTGTCCACCTGATGAAAGGCTTCGGCGTTGCGGCGCGCGCGGCTGGCGACGTGACAGCTCGCGCAGTCCACCGTCTTCGGAGACGAGCGCTCGGGATGCTCGATGCGCAGCGCCGAGGTGAGCGCCTTGTCGAGGGAGCGGCGGTCGAGCAACCGCATCTCGCGCTCGCTCAGCAGCAGGTCGAGCGAGTCGCCCAGCGCCGCCGGGACGAGTGAGCCGTTGCGGAAGCTCTCGCTGCCGAACTCCTGGAAGGCCTGCGCCTTCAGCATCGGCAGCCGGGGGATGACGTCGTCGACCAACGCGCCTTCGCGCACGTCGAAGGCGGTGAACTGCCAGGTGGCGCCCTGCGCATCGACGGACATCACCGCGACGCGAGTCAGCGTGCCTTCACCGCAGGCCTCGAGCACGAGCGACCGCACCGCCGCGCCGTACGGCCCATCCAACCCCTGGCGTCGCAGCATCGGGTTCACGTCGAGCGCGCCGCTGGTGACGTCTCCCGCCATCGCGTCGAGCTCGAAGAGGCGCTGCACCACGGCCTCGAACCGCACAGCGACCAGCGAATAGAAGAGGTGCACCGTGGCGTCGCGGGTGGTGACGGCGCCGTTCTCGACGACGACCGGCTGGGCCACCAGGCGCACCTGCTTGATGCACGAGGGCGGCGCCGGCGGCGCGCTGCCGGGGAAGCACGGGTCGACCCGAACGCTCACCACCTTGAGCTCCGAGAAGAGTGAGTCCTTCTCCTTCCCCTCCACCAACAGCGGGAGCCCGTCGTACAGCCGCTTCGGCAACAGGGGACCGAGCGCGCCTTCGGACGACATCGACAGCAGGCTGTCCAGCCGGGTCGGTGTCGGCAGCGGCATCAGGAACGAGACATCGTTGAGGTCCAGCCGGGGCGCGTTGGTCCGGGCGACGGGGGTGGGCGGCAGGGCTCCGCACGAGGACAGGATGACGAGGACGAGGAGCCGCGAACGCATACCCGCGCCCTTCCGCAACAACCAGACCAGCCCTCGACTCCAGCGCTGTCGCAGCCTTGCCGTCACCCGCTCCGGCCCGGCTTTCAGTTTTCCGAGTCAGCGCCCCACGGAAAGCCCCGGGGCAGCGGCCCGGGTGCGCTACGAACGCGCGGTCGATGCCCTGGTTCGTCTACATGGTGCGGTGCCGCGACGATTCCCTCTACACCGGCATCACCAATGACCTGGCGCGACGGGTGGCCGCGCACTCGGCGGGACGAGGGGCCCGGTACACGCGCTCCCGCCGGCCCGTCACGCTCGTGTACAGCCGCCGCGCCCGCGACAAGGCCTCGGCCCTGCGCGCGGAGTGGCGACTCAAGCAGCTCTCCCGCGCCGACAAGCTCGCCCTCATCGCCTCGTCGGTGAGGCCGCGGGCTGTTCGTCGCCGCGCGACCTGATACGAGGCGGGCGTGTTCTTCATCGTCCTCGGCCTGGTGCTCCAGCTCGTCGCCGTCGTCTGCTGGGTCCTCATCTTCGCGCACGCGTTCCAGCGCAGCCTCGGCACCGGCGTGATGGTGATGCTCATTCCCATCTACAACCTCGTGTACGCCTTCACGCAGTTCGAGCACCGCCGCAAAGGCCTCGTCCTGGCCGGCGCCATCGGCGGCCTGGTGCTCGCCATCGTGCTGCGCACCGTGGGCACCGCGCTCTTGCCGCCCACCTGAGGGGTCGATGACGGACAAGAGGTTGAAAGCGCGAATCTGTAGGAGAGGGCAAGATGCCCCGGGGCGAGATGGTCGTCGTCACGGCCTTCTTCGCGAAGGGCGAGGTGGCGTCAGCGAGGGTGAAACGGCGTCAGTGGGCAGACGGGTGCACTGCGCGCGCTGGCCGTGAGCTCCCCGAGGCGGCTGGCGATGCACACAAGACGCCGAGGGACGACCTCGTGCTGACGAAGCACGGCACCGCTCGTGCCGGTCTTTGTCACCTCGACCCCGACCGCGCCCCACGACGTCGAGGTGCATGGCGGTGGCATCGCACGTGCTTCACCGGGCCCGTGCTGCTTCGGCTTTCGGCGTGGTGTCTCGTCTTCGAGAGCGGCTGGGTGGTCTGGAACGCGTTCTGGTCGTCGGAGACCCCGGCGGGCCCCATCTGGCTGATGGACCTCTGCATCGTCTTCCTCGTCGCCCGGACGCTCGCGGCCCGGGTGACGCTGGCGCGAGCCGCCTTCCTCTGTGGGTGCATGGTCGTCTGGGTGCCGACGCTCTTCATCATGTCGGCCGTTGGCCGAACCTGCGCGACGCACGCGAGGTCGGTCGCGACGTTGGCCGAAGGACTCGGCGTCCTGAAGGCGCTCCTGCTCCTGGCGGTCGGACTCAGTCAGTGGTGGGCCGGGCGTTCGGCCCCAAAGCTCCCCCGAGCGGCGCGAGCTGACGTCTGCACCGGTGAGCCCAGACTGAGCACCCCCTCAGAACTGGCCGCGCAGACTCAGGCCCGCGCCGCCGGGCAACGGCGAGACGCTCACCTGCACGCGGGGCACCTCGACGCCCCGAACGCCCTCGAGCCAGCCCGTCATCAGCCGCTCCCGCTCGTCGCTGCGCCAGGTGACGGCCGCCAACTTCAGGGCCAGCGCGCCCACCGTCGCGGTGTTCGACACCACGCTGCTGAACGAGAATGGGCGCCGCTCGGCCAGGGCGTTCAGGGGCTCGAAGAGGCCGATTCCCACCGTGAGTCCCAGGTTGACCCACAGCACCACCTTCTCGACGGCCAGCTGCGCTTGGCGCCCGTCCAGCTGCAGAATGAACTCGCGCTCGACGCGCTCGGCGAACTGCTGCTTCGAGAACCCGGCCTCGCGCACCGAGCGGCGGTACGTCTCGAGAATGGCCTCGCTGCCCTGGCGCGCGCGGTTGTCGAGCAGGGCCTCGGCGACGAGCAGCCCACCTCCCAGCGCGCCCGTGGCGATGTGGTCCCACCCGTCTTTGCGCAGCTCGCACCGCTCGACGCAGGGCTGGTTCGTCGACAACAGGCCGACGGTGCCGACGGTGAAGAGTCGCGAGCTGTGCCTCGACACGCCGTCGCGCGCGAGACCGCTCGACAATGACGAGGGTGTACGACGGCCGAATCGTTTGACTGCGCCACGGCACACGAGCAGAGCCTCGCCCGTGCGCGAACGGACACGCCTCGCAGTCGGGCTGGTATTCTTGTCGGCTTGTGTCGAACCCTATCGACCAGCATGCCGGCCTGGCGCTGAGCAGGCGCTCAGCGAGCAACCTGGCGACTTGACGCTGCACGCAGACGGACAGTGGCGCTACTCCTCGACGCTCAACCAGGCGCCCGGCGACGGCGGCGCCTTCGAGCTGCGCGCGACCGTTCGGAGCTTCTCGGCAGCCGGTGAGTCCATCGAGGAGCGAACACTGGTCGTCGCCTCCGAGCGGCGGGCGCTCTCCGCAGTCGCGCTGACGGACGGGTTCGCGGTCGCGAACTTTCGGAGCGCGCCCGACGGAGGCGGCAGCGAGTTGCTGTTGGCGCTGTTCAGCTTCGACGGTGGTGTCGCTCGCGCCTCGGTGCCAACCGGCACGCTCGGAGGTTTTGGTTTTCCTGTGAGACTCGCCGAGGTCGGTTCACTCCTTCACCTCAGTCACCTCGGCGTCGAGGGCCCCGAGCTGGTGGCCTTCGCTCGAGACGCCACCGTGGTCGCGCGACGCCCCGTGGAAACCACGGTCGTGTTCGGGCCGGACGCGACGGTGGTGGGGAGGGACCTCGTTTCCCCACGTCTCGATGTCGTGACCTCTCGCGCCCTGTCGACCAGCGAGCCCGAGGTCGTCGCGTGGAGTGTCGGCGCGCGGCGTTGGGCCAGCGCGAGAATGGAGGCCGATTCCGTGCTCGTCGATCAGTTCACGTTCGACAGCTCCATCGGAGTGCCGAGGCGCGTGAGCTCCGGGGCCAGTGTGACGTCGGTGGCGCTGGCTCCCACGGGAGCGGGGGTCGTCTTCCAGGTCCTGACCTTCGAAGGCGATGAGCCTCGCTCTGGCCTGTGGTTCGCCGCAGTCGACGCCGATGGCTGGAAACGAGGGCCCGACGTTTCTATCGGACCGGCCCCTTCTGCCATGGGTGGCCTCTCCGCGCCGCCTCGTCTCGCCGCCGTGGGAAACTCGAGCTTCGCCGTCTTCATCCAGACGCTCGGTGGCCTCACGCACCAGCAGGTGCGCTGTGAGTAGCGCGCTCGGCTGTCTGGCCCTCGCGCTGGCCGCAGCGCCAACGCCAGAGCGAACCTTCGAGTTGGTCCTCTCGCCGCAGCTCTCGGTCGAAGTGGGCGCGCGCGGGGTGACGTCATTTCAGCGCATGCTCTTTCTGTACGATGACGCGTTGACCGCCGCGCTCGCGTTCGACGAGAGCACTCCCGCCGGAAAGGTGGCCGGGGTGTTGGGGCGGTTGGCCAAGCTGGGGCTTCTGGACGTGGCGCTCGCGAACTTCATGCTGTTGTTTCAGCACGAGGTCTTCGGGCACGGCGCCCGGGCGCGAGAAGAGGGCCTGTCTCCGACCTTTCAGTTCTCCGTGCCGGCGCCCTACCGGTTCATCTTCGACCCCGGGAGCCAGTTCGGCGGCTTCGCGTACTTCGATCGACCGACCTTCGTCGACCGCGACCTGCCCACCATCTTCGGAGGCATCGAGTCGGAGACCTTCATGACTCACCTCTTCGCGGTGCAGGCCCTCTCACGTGACGGAACGCTGCACTTCTCGGAGTCGCTCTCGTACCTGTTGGGGCGCAGCTCCTACGCCTCGCGGTTGCTCGAGCCCGGGCCGCTGGGGACACGCGCCGGTGGGAGCGACTTCGGCGGCGACCCCGACACCTACGTTCAGTTGCTGATGGGCCGCTTCAACCTCTTCGGGGACGATGCGCTGCGCACCGTCGGTCAGCGGCTGGTGGCGGCATGGGCGACGCAGCTCCTCGACCCGCTCTTCTGGTTGTGCGCGAAGCAACTGTTCTTCGACTATCTCTGGAAGGGTGAGCGCTGGACGCGGGTGCCTCGATTCCAGGTGCAGCAGGTGGGGCTCTTGCCCACGCTGCGCTTCAACTTCAGCCCCTTCGGCGCCGAGCACATTCTCTCGGTCATCGTCATCCACCCACGCTTCACGATCGACGCGTCGGCGCGGGCCGTGAGTTCGGGCCTGGCGACAGCCGTTGGGCTCGGCGCTCGCTTATTCGGGTACAAGCCAGTTTCATGGCTCGAGTTGGGCGCGTCGCTCGATGTCTGGCTTCAGCCCGAACTCCTGCACGAGTATCGAAATGCCTATGACGGTCGACAGCAGCCCGGCGTGAGCGGCATGGTCGAAGCGCACTGGCGACCGTTTGCTCGGTGGGGCTTCATCGCGCAGGTGGGGTACAAGACAGAGGGCTACGTGATGGCGCAGCCAACCCGTGCAGGCTTCTTCGGCCTGGCGGGCGTCTCGTTCACGCTTGGAGCGCCGCCTCCTGAAGCCGAACGCGGCAAGCCACCTGGTTGACCGGAACTGAGTGGCGCCTGGAGTACGGCTGCTCCACTGCACGCATCCAGGCACTCCAAGGTGCTGATCCATCAGGGCGATGCCGGCTGGAAACCACGGCACGAATCGAGCAGTCTCGCGCGACCCGTGCGCAGCTTCTTCCTGATGATTCTCGCGACGTTGACGGCCTGCGAGGGCGACTTCTCTGGTGGGGTGCTCCCGTCGCTCCCGACGACCCCGCTTCTGCCGGGCGGTGGCGCAGCTGGCGGAACGGCCTCTGCTGGAGGCTCCGCTGGCGGCATGGTCGCCACGGCGTGCACCGGCACTCCTTCGGTCGGCTCGAACACCGTGCGACGCCTCACCCGCTGGGAATACGACAACACCGTTCGCGACCTCGTCGGCGTGACGACGAACCCGTCAGCGGAGTTCTCGGCGGAAGAAGAAGCGCTCGGCTTCATCAACAACTCCGCCTCGCTCACCACGACGCCGAGCCTCGTCGAGAAACAGCTCGCCGCCGCCGAAGCCATCGCCACCACCGTCACAGGCCGGCTCGCGTCGCTGCGTTGGTACACGTGCAACCCGGCCACCGACACCGAGAACGTCTGCGCCGTGCGCTTCATCGACAGCTTTGGACAGCGCGCATACCGACGCCCCCTCACCGACCCGGAGCGCGCGTCGCTCTTCTTGCTCTTCCAGCAGGGCCGCGCCGCAGGTGGCGTCGACGCGAATGGAATGGCGGTCTCGGGTTTCCTCGCCGGCCTCCAGCTCGTCATCACCGGCGCGTTGCTCTCGCCTGATTTCCTGTACCGCGTCGAAGCCAGCGGCACGCCGGGCCCCGTCACCGACCTCGAGCTGGCCTCGCGGCTCTCGTACCTGCTCTGGGGCTCGATGCCCGACGACACGCTGCTGACGGCCGCGGTGACGCAGCAGCTCCACACGCCGGAGCAGCTCGCCACGCACGCCGAACGCATGCTCCGCGACGACAAGGCGCGCGCCGTCGTGAAGGAGTTCCACAAACAGTGGCTCGACTTCGACCGCGTCCACAACGCCGGCAAGGCGCGCACCGTCTTCCCCGAATGGAGCGCCACCATCGCCGACCTCATGGAGGCCGAGACGGGCGACTTCGTCGTGCGCACCATCTTCGACGGCGAAGGCACGTGGGACGCGCTGATGACGTCGTCCTCCTCGTACCTGACGCAGCCGCTCGCGCAGTTCTACGACGTGCCGTTCCCTTCGGGCACTGGTGTGCAGCGCGTCGCCTTCGACGCCCGTCGTCGCGCGGGGCTGCTCACGCAGGGCTCGCTCCTCTCCATCAACGCGCACTCGAACCAGACTTCTCCCGTGCACCGCGGCATGTTGGTTCGCCAGACGTTCCTCTGTGAGGTGCTGCCCGCACCGCCGGCGAGCGTGAACATCACCGTGCCGGAGCCGATGCCCGGGAGCACCGCGCGCGAGCGCTTCGCCCAGCACTCCAGCGACGCCGCCTGCACCGGCTGCCACCAGCTGATGGACCCCCTGGGCTTCGGCTTCGAGAACTACGACGGCGTCGGGCGCTGGCGTGACACCGAGAGCGGAAAGCCCATCGACTCGAGCGGCATGCTCTTCGGCACCGACGCGCATGGGCCGTACCAGGGGCCGGTGGAGCTCGCGCGAAAGCTCTCGACCTCCTCACAGGCGCGCGGCTGCTACGTAAAGCAGTGGTTCCGCTTCGCGTACGGGCGCGGCGAAGTGGCGGCCGACGCCTGCACGATGGAGCGCCTCAACGCCGGCTTCCAGTCGAGCGGCCGCGACGTCAAGGCGCTGCTCACCGCCACTTCCTCCAGGGACTTCGACTACGAATTCACAGAGGGGAAAAATGAGATGCGCGTGGTGGTGCGCGCGATGGGTCCCAGGCACCGCGTCATCAGTCGCTTCACCATCAAGGGGCACAACATCGAGGTCCAGAGCCTCGACAACGGCAACGTCTTCGCGACCTGGGGCTGCGGCTCTGATTGTCTGAACAGCGCCCTGTACACCCCGTACGGCGTCAAGCTCGCCAGTCTGTGGTTTCCCGTGCTCTCGAACGACAGCCGCTTCGCGCTCGAGCGGGACGTGCTCAACCTCGAACCCGGCGACGTGAAGGTGGCGATCGTCGACCTGCGCACCGGCAAGAAGACGAACCCCGTCCTCTACCCGGGGCTCTACAACTGCACTGGCGAGAGAACCTCCGCCACCGAGGTGACGTTCTCGACGTGTCCCCACGGCCAGGTCGTGTCGATTCCCTTTGTGACGAGCCGAGCGATGAAGCGGTAGTCCGTCACCGCGCGGAACTTCGTCGTGCAGCTCAGTTGGTCGCGGTCAGCGCCTGGCCACATGCGCGTTCCACCCATCGAGGTCCTTCAGCAGCGCTTCGACGTCGGTGGGACGGGCGGCGCTCAGGTCTTTCGATTCTCCAGGGTCGGCCACCACGTCGAACAGCGCGGTGACGTTCGACTGCCGATCGCGGATCAGCTTGAGCGGGCCCTTGCGAATCGCGCTCGTGGACTCCGCGCGCCAGGAGAGCGCCTCGTGTGGACGGACAAGAGGTTCAAAGCGCGAATCTGGAGGAGAGGGCAAGATGCCCCGGGGCGAGATGGTCGTCGTCACGGCCTTCTGCGCGAGGGGCGAGGTGGCGTCAGCGAGGGTGAAACGGCGTCAGTGGGCAGAAGAGTGCTCGGCGACGGGCCCGACGAAGGTGTCGGTCGACGGAGAGCCCATCGGGTCGAGCTCCATCGCGAGCAAGCAGCTGACGCCCGGCCGCCGCCAGATCGAGCTCGTGAACGAAGGCGCGGGCATCTCGGACAAGCGGTTCATCGACATCAAGTCGGGCGAGACGCTGAAGCTGATCCTGACGTTGAAGGAGCTCGAGCTCGCCATCGTGCTGCGCACCGTGGGCACCGCGCTCCTGCCGCCCACCTGAGGGGTCGATGTCAGGGCGGGTAGGTCGACGAAGATCAAGGCCTCCGCGGTTCAAGGCGGTATGGTGGGTCGTCCGGCGCAACCATCTGGGGTTTCGCGGGTTCGTGTGATGTGCGCTCGACTCCGTATGGCGACAGTCTGCTCGAGCCGGCGGGGCTGGGGCGCACCGTGACGAGCGTCGCGACCGTCGAGTCGATGGACTTCGACCTCTCCGGCTCGGAGCTGGGCCCCTGGCACCTCGAAAAGGTGCTCGGCGAAGGTGCGATGGGCACGGTGTACCTGGCGCGTCACCAGCGCATCGGTCGCACCGCCGCGGTGAAGGTGCTCAAGGCCGAGCACGCGAAGAACCCCGACCTCGTGCAGCGCTTCATCGCCGAGGCCACCGCCGTCAACGCCATCAAGAACGAGCACATCGTCGAGGTGTTCGACTTCGGTGAGCAGCTGCAGCCCGACGGCTCGTCGCTGGCGTGGTGCGTGATGGAGCTGCTCGACGGCAAGCCGCTCAACGAGGTGATGTCGGAGCACTTCACCATCGCGCGCACCGTGAAGCTGACGTGGCAGTTGGCGCGCGCGCTCGACGCCGCGCACCAGATTGGCGTGGTGCACCGCGACGTGAAGCCCGAGAACATGTTCCTCCACCGCAAGGGGGACGACCCGGAGTTCCTCAAGGTGCTCGACTTCGGCATCGCCAAGCTGCTCAAGCCCATCGGCGACATCCCGCAGTCGGGCACGGCCGCTGGCATCGTCATCGGCACGCCCGAGTACATGGCGCCGGAGCAGGCCCTGGGCACCGCCATCGACCGCCGCGCCGACATCTACGCGATGGGGCTGGTGCTGTACGAGCTCGTCGCGGGCGTGCAGCCGTTTCGCGCCGACACCTTCGGCAAGCTGTTGGTGGAGATTACGTCGAAGCCTCCGCCCGCGCTGCCCGACGTGACGGCGCTGGGCGAGCCGGTGCACCCGGTGCTCAAGGCCATCATCAAGCGCTGCCTCGAGAAGGAGCCCGACCGCCGCTTCCAGAGCGCCGACGAGCTGGCCCAGGCGCTCGAGCCCTTCGTGACCGGCGCGACGCCGCGGCCGCTTGCGCCGACCCCCATGCCGCAGCCAGCCCCCGAGAAGGTGGCGCGGGCCAGCGCTCCGTCGGCCATCGACACCTCGGTGGTGCGGCCCTCGAAGGCGCCCTTCGTCGCGCTGGCGGTGGTGCTCCTCGGACTGGGCGTCGGCGCCTCCGTGGTGCTGGGACAGACACCGCCCCCGTCTCCAACCGTGGAGCCGCCGCCCCCAGCCGTCGCCGCCGCGCTGCAGCCCGTGCCCATGCCACCGCCCGCGCCCGCCAGAGTCACCCTCGAGGTGCGCTCGACGCCGGCGGGCGCCACCGTGCTGCGCACCGACACCAACGCCCCGCTCGGCGTCACCCCGCTCACCATCGAGCTCGAGCCCCTCGACGAGCTGCCGTTGAGCGTCGCACTCGAGGGCCATGAGGTGGCGGCCCGTACGGTGAAGCTGCTGGTGAACGCCTCGCTCGAGGTCGACCTGCCCACGTTGACGAAGCCCGAGGCGCTCACGGCCCCGAAGGCCGCGAAGCCCGCATCGCCTGCGGTGAAGAAGCCGATGAGTCGTGACGGCGTGGTGGATCCGTTCGCGCGCTGACGCGGGGTGGTGTCTTCAGCTTGCCTTCTGGCGAATCACGTCCCGCATCGCGCCCTGAAAGTCGTTGCCAGTGGTGATGGGGATGATGCTGAAGAGCAGCTGCCCGGCGCGAGCGGCTTCGTCGAGGGCATCATCGCGACGGGCGTGCGGATGCAGCCGGCGAGCAGCAAACCGCTGGTGAGGGGGGACGGGCCTCCATCGGCGTGCCAAACCCTCGCTCCATGACCGAGCCCGCCAGACGCCCGACCGGAGCTGCCATCGCCGCCGCGCTGAGCCCCTTCATGGGCCTGCCGCTGACCTTCCTCTTCCTGCTCGCGACGCTCGGGGCCGGCGTCGAGGACGGGTACGGCGGAGGCCCCTTCGCCCGCTTGAGCTACGCCTGGGTCGAAGGCGGGTGGAGCATGTATCTCATCGTCCTCGCCGGGGGCGGGGTGGCCGTCGTCGTGGCGCTACTCATGTTTTTCGGCGTGCAGCGAGGCTCTGGCGCGGTGCTCGCGAGCGCGCCGCTCTCGAGCGGACTCGTCGCCGTCGGGGCCTTTGGCTCGTGGACCGGCATGACAGGCTCCATCGAGGCCATCGCCCACGCGCACCCCGCCGATCGCGCGACGATTCTCGCGGGCGCCACCGGAGAGACGCTCAACACCAGCCTGTTCGGCCTCTGTGCGATGGGCGGGATGTTGGGCGCGCTGCTGCCCGGGTTGCTCCTCGGCGTCATCGCGCAGTCCGGTCTCGCGCGGCGCCTGCTCGTCGTGACGATGGGCGTCTTCGGCAGCCTCATGCTGGTGGCGTGGGTGCTCTCCAAACGCCTGGCCGAGCTGATGGGCAGCCTCAAGGCCGTCGCACATGGCAGCCCGGTAGACCGCCTCACCATTCTCGCCGGCGTGGGCGAGGAGCTGTCGCGGTACCGCCTGTACGCCACGGGCGCGCTGGGCCTGCTGCTGGTGGTGGTCGCGGTGGGCGCGGTGACGCTCAAGGGCGCTCCGAAGCTCGCCGTGATGGTGCCGCTGCTGGGGCTGGGCGGCCTCTTCGGCTTTGGGGTGCAGTCGTTCGTGGAGCGACCTCCGGCGTCGGCGTCGGCCATCCTCTCTCCGCGAGCGCCACTCGGGCTGGTCGAGCTGCGGGGCTTCGGCGCCGGCGAGGAGCCGCGCTGGTGTGTCAGCCCGAAGTCGCTCGTCGCCTGTGACCTGGAAGGCCTCAAAGAGCCGGTGGAACACGAGGTGCTGGTCGACGAGCTGGAATCGAGGACCCGACTCGCCCGCGACTTCGATGACCCGACGAAAGAGGACGCGGAGCCGGCCGTGGCACTCGGAATCGTGCGCGGCGCGAGCTCGGCGGCGAGCTGGGCGTTCCTGCAGACGGCCGCGCGGGTGGGGGTTCGCCGGGTCGCGCTCGTCGGCGAGGTGGGGCCTCGCGAGGTGAAGCTGCCGGCGGAGCTCCAGCTCATCGGGAACGCGCTGGACGTGCCGTTCCGCATGGTGCCCATCGGGCTCGCCGCGGAAGGCTCGGGCTGCGGCCGTTCGTGCACGCGCGCCACCGTCGACGGAGACGTGCTGGTGGTGGGGGACCAGCGGTGGACGGCGGCTCCGGTCGAAGGGGTCAGCCGCCGGCTCGAGCAGCAGGTCGCCATCACCGGCACGCCAGGCTTGTCGCCGGAGACGGTGGTGAAGGTCGCGCTGGCGGCGGCGGCGCATGACCGCCGACTCGTCGTGCTGATGCCGGACGCCGTGTTCGCCCGGGTGGAGCCGCCTGACGCCGAAGGGAGCGAAGCTGATCGCGAAGCCGTTCAAGGCCTGATGGGGACGATGTTCGGTGCAGGAGCCCCACTGGACGAGGCCGCTGCACCGCCGGGTGATTCGGAGAGGGAGCAGCTCAACCGCATCGTGCGGCAGCACGTCCGAGCGCTGCAGGCCTGCTACGAGCGCGCGCTCGTCAAGAAGCCCGACCTGAAGGGCAAGATCGTCCTGAGCTGGACCGTGGAGGCCGATGGCTCCGTCGACGAGGTCGAGGTCGAGAGCAACACCCTCGGGGACCCTGAGGTCACGCGGTGTCTGTCGGCTCAGCCGAAGACGTGGACCTTCCCGAAGCCGGCCCGTGGTGAGCCGGTGCGCGTGTCGTTCCCGTTCGTGTTCTCACCGGCGCAGTAGTGCGGCCTCGTGGCTCGACTTGCTCTCCGCAGCTCGCGAAAGCCGGCGGCCCGCCCACTCGGGTCGCACGGCCGGGACGGGAAGCCCAGCGGTGACCGTGTGACTCGAGAGACGGCTCGGTTAATCTGACGCTGTGTCGATGCCCGACGACGTCAGCCACCAACAGCTCGAGCGACAGGCTGCGCTCTGGCGGGCCATGAGTCCCGAGGCGCAAGCGCGCGTTGCACGACAGCAGTGGGTGAGCGGCCGTCGCGTGGCAGCGCTGTCCATTCGCTCACGGTACCCCGAGGCCAGCGAAGCGCTGGTCGCGTGGCTGCTCAAGGCGATGTTCGTCGGTGACGAAGCAGCAACCCGGCTCTACGGCCCGCGTCCCGAGCGATGAGCCCACTCGACGGCTACGACATCGCCGTGGTGGTCGCGCAGGCCTTCGAGCGCATCGGGGCCGACTACTTCCTCGGTGGGTCGATGGCGTCCTCCCTCCAGGGGCCTCCGCGCTTCACGAATGACATCGACTTCGTCGCGAACCTGCGTGCGCATCACGTGCAGGAGCTGAAGACGGCGCTGGGCGTGGACTTCGAGGTCGATGAAGTCGTGCTCCTCGAGTGCGTCAAGGTTCGGCGGTCGTGGAACATCTTTCACACGCCCACGGCGACGCGAATCGACCTCTTTCCCGTCGGTCCGAGCGAGTTCGATGTCGAGGAGCTGATGCGAAGGCAACGCCGTGACCTGGGTGAGGGCCGCTCGCTCTTCGTGAAGAGCCCGGAGGACACCGTGCTGCGCAAGCTGGACTGGTATCGGCGTGGCGGCGAGGCCAACGCCCAGCAATTCCGCGACGCCGTTGGCGTGCTGCAGTTCCAGGGAACGGCCTTGAACCAGCGCTACCTCGACGTCTGGGCCCCGAAGGTGGGCGTCGCCGAGCTGCTCGCGAGAGCGCGGTCAGCCGCGTTCGGGTGACGAAGCAGATACGGAGCCGGCGGGATACACACTGGCCCTATGCGCGAGCCGTTGCTCCTGTGCCTCGCTGTTGGCTTCCGGTCGAAAGAGGTGACGCGCGCGTCCGTTCGGCTCTTTCCACAGGTCGGCCAGGCTGAGGTGATGTTGAGCGTCGACGGCATGCAGCCACAACGTCGCGATGCGCTGCTCGCGGCCGTCAATCGAATCCCCGGGGCCACAGCAAGTTGGACGGCTGCTTCGCGCGCGCTCAACCTCGCGGTCCGGGGACAGGCGGTCGCGGACGCAGATCTCCACAGACTGACCGTCGACCTTGACGAAGTCGCGCGGGTCGGAGGGTGTGAGTGAGCGTGCGAAATGGAGCCCGCGTTCCGGCGTTGACCGTGCGCGACGCCGTTCGGTGAGGGGTGCCATGCGCGAGACTGTGAACTTTCCGGTGCTGGGTTAAGGGCGGGCCGTCATGCGGACGCTGAAGACCCTCGTGGCGCCGTTCGACCCGCTTCGAAGCCTGCCCGACGCCATCGCGGCGCGCGCGTGGGTGTTTCCGCTGCTCGTCACGATGGGCCTCACCGCGCTTGGCTCCGCCGTGTTGGCGAGCCGCATCGACCCCTCGGGCGCGGTGTACGCGAAGCTCGAAGCGGCCGGCGAGCTGACGAAGGTGACCGACCGGGAGATCTCCGAGCAGATTGAGCAGGCCCGGCGCATCGGCATCGTCGGTGGCGCGGCGAAGGGCCTCGTCGTGGTGCCGCTCCTCGCGCTGCTCTCGGCCTTCGCCACCTGGCTGTTCCTGAAGCTGCTCGCGTTGCGGATCCGCTTCGTCGAGGCCATGACGGTCGTCTGTCTGGCCGCGCTGCCGATGGGCTTCGCGCAAGGCGTGACGCTGGCCTCGGCGCTTCGACAGAACAGCCTGTCGCCGTCGATGGCGAAGACCCTGGTGCCCAGCGCGCTCACCGTTTCGCCGCCCGAGGGTCCGCCGTCGCCCTCGTTCTTCAAGTGCACCGCGCCCGTGCTGGTCGCCGGCCTCGTCGACTTCTTCCACGTCTGGAGCGCGCTCCTCTTCGGCTTCGGCCTCGCCTCCGCGACGGGCCGCACGCGCTGGCTCCTCGTTCCTTCGGGCGCGGCGCTCTACTTCCTCGTCATGGCCGCGGTGCTCGTCGGCCTGCCCGGCGTCCTCGAAGGCTCCTCAGGTCCACGCCGATGATGCTCGTCACGCTCCTCCTCGCCGCGACACCGCTCACGCTCGACGAGGTGAAGGCCGGCGCCAGGCAGAACCTCGAGGCCATTCGCGCGGAGCTCTCCCTGACCCGCGCCGGGCTGGACCGCAAAGACGCGCGCTCCGTCATCTTTCCGCAGGTCGACCTGTCGCTCGGGGTCAGCGAGCTCCTCGCCGGTCCGCAGCGCCGCTTCACCACCGCGCCCCAGATTCAGCCCGATGGCACGCTCACCTTCGTGCAGCGGCCCGTCGACCTCCCCGCGTTCGCGCAGGGGAACTTCCAGTTGGGCCTCACCGTGAACCAGCTCCTCTATGACGGAGGCCGTTGGTGGAACCAGCTCGCGCGCACCGGCGCCCTGGAGGACGCGGCGAAGGGCCAGCTCGCCGAACAACAGGCCTCCAGTGAACTCGAGGCCACGCGCCGCTTCTACGAGCTCCTCCGCGCGCAGCTCGTCCTGGGCGTGCTCGAGAACCAGGTGAAGCGCAGCGTCGAGCTGCTCGACCGCGCGAAGAGCCTCTACGACGCAGGCCGGGCCCAGCGCCGCGATGCGCTCGACGCCGAGGTGAACCTGGGGAACGACCGCATCTCGGTCATTCGGCAGCAGCAGCAAATCGAAGCCGCGCAGGCATCACTCCTCCAATGGCTCGCGCGCCGGCCCGAAGAGGTCGAAGCGAAGGCCCCCCCCACCTTCGACGCGCCGGTGCGGGAGCTTTCGCTGGACGCGACCCAGCTCGTCTCGGTCGCCAAACAGCGGCGGCCCCTCTTCACCGTCCTCGACGCCCAGGGGCGCGGCGGCCAGCTCGCGGTGGACATCGCCCGCGCCGATTACTTCCCGCGCGTCTCAGCGAACGCCGGGTACAGCCGCTCCGCGCCGTCCGTGGAGCTCTTCGTCGACCCGGCTCGGCAGCACTCGCTCTCTCTGGGCGCCTCGCTCTCGTGGGACCTCTTCAGCGGCTTCCAGACCGACGCGCAGGTCGAGCGCGCCCGCACGCAGCTCACCGAGCTCGAGCGCCAGCAGGAACAGACGCGCCTCGAGCTCGAGTCCGAAATCGTCCGCGCCACGAAGGCCCTGCGCGCGCAGCTCGAGATTCACCGGCTGGCCCGCACCAACCGCGAGCTCGCCGAGACGAGCTTCTCGGCCGAACAGCAACGCTTCGCCGCCGGCGCCAGCACGAGCTTGTCGGTGCGAGATGCCCAGCAGCGCGCGCTTTCGGCCGAGCTGACCGCCTTGCAGACGCGGGTGGACGTCGAGGTGGCCCGCGCCGCGCTCGAGCGCCTCACCGGCACCACCCTCGATGAAGTGGAGAAACGTCCATGAGCTGGTGGAGAGCGCTGCTCGCCCTCGTCTTTGTCGGTGGCCTCGTCGCCATCACCGTCGCTGGCCTCAAGGAGCGCCCACCACCGCCGGTCGAGGTGCAGGTGGGCTCCGCGAAGCGCGCGCCGATTACCCGCACCGTCACCGGCGCCGGCAAGGTGCAGCCGGCCACCACGGTGAAGATCAGCTCGAGCCTCTCGGGCGACCTCGTCGAGCTCAACGTGAAGGAAGGCGACCAGGTCACCCGCGGCCAGGTGCTGGGCCGCCTTGACCGCCGCCGCTTCGAGGCGAACGTGCGTCAGTCGCAGGCCGCACAGAACGCCGCGAAGTCCGACGTCGCCACCGCGATGGTCGAGGTGGACCGCACGAGCCGCGAGTACGAGCGGGTGCAGGGCCTCGCGTTGAAGGGCCTGTCCTCCCAGGCCGAGGTCGAGTCCGCCCAGTCGGCGCTCGCCGGCGCGAACGCACGGGTCACCGCGCTCAAGGACCGGGTGAACCAACAGCAGGCCGTGCTCGACGAAGCCCAGAACAACCTGCAGAAGACGACGCTCGTCTCGCCCATCGACGGCACCGTCATCGAGTGCAACCGCGAGGTGGGCGAGCGCGTGCGCGGCAGCGACTTCAATGAAGACGTCGTGATGAGCCTCGCGGCGCTGGCGTCGATGGAGGTGAAGTTCGAGGTCGGCGAGCACGAGGTGGTGCACCTGGCGATTGGGCAGAAGGCCGAGGTGAAGGTCGACGCGCTCGACGCGCAGCGCTTCGACGGCACCGTCACCGAGATTGCGCAGAAGGCCCTCATTCGCGCGCAGGGCACCGAGCAGGAGACGACGAGCTTCCCCATCACCGTCGCCCTCACCAGCCGGCCGCCGGGCGTGATGCCGGGCATGAGCGCCGAGGTGCGCATCACCGCCGAGCAGCGTGAGTCCGCCATCATCGTGCCGGTGCAGGCCGTCACCGTGCGTCCGGAGTCGAGCCTCGCCGCCTCGGCCGTGCAGGTCGAAGGCAAGCCGATGCAGCCCAAAGGCCGCGCGGGCGAAAAGTTCGCGAAGGTCGTCTTCGTGGTGGGCCCGGACCAGAAGGTGTCGCTGCGCCGCGTGCGCACCGGCATCGCCTCGGACACCGACATCGAGGTGCTCGAGGGCCTCGCGGAAGGCGAGAAGGTCGTCGAAGGGCCGTACCGCACGCTCGCGAAGGACCTCAAAGATGGCGACACCATCGAAGAGAAGCGCCAGGGCGAAGGTGGACGCCGCGGGCCCGGGCGCGGCTGACGGGGACGCCATGCTCATCGAGCTCACCGACATCGCGCGGGAGTACGTCGTCGGCGGCGAGACGGTGCGCGCGCTCGCGGGCGTCACCGTGCACATCGAGCGCGGCGAGTGGGTCGCCATCGTCGGCCAGTCGGGCTCCGGCAAGTCCACCTTGATGAACGTCATCGGCTGCCTCGACACGCCCACGCGCGGCACCTATCGCCTCAACGGCAACGACGTCGCGCACCTCGCCGACGACGACCTCGCCGACATTCGCAATCGCGAGATTGGCTTCATCTTCCAGAACTTCCAGCTGCTGCCGCGCGAGACGGCGCTCGCCAACGTCGAACTGCCGCTCGTCTACCGCGGCGTGCCCTCGAAGGAGCGCCGCGCCCGCGCATTGGCCGCGCTCGAGAAGGTGAAGCTGGGGAACCGTGTCACGCACAAACCGACGGAGCTCTCCGGCGGGCAACGCCAACGCGTCGCCATCGCCCGGGCCCTGGCCGCAGAGCCGAGCCTGCTGCTGGCCGACGAGCCCACCGGCAACCTCGACAGCGCGACGGGCGAAGACATCGTCAAGCTCTTCGAGGAGCTCCACGCGCAGGGCCACACCATCGTGCTGGTGACGCACGAGCCGAAGCTGGCGGCGCGCTGTCCCCGGGCGGTGCGGCTGTCGGACGGTAAGGTGGTGGGTGACGGGCCTGGCTCTCAGGTGGCGTGGGGAGACGTGCGCGCGTGAGCCTCTCCATCGACCTCGTCGAGGGCCTGCGCATCGCGCTGCGCTCGTTGTCCGCGCATCGGCTCCGCACGGCGCTCACCACCGTGGGCATCGGCATCGGCGTCGCGACGCTCCTCGCCATCCTCGGCATCACCCAGGGTCTCGACGCGTCCTTCGAGACGCAGCTGTCGAGCCTGGGCTCGAGCACGCTCTACGTCGCGAAGCAGCCGTGGGTGCAGTTCGGCAACTGGTGGGAGTTCCGCAACCGGAAGAACCTCACCCTCGCCCACGTCGACGCGGTGCGCGCCCAGTGCACCCTGTGCGAGACGGTGGTGCCGCTCATCGACGAGGACGAAGACCTGTCGTTCCAGGACAACTCGCTCACCGCGGTGAACATCACCGGCACCACCGAGGACTGGCCTCGCGTCTCGGGCTTCGAGGTCACCACCGGGCGCTTCCTCACGCAGACCGACGACGACAACCGCCGGCTGGTGGCCGTCATCGGCGCCGACGTGGCCGACACGCTGTTCCCCGGCGCCGAGCCGGTGGGCCAGACGATGCGCGTGGGCCAGAAGCCCTTCACCGTCATCGGCACGCTGTCGCGCAAGGGGAAGCTGCTCGACTCGTCGCAAGACCTCATCGTCATCATCCCGTTCCACACCTTCACCGGCTTCTTCGCGGGGCGGCGCTCCGTCACCATCGGCGTGTCGGTGAAGACGCCCCAGCTGCTCGACGACACCGAAGACGCGCTCGTCGGCATCTTGCGACGGGTGCGCCAGACGCCGCCCGGCCGGCCCGACGACTTCGCCATCAACCGCCCAGAGCAGCTCGCCAGCACCTACCAGCAGCTCACCGGCGCGCTCTATGGCGTGGCGCTCGGCATCGGCTTCATCACGCTCCTCGTCGGCGGCATCGGCATCATGAACATCATGCTGGTGTCGGTGCGCGAGCGGACGCGGGAGATTGGCATTCGCCGGGCGCTGGGCGCGAAGCGGCGCACCATCATCGCGCAGTTCATGCTCGAGGCGATGGTGGTGTCGGCCGTCGGCGGCGTGCTGGGCACCGTCGTCGGGCTGGGCGGTGCGAAGTTGTTGAGCCTCGTCACGCCGCTCGCGGCCACGGTGAAGCCGCTCACCGTCGTCTTCGGCGTGGGCTTCGCGGCGCTGGTGGGGCTCCTCTTCGGCATCTGGCCGGCGGCGCGGGCGGCCAACCTCGACCCCGTCGAAGCGCTGCGTCAGGAATGAAGCGATGCTGCGCGCCTTCTTCGACAACCTGCGCCTCGCCACCGGCACCTTCGTCTCGCACCCGCTGCGCACGGCGTTGACCCTCCTCGGCATCATCATCGGCGTCGCGACGGTGATGACGATGATGGCGCTCCTCGAGGGGCTGCGGCTGAAGGTGAACCAGGACCTCTCGCAGTTGGGCGCCAACGTCTTCCGCGTCGACAAGTGGCCGCAGGGCGTGCGCTTCGGCGGGGGCGACCGCCTCAACTGGAACAAGATTGCCGCGCGGCCCGCGCTCACGCTCGAGGACAAGCGCGCCATCACGGAGCAGTGCCCGTCGGTGAAGCGCACCAGCGCGTCGTCGTGGCAGCCAGGCCAGCGCGTGCGCACCGCGATGAGCGAGACGCAGCCCAACGTCTTCATCCTCGGCACCACCATCGAGTACCCGGACACCGCGGGCCTCGTGGTGGCCAGCGGCCGCTACTTCAACGAGCAGGAAGACCTCGACGGCCGGCAGGTGGCGGTGGTGGGCCCCGACGTGGCCGACAAGCTGTTCCCCAGCCTCGACCCCGTGGGGCAGGAGATTCGCCTCAAAGGGCGGCCCTTCACCGTGGTGGGCGTGCTGGCCCGGCGCGGCAAGGTGCTGGGCCTCTTCAACCTGGACAACATGGTGATGACGCCGATGAACGTCTTCCTCGGCCTGTACGGACGGCGGCGCACCGTCTCCATCAGCGTCGAGGCCCAGAGTCAGGACGTCTTCGAGCGCGCGATGGAAGAGACGAGCCGGCTGATGCGTCAGCGCCGGCGGCTGGCGCCCGACGAGGACGACAGCTTCGAGGTGTCGACGAACGAGTCGATGGCGAAGACGCTCAACGACTTGTCGAAGGTCGTCACCGCCGCGACGTTCGGCGTGTGCTTCCTCTCGCTGCTGGTGGGCGGCATCGGCATTCTCAACGTGATGCTGGTGTCGGTGTCGGAGCGCACGCGCGAGATTGGCGTGCGCAAGGCCCTCGGCGCGCGGCGCTCGAGAATCCTCGCGCAGTTCGCGACCGAGGCCGTGGTGCTGTCGCTGGTGGGCGGCCTCATCGGCGTGGGGCTGGGCCTCGGCCTCGCCGGACTGGGCCGATGGACGCTCGGGCTGGTGACGGCGGTGCCGATGTGGGCGGTGGCGCTGTCGCTCGCGATGAGCTCGGGCGTCGGCCTCGTCTTCGGCATCTACCCGGCGGCCCGCGCGGCGAGGCTCGACCCCGTCGACGCCATGCGCGCGGAGTGAGCGCTTGAGGAGAGTCACCGCCACGATGAAGACCGGAGCAGGTGGGGCGCCGCCCGCGTCGGCCGTCGACGATGCGGAGCAGGTCGGGGTCGCGGGGCCGGAGGTGCCTGGGCCGACGGCTACGGCAAGCGCCACGAGTAGTTCGGGTCCTGACGGCACGCGGCGTTCGGCACCCGCGCGAGGATGAAGCCCTTGTCTTCGGCCACCACCGGCAGGTTCGCCCCTTTGGGGACGATCGCGTAGTTGCAGGTCCCGGCCTGCACACAGTCGTACGGCCAGCCGGGCGAGTAGAGCGGTGCGCGCCGGTGGAGGTACGTGGCGCCACCCATCCACGCGGGGTGGACCGGCGTGAAGAGGCCGCACAGGTCCGCTTGCTGTGAGGCCACCAGCATCAGGCGATTGACCGACCCATTGTCGTCCCAGGCGCTCGTCTCGGCGGGGCGCTCGAGGTACTGGCCGAGCTCGTGGAAGGTGAGGGTGTCGGCCTTCACCGCCGAGGCTGCCGACGCCAGCACCACCGCCCCCATCGCCACCTGTCGCACCCGCTCGATCGTCAGCGCCGAGAGCCCCACCGCCGCCAGCGCCGCGAGCACGGGCAGCACCGGGAGGATGAAGCGGTACTCCTTGTGCGGGGAGGCCGAGTGGAGCGCGAAGAAGAGCAGCCCCACCACGAAGAGGCCCGGCGCTCGCTTGAGGCCCAGCAGCCCGCCCACCGCGAGGCACGCCGTCACCAGGGGCATCGACGTCCACAGCCGCTGGAGAAAGAAGTACCACGGCGCGACGCCCCAGCCGGCCGCCTTCCCCTCGATGAGGTTGAAGCGCAGGTACACCACGGCCGAGTGGAACCAGCCACCGGCCTTCGCGGTAGGCACCTGGTGCCAGGTCGCCGCGTCGAGGGCTCCGAAGAGCACCGCCCACACCGCCAGCACGGCGCTCACGTCTCGCAGCGCGGTCCACTGCCGACGCGCGGTCAGCACCCCCAGGACGCCCACGCAGAACACGGCGGACTGGAGCCGCAACAACACTGCCAGCCCCAGCAGCGAGGCCCCCAGCCACACCAGCCGCCGAGCGCGGGGGTCGGCGCCGGCGAAGGCGCGCTCCATCAGCGGGCGGTCGAGCGCGAGGGCGAGGCCCCACACCACCGGCAACACCGTCGCGTTCTCGCTCATCGCCCGCGGCGCGAAGTACAGGACGGGCGCGGCGAGGCTGAAGATGGCGGCAGTCGCGGCGGCGGGGAGCTCGTCGGCGCCCACCGCGCGCGCGAGGCGCCAGGTGCCCAGCGCCGTGGCCGCGGAGATGACGCCAAAGACCCCCTTCACGACGGGCACATAGGCGGTGGGCTGGTCGAACCCGACGACGGCGAGCCCTTTGAGGAGCAGCGCGACGAAGCCCGGCAGCGCCCAGTTGCGCGCGCCGTCGATGAACTCCCAGGGGATGAGGCCGTGCCCGAAGACGAGCGCGTGGGCCGGCTCGAAGGACTGGTAGATTTCGTCGGGCCAGAAGATGCCGTGGTCGGTGACGGCGAGCCGCAGCCGCAGCACCAGCCCGATGGCCAGCGGGAGGAACAGCAGCAACCGGGCGTCCTGGCGCTGGGGCATGTGGCGAGAGGGCCTGTACCAGAGTCCGTGGGGAGCGCGGGCTTCGGACTCTCCGAAAGGCCACCCATCCCTGTCCCCCGGGGGTAACCTTCGGGCCCGCGATGTCGAACCAGCCGAAAGACCACCAGCAGGACGAGATCCTCACCAGCCCCGGCGAGGTCTCGGCGCTCGACCCGTTCGAGGAGCCGTACGTCACCACGACGCACACCCTCGTCGTCGAGAACCGCACCACGCTCAAGGTACGCAAGTGCCGGCTCTCCATCACCGCGGGGCCCGAGCTGGGGAAGGAAGTCGTCACCGACAAGGAGCGGCTGCGCATCGGCGCGCACTCGACCAACGACCTCGTGCTCGCCGAGGACCGCGCCGCGAGCCGGCACCACTTCGAAATCCAGTACACCGAGCGCGGCTACCTGGTGGTCGACCTCAACTCGACCAACGGCACCTTCCTCGACGGCCGCCGCGTCGAGCGCGCCTACCTCTCGTCGGGGAGCCAGGTGCGCGCCGGTCAGACGGTGGTGACGTTCGCGCCCATCGACGAAGAGGTGACCGTCGAGCCCGACCGTGACGGCGAGCTCGAGGGCATGGTGGGGCAGTCGGTGAAGATGCGGCAGATCTTCGGGCTGCTCCGCAAGATTGCCCCGATGGACGTGTCGGTCGTCGTGCAGGGCGAGACCGGTACCGGCAAGGAGCTCGTCGCCCGCGCCGTCCACACCTTGTCGAACCGCAAGCGGGGCCCCTTCGTGGTGCTCGACTGCGGCGCGATTCCACCCAACCTCATCGAGTCCGAGCTCTTCGGCCACGAGAAGGGCGCGTTCACCGGCGCAGTCGCCTCACGGCCCGGCGCCTTTGAGCGGGCGAACGGCGGGACCATCTTCCTCGACGAGTTGGGTGAGCTGCGGCTCGACCTGCAGCCCAAGCTGTTACGCGTGCTCGAGAACCGCGAGGTGCGGCGGGTCGGCGGCAACGACGTCATCGAGGTCGACGTGCGCCTCATCGCGGCGACCAACCGCGACCTGGTGAAGGAGATCCAGGCCGGCAACTTCCGCGAAGACCTCTACTTCCGCCTGTCGGTCATCAACGTGCAGCTCCCGCCGCTGCGCCAGCGCCGCGAAGACGTGCCGCTCATCATCCGCAAGGCCCTCGCCGACCCGGACATCGTGCAGCGCCACGGCAAGAAGCGGGTGCTGCCGTCGGCGATGGCGATCCTCCAGAACTACGCGTGGCCGGGGAACATCCGCGAGCTGGTGAACGTCGTCTCCCACGTGCTGACGTTCTCGGACGGCGAGGAGATTGACGCCACGCACCTGCCCGCGCGCATTCAGGGGCAGCAGAAGGAGCAGCCACTCCCGTTCAACGAGCACCTCTCGTTCAAGGACGCCAAGGAGCAACTGCTCGAGAACTTCGAGCGCGAGTACATCACCCAGGTCTTGAAGCGCTGCGACGGCAACATCTCGCGCGCGGCCCGGGAGTCGGGGCTGCATCGCAAGTCGGTGGAGCGGCTGGTGAAGAAGTACTCGCTCGACGCGCGCGCCATCAAGCAGGGCGCCGGGTAGCGGTTCAGCTGACGTCGGGAGACGACAGGCCCAGCGCCTGGGAGAGCCGGTCGAGGGCGGCCTGCTCCTTCGCAGTCGTCTTCCCATCGGCGAACACCACCGCAAGCGCCACATCGACTGCGTCCTTCTTGAAGTCACCCTCGAGCGCCCTGGTGATGCCCGCGAGAAAGGGAGCCTCTCCACCCGTCTTGAGCGTGCGCATCGCGGCCCGGGCCTCGTCGAGGAGCGTCGACACCTTCGCGTAGTCGTCGAGCAGCTCGGGGCCCACGGTGCGGGCCACCACCGCGCGAAGGCCGTCGACGAGCGCTTCGACCTCGGTCTCCTCGACGTGCCCATCGGCGCTGGCGAGGTAGACGGCGGCGTGGACGAGCGCCCGCATCGAGGCTTCGACCTTCGGCCGGGCGGAGCGGGCGGAGAAGAGAGCGCGGATGGTGCTCATGGCCAGGCCTTTCAATCGGGCGTCGTCGACGACGGGGGCCGCGTCATCGGTCAGAGTTCAGGACAAATCTGCATACAGAAGCCACAGGAGACGGTCATCTGTGAGTCGACCGAGCAGCTTCCGCTCTGACAGGTGAAGGTCGTCTGCAACCGGCACTGGCATTGGCTTTCATTTCCCGTACATCCACCAGTCGTCTGGCACACGGAGCCTTCGCGGTTTCGGTTGCACGTGGGGTGGCCTGGGACGGAGATCGCCCGCGTGCCCGAGCAGGTGCCGTTCGAGCAGGTCTGCTGCTGGCCGTTGAGGGTTCCGGTGTCCGCGCAGAAGCTGGCGTGCGAGCAGCTCGAGTTGATGACCGACCCGCAGTCCGAGGTGGTGTTTGCGCCATCGGAGCAGACGGCGGCGCTGTTGGCGCCATTGGGACAGCTCGTGGTGCCGGTCCGGCACGGGGCGCCAGCGTTGCCGGTGCAGGCATTGCCGGTCTGGCACGGCACGCAGGCACCACCGCTGCAGCCATTGACGCAGGCGGTGTCGTTGGGGGTGTAGCTGCAGGAGCCGCCGCTGCAGGAGCCTCCGGAGAAGGTGCGCAGGGTGCTGCCGATGCAGGTGGGGGCTGGAGGCATGTTGCAGGCAAACGTCTGGCTTGAATAGCTGCAGGAGCCGCCGCTGCAGGTGCCCGGGCTCGAGTAGGTGCGACGCGTGGTGGTGTTGGCGCAGTCAGCGGCGGGAGGGGAGTTGCAGGTGACGGAGGCGCAGGGGTCCGCGTTGCAGGAGCCGTTGGTGCAGCCGAAGGGACAGGCGGTGTCGTTGGGGGTGTAGCTGCAGACGCCGGCGCTGCAGGCGCCAGAGGGGTTGAAGGTGCGCTGGGTGCTGCCGATGCAGGTGGCGGCGGGGGGCGTGTTGCAGGGGAAGGTTTGCTGGCCGTAGGTGCAGGTGCCGCCGCTGCAGGTGCCCGAGGCGTTGTAGGTGCGGCGGGTAGAGGTGTTGGCGCAGTCGGCCGCGGGCGGTGTGTTGCAATTGACGCCGCTGCAGGGGTCTCCATTGCAGCTGCTGCCGGTGCAGCCGAAGCTGCAGGTGACGTCGTTGGAGGTGTACTGGCAGGCGCCATTGGCGCAGGTGCCGGCGGAATTCCAGGTGCGAAGCGTGGAGGTGTTGAGGCAGGCGTTGGCGGGGGGCTGGTTACAGGTGACGGTGGTGGGCGTGTAGCTGCAGGTGCCGCCGCTGCAGGTGCCAGGGGCGGCGAAGGTGCGGCGCTGGGTGGTGGAGGGACAGTCGGGAGGCGGAGGGTTGTTGCAGGAGACGCCGCTGCAGGGGTTGGCGTTGCAGGCGTTGTTGGCGCAGCCGAAGGGGCACGTCATGTCCGCGGGGGAGTAGGTGCAGGCGCCGTTGGCGCAGGTGCCCGAGGCGGAGAAGGAGCGCAGGGTGGAGGCGTTGAGGCAGGTGGTGGCGGGTGGAGACGTGCAGCCAAACGTCTGGGAGGCATAGCTGCAGGTGCCGCCGCTGCAGGTGCCGGGAGACGAGTAGGTGCGCCGGGTGCTGGTGTTGACGCAGTCGGCGGCGGGCGGGGTGGTGCAGGTGACGGTGGTGCAGGGGTCTGAATTACACGCGCCGTTGGTACAGCCAAACATGCAGGAGGTGTCGGTGGGCGCGTAGGTGCAACTGCCACCACTGCAGGTGCCCATGACGGCATACGTCCGGCGAGTGGTGGCGTTGGCGCAGACGGCGGAAGGAGGGGAGGCGCAGGAGACGCCCTGGCAGGGGTCTCCCAGGCACACGCCGTTGGCGCAGCCATTGGCACAGGTGGTGGCCTGCGGGGCATAGGCGCAGGTGCCGCCGCTGCAGGTACCGGGGGACACCCAGCCATTGCGGATGCTGCCGCTGCAGGTAGCCGAGGGAGGGGTGGTGCAGGTGACGGTGGCGCAGGGGTCTCCCAGACAGACACCATTGGCGCAGCCGTTGGGGCACGTCTCGGTACGGGAGGTGTAGCTGCAGCTGCCGGCGTTGCAGGTGCCGGGCGTCATGAAGAAGGTGCGGACGTTGCCGCTGCAGGACGACGGCGGGGGCGTGTTGCAGGTGACGGAGGCGCAGGGGTCCATGAGACAGGCGCCGGCGCTGCAGCCGAAGGGACAGGCGGTGTCGATGGGGGCGTAGGTGCAGCCGCCGGTGCCGCAGGTGCCCGGAGACATGTACCGGCGCTGGGTGTTGCCCATGCAGATGGCTGGAGGAGGCGCCAGACAGCCCTGGCAGACGTCTCCGATGCAGGTGCCGGCGTTGCAGCCATTGGCGCAGGTCGTCTCCACCTGGGTGTACTGACATTGGCCCATGGTGCAGGTGCCGGGGGACTGGAAGCCACGGCGGGTGTTGGCGGCGCTGCAGAGGGCGGCGGGCGGAGACGTACAGCCAGTGCAGGTGGCGCCCGCGGTGCCGCAGAGGGACTCATTCTGGGCGGAGGCGCGCACGCACTGGCCCGAGGCGCTGCAGCAGCCGTCGGGGCAGGACGAGGCGTCACACACGCACACGCCGCCCGCGCAGCGCTGGCCCTGGGTGCAGGCGCGGCCGATGCCGCAGGCGCACTCCCCGTTGGAGTCACACCTGTCCGCCGTCACACCGCAGGGGGCGCAGGCCTGGCCGCGGGCGCCACAGGCATTCCTGTCGGGGGCCTGCTGACACGTATTGCCCGCGCAGCAGCCGGTGGTGCAGGACTGGGCGCAGCCACTGCACGCGCCGGAGCTGCAGGACTCTCCAGCCGGGCACTGGACACACGCCTGGCCGCGGGCGCCGCACGCGGTGGCCTCGGTGCCGGTGACGCAGGTGTCGCCGGTGCAACAGCCGTTGGGGCACGTCTCTGCGGTGCATGACACCGAAGCATCGGACGAGGCGCCGCCTGCGCTGCCGCCTGCAACGCCGCCCGCCGTCGCGCCACCGCCGGCCGTGCCTCCGGCCGCTCCACCATCGACGGCCGTCCCGCCACCGACGGACATGCCCGCGCACGAGGCCCGGCAGATGCCATCGCTGCACAACGACGTGCCCGTCGGGCACCCCATCTCGTCCGGCTTGAAGGCCGACAGCTTCGACGGGTCGACGCACACGCACGACGCCGCGACGCTCAGCAGCGCCACCCAGAGGAGTCGTGAATGACCGGTACTCACTTGCGACAGGCTTCCCGACACGGCTTCACCTCGACTTCGCATGTCTGCAGACACCCCATCAGCTTCTTCGCGTTCTCGGGCTTGGCGGCGTCTTTCGGGGCTCCCGCACACCGCTGCAGGCACTCCGAGGCTTGCTGGTTGCACTTCGACTCACAGGGAGACTGAGCGGGCCCAACCGCGGGGAGCACCAGGAGCAGAACAGCCACGAGGCGACGGATGGAGTTCATGGGCAACAATTCCCTGCGCAGGCTTCGTTGGGGCACGACGGGTTGCAGGAGGGACACCCATAGCCCGAACCCTCGCAGGCACCGGACACGCACTGCAACCCAAGGAGTCGGTCGAAACGCACCGGATCACGGTAGCACCCACCAGCGCACCCCACAGGAGCGAGCGTCAACGAAGGTAGGCGCTTCTCACACCCGCTCGAAGCGCAGCCGGAGCGTCGGGGCGAACTCCACCACGTCACCCGGCGCGAGGCGGAAGAACGGCAGCGTCCGTCCATTCAGTCGAGGTACCGTCACGCCAGGTCGATGGAGCGGCGCCAGCACCCGCCACCCATCGGCGCCGTGACTGACGCGCACCGCGTCTTCGCGAAGCTGCGGCGGCCGCCGCCGGAAGACGAAGTGGTCTCCCGCGGGCCGAAGCGCGAACGAGTCTCGGTCCTGCAACTCGAGCACACCCACCGCTCCCAGCGACCGCCGCGAGGCCTCGTCGAGGGGCACCAGGCGCGCCTGCCCGCGCACCGAGAACAGCGTCGCTGCCGTGGTGTGGAGCCTTGGAAACGTACGCTGCATTCCGCGCCACACGGTCGCGTCCACCCGGCCGGGCCACCCGTTCGCCGCGCCGAGCGAGAGCGTCATCAGCGCCGCGGGACGTCCCAGGGCCACGAGGTCGCGCACCGCCACCTCGGCCTTCTCCTCGAGCGTCTGGCCCGGCACCCACGGCGGCTCGACCCACGACAGCTGCGCGAGCGCCCGCGTCTCGTGCTCCAGGGCGAGCAGCTCGCTGAGCATCACCGGCGTGAACATCGGGTCGCGGACGAGCAGCCTGCGCAGGCGGCCCTGCACGAAGGTGGCGTCGACCCGAGCTTCTTGCAGCTCCATCGCCAGGGGCCACAGCCACCGCACCTGTTCCTCCACGTCGGCCGGGCGCTCGAGCAACACGGCCTGCCGCGCCCCGTGCTCCTCGAGCCAGTCGCCGTAGACGGCCCAGCCCGCGTCGTCCGTTTCGTCGAGCGCGGCCTCCAGCGTGAGGTCGACCGCTCCGGGCCACCCGGTTTCGAGAAAGCGAAAGACGAAGCGCTGGGCGCCGAAGATGTCTCCGTGCTGGAGCCGTTGGGTTGCGCCGCGAACGCCGCCAAGGTGCATGCCGTGGCCGCCGCGTCCGGGCTCTCCCCGAAAACCGGCCCCGTCCGGCACGACTCGCAAGAACGCGGCCGAGTCGCTCGGTGGCTGCTCGATGAGCGCGCCGCGGTCGGACCACAGGCCCAGCCCTGACGCTGGAAGTGGAATCGACGCGCCCGCCGGGCGGCGAGGGTCCGACGAGCGCAACACGCTGAGCCAGGGCCGCTCCACGTCGAGTATCCTCGCACCGCGCCGAGCCCGGGGCACCTCGCCGAGCGATGCCCATCCAGGACCGCCACCACTCGGATGAAGCCGACGCACGTCCCGCAGACACCACGCCGCCCCGAAACGCGCGGGGTGGAGACCATTGGAGGTTCGGACTGCGCGACCGGGTACCGGCGCACGAAGAATCGCGCTACTCTTCAGGCCGTGCGGTGGCGATGGATTTCTCTGTTCGCGCTGTTCTGTCCTGTGGCCGCGCAGGCCGATGGGCCATCGCCGGTGACGGTGTTGACGCGCACCCTCTCGTACGAAGAGGGGCTCGCCGCCCGCCTGACGGGCGAGCCGCTCGCGGTGTTCTCGTTCGGTTTCGACTGCGCGACGTGGCCCCCCGACGCCCGCATCGCCGGACACGCGACGAGGTGCCAGGTCGGAGACGACCGCACCTCGGTGGCTGACGCCTCGAAGGGGGCGGGCGTGCTGGTGCTGGGCCTCATCGACCGGCCGCTCGCGCTCGAGCTCATCGGCCGCGCGAGGAACGCGCTGGTCCCCGTGCTGGGCCTCGGCGCAGAGCACGCTGCGCCCGAGGTGCTCCTCACCGTCGAGGGCACTCGAACCTTCGTCGGCGAAGAGGCCCTCCGGCTGTTGGGGGCGCGCTTCCCCGTCGCGGTCCTCCGGCTGGCCACCATCGTGTCGGGCGACGTGATGCCACCGCCGCTGCCGGAAGACGCCGAGCCGCCAACGCCGGAGCCCGGCAACGTCGCCCCACCCTACCCGGAGCAAGCCCGGGCCCGTGGGATCGAGGGTCTCGTCGTCCTGCGGGTGGGCGTCTCGACCCGCGGCGCCGTTCAGGCCGTTCAGGTGGTGAAGGGGGACGAGCCGCTGGCCTCGGCCGCCGCCGCCGCGGTTCGCCAATGGCGGTACACGCCGGCCTCCTCCGACGGGCGGCCGGTCGCGACGTCCCTCATCGTGAAGGTGCCGTTCCGCCTCAGCTTGAACGGGCGAAGTTTCACGGAGTGACGACAGATGATTGGCGCGGCGCGTGCGAAGTCGCGCGCTCCACGCCGCGGCCCGTGCTTTGAATCTCGCCCGCATGCCCGTCACGTCGGAGAAGAACGTCGCGCGCCTCGAAATCGGCGCGCTCATCGAGACCGCGCAGCAGCTGTCGGCGCGCGTGAAGGGCGAACTGCCGACCCACGAAGGCCTCTCGCACGCCGCGGAGTTCATCGTGCAGGCCGCGCGCAACGCCGAAGACGTCGCCCGCCGCATGAAGCGGCCGTTCAGCCTCCACCGCCTGCCCGTCATGTTCCTCGCCGTCGCGCTGGTGGCGCTGCTGGGCTGGTCGTGGGCGACGTTCTACCGGACGACGACGCTCTCCCTCGCGCTCCCCGACCGTGACGCCGCGGAGCTCAAGGACCGCCTCCAGGCCGACCCGCGGTTGTCCGTGCGCCTCGTCGAGGTGAAGGGCAGCCGCGAGGCCTCCACGCTGGTCTCGCAAGGCCAGGTCGACCTCGCCTTCGTGCAGGGTGGCATTCCGATTCCGCCGCTCCTTCGCCGCGCCGAGCTGCCGAGCCGCGAGCTGGCGTTGCTCTTCGTGCGCGCGCCCGCCACCGGCCTCCTCGACGCGAAGGTGGTGCTGACGTCGACCGAGGGCGAAGGCAGTCACTCGGTGATGCTGCAGATCCTCGAGGCCCTCGGCCAGCGGGTCCCGCCGAAGCTGGTGCACGGCTGGAGTTCGCTGACGGCCGAGCTCGAGGCCCCCGTGCCGGACGAGGTCGACGCCGTCTTCGTGGTGAAGGACCCCTCGGACGAGAAGACGCAGCGGGGCGTGCAGCGCCTGGCCAGGGCGCGCTTCGGCCTCGTCGACCTGCCGCTGGGCGCGCGCTCACTTCGCCTGGGAGACCTCGAGCGCACCGCCATCGAGCCGGGCTGGCTCTCCGAGAAGCCGCTGGTGCCGACGGCTGCGACGCCCGCGTGGGCCGTGAAGACGTGGCTGGTGGCGCGCGATGGACTCACGCCCAGACTCCTCGGGCAGGCGCAGCGGTTGCTCGCGCCCAGGGGCCGCAGCCTGTCGGACGAGGCGGTGGTGTTGTCGACGGAGGCCACCAGCGAGGTGCTCCAGGGCGTCGACGCGTTCTTCTCCATCCTCATCAACATCGGGCTGGCCTTCCTCGCGCTCCTCGGCCTCGACGCGATGGCGTATCGGCGGCAGTTCCACGAGCTCAACTCGCTGGTGTCGCTGCTGGGGCAGCTCCAGTCGAACAAGGACGTGCTGGCCCAGAAGGACGAGGCGCTGCGGCGCGAGAACATGCACTACCTCTCGCTGGTGTCCGACCTGCTCGGGCTGGTGAGCAACGTGTCGAGCTACTACACGCAGGAGAACTCGGCCCTCGTGTTCAACAACCTCTCCGACGTCATTCACGAGCGGTGCAACGCGCTGAAGATCAACATCCAGCTCAAGCTGCTCCAGTCGGCCATTCGGGACTGACGATGGCCCGGTGGGTGCCGCTGCCTCGCCGCTTCGCAGCCCGCGACACCGTGACGGTCGCGCGCGCGTTGCTCGGCCAGCACCTGGTGCACGTGGTGAACGGCGCCCGCCGCGTCGGCCGCATCGTCGAGACCGAGGCGTACCTGGGCCCGCACGACCTCGCCTGTCACACGGCGAAGGGCCGTACCGCGCGCACCGAGGTGATGTTCGGCCCGCCCGGCCACGCGTACGTCTTCTTCATCTACGGGATGCACCACTGCGTGAACGTGGTGACGGGTGAGGGCGCCGCGGTGCTCGTGCGCGCGCTCGAGCCGGTGGAGGGACTTGGCTTTGCGCGCACCGATGGGCCGGGGCGGCTCACCCGCGCGTTGGGCGTCACCCGGGCGCACAACGGCCTGCCGCTCGACCGACGACCGCTGTTCCTGGCGGGTGGGCGCGCCGTGCGACGCATCGAGACGAGCGCCCGCATCGGCGTGGCATACGCGGGGGACTGGGCGAACGCGCCGCTGCGCTTCTTCGAGGCGGGCAATGTCCACGTCTCGGGGGGGCGGTCAAGTCATTGAATCAACATCGAATTATGGGAGCAGGGCCGGGCCCCTGAAACCCGGAATGCCCCAGTCCGTACCTTCGTTGCTGTCGTCGTTCTCAGATGGTTCAAAAGCCCGTGAACTGAGATGAATTTGAACGATGACGTGGGGCCGTGTGATTTTTTGGTGTCGAAGGCTTGTACAGGGTTGTTCAACGTGGAATGGTGCCACCCATGACGGAGCCACAGGTCACGATGATGCGGCTTGACGCTCCAGTGGAAGCCCGGAACGGTGCGCGCGGCGTGGAGCAGTCCGAAGACAGCGAGCTGCTCAAGCGGGCGCAGCAGGGAGACATGACGGCCTTCGAGGCCCTCGTCTCGCGGCACCAGCACAAGGTGTTCGCGATGACGACGCGAATGCTGCGCTCCGACGACGACGCCGCCGAGGTGGTGCAGGAGGCCTTCCTCGCCGCGTACAGGCACCTCGCGGAGTTCCGGGGCGACTCGGCGTTCGGCTCGTGGGTCTACCGCATCGCCGCCAACTACGCGCTCATGCGCCTGCGCCACCGCAAGGTGACGGCGCAGGTCGAGGAGCCCGAGGGCAGCCCCACCTTCAACGAGCGCGGCAGCCTCATCGACGACGTGGCGGACTGGAGCCGTGACGCCGAGGAGCAGACCCTCGACGCCGAGCTGCGCAAGGCCATCGACGACGCGTCCGCGAAGCTCCCCGAGGAGCACCGGCAGGTCTTCCTGCTGCGCGACGTCGAGGGGCTCTCGTACGAGGAGATCGCCCAGGCCGTCGGGGACTCGGTGCCCGCCATCAAGAGCCGCCTCCACCGGGCCCGCCTCGCCCTGCGCGCCGCCATCGACCGGTTCTATGCCGAGCGTGCGAGCTGACCGCCCGTTCAGCAGTGCGGTGCTGTGGTGGCGTCCCTCACAAAATCGAGTTGCGCCGGGGCCACGGGCTTCGCAGTAGTTGGGCGTCGTCGAAAGGCCGCCCCGTGAGCTCGTCATACACCTGCGAGGACTGCATTGACTTGCTGCTCGACTACGTCGACGGCGCCCTGGACGAGGACCTGCGCTCGCGGCTCGAGGCCCACCTTCACGACTGCCAGCCGTGCGAGGACTTCCTCAAGACGTATTCGGTGACGATGCCGGTGTGTCGCAAGGCGCTGGCGCGCGAGATGCCCGAGTCGGTCTCGTCCAAGCTGCACCATTTCCTGCGCACGGAAATCGGCAAGGACTCCGTCGGGCACTGAGCGGCGATGCGCGTGCTCGTCACGGGTGCGACGGGCTTCGTCGGCCGCGCGGTGGTTCCCGCCCTCCTCCGCAGTGGCGTGACGGTGCGCGCCAGCAGCCGGCGCGCCCAACCCGCCGATGGCCTGGTCGAGTGGGTGACCTGCGATGTCGACTCGTCGGTGCAGCTCGAGCGCGCGCTCGACGGCGTCGAAGTGGCCTACTTCCTCGTGCACGGCATGGGTGGCGGGCGCTCCGACTACGCGACGCATGAAGCCGAGACGGCGAAGCGGTTTGCCCAGGCGGCGGCGGCGAAGCGGGTGCAACGCATCGTCTACCTCGGCGGCGTGGCGCCTCAGCGGGAGCCGTCGGTGCACCTGCAGAGTCGGCTGACGGTGGGTGAGGTGTTGCGCGCGGGCCCGGTGCCGACGCTGGAGCTGCGCGCCTCGATGATTGTCGGGCCCGGGAGCGCCTCGTGGCGCCTGGTACGGGACCTCGCGTTCCGCCTGCCGGCGATGGTGCTGCCGAAGTGGACGCGCTCGTCGACGTGTCCGGTGGCCATCGACGACGTAGTGCGAGCGCTGGTGGCCGCGAAGGACGTTCCGTTGCCCCAGAGCGCGTGGTTCGACCTGCCCGGCCCCGAGGTGCTCACGGGCGCCCAGGTGCTGCTGCGCCTGGCGGCGCTGGGAGGCCGCGAGGTGCCGACGGTGCCGGTGCCGCTGCTCTCGCCGTCATTGTCGTCATGGTGGCTCAAGCTGGTGACGGGCGCGGACTTCTCGCTCGCGCGGGAGCTCGTGCTGGGCTTCACCTCGGACCTGCTGCCGCGGGACGACCGCTTCTGGACGCTCATCGACGCGCCGCCGCGCGTGTCTTTCGACGAGGCCGCGCGGCGCACGTTGACGCAGGAGCGCGCCGACGCCTCGGTCGCAGGCGTGCTGGGCGAGACGGCGGAGTTCATGGTGCGCCTCGTCGGGCAAGGCCTCGCGTATCGCCGCCGTCGGCCCTGACCTGGTCCTCGTCGAGGCGCCCACCGTGCGAGACTCGCGGCCATGATGAATGCCACCCTCGTTGCCGTGATGCTGGTTGCGCCTCCAGTCCTGGTCCGGGTCGATGTCGACGACATGGTGAAGCTGCCGGGCGGAGCGTCCACGCCGCTCGAGCCGCTCGTGCTGCTGGTGAAGGCGCCAGCGTCGTGGGTCGAGAAGGGGACGCTGACCGAGGGGGCCCGAAAGGCCCTGCTGGTCGCGCTCTATGGACGCTCGGACTGGGCGAGCACGTTCGAGGTGAAGTCGCTGCGCGTCGCGGTGGTCGACGCGAAGGGACTCCCCGCGCCCGCGCCGGGCCAGCGATGGTTCGAGGTCGATGGGGCCGACGCGGTGGTGCGGCGGTCGGGGGACTTCGACGAGGTGCTGACGGGGCCGGGGATGAAGCGGCTCAGCGACGCGGCGGATGGGACGCGGTTTCGCCGCGGGCCTTCCGTGAGCGACGCGAAGGCCGTCCGAGCGGCGCTGGAGTCCCATGGCGGGCTGGTGAAGGTGCCGGCGACATTGCGGAAGGGGCCTCTGGGCTTCGAGACGAGGGGCGTTCAGCTCGGCGACGTCACCTTCCGGGCCGACGACACGAGGCTCGGCGTGCCGGTGGGAGAGCGCGCGCGTGGCATGTGTGGTGAGGCCGCCACCTGCACGCTGTGGCTCGTGGGTCGCTGGGTGAAGGGCGCAGAGCCGACGCTCGAGGTGACCCGCGTCGGGTCGGTCGTCGATGCGAACGCGGAGCCCGTCCTCTGGCTCGACGTGCCCTGACGGACCTCACCGCCGCTCGAGCGTCCAGAACCGCGTGTGCATCGACGGCTCATACGCGACGCGATTGGGCCGAGGGTTCGCCTCGGACCGCAGGGCGCGCGAGCGTCGCAAGGAATCGTCCTGGTCGACGGTGAGCGCACCGTCCTCCCAGCGCGCACCTGAGAGCACGAAGTAGTGGCCGCCGTCGGCCCAGGTGGTGCGAACGCCGGCGCCGCCATTCTCGAAGTGCTCCACGAGGCGGTCGAGCGTGCCGATGGTGCGCACCGAGTACTGCCCAGCCGACGCGCCGGTCAGTCTGGCCCAGTCGGTCTCACGCAGCTGATTGGCGAAGGCGGCGGTGGCGGCGGCGTCGAGCCGTCGCTCGCCGGGGTTTCGCGCGGGCCCCCCGCGAAGGCTTCGGGTGAACTCAGGGCCGAGCCTGGGGCCGCCGCTGCGATGGCCAGGATGAATGGCGGTGTAGCGGCGCTCGATTTCCTCTCGAGTCGCATCCGCTGGCACCAGCCCCATCGAGAGGTAGAGGTGAAACGCCGCGGCGGCGAGGCACTCGAAGCCGCGTTGCGTGCGGTCATTCGACACGAGCACCTGGGTGAAGGTGGTGTACCGGAACGCACGGCCTCCACGCGCCGAGGCCGCCTCTCCTCCGCCCGTGAACTCGGGGTTGGCGTGGAAGTCGCGCACCGCGGCGCCAAGGAGCGACTCGACGCTGCTGGCGAGGGTGTCGAATGGACCCTTCCCGGCCGCGGCGTTGCGCTGCGCGCCGAGCAGCAACCGGGAGAAGTCTCCTTCCCGGTCATGGAGGCGGAGCGTCGAGGCTCCAGCGCCGCGCAGCTCGAGGCCACCGGAGGCCGTTCGACGAATCGTGTCGGTGGGGCCCAGTGACACCGAGAGCGGTCCCGTCAGCGTCGACAGCTCCCGGCTCGCCACGACGTAGAGCAGCTTCGACGTCGGCGTTCGACAGAACTCCGGAAGCTTCGCCGCGAGGCCGGGGTGGGCGCGCTCGAGTCGTTCCCACGTCTGCGCAGCCACCGCGTCACGCTCGAACGCGGCGCCCTGCGGGTCGGCCGGTGGCAGTCGGGTCGCCGCGCGGAAGGGCACCACCGTCGTCGGTCGCTCGGTGGGTCGCGGCGGAGGCGGAGCGTCATCACGCTCCAGGTGCAGCGGGTGGAGGACATCGACGCGTTCGGTGCGCATGTGCGCGGATGGAGCATGTTTCGCGCCACCTTGACCTCGATGTCATTTCGCTGCGTTCGGCCATCAGTCCCGGTCGCGCGGCGGGACGCAAAGGTCTGCGCGGACGGCCTCGAGGGGGCGCTCCCAGTCGGCCTGGAAGTGCCACTCGCGGGAGAGGTCGAGGCGCACGGCCGCGCCGCGCCGGTGGTGCTGAACGAACGCGCGCGGGTCGATCTGCTTCGGAACGCCGGGCGAGAACGGCGAGATGCGCAGGCCGACCTGGAACTGCAGCGCGATGCTGAAGAGCCAGAAGAACGGGTCTTCGCGTCGGTAGCCGGCGATGAACGACACCACGAGCGCTTCGTCCACCGGCGTCGTCTCGTAGTCGCCCACCACGTGGGTCAGGTCGTGCCACAGGCCGCGCTCGGCGACGGCGCGGGGCTCTCCGGGGAAGGGCAGGCCGTTTCGGGTGAGGAAGTCGAAGTACGCGCGGCCAAGCGTCCCAGCCGGCAGTCGGCCCGAGGCGATGTAGCGGTCGGCCAGCGCCGCGTCGGTCGACAGCCCCAGAATCGGCGCGAACGTCTTCCACAAGCCACGCACGCCATCTTCTTTCGCGGCGAGGAGGAACTCTTCCTTCGCGTAGCCCTTGCGCGTGAGGTCGAGCCACATCGCGCGCACGCGCCCCTCGGCGAGCTGGCGCAGGTTGCGCACGCGCGGCTCGCTGACGCCCAATCGAAGGGCCGTCGTCTCGACGAGGCGCGCTTCGTGCGGGCTGCCGCTCCCGTCCATCACCGCCATCAGGAGCATCGCCTGCACCACCCGTTCGCGCACGGCGGGTTCGGCATCGGCGAGAGGTGCCACCTCGAAGGCCTGGCCTTCGTCGTCGCGGCCAAGGCCGAGGGCCTCGCGCGCCGCGTCGAGCAGCACCTGCTCCGGAGGCGTCACCTCGCCATCGGCGCGCGCGACCGCCGCCATCGCGCCGAGGAGCGTCGCGCGGTGCCCCGGGGGAACGTCGAAGAGGAACATTTCCGGGCGGACTTGAGCCGAAGCCGCCCGTCCGGTCGAGTCGCTGCGCCGGGAACCGCCTGTCCGAGGTGGTGAAGCAGCACGGCCCTCGCCCACGCCGAGGTGGAGCGCCTCGTTGGCCAGACGCTCGATCTCCTTGTCTCCCTCGAGCGTCAGCAGTGAGGCCTGGACCTGGCGAGGGGTCGTTGGCCTGCTGTTCGACAGCGGAAGTTCTTCAGAGCTCGGGCTGGATGAACGCGTCGCTGAACGGCCTGACCGGCTGTCTCGTCGAGGTGTGAAGGCGCGAGACTTCCTGGAGGACAACCGGCGCCCCGAGCGAACGTGTGCTTCCCCCGCAGAGCTCGTCCTCGTGCATCGACGCGCCGTTCGCTGATTCGCTCAATCTCTGGCGGGCCAACCTCGCCTGGCCGGGCCAGAAGCGAGCCCTCCAGCGCTTCCACGTCAACCTTCGGTCTGTCCTCAGCTCTTCTTCCGCGAAGGGCTCGTCTTCTTCCCGAAGAACAGCACGTGTGACGCGCCGCCCGACGGGCCTCGCGCCGTGACGCGCTTCACCTCGACCTCGAACCGGAGCGTCTGGAGCGCGCGCACGTAGTCCTCGTCGGGACCCGCGGACCAGACCGCGAGCACGCCGCCCAACTTGAGCGCCTGGTGACACGCCGCGACGCCCGAGATGCCGTACAGCGACTTGTTCCCGGCGCGGGTCATCGCGGTCGGCCCGTTGTCCACGTCGAGGAGGATCGCGTCGTACGCCCGACTGGCGGCCTTGATGCGGGCCAGCACGTCGTCTTCCACCACGCGCACGCGCGCGTCATCGAGCGGC
>JBILEB010000138.1:0-19920 GCA_044352295.1 Myxococcaceae bacterium
GCGCCGGCACGCGAGAGCCCGGTCTCGACCTTCCGGCTCAGCCGTCGCGCCGAGCGGGCGAGGTCATCGATCATCTTCTCCGTCTTCTTCCCCATGGGTTCTGCTTTCTGGCGGCACGTGAGCGTTTGTCGAACTCGAGCCGCCGTCGAGTCGCGCGCGTGGTGCACTTCACGAACCGGGCCAGGGAGCCCGAGCGGCGCCTGACGTGGGAGCCTCCATCGAAGGACTCGTGCGCGAGCGCCCCTCCGTCATCGCCCCTCTCGTATCGCCACGACCAACTGCTCCTCGCGACGGACCCCGCGCTGACGAGTGCCTTCCTCGTGAAGATCGATCCGATCTTCGTCGACGCAACCTTCATCGAGGAGGGGACGGGGCCGGCTTCACGCAGGGCATTTCCTCCACTGGCCTCGCTGCCGCGAACGCTCTCGCCGCGGTGCATGGCGTCGCGTTCGCCACGCGCTCGTCAAGGGCTTGCCTCGGCTCGTGCAACTCGCCGCGCCATCATCAACACGCTGGGGCATCGCTCAGAACGACGCGACCCGAGTCGAAGTGATGGAGATCGAGCGCCCTGCGCCTCAGACTCGCCTGGCGGGCGCGAGATCACCATGCGCGCTCGACCCCACTCGTGCAAGGCCGCGTGGGCTCGGGTGGCACGGCGTCAGCGCCTGGTGCATCGGTTCAGACGCGACGGTGTTCGTGCGTGCGACGAGCTGTCATCGCCGTTGCGAGGAGCCGGTCGTCACCCACTCCTGCGTCGACTGCGCTCGGGCTGCTGCGCGGTGCCGAAGACACACCTGCCGCGACTGACTGCCAGAACCCTGAGGGGGCCCGTCAGCGAGAACACGATGTTGCACCGGGTGAACTCCACGGTCACGGGCGAGCCGGTGGCGACCGCGTACCGGCTGGAGGCGATCGCGAAGCGGTATGCGTCGTTCGTCAAAAGACAAACGACACGCCTGCGTACGCGCCGACCGAGTGCGGACGAGGACAGCCTCCCGCGAGGTTTCGTGCGACGACGGACTCAGCGAGGCGGGCCAGGCGGAGGTGGCGGGAGTGGGAGGGTCCCGGCCCGCGCCGGGGGCGGCGGAGGCGCGGGGAACCCGTTGGGCCGAACGGCCGGAGGAGGCGGCTGCGCAGCGCCCGTCACAGGCACGGCCTGGTGGACTCGGGGCGCGACCCGGACGTTCGCGGCGACGTTGAAGATGGCGCCCAACACCTCGAGGAAGACGAGGCCCGGTGTCGGGTCCACCACGGTGACACGCGCCGGCGGAGGCGGCGACTGGCACGACGTGCATGCTGGCGGGGGCGTGACGGTCTGCGCACTGACCGCGACGCGGGAGGTCCCGGGCGTCGAGAAATCCGGCGTGACCCACTCCGACGAGGATGAGGCCGCGACCGCTTCCCGATTGACCGCCACCGCCTCGAGGTTCGCCGCCGGCGCGGCGCTCGCTGTCTCGACCGGTGCGGCCCCGGTCACGGTGGCGCTCACGGCGACGTTCGTGGTGACCTGTGAGCTCGCGCTTCCGCTGCTGCTGACGGTCGCTCCAGCGGCCGATCCCGTTTCCACCTGCCGGCTCACCGAGGCGCCACCGACGGCGCCCACCGCACCAGCGCCCTCGACCCACCCGCCAGACCCGCTCGTCGAGGCACCGGCCACGACGCCCACCTGGGCCGCGGCCTGGACGCGCGCTTCCTTCCGCTCCTCGTACGCCGCGGAGTGTGCCTGGCGAATGGCCTCACGCTTCTGCACCTCGACTCGGGCGGCCTCGGCCTTCGCGGCGACCTCGACGTGCGCCGCCTCGGCCTGAGCTGCCGCTTGCACCCGCGCCGCCTCGACCCGGGCGCGTTCAGCCTCCTGCGCGGCCGTCACCCGCGCCTCGAGCTCCAGCTGAAAGGCGACCGCTCTCGCCTGTCGCTCGGCCTCCCACTGCACGCGGCGCTGCGCCTGGAGCTCGTAGTGCTCCCGACGAATCTGCTCCTTGCGCGCGGCCTCGGCGGCGAACCACGCCTGCAGCTCCGGGCCACCACGCCGCACCAGCTCGGCCACCCACACGCGCTCGTCCACGTTCGGCTGGAACACGCCCTGCTCCACCGTGAACACCACGTTGGTGCATGAGCCGCCGGCGGTCTCGAGGCCTGCCAGCGTCACATCGATGACATGGCCGGGGCCCAGCGCCGAGGGAACGTCGAGACGCTCGTTCGTCCACGCAGCGTCGAGCACGATGGTCTGCGCGGACGACGAGGGGAGCGGCACCACCGCGGGGACCTCGACCGCCACCCCCGGCGCCGCCACGGCCACCGGCATGATGACTGAGGGCTCGGTCGAGAACCGCTGCAGTGGGTAGGAGCGCCCATCGACGTGCAGTCGCGCCTCTCCGCGAACGGGCGTCGGCGAGCTCACCCACACCCGCACGTACTCGCCCCACCGCGCGCCGAGGGACTGCCTTCGCAGGCCGATGGGTCCGCACTGGGCGTCGACGGTCTTCGTGACGACGAGGTCCCGGGAAGCGTCGAGGCGAACGGTGCGATGCACGCACCCCATCGACAGCAGCACCACCGCAGCGAGGGTCAGGCGAAGCACAGCCGCCAGACGAAACGAGCCTCGTCCTATTCAGAGTTGGGCGCGGTCGGTGAACCGCACGGCACCTGGAGATCCGCGAAGTGCTCGAGGTCCCTGCGAGCCCTGCTGTCCGGCCCGCCCCGTGCCACCTGGCCGACAGCCGTCGGTGCGACCGCGTCCGCCCGCTCCGCCGGGTCCACCGTCTCCGCCTTCGGTGCGAAACACGGTGAGCAGCTCGGCCTTGACCCCGTCAGGACACGGAGCCCCCACGCAGCGCAGCTCCACCTCCACGTTACCACCGCGCCCGCCTTCACCGCCCCGGCCTCCGTCGCCGCCATCGCCACCGGCTCCGCCGTCTTCGCAGCCGTCGCCGTCGCGGCCCGCGTCTCCATCACGGCCCGAGCCCCCGCGCACCCCGACGCCCCCGCGGCTCACCACCAGGAACGCCGGGATGCGCCCTGCCTCGCCCCTCGGCGACGTCGTTGGCGACGAGGAGGTCATTGGCCACGCGCGCGTCACAGACATCGGGGCTGGCAGTGGGCTGCGAGAAGGAGGCGAGCGCATCGGCGGGCGAATGCGAGGTCGCCAGCGTCTTCCAGTGAATGGCGCGCGACGGTGACCCGCTGACGCAGCCGGAACCCACCAGCACGAGGACGAGCGCGCGCCACCGCATGGCCCCGGGACGAAAGGCTCGGCCAGAAATTCAGCCCGGCGTCGCGACGAGGCGCCCCTCGAACCCGCCGTCCCGCAGCAGCCAGAAGCGCGAGGGCACTTCGGCGAGCGGCAGTGGCGTCACGCGCGGCACGACCAGCCCGCGTCGATAGAGCGCAACCAGCTCCTCGAGCTCCGCACGGCTCCCAAGGAAGGCCGGCCGCAGCGAGAGCCCGCGCATCACCGTGTCGAAGAGCGAGAGGTCGAAGCGCACCGAGGGCGACGCCGCCGCGAGCACCACGACACCGCCGCGGCGAACGACACGCGCCGCGAGCTGGAGCGCTTGCGCCGACGGCGTGCACACCACGATCGCGTCCAGCGAGCCGGTGAGCCCAGGCTCCGCCCCAAGGGACACGCCGAGCGCCGTCCGCGTGGGGTCTGCGTCGACCGCCGCGACCTCGAGGCTCCTGGCGCGGGCGAGCTGCACCACGAGATGACCGAGCCCGCCGACACCGATGACGCCAAGGCGCTGGCCAGCAAAGAGGCCCGCGGCGTTCACCGCCGAGAGCGCCGTCCATCCCGTCGCGAAGAGCGGCGCCATCACCACCGCATCGTCATCAGCGTGGAGCGGCACCACTCGCTCGGCGGCTGTCAGCACGTGCTCCGACAAGAGCCCGTCGCGGTGCCAGGCGTGGAGCTGAACGCCCTCGCACCAGCGCTCCAGTCCCGTCATGCAGCGGTCACACCGTCCGCACGCACGCACGACGGGACCCAGCCCCACCTTCGTACCGACCGCGAGCGAGGCGCCCTCACCCACCGCCTCGACGAGCCCGACCGCCTCGAGGCCCGGTACCAGCGGCGTCCTGGGGAGGGCGTCGAGCTGAAAGAAGCCGAAGTCGGCGATTCCCAGGCCGCAGGCGAGGACGCGAACGCCGACTTCTCCGGGACCAGGCGCGCCGAGCGGACGCTCGAGACAGACCGGCGCTTCCCTCGCGTGCGTGAAGCCCACCACCATCGGCATGCCCGCACGCTGTCACAGGACGACGCAGCGCACCGTCGACTTTTTTCGACGATCCCTCCCCGCCGGCTTCGTGCTCAGGGCAAAGGCGCTTCTCAAGCGAAAGGGCCCTCCGTGACCGCCGTGAGGTGGTCCTGTCCGAGGACGAGACGCGCGAGGTCCTGCGTCGGCCCTTCACGGCCTGCGAGAAGCTCGATGGCCTCAACGTCGGCTTCTCGTTCAAGGGGCGCGTGCCCGTCGCTCATTCGAGAGTGCACGGTGTGCTGCCGCCGGTGCGCGCGGACTCTCCGGACCGGGACGTTGCGGTGGCCAGGCCCGGCTTCGTTTCGACACAGGCGCCCGGCACCGCCTTGACGCTCTTGCCGAACATGAACTCGGCCGGACGCAGCTCCTCTCCGCGCTTCACGAAGACGTCGCCGTCGACGTACGCGCAGCCCGTGAGGTCGTTCTGCTGCCACCCCGCGCCGAACCTCGCGTCGATGGCGAAGGCGTAGAACGCGCGGCCCGACGCGTCGGTCGACGGCGTCGTCTGGGTGACGCGCACGCGGCGCTCCCGGGGCGGGAGGCGGGCACGGGAGAACTTCGAGCGCTTGAGTTCCGCGGCGGCCAGCGGCTTGACCAGGACCTCGGTGATGCGCGCCTCGGCCGCCTTCTCCCCCGGCGTCACCTCATCGGCCCAGGCGAGCGAAGGCAGGAGCGAGAGCACCACGAGTGACGACAGGGCGAGCTTCACGGCGAATCCTTTCGGTGAGGAGCGAACGGGACAGCACTTCGACGGCGACGGCGCTGACGACGACGGGCAGCCAGAGGGCGATGACGTAGGCGAGCTCGGGCTCGAGGCCCGCGGCTTCGAAGCCGAACAGGAGCACGCGCGAGGACACCGCCACGCTCATCTGCGCGAGGACATGCCAGGTGGCTCGGCGATGGGCCTGCACGTGGTGGCGACGCGCGGCCACGATGCCCCGCACCATGAAGACCGCGACGAGGCCGCCCGAGAGCAGGAAGCCCACCGTCGACGGCAACCCGCCGGTCGCCTCGAAGGCGAGGATGGCGCCGGAAGGCACCAGCGCGAGCAGCACGACGCCGCCGGTGATTCGCCCGAGCCACCGATGGAGCGTCAGGCGCCGCTGGAGCGTGCGGGTGAGCAACAGCGCGCACGCCGGCAACGCCACCGCCGCGGCGACCAGGTGAACCCGCAGCGCGCCCAGCCACAGCGCCTCGAAGCGGACCGGCAGCTTCTCGATGACGAAGGCCGACAGCGTGTCGGGGTCGAGCGACGCGAGGCTCGAGATCGTGATGAGCGCCGAGCCGCACAACAGCGCGGCGATGAAGGCCAGGCGGGGCAGGTCGGGGAGGACGCGTCGCACGCTCGTTGGAACGGACGGGGTTCGCGGTAGATCTAACCGCCGGCGACCCAAGTCAATTCGGGAACTTGCGACGCAACGGTCTTCCCTCAGCCTTGCCTCACGTCACCGCCGGTGCTGTGAGGGACCCGGCCGATGAACCGCTCGCTGCTCTTCCTCACCGTCCTGGTCATCGCGACCTGCGGGCTCATCTACGAGCTCATCGTCGGCACGCTCGCCAGCTACCTGCTGGGCGACTCCATCACCCAGTTCTCGACCGTCATCGGCGTGTACCTCTTCGCCCTCGGCATCGGCGCGTGGCTGTCTGGCTTCATCGACAAGGGCGTCGCCACACGCTTCGTGGAGATCGAGCTCGCCGTGGCGCTCACCGGCGGCATCTCGGCGCCGTTTCTCTTTGCGACGTTCTCCTCGGGCGCGTCGTTCCGCGTGGCGCTGTACGGCATGGTCACCGTCATCGGCACGCTCGTCGGCCTCGAGATTCCGCTGCTCTTGCGCATCATGAAGGACCAGCTCCAGTTCAAGGACCTGGTCTCGCGGGTGCTCACCTTCGACTACCTCGGCGCGCTCTTCGCCTCGCTGCTCTTCCCCATCGTGCTGGTGCCCAAGCTGGGGCTGGTGCGCACCTCCCTCGCGTTCGGCCTGCTCAACGCGTTGGTGGGCCTGTGGAGCACCTGGCTGCTCGAGTCGGTGCTGCCTTCGGCGACGCGGCTGCGGGTGAAGGCGGTGCTGGTGTCGGTGGTGCTGCTGGTGGGCCTCGCGATGGGCGGCACCCTCACCGACGTCCTGGAGGAGCAGCTCTACAACGACGAGGTGGTGCACGCCGTCTCGACGCCCTACCAGCGCATCGTCATCACGCGCGGCCACCGGGGCTTCTCGCTGTTCCTCAACGGCAACCTGCAGTTCTCCGCCGTCGACGAGTACCGCTACCATGAGGGCCTCGTCATTCCCGCGATGCGCGCGGCGAAGCAGGTGAAGCAGGTGCTCATCCTCGGCGGGGGCGACGGGCTCGCAGCGCGTGAGGTGTTGCGCTTCCCCGAGGTGGAGCGCGTCACCCTCGTCGACCTCGACCCCGCCATGACGCGCCTGGCGGTGCAGTACCAGGAGCTCGCCGACCTCAACGGCCACTCGCTCGAGCACCCCAGGCTGCGCGTCATCAACGACGACGCCCTGCGCTTCCTCGACGAGACGAACGAGACCTTCGACGTCGCCATCGTCGACTTTCCCGACCCGAACAACTTCTCGCTCGGCAAGCTCTACACGACGAAGTTCTACAGCCTGCTCAAGCGGCACCTCGCGGAGGGCGGCGTGGCCGTCATCCAGTCCACCTCGCCCCTGTTCGCCCGGCGCTCGTTCTGGTGCATCGACGAGACGGTGCGCGCAGCCGGCTTCGCGACGCGGCCGTACCACGTGTGGGTGCCCAGCTTCGGCGAGTGGGGCTACGTGCTGGCGTCGACCTCGTCGCTCGAGCCGAAGCGTCCGCTCCCCGAGGGCCTGCGCTTCCTCTCGGAGGCGACCCTGCCCACGCTGTTCATCTTCCCGACCGACATGGAGCAGCTCCCCAGCGAGGTGAACCGGCTCAACAACCAGGTGCTGGTGCACACCTATGAAGAGGAGTGGCGCCGCTGGAACTAAGTGCGCCTTCGGCATGGTGACCCTCTTCGCCCTCGTCCTCGCCGCGGCGCCACCACCGACGACGGCCCCTCCCCGCAACGTCTACGTCGGGGTGCACCTCAACGACGTGTCCGACTTCGACCTCAAGGCCGGGCGCTTCAAGGCCGATGTCGTGGTGTGGGTGAAGTGGCTCGGCACCGACGACGCGCCCGCCCTCACCTTCCCCAACGCGGAGATCGGCCAGACCGACGACCTCGGCATCGAGGTCGAGGGGCACTGGCACGCGAAGCGCTGGCGGCTCCAGGGCACCTTCCGCGGAGACTTCCCCGTTCACGACTTCCCCTTCGACGAACAGTCGCTCCGCATCACGTTCGCGCTCCAGTCGAGCGAAGGCGTCCTGGTGCCGGACCTCGCGGCGAGCGGCATGAGCACGGCGTTCTCCATCACCGGCTGGAACTACGAGCCGTACTTCTCCGCGAGCGCCACCGAGCGGGTCCTGGGCTCGGACCTCGGCAGCGTCTCGCACGAAGGCCAGAACGCGCACCAACGGCTCGTCACCTATGCCGTCGAGCTGAGCCGGCCGTTCGGGCCCTACCTCGTGAAGTTCGCGCTGCCGCTCGTGCTCATCCTGCTCGTCTCGCTGCTCGCGCTGTTCCTTCAGCCGGAGCGCCTCGACGTGCGCTCGGCCATGGGCATCACCGGCCTGCTGTCGTGCATCGCTTTTCACTTCACGCACGCCGACACGCTGCCCGCGGTGACGTACCTCGTGGCCGCCGACACGCTCTTCCTGGCGTCGTACATCTTCATCACGCTGACGCTGGTGTTGTCGGTGGTGGTGTACCGGGTGCACGAGCAGCGGCCCCAGGCAGCGCGGCTGGCAGACCGGCTGGGCGTGTGGCTGCTCCCCGTCACCACGCTGGCCGGGTTGTGGCTCGCCATCGCTCCGGCCTTCGCGCGCCACGTCGAGGTCGAGCCCGTCGTGCCGCCCAACCCGTTCGGGGCCATCGCGACGTCGCACGTGTCGGTCGCCACGCTGGACCAACCGGGTGGCGCCGGGCTCGCGCCGCTCCGGCGCTGTGCGCTCGTGACGAAGACGGCCGAGGGCACCTGGCGGGCGGAGCTCGCGGTGAAGGCGCCTGCGATGACGAACGAGCTGGTGCGGCTGCTCCCCGACGGCGGCATGCGCGTGCGGTGGAGGCTCCGGGAGGGCGCCCGCTGGAGCGACGGCACCTTCATCACCATCGAGGACCTGCTCTCTTCGCTCGCCGCCCAGCCCGACCCGCTGCGCACGAAGGTGGAGACCGTCGACGCGCGCACCGTCGACGTCTTCTCTTCGGACCGCCGCAGCGAGGCGCTCGCGGGGTTCTTCGTCTACCCGGCCCGCGCGGCACGCACCCGTGGCCTCGACGGCGGGCGCGACGCGCTCAACCAGGCGCTCAACGAAGGGCTGCTGCCCTCGTGCGGGCCGTACGTCATCGAGGCGTTCGACGCGGGCACCCACCTCGTGCTGTCGCGCAACCCACACCTCGCCACCACGCCTCCGGCCATCGAGCGCATCGACGTCACCGCGATGGCGCCGCTCGACGCCGCCCACGCGCTCCTCGATGGGAGGCTCGACATCGTCACGGCGCTGACGCCCGACGCGCTCGAGCTGCTTCAGAAAGACTCGCGCGCGCAGGTGCTCGAACAACCCGGCGACCAGGCGTGGATGCTGGTGCCGCGACTCTCGGAGGGCCCCTTCGCCGACGTCGAGGCCCGCCGGGCGCTCCTGGCCGCCATCGACCGCCCGGGGCTGGTGAAGGCCCTCGCGCCCCTGCCCACGCACGTCGCCGATGGTTGGTCGACCGACGGGTGCGAACGCGGCCCCGACTGTCCTTCGCCGCCACCCGCGAAGTCGCTCGCCGAGCTGGGCCTCGTCGGCACCGAGGTGCGCCTGACGGTGCCCACCATTCGTTCGAAGGACGCCACCCACGCGGTCCTGACGGAGCGGCTCGTCTTTGACCTCACCCGCGCGGGCCTCACGGTGCAGGTGGTCGAGAAGTCTCCCACCGAGCTGCGCGCCGCCATCGCGCAAGGCACGCACGAGGGCCTCTCGCTGCTGTCACGCGACTCTGGAGACCCTGGCCGGTTCATGAACGTCCCCGGCGAGGCGGGCCGGGCGCTCGACCGGCCCTTCGGAGCGCACTTCGACGCAGAGCTCCTCTCGCGCCTCACCCGCTTCAGGAGCACCCTCTACGCCGAACGACGAGACGAGCTCGAGGCCGAGCTGCAGGCCGCGTGGTTCGTCCGCCTCCCCATGCTGCCGCTTCTCGTTTCGTCGCGCGTGGCGGCGGTGCGCGCCGACCTGCTGGGGCCCCGGTGGGGCAAGGCGGACTCGTTGTGGTGGAACATCGGCGAGTGGCACGTGGCGCCCAACGCAGGGCCCTCGGAGCGCTGATGTTCCCCGTCCTCACCTGGCTCCACGTGCTGGCCGCCACCTCGACGGTGGTGGTGGTGATGTTGGCGCTCTCGCGGCACGCCAACCCGGCGCTCAAGGTGCCCCTCGTCCTCGTCGCGGTCGACCAGTTCGTCCTCAACGCGTGCTCCGTGGCGGGCGCCCTGAGGTCAGACCCGACCTACAGCTGGCTTGGCGCGGCCGTGACGCCGCCCTTCTCGGCGCTGGCCCTCCACCTCGCCGTGGCCTTCACCGGCACGCTGCGGCGCTTCCAGGGCCTCCTGGTGGCCGCCTACGTCGTCTTCGGCGTCGAGGCGGTGCTGGTGGTGCTCGACTGGCAGACGAGCCTGGTGAACTTCGACGGGGCGCTCGGCACCCACGCCCTCATCGCGGCGACGACGAGCGTTCCAGTGGCCCTCTTCGGCGCGTGGCTGCTCCCCAACCACCTGCGCAGCGCGAACGGCCCCGAGCGACTGCGCACCTGGCTCTTCATCGCGGCGCTCGTGGTGGGCGTCTCGTTGATGCTCACCGACCTCCTCTCCGACATGGGGCTGCCGGTGCCGCCGCTCTCCACGCTGGGCAGCTCGGTCTTCAACGGCCTGCTCATCATCATCACGCTCGGCGTCTCGAAGGCCTCCCCGCGTCAGCAGTTGGGCCAGGCGGTGCTGTTCGCCATCTCGGTCGTGGTGGGCTTCCTCACGCTGTTCTCGCTCTTCCAGGACCGCCAGGGGCTGCTCGTGCTGTCGATGTCGGGCTTCACGCTGGCGCTCGTCGCCATGGGCCGGCTCACGTGGGTGGCGTTCATTCAGCAGCGCGAGGGGCTCACCCGCTTCGCGACGCTCGGCCGCTTCTCGGCGCAGATGGCGCATGACTTGAAGAACCCGCTCGCGGCCGCGCGAGGCGCCGCGGAGCTGCTCGAGGGTGAGGTGAAGTCCCTGGGGCGCGATGACCTCGGCCACTTCTCGACGCTCCTGGTGCAGCAGCTCGACCGCCTCACCGGCATCATCGACCGGTACCAGCGCCTCTCGCGCATGGAGCTCGAGCGGCAGCGGGTCGACGTCAACGCGCTCGTCGAGAAGGTGTTGTCGCTGCAGGGCCTCGCTGCGGGGAGCCACATCACGCTGACGCGCACCCTCGCGGCCGATCTGCCGCCGACGTCACTCGACCCCGAGCTCATCGCCTCGGCCCTCGAGAACCTGGTGAAGAACGCCTACGAGGCGATGCCGAACGGCGGCACCGTCACGGTGTCCACCGGCCGGGAAGAGCAGACGCTGCGGCTGTCGGTGCGAGACACCGGCCAGGGCATGGACCCCCGCACGCGGGAGCAGGTCTTCGGACTGTTCTTCACCACCAAGGCCCAGGGCAGCGGGCTGGGCCTGGCCTTCGTGCAGCAGATTGCGCGTGCGCACGGTGGCGAGGTGCACCTCGAGTCGAAGGAAGGCCACGGCACGCTGGTGGAGCTGCGGCTCCCGCTCCAGGCCTGAAAGCGCGCGCCAACCTGCTAGGACTCGCCTCCATGGCCGACTCCGCCTCGAGTGTGTTGGTGGTTGACGATGACGCCGCCGTGGGCACCGTGCTCGCCGCGCTCCTCAAACAAGCTGGGTTCGAAGCCACCTTCGTCCCCAACGCCGAGGCGGCGCTCGCCACGCTGGAAAAGCGCCCGTTCGACCTCGTGATGTCGGACGTGCGCATGCCGGGGATGGATGGGTTCGCCCTGCTGGCTACCATTCGCCGCCTGATGCCCGAGGTGCCGGTGGTGCTGCTGACCGCGCACGGCACCGTGTCGATGGCGGTCGAGGCCATGAAGGCCGGCGCGGCCGACTTCGTCACCAAGCCCTTCGCGAAAGACGAGGTGCTCTTCACGGCCCGCAAGGCGCTGGGGCTGTCGAAGGCGCCGCGCGAAGCCCCTCCCGCGCAGGTGATGGCCGATGGCATGGTGGGTCGCTCGCGCTCGATGGACGAGGTGCGCGCCCTCATCGCCAAGGCCGCGGGCAGCCAGGCCACCGTCCTTGTCCTCGGCGAGACGGGCACCGGCAAGGAGCTCGCCGCCCGCGCCATTCACGCCCAGTCCTCCCGCGCGAAGGAGGCCTTCGTGCGCCTCACCGGCGGCGCCATTCCCGACACCCTCTTCGAGAGCGAGCTGTTCGGCTACGAGAAGGGCGCTTTCACCGGCGCCGTCAACCGCAAGCCCGGCCGCGTCGAGCTGGCGAAGGGCGGCACCTTGTTCCTCGACGAGGTGGGCGAGCTGTCGATGCCCATTCAGGTGAAGCTGCTCCGCCTCATCCAGGAGCGGGAGTTCGAGCGCGTCGGCGGCACCGAGACGCTGAAGGCCGACGTGCGCTTCGTCGCCGCCACCCACCGGCCGCTGGAAGAGATGGTGCGCGAGGGCACCTTCCGCGAAGACCTCTTCTACCGGCTCAACGTCATTCCCCTCGTGCTGCCGCCCCTGCGGGAGCGCGCCGACGACATCGACGCGCTGGCCCAGCACTTCGTCAAGGCGCTGGGTGACACGCACGGGCGGCCGGGCGCGAGCCTGTCCCCCGAGGCGCTCGGGCTGCTGCGCGGCCAGCCGTGGCCCGGGAACGTGCGGCAGCTCCAGAACTTCCTCGAGCGGCTGGTGGTGCTGGCGAACGCCGACCTGCTGGGCGCCGAGGACGTGCAGCGTGAGCTCTCGCGCGCGGGCGCGCCCACCGCCTCGAACGTCGTCACGCCGGCGCCGAGCCCGACGGGAGGCCCGCTCCTCGACGACCGTCGGCGCGACGCCGAGAAGGCCGCCGTGCAGGACGCGCTGAACCGGGCGAAGGGCAACCGGGCGCTCGCCGCGCGGCTCCTCGGCGTCAGCCGGCGCACGCTGTATTACAAGCTCGAATCGCTCGGGTTGAAGACGGCCTGACCTGCCGCGACGCGCCGTTGGCCCTGCCTGTCTCTGGCGCGCTCGGTCTTGCCAGAGCCCCCGACTCCACGTCATGAGCGGCTCATGGCTCCGACGGTTGCTTCCCTGCCCCCTCACCTCCGGCGGTACGTGGTGGACCAGGCGTACGAGCAGTACACCCCACGGGACCAGGCGGTGTGGCGCCACATCTTGAAGCGCCTGCGCGGGCACCTCGAGACGCGGGCGCACGCCGTGTACCTCCAGGGCCTCGACGCCACCGGCATCGACCTCGAGCGCATTCCCCAGCTGGAGATGATGAACGAGAAGCTGGCGCCGCTGGGCTGGAGCGCGGTGGGCGTGCGCGGCTTCATCCCCCCGGCCGTCTTCACCGAGCTGCAGGCGCGCGGCGTGCTGGCCATCGCCGCCGACATTCGCAGCCACGAGCACATCGCCTACACGCCGGCGCCCGACATCGTGCACGAGTCGGCCGGGCACGCCCCCATCCTCGCGGACGCGGCCTACGCCCGGTACCTCAAGACGTGCGGTGAGGTGGGCTTCAAGGCCATCGCCTCGGCGGAGGACCGCGCGATGTTCGAGGCCATTCGCAACCTCTCCGTCGTCAAGGAAGACCCGTTCTCGACCCGCGAAGACGTCGTCCACGCCGAGAGCCGGCTGGCCGCCGCCGCCGCGTCCGTGCGCTACGCCTCGGAGTCGACCCGCGCGAGCCGCCTGTACTGGTGGACCGCCGAGTACGGCCTGGTGGGCACGCTCGAGCAGCCCAAGCTGTACGGCGCAGGACTCCTCTCGTCCATCGGCGAGGCCGAGCACTGCCTCACCGACGCGGTGCGGAAGGTGCCGCTCACCCTGGCGTGCACCACCACCGCCTACGACATCACCCGCATGCAGCCGCAGCTCTTCGTGGCGCGTGACTTCAGCCACCTCAACGCGGTGCTCGACGAGTTCAAGAACTCGCTCGCGTGGGTGCGGGGCGGTGACTACGGCCTCGACGAGGCGCTGCGCTCACACACCGTCAACCACCTGGTGCTGGAGAAGCCCTCGGGCGACCTGCTCGAGCTCACCGGTGAAGTCACCGAGGTGCACCGCTTCGGGCGTGAGACGGGCCCGGGCCTCACCTCGGCCGTCATCGAGCTGGCCGGCCCCGTCATGCTGTCGAAGGGCGGCGTGATGACCGAGGGGCCGCGGAAGAACGCCGGCGTGGTGCTCGTGGGCACGCAAAAGCTCCCCGCGCGGGGGCCGTTCACCTTCACCCTCAGCTCGGGCGTCGAGGTGTCCGGCTTCGTCGTCGAGGGCCACGAGGTCATCGACTTCCGCGTCTGGTACGCGGGCAAGCAGCTCCCCGTGCCGACGTGGGCGTACGTGGCCATCGCGCAGTCGATTCCATCCGTCGCTGGTGGGCCGGCCGACCCCGCGACGTGGGACAAGCACTTCGGCCAGCTCGACAGCTTCACGGCCGGCACCTCCGAGGCGCTGGCCCGCAAGCGCAAGGCCGATGAGCTGACGGCGCCCGTGGCCGCGGCCTACCGGGAGGTGGCCGTGATGCGCGAGAAGAAGCAGGTCGACGCGAAGCGCCTCGAGACGGTGCGCCGTGACTTCAAGGGCGAGCCGCTGTTGGTGGAGGAGGTCGTCGAGCTGCTCGAACGGCGGAACTGAAGCTCGGGCCAGCGGCGAACCACCCGGTTATGAGGCCGGTCGTGTCGTCGCCCCCGCTGACGCTGAAGGTCCTCGAAGCCGTCTCCGACGTCCCGAAGGCGGCGTGGAACTCACTGCTCGCACCAGGCGAGGCGCCCGTCACCCGTTGGGAATGGCTCGACGCCATGGAGCAGTCGGGCTCGGCCGTCGCCGAGCGCGGCTGGAGCCCCCGCCACCTCACGCTGTGGCGCAGTGAACGCCTCGTCGCCACGCTCCCGGCGTACCTGAAGACGCACTCGATGGGTGAGTACGTCTACGACTTTGGCTGGGCGAACGCGGCCTCGCAGCTCGGCGTGCAGTACTACCCGAAGCTCCTTGTCGGCATGCCGCTGTCTCCGGTGACGGCGCAGAAGCTCCACGTCGCCCCGGGGGAAGACGTCGGCGCCTTGCGCACGGTGATGATGAACGCCTTGCTCGAGCTCGCGAAGGACGAGGGCGCTTCGTCGGTGCACGCGCTCTTCCCGCCCGACGACGAGGCCGCCGCGTTCGAAGCATTCGGCTTCTTCCGCCGCGGCACCCTGCAGTTCCATTGGAAGAACCCCGGCTTCCGCACCTACGACGACTACCTCTCGCGCTTCGACTCCAAGCGTCGCAACCAGGTCAAGCGCGAGCGAGGCGCCGCGGCCCAGCAGGGCCTGACGTTGCGGACCGTGCGCAGCACCGAGCTCGACGAGTCGCACGCCACGCTCGCCGCGCGCTTCTACGAGGCCACCGCCAGCGCGCACTCGTGGGGCCCCGTGCAGCTCACGCGCGACTTCTTCCGACGTGCGTTCCGCCACATGCCCGACGCCATCGAGCTCGTGGTGGCCGAGAAGCGAGGCACCGTCGTCGCCGGCGCCTTCAACCTGCACACCCCGACACGCCTCTATGGCCGGTACTGGGGCTGTTTCGAGGAGCACCCCTTCCTCCACTTCCACGTCTGTCTGTACCACTCCATCGACGATGCCATCGGCCGTGGGCTGCGCGTCTTCGAGCCCGGCGCGGGCGGCGAGCACAAGATCAGCCGGGGCTTCGAGCCGACCCGCGTGCACTCGGCCCACCGCATCTTCCACCCGCGCCTCGCGCAGGCCCTCACACGCGCGAGCGAACGGGAGGCCGCGGAGATCGACCGTGTCGCAGCCGAGTCGGAGCGCATCTCGGGCCTCAAGCCCTGGCCTCCACCCTGAGAGCGCGTGCGCGACGGGTGGCTCCTGCTATGAGCAGGCCGTGCGGTTCCTCGTCCCCCTCTTCGTGCTCGCGCTCTCGTCGTGTGGGCCCCAGTCGCCTGCGTCGAGCCGCTTCGAGGCCTCCATCGAGGAGTGGACGGTGGACGGCAACCTCGAGGCGCGCCTGCCCGTGTACGTCGAGACCGGCGGGAGCCCCGGTGGCCACATCTGCGCGACCGACGCGAACAACCCCGCTGGCACCGTCTACTTCGTGGCCCCGCCCCGCTACCTCGGCAACGTCGAGCGCGCGGTCTTCGGGACGCGGCTGACCTTCGACATGAAGACGAGCGGACAGTTCATGACGAGCCAGGGCCGCGACGTCCTCCTCAACGGCAACGGCCTCGCGGCGGTGCTCAACCTGCGCACGGTGCCGAGCCTCGACTGGACGCCGTTCAGCGTCCGCATCGACGCCAACAACTCCGGGTGGCTCGACGACACGGGGCAGCCCGCGTCTGAGGAGCTGCTGCGCACCATCTTGCGGAACCTCAACTCGGTGCGCATTCGCGCCGAGTTCCTCATGAGCTCGCGCAGCACCACCTGCATCGACAACGTGAACTTCGGCACGCCGTGAGCCACGAGTGCACGATGTGCGGCGCCTGCTGCGTCGCGCCCGACATCGCCGCGCTCGACAAACCGTTGGGCCTCGTATGCCCCCACCTCGGGCCCGACCACCGCTGCACCGTCTACGAGCACCGACCGCGGGTGTGCCGCGACTACCAGCCGGACGAGCTCTGTGAGGCCATCGCCGCGCCCACCCTCGAGGCGCGCGTGGCGAACTATCTGTCGCACTTCGCGCTGACGGACGAGGCCGCGCAGGTCAAGGCGTCGGGGCTCACCAGTCGAGCCGCCGTGCTGGCTCGGGCACAGGCCACGCGAAGCGCTCCGGACGGGTCCGCTCCCCGCTGAACCTTAAGCGACGAGAACCGCGGACGGCACCGCGCAGTGACTGTCTTCCCGCGGGTCCCACACCGGACGACCTACGGGCCAGCGGCCTCACCGACGCGGCGTTCGCGCTACACGACGTCGCTCAACGCCTCGCGCAGGGCCTCGATGGCGGCGGCGACGGTCTCTTTCGTCCCGTCGTCGAGCGGCTCCTTCTTGAAGCGGCGCAACACGGTGTCGATGCGCTGACCGCGGCCACGCAGCTTCTCGGCCTGGGTCAACGCGGCGCCAAAGGCCCACCCCGCAGCGCCGGTGTCGAGCGTCACGTGGAGCTTCGCCTGCTCGAGCCGGAACGCGGCCTCCGAGAAGACCTGCAGGTCATGCGAGGCCAGCACCTCCTGCGTCAGCTCGTCGGCCACCGCGAGCAGCGTGTCGAGGAGCGCGCGCACCGCGTCGTCCACCCCGGCCCGGTCGACGTCTGGCCGATCGAGGAAGGCCTTCACCATGAGGAAGTGGCGCTTGGGCGAGGCGTGGACGTGGCGCCAGGCGGGCATCGACGCGAACAAGGCAAGGTCGCCCGAGAGCGCCGCCAGCAACCGGGGAAGCGGCTCGTCGGCACGGGCCAGCCGCGCGCGCACCTGCCGCACGAGGTCGGCGGCAGTGGAGCGGTAGAGCAGCGCCCGCTGGACCTCCTGACTCGCGAAGGGCACCACGTCTTCTCGCCGCACGCTCGAGGCAGCCGCCGCCGAGAGGTACACCGCGTCGCCCACCCGTCGCCGGAACGCCGCGCGCAGCCGCTGCAACTCCTCGAGCAAAGCCCAGGGCGAGGCCATCAGCTCGGGCCGGCGCACCATGTCGCGGACCTCGGCCAGCTGCGTTCGCAGCAGGCGCGAGACGGACTGGAAGACGAGCGCCGCCTCGGCCTCGGCGCGCTCGTCGCTGCTCTCCGACGAGAAGACGCCCGAGCGGGAGATGCTCTCGGGGAACTCATCGTCGATGACGAGGCACAGCGCGTTCGTCGCCGCCACGGTGTCGGCCACCGCGGGCGCCATCTGCTCCCACAGCGACAGGTCGGCGGTGCCCTCTTCGGCCGAGGCCGGCTCCAGGCTCACCAGGACGATGGTCTGGAGCAGCTCGATGCACCGCGCGGCCGCGACGCACACCCGCGTCATGCGCCCGGCGAACTCCCGGTCGACGATACCGGCCAGGACCGCCTGAAGGCCTTTGGGAAGCGTGGGCTCGGTCATCTCGGGGCGGACCTATCGCAGAACGCGACGAGGAGACACGGCCGCCAGCGACACGCGCACGTCGGTGATGCATCCCTCCGCGGGGTGGACGACACTCCTTGCCGTCTGGAGGATGCATGCGGCTCGTGAAGATTGGCCTGGCCTCGGTGAACACCACGGTGGGCGCGTTCGGCGCGAACGTCGACCGCGCGCTGGCGCAGGCGAAGGCGCTCTCGGCCGACGGCACCAGCATCGTGGTGTTCCCCGAGCAGTGCATCGCCGGCTACCCCGCGGAAGACCTCGTGCAATGGCAGACCTTCGTCGACCGCCAGTGGACCGAGTTGCTCCGCTTCGCGAGCGAGACGAGCGCGCTGCCGATGGTGTCGGTGCTGGGCGTGGCGGTGGCGCATCGGGGGCTTCGCTACAACTGCGCCGCGGTGGTGGGTGGCGGCCGCATCCACGGGCTGGTGCCGAAAGAGAAGCTGCCCACGTACAACATCTTCTACGAGGGCCGCACCTTCGCCCGGGGCATGGCGGGCATGAAGGAAGAGCACCGCGGGGTGCCGCTGGGTGACTTCCTCTTCCAGTGCGACTTCGGGCTGGTGGGCGTCGAGGTCTGCGAAGACATCTGGAGCGCCGATGGGCCGATGAAGCGCCGCGCGTACTCCGGCGCCGAGCTCATCTGTAACGTGTCGGCCTCGCCCTTCCGCATCGGCGTCGAGGGCACCCGGCGCGAGCTGCTCTCGACTCGCGCGGGCGACCACCAGTGCACCATCGCCTATGCCAACCAGGTCGGCGCGCAGGACGGGCTCGTCTTCGACGGCGGCGGCTTCGTCAACCAGAACGGCCGCATGGCGCTCGAGCTGCCCCGCTTCCGCGAGGGCTCCGCGGCGTGTGTCGTCGACCTCGAGCGCACGTTGAGGCTTCGCACCGAGAACACGACGTGGCGTGACGACCGCAAGAGCTGGGCGGCCCGCGAGGCGCCGGTGCCGGTCCTGCCGGTGCCGGTGACCACCCTCCGGGAGGGCCTGCACTACCCGTTCCCCGCGCACCGCAGCTTCTTCCTCCCCGCCCCATCGGAGCGCCCTTCTCCCCGCGCGCAGTACTGCGAGGACCTGCTCGACGCGTTGGCCCTCGGCATCGGCGACTACTTCGAGAAGACGAGGGGCTTCCGCTGCCTGGGCATCGCGCTCTCGGGGGGCCGGGACTCGTTGCTGACGCTCCTCATCGCGCACCGCTACGCCGCCCGCGCGAAGGTGCCCATCGAGACGTTCTACATGCCCACACGGTACTCCTCCGAGGCGACGAAGAAGGCCGCCGAGACCATCGCGGCCGAGCTGGCCGTGCGCTTCACCGTGGTGAGCATCGACGACGCCTTCGAGCGCGAGATGGCGGCCGCGAAAGAGATGCTGGGCGGCCAGGCGCTCACGCCCATCACCGAGCAGAACGTCCAGGCCCGGCTGCGTGCCCAGCGCATGTGGAACTGGGCCAACACCTCGGGCGGTCTCTTCCTGCAGACGGGCAACATGTCGGAGAAGGCCGTCGGCTACACCACCATCGGCGGCGACCTGATGGGCGCGCTCGCCGTCATCGCGAACCTGCCGAAGACGGTGGTGATGTTCCTCCTCGACTACCTCTTCGAGAAGCACGGGTACCAGGGCATCAAGGCCGTCACCGCGAAGCCCGCCGGGCCCGAGCTGGCGCCGAACCAGGTGGGCGAAGACGAGCTGATGCCCTTCCCCATTCTCGACGCGTGCTTCCACCTCTTCGCGGGCGAGAAGCTGTCGCCGGCCGACGTGACGGCCGCGGTGACGGCGATGTTCCCCGAGGTCGCGCCCGAGGTGCTGGCCCTTCACGTGACGCGCTTCGTGAAGCTCTTCACCGTCAGCATCTACAAGTGGGTGCAGTCGCCCATCTCGCTGCACGTCGGCAACCTCGACCTCGACCGCGAGCGCGCGCTGCAGCTGCCCGTCGTGACGCGCACCGAGTGGTGAGTCCCGTTGGCACCAAAGCCGCACTGCCAGGCCGCATGATGCGCACGGGATGGTCGATGAGCCTCGCGGTGTGGCTGTGGAGCCTCTCGGCCCTCGCCCAGGACGTGGCGTTCCAGCCGCTCCAGCCAGGCGTCGAATACGGGGTGCTGACGCTGACGACACGGCCCGAGGCAGGCGACGGGAAGCTGCACGTCGTTCGCGTCGACCCGGCGGTGGCCGAGCTCGATCTGGGCCTCGCCACCCAGGCGGGGACGTTGCGCACCGCGGCCCAATGGGCACACGCGAAGGACTTCAGCGTCGTCATCAACGCCGGCATGTACGAGACGGACTACCGGTCGAACGTCGGCCGGCTGGTGCACGGCGAGCACGTCAACCAGCGCCCATGGAAGAAGA
>JBILEB010000139.1:0-19886 GCA_044352295.1 Myxococcaceae bacterium
CGCCGCGGGAGCATCTGGAGCGCGATGAACTCGCCGCGTGGATCGCCGGCTTCCACCAAGACGTCGGCCAGCACGTGGCGGGCCCCGTCGTCCTCTGGATTCGCGTAGACCGCGCTGAAGAAGTCCGTCGGCGTCACCAGAATCCCCTTCTGTCAGCCCGGCCTCGACAGCGCCAGTCGTTGCGCCTGACGGTCCACTGAGCCACAAACTGGCGCCATGCTGCTGCCCGAGCTGCAGATCCTCACCACGAAGCCCGTCGAGCCCACCGTCATCACCGCCTGGCTCGCGACGCGGTTTCCGTCTTCACGGGTGCATGTGGGCGATGACGCCCCGGCGGACGCGAAGTGGACCATCTGGCTCCGGCTGCACGAGAGCGGACACCGCGACTGGCCCCAGGTCGTGGTGCTCGCGTTCACGCAGGAGCGCAGCATCGTGGGCCCCTACCCCGAGTTCGAGCTCGCGGCGCATCTGGGCACGCTCGGCGTCGAGTGCCTCGTTCCCCCGAGAGATCTCGTGAAGGGTCTGCCGAAGTCGGGAGGCTGGTCGCTCGCCCTGCTCGGCGGCGCGTGGTTTCTCGTCGACTTCCGGGGCGATGATGCAGGCCCGAGGGGTTTCTGGACCGCATCCGGAGCCCCCCGCCCGGTGAGCCTCGAGCTCGGCCGACTCGCCGACAGGACCATCGACTTCAAGGCGACCGTCAAAAGCTGAAGCCGATGCCAGCGGTCACGCGCTGCTCTCCGAGCGGCACCACTTCGGCCGAGAGGTCGAACCCCAGCGGCAGGCCCACCACGAAACCTGCGCCCACCTGGTAGTGGTAGAGGTCCGTTCCGAGCTGGCGGCGCCAGAACACGGGTCCGCCGAAGAGCCGCCCGACGACGTAGGGGGTGACACGTTCGAACAGGGTGTAGCCGACGACCGCGCTGAAGCGTCCGTCGATGGCGACGTAGCTCGTGGGCGCTGCCTGCACCCCGCTCACCGCGAGCGAGCCTGCCAGCATGATGAAGGGCCAGTACGTCCCCTGCTCCAGCGCGAGGAAGGAGCCGCTCACGCTGCCCACCACGCCGGCGCGGAAGTCGAACGTCTCGGTGGAGGACACGAGCCGGCCTGCGACGATGGCTCCCGCAGCGACGGCGAGCGTCCAGCGGGGCGAGGCGCGCCACTCGAACGACGCGCTCACCGCCATCGCTTCGAGCTGGAGCCGCTCGGCGTTGTCGAACACGAGGGTGGTCCGGAACGCGCCGAAGGTCGCGCCCGTTCGAAACCGCGGACCGCTGGCCTCCTGCGCGGGCGTTTCACCCGGCGCGTGGGCCTTCTTTCCAGTGCAGCGCTGGGCAAGCCCCGTCGGACCGACGGGCGGCGAGATGCCTCAGGCCCTGGCCTCGCCGGGAAGGAGGACGACGAGCGCGACGCTCCCCGCGACAAGTCCGAGCCAACGCCGAAGGAGAGAGCCAGTCATGACGGGGGTGTAACGGAGGACCCCGGTCGGCGCACGGTCCGCAGCCCGCCTGCATCGCACTGGCATGACCGCCGCCCTCCTGGCCCTCAGCCTCGCCACCGCTCCGTGGGACGGCGCGTCTCCGGTTTCCCTCGGGGTAGGAGAGTCCCGCGCGCTCATCGCTCCGCGGCCCGTTCGCTACGTGTCGATCGGCGCCAGCGACATCATGGAGCTCGCCGTCACGAAAGACCTCACCACGGTGCAGCTGCGCGGGATTCGACCCGGAGCCCGCACCGTCGTCATCCACTATCAGGACCGGACTCGCGTGACCGTCGAGCTGCGGGTCGATCGACCTCCTCTGGCACGACGTGGCCGGGGCACACGCCGCTGAGCCCCAATCCTGGCGCGACTGAGGCTGACGGTTCGCGAAAACGTGCAAGAGTCCTCCGTCGTGCGTGTCCTCGTTGCCGTGGTGCTGTTCCTGGTCGGCGCTGCCTGCACGAAAGCGCGGCAGGCCGTCGCCATCGAGACCGTCTCGGCCACCGTCCCGGGCGCCTGGGTGCCGCTTGCGCCCGAGCGCCTGACGAAGCTGCGAGACAGCGCCATGTCATCGGACCCATCGGTCGACGTGTCGATGGTGGGCCGCAAGCCTCCCGATGAGCCCATGCCGTGGATGTACCTGCAGCGCGCCGAGATGCGTCCCCAGGTCGTCGTCCCCCTGAACGTCGGCACGCTTCTGGAGCGAACGGCCAGCGAGCTCAAGACGACGATGACCGACAGCGGGCTGTCGGTGGTGAGCGCGACCACGACGGTCGTCGGCGACACCCACGAACTCTGCGTCGTCGCAAAGTCGGTCCCGAAGTCCGAGAAGGGCGCGCCCGTGCTCAGCCACACCTGTATGCGCCTGTGGGTGAGCGAGAAGACCCGCAAGGTGCACACGGCCTCGGTGGTGTGCCTGTCGTTGGCCGACGAGCCCGCAGAGTGCGAGAAGATCATCGCCAGCCGCACCCACGAGCCCGGCGCGGCGCTGTCGATGGCGAGCCTCTACGAACCCTAAAAGCTCAGCGGCTTCGCACGGGCGACGCGTCGACGATCTGCACGCCAGCTCCGGAGTCCTCGGCCGAGACCGGCATGGCCTCGACCCGCCGGGCGTGGGCCGCCACGTCTTTGGCGAAGAACGCGAGGGCCGCGCCCAGCGCCCCGATGTCGTCGAGCCAGCCCAGCAGCGGGACGAGATCGGGCACCAGGTCGATGGGCAGCAGCACGTACCCCAGCGCGCCCACGACGACGAACTTGCGCCAGCCGGGCACGCGGGCGTCGCGGAAGTAACGGCGAATGTGGACGAGGTTCATGACCTTCCCAGACGTGCGCTGCACGAAACGATTTCACCCGGCGGTGCAAAGGCGCAGACTGCGCGATGTCCATGGCCTCCAAGCCCAGCAAGAAGACGAAGAAGGACCGACGCTTCACCGACGCCACGCCGCTCTCCTACGACTTCGAGATCTACCCGTCTGGCACCCTCGACCTCGACGACGTCGATCTGTCGAAGAAGGTCGACGACAGGAAGGCCGCTGACGCCGAAACGCTCGAGCTCCAGGAGCGGCTGTTCGAGCTGCAGGTCCGCTACTGGCTGGAGAAGCGTCGGGGGGTCTTCATCTTCGAGGGCTGGGATGCGGCGGGCAAAGGCGGGGCGATCAAGCGCATGACCGCCCTGATGGACCCACGCGGGTACAAGGTGTGGCCCATCGCGGCCCCCGGTGAAGAAGAGCGCGCGCACCATTACCTCTGGCGCTTCGCCACCCGCATGCCCCCACGGGGCACCCTCGCCATCTTCGATCGCAGCTGGTACGGCCGCGTGCTCGTCGAGCGCGTCGAAGGCTTCGCGACGGCGGCGCAGTGGCACCGGGCCTACGACGAGATCAACGCCTTCGAGCGCATGCACACCGACGACGGCGTGACGATGGTGAAGTTCTTCCTGCACATCGATCAGGACGAGCAGCTCGAGCGCTTCAAGCAGCGTGAAAAGGACCCGATCAAGAACTTCAAGCTCGGCGACGACGACTGGCGCAACCGCAAGCGCTGGAAGGAATACACCTCGGCGTACCAGGACATGTTCGACCGCACGCACCGCCCCGACGCGCCGTGGGTGCTCGTCCCCGCCAATGACAAACGCCACGCGCGACTCGTGGTGCTGCGCGCGGCCATCGAGGCGCTCGACGCCTGATGCGCTTCGAGTCGGATGCGGCGCTGGGCGACGGCTGGCGCGTGGAGCATCTGGCCCCGGACGGCTCGGTTCGCTTCGCGCGGCCGCCGTCGGTCGATCGTCGCAAAGCGCTCAGCCGCTTCATCGTGATGGGTGGGTGCTTCGCGGTCACCGCGGCCCTGGTGGGCGTGAGCGCGCAGAGCGCCGACGGGCTGTGGTGGCTGACGGCGAGCCTCATCGGGTTGTTCGCGCTGACCGGGGTGGTCGCGCTGCTCTCGGGCCTCACCGACCTGCGGCGCGCGAACGTCGGCGTCTTCCTGGAGCTCGACGTGTCTGCATCCAGGGTTCGTGGCCTCCTCGAGGGCCAGGGCCTGGCCGGCCAGTTTCGCGTCGCGCGGCACGAAGCGCCGCTGTCGGCCTGCACCGTTCGCCTCGTCCCCTTCGAGGACAGCACCACCGGCGGGGGCATGCTGGTGGTCACCGAAGGCCCCGCCCACCGTTTCCTGGCGCCCGATCTGCCTCGGATCGAGGCGCTGCGGACGTGGCTCGAACGCCTGCCCAGGTCGCCAACGGGTTGATCCACCTCAATGAGCGCGCCTGCGCCGGTCCTGAAGCCCGTCGTATCTCCACGTCATCGAAGCCTTGCGACGGACCCCGGTGGGTGGTTTCTGTCGCTCCGTCGTGTCCGTGAATGCCACGGGCGCGCCCTCGTCGGTCGACCGCACCCGCAGTCCAGGAGAGCACCCCCCCATGAAGAAGCTCGTCGTCGTCCTCACCGCCCTCGTCGCCGCCCTCGCCTTCGCCCAGGGCAAGAAGCCTGACGCCAAGCCCGCCGACGCCGCCAAGCCAGCCGACGCCAAGGCCGCGTTCAAGATCACCGGCGACGCGACCAAGGGTCAGGCCAAGTACAAGGAACTCTGCGTGAGCTGCCACGGCGAAGGGGGCAAGGGTGACGGCGCAGCGGCCGCGGCGCTCAACCCGAAGCCGGCAAACTTCACCGACGCCAAGCGCGCCAGCGAGGTCACGGACGAGTACATCTACAACATGATCAAGGAGGGCGGCGCCGCCAACGGCAAGTCCGCCCTGATGGCCTCGTGGAAGGGCGCGCTCAACGACGCGCAGTTGATGGACGTCGCGGCCTTCGTTCGCTCGCTCAGCAAGGGTGGCGCGGCGCCTGCGGCCCCCGCAGCGGCGCCTGCGAAGGACGACAAGAAGCCTGCCGGCAAGAAGTAAGCGGCTTCGAAGCACCTCGGCGCGGCCATCGGGTCTCGGGTCCGGTGGCCGTCGTCGTTTCAGCGGTGGGCGGACTCGTCATGCGCCGCTTCTTCGGAGTCGAGCCACTTCACGCGACCCGTCTCGAACGCATAGGTCGCGCGGAGCACGAGCAGCTTCCCGGCCTTCGCCTGGTCGCGTAGCGGCTTCTTCGACATCACCTTCGCCGCGATGGCGGTCACCTGCTCCTCGACCTTCCGGCCAGAGCCATCGTCGCAGCCCTCATGGCCCAGGAGCACCAGGACGCGGGCCGGGTGCTTGCGCAGCGTCAGCTCGACGGCGCTGGCCGTCGCCGCGTCGGCCTTGAGCACGGGCACCTTCAGCGTCGCCATGGCCCCGGGGGCGGCGTCGAACACCGCCTCGGGCACCACCCGGCCGTCGACGCAGCTGACGATGAGCGCCCACGGCGCAAAGCCCTTCGCGAGCTCGGCGCGGAGCGCCACTGCATCGCGCGTGCGGGTCAGGCCCTGGGCCCAACGCGTGTTTCCTTCGTCCAGCCACGCAAAGGCCTCGAGGGGCTCCTTCGGCGTCTTCGAGATCGGGTGGAGCTCTTCAGAGGGGCCCTTCGCCTCCGTCGGCTTCTTGACGTCGACCTCGGCCTTCGCCGGTGGCTGGAGGTCGGAGGGCCCGTGCGCGGCCTGGGCGTCGTCCAGCTGTGCTTTCGCCACGACCCTGGCTGGCTTCTTCGAGACCTTTGGGGGCGGTTCGTCGGCGGCGGCCTCGTCGTGACCCGTGTCCTCAGCCTCCGGCGCAGCCTCGTGCGGGTCGTGCACCATGTCTTCGTCAGGCGGAGGCGCCTTTGCCTTCTTCTTCTTCGGCGCTGTCCCGTGGGCCGGCGGCGCGCTCGAGCCGCGCAACGACATACCGACGGCGGCACCCCCGAGGCCCAACACCAACGCCGATTGAACGGCGACGACGATCAGCAGCTTGCGCGACACAAACGGTCACGAAGCAAGGGGTGATCCACCGGCAGGGCCACGACAATGCAGGGGCCGCCACAGGTCAGGCGCGGCCAACGGGGTCCCATGTGACTCCACGGTGAAGCCCGCTCAATCCCCCAGACGGCCCGCGGCAGACATCTCTTCCAGCTCTTCGTCCGTCGGGAAGCCGATGACACGCCAGCGTTCGGGCGTGTCGCCGGTGGCCTCCATCAGGTGCGGCACCAGGTTGCGGGCGACCTCGAAGGTCGTCGACCAGGTCTTGCCGCCTTTCCCATCGAGGGGCGTCTTCACGAAGTCGATGCGATCGGTCTGCGGCAACAGCGCCTCGACGCCCTGGGTCCACGCGGTCGACGTGAAGATGTCGCCGCCTGGCGTTCGAAAGGCGCGCAGGGTGGCGACGAAGATCGAGTGCCCGTTGGCCTGCAGCAGGGCCTCGAGCACCTCCTTCTGCCGGGCATACGCGGAGGCGAAGGACTGCAGCTGCAGCACCCGGAGCTTCTGCCACGCCCGGTGCATGCGTACCGGGAGCCACGGTTGCCAGCGCTCCCCGTCCCAGCGGAAGGCGTGCGCGGTGTGCGGCTTGGGCTCGAGCAGAGCCTGTTCGCCCCACGTCGCGATGGCCTCGAGCGCGCTCTCGTCTTCATCGCCCGCCACCAGCAGCACATCGTGCGTCGGCGCGAGGACGACCGGCCGACCTTTGACGGGCAGCTCGAGGAAGCGCTCCGTCAGCAACAAGCGGGTCGCGTCGAAGCCGTCGCGGTAGGGCGACACGAACGCCGCCACCGAGGTGTCGGGCTGCTCGAAGTCGAGCCGCGGCCGCTCGCGGAGGTTCTGGATCGCGCGGTCGAACAACGCCTCGAACTCGAGCCCGAAGGCCTCGAGGCGATCAGGGCCGAACTCCATCACCGAGGTCGGCAGGTCGAAGGCGAGGTGCGCGGCGAGCTCGGCGTTGAGGACCCGGTGTGGCAACACCACCTCGTCGATGGCCTCTTCATCGGCGCCAAGCTCGAGCTCGGCCTGGCGTCGCACCGCCGAGAACCATGCCCGATCGCGCACGCGGGGGAGCACGCTGCGAATGACGTCGACCTCGGAGACGGGGCCGTCGCGACGAATCGAGCTCCAGAAGCGTCGGGCCAGCACCCGTGGCTTCTCGGCGGGAGAGGCGGCGTCGTACTCGGAGAGCGCGTGGTGCAGGCCGATGAAGCTGATCCAATCGCCGTCACCGACCACGAGCCGATCGCGCGCGTCGTCGTACCGGACAGGGCGGGACTCGCCCTGCTCCCGGAGGTAGTCGCTGGCGAGGCGGGCAAAGTCGTCGCGGCTCATCGTCATCTTCACTGGCCATCCAATCACGATCGGCCGTTTCCGGCGGAGCCCTTTTTCCGTCCGCGTCTTCGTTGGGCGACAAGGCCGTCATGACGTGGAGCCAACACCTGGGCGAGTTGCCGGTCTCGACATCGGGCCGGCTTCACCGATCTGACGCCAGTCCTTCGCCGCTGGTTGTCCGAGCGCGGCGCCACCGACGGGCTGCTCACCCTCTCGATCCGTCACACGTTTTTCCAGTTCGACTCCGGCTTCGCTCACCCCGGTCGTGATGGCCTGAAGGTGACGTGGGCCAGAGAGGCCACCCCGCCCGCGGGTTCGCTTTCGCCTCCGTCACACGTCGGCGAGCCTCGTCGTGCAGGAGAACGCCGACCCGGCCGTACGAGCCGATCTCGAGCGCTCCTTCGCCGGCCTGGTGCGTGATGGAGACGCGCAGTTCGAGCACGACGATGAAGGACCCGATGACATGCCCGCGCACATCCGCGCGGCGCTGACGCTCACGTCCCTGGCGGTCCCCGTGCAGAGCGGAGCTCCCACCGTCGGCACCTGGCAGGCCATCTCCGTCGGGGAGCACCGCGCTCACCCTCATCGCCGCACCATCGCGCTGCACGATGCTGGCACCTGACCGTCCATCGGCGTGCGGTGACCGGGCATCGGCCGTGGCGTGAAAGCGGCCTCACACCGCCGTAACTATCTCTCGCGCACTCCCGTCGAAGCTCGCTGACGCTGATTCCATTGGGGAATCCGCAGGGTTCGGGCAGACTCCCGGTTCCGAATGAAAGACACGCACATGAACCTCACCGCTTCAGTTCGCATCGTCCTCGTTGCATCGCTGTTCGTCGCTTCGTCGGCGCTTGCTGGTCTCACGAAGGTGGGCGACGGCGTCGCCTCGTTCAAAGGGGTCGGGCCCGCGGGGTTCAAGATCGAGGGCAAGACCAGGACCGTGGACGTGAAGGACGACGGCAAGAGCCTCACGATCGTGGTCGGCCTCAAGGACCTCGAGACCGGCATCTCGCTGCGCGACAGCCACATGCGCGAGAAGTACCTCGAGGTCGACAAGTTCCCCGAGGCGACGCTGGCCATCGCGGGCGACCAGGTGAATTGGCCGGAAGACGGCAAGTCGAGCGAGGGCTCGGCGAAGGGCTCCTTCTCGGTGCACGGCGTCTCGAAGGAGATCACCTTCAAGTACAAGATCACCAACTCCGGTGGCACCTACGCCGTCGAAGGGGAAGCACCAGTCAACTTCAAGGACCACGGCGTGAACGTGCCCAGCTACATGGGCATCACGGTGAAGCCGGACATCACGATCCTCTCGAAGTTCAACGCGAAGAAGGGCTGAAGCCTCCCGGAGGGGAGTTTTGCGAAATCTCGCGCTGTCGTTGTGCCTCGGGGTGGGGCTGTCGTCGGCCCCCGCGTTGGCGTTCCCATGGATGGTGAAGCACGACTACCAGTCGTGCGCCGTCTGTCACGTCGACCCATCTGGTGCGGGTCAACTCACGCCGTACGGCCGGGCGCAGTCCGACGTGCTCTTGCAGTGGAAGCTCAAGAAGCCGGCGGCCGATCAGCCGCAAGAGCCCAGCCCGGCCACGCGCTTTCTGTGGTTCATCGACCTGCCCGAGTTTCTGAACCTCTCGGGGAACTTCCGCGCGGGCGCTCTCATCCCCATTGGCAGTCAGGTGCGGCCGCTGTTCATGGCCGCCGACCTGTACGGCACGGTGAAGGTCGACCGGTTCGTGTTCCACGCCACCACGGGCCTGGGCCTTCGCAACGTCGGACCCGCCGCCATCCTCCCACAGTGCGGCGGCGACACGCCCTGCGGGGCCCAGTGGATCGCCCGCGAATTCTGGGCCGGCGCCACCTTCGCCGATGAAGCCGTGATGGTTCGCGCTGGCCGCATGTTCATTCCCTTCGGCCTGCGCAACAACGAGCACTTCATGTGGGTGCGCGACGCGACGAACACCGACACGAACCTCGATCAGCAGGTCGGCGTCGCCGCCAGCTACAACGGCGAGAAGCTTCGAGGCGAGGTGATGGGCCTTCTGGGCAACTACCAGCTCGGGCCCGATGCGTACCGGGAGCGCGGCTACTCGGCCTTCGCGGAGTACACGCTGGCGTCCAAGGTGTTCCTCGGCGTGTCGAGTCTCATCACCACCGCCCGCGCCGATCCCCTCAACCAACTGCCCGTCGTTCGCCACGCGCACGGCATGACGTTCCGCTGGAGCCCGGCCGAGCCCCTCGCGATCCTCGCCGAGGCGAACTTCCTCGCGTGGCAGCAGCCAGGGCGCATCGACCGGCTCGGCTTTGCCGCGTTGGTACAGGGCGATTACGAGCTGATGCAGGGCCTCCACCTCATCGCGTCGCTGGAAGGCCAGCACACCGGCCAGGGCGAGCGAGGCCCGTCGATCGGCGGGTGGGTATCCGCGGCCTGGTACGTGCTGCCGCACGTCGAGGTGCGGTTCGACACGATCATTCGCCGAACGTCGAGGCCCGCTCCTGATCCGGCGGCGCTGGGCGTTACACTGCTGGCGCAGCTGCACTTCTTCCTGTGAGGTCATCGTGAAGCGGCTCCTCTTCGCAGCGCTGATGGCGTGGACTCCGTCGGCGCTGGCTACCGCGGGCTTTCCGGGCGAAATCCAGAGCGTATTGGGCACCTCGGCGCCGCCCCCTGGGAGCTGCGCGGTGTGTCACTTCAACTCCAACTTCACCCGCGCCGGCGTGATGGGGACCCCGTTCGGGCGCACCATGCTGATGAGCGGGGTGATGGCGAACAGCGAGATGTCTCTGCGCGCAGCGCTGACGGCCATCGAGATGGCCAACACCGACTCCGACATGGACGGCTGCCCCGACATCGCCGAGCTCAAGGCGATGCCTGCCACCAATCCGAACACGCGCGACTGCTCCGTTGGCGCCACCGATGGAGGCACCGGAGGCGGGGCCGCCGGGGGCGGAGGCGGGACCGGGGGTGGTCCGCCTGAGATTGGTCCGCTTCGCTACGGCTGCGGCGCGAATGTCGTCCCCGGCCTGGTCGGGGCGCTTGCGCTGGTGCTGCTGGCCCAGCGACGTCGACGCTGACCGCCGGCCCGGCGCTGACGCTCGCTCCGTTCACGCGCGCGGGGTACAAGCCGCCCCATGAACCTCGAGGATCTCCAGGCGAGAGTCAGCGCGGCGTTCGCCGACCGCGAGAAGCTCAAAGAGCCCTTCTACACGATGGCGGTGAAAGAGACCGTCGCGCTGCTCGACCGCGGCGTCATTCGCGTCGCGCAGAAGGCCGCCACGGGCTGGGAGGTCAACGCCTGGGTGAAGGAGGCCATTCTCTGCTTCTTCGCCTCCAGCGAGATGAAGGTGACCGAAGCGCCGCCGTTCGAGTTTCACGACAAGATCCCCCTCAAGAAGGATCTCGCCGACGCGGGCGTGCGCGTGGTGCCTCCGGGAACCGTACGCTACGGGGCGTTCTGCGAGCGCGGCGTGGTGGTCATGCCTGGCTACGTGAACATCGGCGCGTGGGTGGGCGCCGGCACGATGGTCGATACCTGGGCCACCGTCGGGAGCTGCGCGCAGATCGGCCGCAACGTGCACCTGTCGGGGGGCGTCGGCATCGGCGGCGTGCTCGAGCCACCTTCCGCGTCACCTGTCATCATCGAAGACGGCGCCTTCATCGGCAGCCGCGCCGTCATCGTCGAGGGCGTGCAGGTCGGTGAGGAGGCGGTCATCGGCGCCAACGTCGTCCTCACGGCGTCGACCCACATCATCGACGTCACCGGCGCACAGGAGGTCGTCCACAAGGGCCGCGTCCCGCCCCGGAGTGTCGTCATCCCCGGAATGCGCACCAAGCGCTTCCCTGCGGGCGAGTACCACGTGCCCTGCGCCCTCATCATCGGCCAGCGCTCGGCGTCGACGGACTCCAAGACCTCGCTCAACCAGGTGCTGCGCGACTTCGCCGTGCCGGTCTGACGCATGAACGCCATGCAGCTCGCCGAGCGGGCCCTTGCGCTCATCCGGATTCCGTCCGTCATCGGAGACGAACGCGCGCTGTGCGACGCGGTGGAGGCCTGGGCGCAGCGGCGCTTCGGGCCGTCGGGCGTGGTGCGGGTGTCGAACTCCCTCGCGCTCGGGCGCCGCGATGATCCCCGGCCCACCCTCGCGCTGGTGGGTCACCTCGACACCGTGCCCGCGAACCCCGACGGCACCGAGCCGCGCATCGAGCGCGGGCGCCTCGTGGGCCTGGGCGCCTCGGACATGAAGGGATCGTTGGCGGTCATGATGCAGCTCGCCGACGACCTGCCGCTCGACACCCTGCCCTTCAACCTGCGCCTCGTCTTCTATGAGCGCGAAGAGGGGCCGTACCTCGAGTCGGGCCTCGGCCCCATCTACGACGCAGCGCCGGAGCTGAAGGCCGCCGCGTTCACGATCGCCATGGAGCCCACGGACGGCGCGGTGCAGGTCGGCTGCGTCGGCTCACTCCACGCTACGCTCACCTTTCGCGGGCAGGCGGCCCACTCGGCGCGGCCGTGGCAAGGCCAGAACGCCGTGCACGCGGCAGGGAGCCTGCTGGTCGATCTGCACCACCGGCCACGTCGCGAGGTCCTCGTCGGCGGCCATACCTTCTTCGAGGTGATGAGCGTCACCCTCGCGAAGGGCGGCCGGGCTCGAAACGTGGTGCCCGACGGCTTCGAGCTGAACCTCAACTCCCGCTTCGCGCCGGGCAAGTCCATCGACGAGGCCGAGGCCGACGTGCGCGCGCTGGTGAACGGCCGGTGCGAGGTGACGATCACCGACCGCTCACCCTCCGGACGCGTGTGCGCCGACAACCCACACTTCCAGAAGCTCGTCACGCTCACCGGCCGGCCAGCCGAGGCGAAGCAGGCGTGGACGGACGTCGCACGGCTCTCGGAGTGGGGCCTCGACGCCGTCAACTACGGGCCCGGCGAGACGGCGCAGGCGCACCAGAAGGGCGAGAGCGCGTCGGTCGAGGCGCTCGGCCACGCCTTCGAGGTGCTGCGGACCCTGCTCACCGGGCGCTGAAGGCCGTCAGCCACCCATCAGCGCAACCTGCACGTTCTTGAGGAGCGCGATCTCCTCCTTCTGCACCTTGCCATCGGCCAGCACGAGCGCGCGCGCTGCCTGGAGCGTCTCGTCGCTGCGCTCGCGCAAGAGGTCCCAGTTGGGCTCCGACGGGCGCCGACCCGACTTGACCGCCTCCATCAGCTTCTGGAGCGCCACCTCGGGCACCGACCAGCTCCGGCCGAGGCCCAGCAGCATGTTGGCCTCCTGCTGGTCCACCGCGCCGTCGACCCACGAGACGTGCAGCAGCAGCTTCAGGACCTCGAGGTTGAACTGGTCGTCGTGCGAGAGCGCCATGGCGGATGACGAGTGTACCGAAAACGTGAACCGTCAGGTGGCGTGCGCAGCGTCGGCCGGCCAGCGGATGCTGACGGTCGTCCCATCACCGGGGGTCGAGTGGATGGCGACGGTGCCGTGGTGTTGCCCCACGATGAAGTGCACCAGCGACAGACCCAGGCCCGGCACAGGGCGGCATCGAGGTGATGCCGAGCGGCGCGAGGGAGCCGGCGGCCAGCTCGCGGGTCCGCGCGTCGGCCGAGACGTCGGTGGCAGCCACGAAGCGGTTGTTGAGCACCGCGGCGCAGGAGTGGGGGTGGCCGCTGATGCTGAGGGTGTCGAGCGCCGGGCGTTCGACGCCTTCGGCGAACTGGGCGACGCAGCGCAGCCGGTCCTGGTCCATCTCGGCCAGCCACACCCCGACCCGCACGACGCCCAGCGCGTGGGCAGAGAGCTCACAGATGCGTTCGAGCGTTCGCTCAAGTCCACCGTCGGGACGGAGCCGGCTGATGCGAAGCCGCGCTCCCGTGAAGCCCACCCGCTGAGTGACGGCGCTGGGCTCGGTCATCGGCCACCCCCCTCACGAGACGACGAGCCACGGAATGACCTCCCCCCGCCGCCCCGCGGGCACTGGCGAACGTCACTTCAACAGCTTGCGCACCTTCTCCTTGTCGGCCGAGAACGAGAAGTGCTCCAGGAGCTTGAAGCCGTTCTGGCGGTCGACGAGCTTTCGGTGCGTGCGCTCGACGACGCCGACCTTTCCGTCGGACGCGCCCATGAGATCGACCAGCTTGCCCACCTGCTCGACGGTGAAGACGTGGCTCTGGGCGGCCGTGTCGATGACGCCGAGTTTTTCATGGCCGAAGCCGGCGTCGTTGACCGCGTTCACCAGGGCCTCGAAGTCGGTCTCCGCCATGCCCTGTGCGACCGGCGTGGGGACGGTCGTGGGCGCAGCAGCCTCACCGCGGAACGTCACGAGGGCGCCGATGAACTGTCTGGCCTGGAGCTTCTTGTCGAGCAGCAGCCGTCCATCGGTGCCCACCAGGATGAAGCGGTAGAACTGCTCGGAGCGGCCCTGGAAGAGGAACGGCACGGAGAACGTGCCGGCCAGCGTCCCGTCCTCGGCCCAGATCTCGGCAGTCGCTGCTTCTGGGCTGACCACCTTGATCGACGAGCCCGGCACGCCGAGCAGCGGGCCGTACTCGATGGAGAAGAACTCGCCTCCAAAGGCGCGCGGCGGCGGTTGGAGCCGTGCGGCTGGCGCGGGGGCGGGGGCCGCACCCGTCGGGCGAACGCCCGGCCTGACCTGCACCTTCACGCCGGGGACCTGCACGGTGACGCCCGGCATCTGGACGTTGACGGCAGGGACTTCGTCTTCGTGCTCCTCGGCCTGCGCAAAGGCGGTGGTGGTGACGAAACAGACGGCGGCGGTGATGAGGCGGTGCATGGGCCCTCCGGGGCGCTGTGGGTTCGGCGCCAGAGGACGGCCGGCATTTCGAACCGATTCAGGGCGCGCGCGGCCCAGGGCCCTGAAAAGAATGAATGGATCGCCTCGCGCCGCCTCCGGCAACAAACGCCCTGGCAAAGAGCGCTACCCGCGCACGACGAACACGGGCTTCTTGCTCGCCTGAAGCACCCCTTCGGCGACCGAGCCAAAGAGCGTCTTCGCCAACCCGGTCCGCCCGTGGGAGGAGAGGACGATGACGTCGGCGGCGACTCGCTCGGCCGCTTCGCAGATGGCCTGAGCGGCGTTGGGCGCGCGAATCACTTCGGTGCGGGTGACGACGTTCTTCTCTTCGGCGGTCGGCGGCGTGAGCGCACGGAGCCGGGCCGCGACCTCGAGCTCGACCCTCGCCGGGGCCTGCGGCAGCAGCTCGGCGCTGGGGAGGTATTGCTCGACCAGCTCTCCGGCGAGGCCCGTGCTGAGCGTCACATGGGCCAGGTACACCTCGGCGTTCGGCTCGGCGAGCGCGTAGGCCCACGGCACCGCGGCGTTGCCCAGGTTCGAGAAGTCGGTGGTGACCAGCACCCGCTTGACGCGCGGCTGAGTGATGCGCGCGGGCTTGCCATCGGGTGGCACGACGGCCACGCCCATTCGAGAGAGGTGCAGCGCCGCGGCCGAGACGCTCCACATACGCGCCAGGCCCTTGCGTCCGTGCGAGCCCACCACCACCAGCTGGCACCGCTCGGCCTCGGCCAGCTCCAGGAGGTGATCGGCCACCCGGCCGACGGCCAGCTTCGCGCGGTAGAGCAGCTCACCCCGGCCCGCGAGCTGCGGAACGTGCGCCTTCAGGTCGCGCTCGATCAACGCCTCCACGCGCGGGTCGGCATCGGTGTACGAGAACCGTTTGGACAACCCGTACTGCCGGTGCGCTTCGTCCTGATAGTAGACGCGACCGAGCACCACGTCGGCGGGCGCGAGCTGCCGCAGCGCCTCCACCCAGCGCAGGGCGCTCATCGAGGCCTCGCTGTCGTCAAAGCCCACCAACACCTTGAGGCCCGAGCCCTTCGCCCACGTCGTCATCGCCTCGGCGTCACGCACCACCAGCACCGGCACCTCGGCGCCGCTGGCGAGCCGCTCGGAGCTCCCACCCAGCTTCACCAGCGCCCCGGCGCCATGGCCCGCGGAGCCCACCACGATGAGCGCCGCCTGGCGTGCGGAGGCGAACTGCCGAATGGCTTCGTCCACCGCGCCAGGGAGCACCGCCGTCTCGATGGCCGCTTTCGTGAGGGCCTTGAGCCGGGCGGCCTCGGCCTGCAGCCGCTCGTGCAGCAACGTCTGCACGCGGGCAAACGCCTCGGGCTCCATGCGCTCGACGTGCGGCTCCAGCACATGCACCAGATAGAGAAGCTCCTGCCGGCGGCCCGCCAGCGCAGCGGCGGTCTCGGCGGCGGCCTGCGACCAGGTGGAAAAGTCGACTCCGCAGACGATGGACATGGTGCCTCCTCAGCGTGACGAGGCCCACGCCTGCTTCAACCGTGCCGAAACGTGCTGGCGGTGGAGTCGCTTCGTCGAACGCAGAATGTGCGTCGGGCTTGATGCAGGTGGGGTCGGCTCGCACTGCTTGCGTCAGCTCGCGAGGGCGCGGCTGAGTGCCTCGAGCGCGAGCGTCGGGAAGCGTCGACCTCGCAGCGTGGCGATCACGGGTTGCCAGGGCGTGGGGCACGACGAGTTGCCGGTGGCGGCGAAGGCGAAGGTGGTGACGACCGCGAGCCCCACGAGATCGTCAGGCATCGCCTTGAGGGAGCCGAACAGCGCCGGGACCGCGCCCTTCACGGGCAGCGCGAGGGCCCCAAGGTGCTGCTCGAGCACCCCAGCCGTCGACGCCGCGAAGGGGGGCTTGCGCTCGAGCAAGTTCACCGCCGCCACTGCCGCGGTGACGAAGCGGGCCTTATCGATGTCCTGGGTGCTGGCGTTCATCCTGCGGGCCACCTCGCCGGCCAGCTGCATCAACGCGATGGCTTCCTGCCCCGCGACCCCAAAGCCCTGGAGGAGAACCTCGACGAGCTTCGACTGTCCCTCGTCCAACCCCGAGACGGTGACACTGCGCGCGCGCGCGGCGGGGCGACCTTCGAGTTCGAGGGCAGCGTCGTCTCCGGGAAGGTCGAGCGCTGCATCGGCCGGGAGGGTCGTGATGCCCGACACCGGGGCGCACCCTGACGTCGGGCCGCGCTCGAGCCAGGAGTCGGGGTCGCCGTCGGGCGCGCCGAAGAGGCGGGCCAGCGTGTCTTGCAGGGCGCGGGCACCAGCGCGGACGAGGTAGACCGTCATCGTCGGTGCCGCCGCGCGCACGGCCTCGAGCACGCCCGGCTCGAGCGGGTCGGGGACGGCGACGACCAGGCCCTGGCCCTTCACCGTCAGCGGTACGGCACCCAGCCGCTCGGCGTCGGGCCGCGAGAGGTGCGCGAGGGGCGCGTTCTCGGGCGTCAACTGCACGAGCTGCGCGCTGGACACGAAGGTGGTGCGCGTGACGGTCGCGAGGGCCTCGGTGACGACGTCTTCGTCGAGGACGCCGTCGACGACGAGCGCGTCGGCCAACGAGAGGTTGAGCATCGCCGCGCGGGCCTGGGCCTCCATCAACTGGGCGGTCGTGAGGCGGCCGGAGCGAACGAGCTGCTCCCCCAGTTGCGGCTCGATCAGCGCCGCGCGGCTCGGAGGTGACAGCGCCGGGGCTTTGGCGAACGCGTCTTCGGACTTCACGGCCTCGAGCGCGTCTGCGCTCAAGCGTCGGGTGCCAATACGACCAATGACTGCGCCCGTCGGAGCGCTGGGTGCGGATGGCCGGGGCAGCGAGGGCGGCGGGTTGGCGGGACGCGGTGGCGTCAGGCGCAGCTCGGTGGTTCGCGCCGCCATGGGCGGTTGTCGGTCGCTCATGAGGCGGCGGAACGCGGTGGCGAGGGCCTGCGCCCCGGGCGAGAGCCCCAGCGACGACGATGCCATCTGCAGGGCGTTCACCACGTCGTTCGCCGCCGGACGGTGGGCGGGCTCCGGGTGCATCATTCCCGCGAGGAGGCTGCCCACCTGCTCCGGGACGCACTGGAGAGAAGCGGCGGTGAGACCCTGGTAGCGCTGGGCGTGGCTGAGGACCTGCAGCGGGTCCTGCGCGACGAAGAGGCTGCGGCCGGTGAGCATCTCGAGCAGGAGCAGCCCGAGTCGGAAGACGTCGGTCGCGGGCGCCAGGAGGCCCTTGAGCTGCTCGGGCGCCACCGCGTGGGGTTCACTGCGGGCCGGGCCGCGGCTGACGTGTGCGCCGGCGACGACAGCGATGCCCGCGTGCAGCAGCTGCGCGCGGCCGTCCGAGCCGACGAAGACACTCGAGGCCGAGACATCGCCGTGCGTGAGGCCGGCGGCGTGGAGCCCAGCGAGGCCCTGGGCGAGGCGCTCGATGATGGCAAAGGCCTCGTCGACCGACAGGCGGCCCGCCTTCGAGGTCATCAACGCGCGCAGCGGCTCTCCGTCACCGGTGGCCTCGGCAAACCAGAACCCGTCGCCGCCCGCACCAAACTCGATGACTGGGGCCACTTCATCGGCGCGAACGGTCGACAGCGCCTGCGCCTGGACCCCGAAGCGCTCGAGGAACGTGGCGTCCCGGGTCCACGGGGGCGACAGGCGCGACAGCACGAGGCACCGGCCTTCGCACGACGCGAGGTGGGCCTCGACGATGCCCGAGGCTGCAACGAGACGACGGCCAAGCTGGTAGGTACCCAAGGGGTGTGCGCGCGCTGCGGCGGTTCAAAGACAGTCGAATCGTACACTGACTTCGTACACTCGACACGTTGCCAGAAAACACCCCACCGCGAATCGGCGCGGTGTGCCGTGACACGAAGAAAACGGGAGCGTGCTGCATGGTGCGACACGTGCGTACGCTGATGCTGGGCCTGGCGGTGGGAGCGTGCGGCCCGGCCGAGGTGCGGGTGGACGTGGTGGCGAAGGCGCTCATGAACGCGGGCGTGCCCTCGACGATCGCGCCGGAGGATCTCTCGACCTGCGCCGGGAAAAGCCGTGCCTCATCGAGAAGGGCAGCAAAGGCGGCACGCGGGTCGAGGCTGGTGTCTTTCCCGTCGCCGGAGAACAGTCGTTGGTGTGCGAAAGCCCCTCGCCGAGTCCGAGCTCTGGACGCGCCAGGCCGCGACCTACGAGGCGCTTGGCATGCGGGCCTGGAGCGAAGGGCTCGTCCCGTGGCGCGCGACGACGTGCCCACTGCTCGCTGACGTCGAAGCCGAGCTGATCGCCGCGTTCTCGAAAGACACGCGTGGACCCCTCACCGTCATCGACGTGGGCGCCGGCACCGGGCGGCTGGCGTTCCATCTCGCGCCGGCGCTGGCCGCGAGGGGCGTTGACGCGCGACTCGTGCTCACCGACATCGCGGCCTCGAACCTCGAGGCGCTCGCGGCCCAACCGCAGCTGGCGGAGCTGCCGGGCGTCACCTTCGAGCGCTTCGATGCACTGAGCCCACGGCCCCTGGCCGAGGGACCCGTGGTGTTCCTCGCGCACTACCTGTTCGACACCCTGCCGCACGCGGCCTTTCGCTGCAGCGCCGGCGTCGGTTTGCGGGGGCTCGTCGACGTCACCACCGAGCCGTGGGCGTGGGCCTTCGAGCCCGCGACGCTGCCCCCCTGCCTCGCAGGCCGCGGCGAGGGCACGTTCCTGGTTCCGGTCGGCGCAGCCCGGGCGCTCGAGGCGTGGCGCGCGGTGTTCGCCGGGCCCCTGCTGGTGTTGGCCGCGGACAAGGGCGTGGCCCCGCGCTCGGCCGACGAGCCTCCGCTCCTGGCCCAGCACGGCTCGAGTTCGGCAGGCGTCGACTTCGAGGCCCTGGCGTCACTCGTCGGCCCGTCGTGGCAGTGGCTCTCGCCCGCGCGCCACAGTCACGTGTTCGCGCTGCACGCCTTCACCTCGCAGGTGACGGGGGGCGCGCTCCAGGAGGCCTGGCGACGACGAGGCGCGGCCGGTGAGGTGCTGACCTTGCTGGAGGACTTCGACGGGCTGCTGGCGGGCGCGCCGGACGCAGAGGCGGCGCTGGCCTTTCTGGACCGCACACAGAAGGACCCCGATCTGCTCGCCCAGCTCACCGGACGGCTCCGGGAGCTGACGCTCGACGAAGCCCAGGCCCGACAGCTCGTTCGCCACCTCGCCGAGGCGGGCGGGCGTCACTACCTGTTTCGCCAGCACATCGACGTGCCGTTCGAGCTCGCCATCACCGCCCACCATCTCGGAGCGCTCGAGCTCGCCTGCGCGCTCTATGCGCTGTCGCTTCGCGAGTCGGGCCAGCACCCCTCGACGCTGCTGAACCTCGCGCTCGCGCACGACGCGCTGGGCCGCCGCGAGAACGCCGTCGACGCGCTGCAGGTGCTCCTCGCGCACACGCCTGACCACCTCCGCGCGAAGGACCTGCTCGAACGATGGACGGGGACGTGATCGGTTTTCGAGTGCTCGCGCATCCATGAAACAGCCATGCGACTCGAACCGAAGACGACGCCGGAACAACGAGCCACCCAGCGGCGCACGGTGCGGCTGCTCAGCGTCCTGCCACCGCTGCCGACCGCTTCCTCGCGGGGGAGCATCACGACGATGTCGCGGGTGTTCTGTCCGTAGGCCAGCGGGCCGGCCATGCGGCTGGAGTTGAAGGGCCGGCCATTCTGCAGAACGCCGACGTCGTTCCCGCGCGAGCCGCCGTCGGAGTCCCACCCGTGTCGGGTCTGGAAGACGACAGCCCCGTTGGGAGTGGTGCCGTCGGCCACGGCCTGCTCGTACTGCTCGCGCGTCATCACCTTGGCCCCGACGGTGCCGGCCGATGCCGCCTTCGACCCCCGGAAGGTCGCTGTCAGGTCAGCGGACAGCCCGTCGCCTGCGGCGCACCCCCAGCGCCATGAGGCC
>JBILEB010000271.1:0-6045 GCA_044352295.1 Myxococcaceae bacterium
CAGAATCCCGACGGTGGGTTGCGCCTGGGGTGGACCCAGAGCCCGGGTGACCCGATCTTCTACCAGGGGCGTCTTCTCTACACCCGCGGCAACCAGATGTTCATCTGGACCGAAACGCCCGTTCGTCGTGATGGCGGGACCAACCTGCTGCCGGTCTTCCCAGAAGCCTCGCACCCTTCGGCCTCGAGCCTGTTGCCGTGCCCTGCCTCGGCCCTCTTTCAGGTGCCAGGTGGTGAGGTCTGGGCGAGGTGCGGCGCGACGATGCAGAAAGGCAGTGCCAGGGTCGCCGTGACTGACGAAGATGAGGTGCTCGGGGGTGGGCCCTCGGTCGTGCTGCTCCGCCGCGCCGGCGCGTTGTTCGTCGCGGGGGAGAGCGGGCGCACTGCCGTTCAGGGTGTTCCGCCGGAACGCGAGTTTGGCGTCAATGCGCGTGGAACGTCGGGGCGCTTCGACCTCATCGCCGAGGACACGTCTGCGGGGACCTGCTACCGCGTCGCCATTTCGCTGGACGGGGGCTACGCCGAAGAAGAGCAGGATCATGTGCCGCTGTTTGAGACGGTGCTTCCGGACGGGGGGATCGACCAACGCGGCGTCAGGTGCACGAAAGCCCGGCTGGCGCCCACGGGCGACCTGACCTACTTCCCGGTGACTCGGCCAGCTGCGGGGCTCTACGTGGTGCCGACCGGGTCAAGCCGCGACGCCGGCGTGTTGCTGCTCGGAGCCAGCGGCTACGACCTCGCTCGAACGCCACCACTGTTGACCCTCGATCAGTCGCTCGAAGACACCTTCGTCGTCGTCCCGTACTGACGGGGCCAACGCCCTGGGTTCCATACAGGCGAACCTCGGCCGAAGACGCGCCGCGGGTCCAGGAGACCTGGACGAACCGCTCCAGGGCGCTCTTGCCTGAGTCGAAGCGCCGCGTCTCGATCCACCCCTCACCGGGAGCGCGCTGCACATAGCGGGCGGCGCTTCGTCCTCGACCTGTCCTGGTAGCGGCCTGAGCGTCACCGGCCCCGAAGCTCGCGAACGTGTGCGGCGAGCTCAGCCTCGGCGTTCGACGGGCCACTCAGCAGCCCTTCGATGAGCGCGGTGCTGAAGCGCGGCACGGGCTGTGGGTCTTCCCGTGGAACCACCTCGACCGCACTGGTCGAATGGAAGGCCCGCACCACGGTGCGCGCGACGTGCGCCCACGTGATGGGCTCCGGGTCCATGCAGAGGTAGGCCGGGTGGGGCTTCTCCGCCTGCAGGAGGGCGGTGACTGCTGTGACGAGCGTCGAGACCCCACAGAGTTGTCGTCCCTCGCCTTCCACGACGGTGATGGGTCGCCCCGCCAGAGCCTCGCGAGCGAACGCTTCAACCTGAGCCGGGGAGCGCCAGGAGCCGCCAGGGAACGCGGGCGGACCCACCACTGGACCCGGCCGAAGGGCCACGCCCGTCATTCCAGAGCGCGAGCACGTGTCACGGAGCGCGCGCTCTCCAGCGAGCTTGGTCACACCGTACGGTTCGACCGGGTGAAGGCGATCCAGCTCGGTCATCCGCGCAGAGAACGGACGATGAACGGCGGCGGACGACAGGAGCACGCACCGGCTCACGCCAGCGCGCCCCGCCGCCTCGCACAGGCTCGACGTGGCCTCGACATCCCGGCGCTCCGTGCCTGGTTCGCCCCAGAGCAACGCCGCATGAACCCACGCGTCCTGTTCCCGCATCACGCCAGCGGCGTGCGTGTGCGTGTCGAGGTCTGCTTCGATCGCGCAGAGCCGTGGCTGCTGGGCGAAGGGGCCCACCTTCGAGAGAGCCCGCACCACCGCCGTGACCTCGTGCCCACCCTCGAGCAGCGCTCGGACGAGGTGGAGGCCGATGAAGCCGCTGGCACCCGTGACCACGACACGCATGGCGTTCTCTTCTTCGCTCGTGGCCTACGGCTGACCGAGCCGGAACGTCGCCTTCACCGTCACGTTCGGCTTCACCGTGATGCCCAGGTACGACGGCACGGCCACCCCGAAGTCGTTGAAGTTGAGCTTCGCCGTGCCCTCGACGCTGCAGACGCGCTGCACGCATGAGGCGCGGAACGAGAACGGCTGCTCCTTCGTCACGCCGTGAATCGTCATCGAGCCCGTCGCGGTCGATTCGCGCGAGCCGTCGTCCGGGAGCGCCACCGCCTGCCGACTCACCACCAGCACCGCTGAGGGGAAGCGGTCGACGTGCAGGTACTTCTCGCGCATGTGCTCGTCACGCAGCGAGATGCCCGTCTTCACCGAGGCCAGGTCCACCGTCACGCTGAAGGTCCGGCCGTCATCGACGACGCCAACCGTGCTGGTGGTGCCCTCGATGGTGAAGCCCGCCGGTCCAACGCCTGCGAAGCCCGCCGAGGCTGGAGGCTGCTGCATCCACCGACTCAGCGGCACCGGTACGGCCACGGTCCCGGCATCGACAGGTACTGGCGCGCCCGCATCCACGGGCAGTGACAGTCCGCCATCAGGCCGGGGCGCGGGACGAGCCGGGGTCGGCGTCGCGACGGGACGTGTCGTCGTCGTGGGTCGGGTCGGCGTGCCAGCGTCAGGGGCTGTAACCGTCGGCGCAGGCGACGACTCGGTGAGCGCCGGAAGGCCTGCGTCGACCGGAGACTCCTGGACGCCCTCGACGGTCGCCGGCGGCACCTCCGCCGCGGGCTCGGATGATGTGGGACCAGCCGTCTGCGTCGTACGACAGGACCACACCAGCAACCCAACGAACACCAGCACGAGGCGACGCATACGAGCGAGATAGCACCCCTCACGGAGCCGGCGGGCACGCGCGGCTGCGAACCCGATGGACGCGCGCCGTCACCCGGTCGAGCTCCACCCATTCGACGCAGCGCCCCGACAGGTCGCCCAGCATCGACGCGGGGTCCCGACGCGGCGGCACCGAGTACATGCCAAACGACATCAGCTTCCACGGGTCGACGCGGAAGGCCGCTTCGAGGACCAGCGTCACCAGCGGCCACGCCGCCACCGCGACGACGAGCGCCTTCACCGTCAGTCGCCGCCTCACGTGGGCTCCGGCGCGTGCCAGGCCCAGAAGGGCGCAACCACCCACCCGAGGCGAACGGCCATCACCCCGACGACGCCCGCCGCGACCAGCCAACGCAGCCGCGCGCCCGGCACCAGCAGGTTCGTGAGCAGCAGCGCAAATTCCCACTCATGTGCAACGAATTGCACCAGCCACACCATCACCAGGAGCACCGGCGCGGCGAGCGGGCGCAGGCGTCGATGCCAGAAGGCCGCCGCTCCGAGCTCGCCCAGCCACACCGCGTTCGAGACGAGCAGCCACGCGCCCTCGAGGCGAAACGGGCCGCTCCCCTCGTCGGTGCGACTCAACGAGGCCAGGCGCTGGGCGAGCGTTTCCGAGAAGAACGGTCGCAGGACCGCGCCCACGTCACCTCGCGACACCGACAGCCAGGCCAGCGTCTCGCCACGAAACCACAGCCCGTGCCACACCTTGTGCACGCCACTCCACACGAAGGCGATGAGCACCAGCGCGAGGAAGGAGGGCCGACGAAGGGCCGTGTCCTCCGGGTCACGCTCGTCGAGGAGCGCGAGCACCAGACTCACGACCACGCCCAACACGAGGTGATTGCCGGTGCGCGGAAAGGCGAGCCCACACTGCACGAGCCCCAGCAGCGCCACGACGGCCATCGCCGCGCGCGGCCTCCACCACGACAACGGCACCAGCACCAGGTGTACGGCGAGCAAGGGCCCTGGCGGCGCAACGGAGAGGCTCTGGCCGGCCTGATGGAGCGCGTGAACCGTCGCCAGCGCTCTCGCTTCAGTCACCATCGCCGCCGCCACCACACGAGGGGCGCACGCCTTCGGTCTCGTACGACACGTTGAAGGTGCAGCGCATCTCGTCGGTGGCGTTCTTGAGCAGCAGCTCGCCGGTGCGGTCTCCGGCGAGGCCCTCGATGCCGAGCTTGAGCAGGCCCTCTGGCGGCGGGGGCGTGGGTAGCACCGAGAACGTGAGGAAGCGCGCGGGCGGGAGCGGGAACTCGGTGCCTCCGAGAACCGTCGGCCCTCCACCCGTGAAGGTGAACTGCGTCGCCAGCGCGCCGCGGCCCCACGACAGCTCGTACAGGCTCACCGTGGCGTCCGCGCAGGTCGCGCCGTAGACGACCGCCATTCGACTCGAGGGGTCGAGCGTCGCGCCCTGCAGCGTCACCCCGCCCCAGGTTCCCGTGCACGCCCCCTCGGCGAGCTTCACGCACCGGCAGCCGGACAGGCTGGCGAGCACCACCATGAGGAGCGCACGTTGCATCCCTCGACGCTATCGCGATTCCGCCCGTGCCGCGCCCTGGCGCTTCCGCAGCAGGCACCCGCTCATTCGTCGTCGCGCTGCCGACGGAGGGCCAGCGAAATCCCAATCCCAGCCCCAAGCACCAGGAGTGGATAGCCCACCAGTTCGCTTCCGTGGCGCGGATCGATGATGGCCATGAAAGCGCCGAGTCCCATCAGCGAGAGCGCTCCGACGAGAGTGACAAGGGTTCTCACCTGGGCGTCCTCAAGACGTCTGGCGCTTCCACACCAGGAACGCCCCGAAGCCCAACAGCGGGTCCAGCCCTGCGAACGGGAGCGCGACGTGCGCATCGACCGCGCCCGTGAGCGCCAGCGGTACGAGGAAGAACGGCAACAGCGTGCGGTCGACGACGGTCGCCAGGCCAAACGCGTCGGAACCGGTGCGGCCTCCCATCACGTAGAACCAGCCGACAACCGCGAGGACCACGCCGAGCATACGCACGAGGCCGGCTTCCTGGCCCTGGAATGGCGCCGCAAAGAGCAATGTCTGCGCTGCTCCGGGCCACGCGTACAGGAGCGCTCCGTTCGCCAGATAGAACCCGCCGTTCCACGTCGTGTAGCGGGACAGCGGCGTCTTTCGGGGTGACTCGAGCAGCGTCTGGAAGAAGCCCATGGCCCCAAAGGCTCGCATCACTCGACGCGAATGACGACCTTCCCGCGCGCGCGCTTCGTCTCGATGTGCGCCTGCGCCGCCGCAATCTCGGACATCGGCACCACGCGGTCGATGACCGGCTTGAGCGTGCCCGCGGCGAGGAAGCTGGCCACCGCCGAGAGGTCCTTCGCGTTCGAGTTCACCACCACCAGGCGGCCCCGGCGGCCGCGTTGCCACCGCGTCAACAGGTCGGTCAGCACGATGCCTGCGCTCGGCACCGTCGACACGTACACCCCGCTCGGTCCCAGCGAGGCCTTCACCTTCGCGAACGAGCGGTTGCCGAAGACGTCGAAGAACACATCCCACCCGCGCGTTGCTTCGAGCCCCGTGTCCACCGCGTAGTCGAGCGCCACGTCCGCGCCGAGGGTGCGCACGAAGTCGAGGTTCTTCGCGCTCGAGGTGGTGGTGACGTGCGCGCCCAGCGCACGGGCGAGCTGCACGGCGAAGACGCCCACCCCACCCGATGCGCCGTGGATGAGCACCTTCCCACCGGCCGTGAGGCCTCCGCAATCACGCAACGCCTGGAGCGCCGTCAGCGACGCGAGCGGCACCGCGGCGGCCTCTTCGAAGGACAACGCTGAAGGTTTGAGCGCCAGCTCGTCCTGCTTCACTGCGACCAGCTCGGCCACGGTGCCGCCGTCGAAGCCGTTGCGCATGCCAAACACCGCGTCGCCCGCCGTGAAACCCGACACGCCAGGGCCCACCGACTCCACGATGCCCGACACGTCGTAGCCGAGCATTCGCGGGAAGCGCTTGCCGCTGAAGAGCACGAACTTCCCTTTGCGAATGAGGGAGTCCTTCGGGTTGAGCGCCGCGGCCTTCACCCGCACCAGCACTTCACCTGCCTGCGGAATCGGCGCCGGCACCAGCCGCTGCTCCAGCACCTCGGGAGGTCCAAATCGTTCGTACACGACGGCGCGCATGGGCAACCCTGCGTAACGGCCGGGCTTTCGGGCCACAAGCCGCGGTGTGCGGAAATTCCTGCACACGCCCGCAAAAGGCGGGGTCCTTCCCACGTCTCCGGGGGGGCGCACTTTCCGGAAATGCCTCACACCACCAACCGCC
>JBILEB010000023.1:0-57329 GCA_044352295.1 Myxococcaceae bacterium
GATCTCGTAGTGCGGTACGCGATCACGCGAGCTCCCGGTGCCGGTGATGTAGTCGAGGATGCCCTGGAGCTGCGGCTCCACCACCGCGATGGCGTCGAGCCCTTTGCCCTGCCGCACCAGGAGGTCGATCGTCCGGCGGAGCTCGCAGACCTCGTTGGCGCGCTCCAGGGGAGGCGGCGAGCCCTCGGGCGCACAATAATTGTCCTTCGTGCCGCCTGGCTCCGGTGGCTTCGAGGCCAGCCGGTTCAACGTCGCGAAGATGACGCGCAACACGTCGTTGATCGGCGGTGGCTCGTCGGGCCGGGCCGAGCGCAGCAACTGGTTCTCGACGACGTTCTTGAGGCCTTCGGTCTTGCCCGTCGAGATGGCGCCGACGAACCGGGGCATCAGCTCATCGAACGCGCGGCACTGCACCATCGGCGGTGGTGGTTCCGGCGCGACCTGCTGGTCGGCACCGCACGCGGCGATCAGGCCACCGATGAAGGCCCCGAGGAACGCCCACCTCCGCTCCATCCGTCAGCCTCCGTCCGCGCCGCCATCGGGATCCATGCCGCCGTCGGCGCCTGCGTCCATTCCGCTCCCGGCGTCGACCGGCGTGCCAGCGTCCAGCCCGGCGTCAGGCGTGCCAGCGTCAACGGGCGGCATGCCTGCGTCGGGCGTTCCGGCATCGGGCACTCCTGCATCCATCCCTGCGTCGGGCCGTCCAGCATCCGGGATCGTCCCTGCATCTGGCATCATGCCCGCGTCCGGCATCATGCCCGCGTCCGGCATCATGCCCGCGTCCGGCATCATCCCCGCGTCCGGCGTCATCCCGGCGTCGGGTCGGCCCGCGTCGACCATCATGCCCGCGTCGACGCCGGCGTCGCGACGACCTGCATCGGGCACGGGGGGCTGCATGATCACGCCGGAGTCCGGCAGCGGTCCCGCGTCGGTCTCCATCGGGGCGCCACCGTCTGGCAACCGGTCGACCCGCAGCACCGTGAACGAGCCGACCGCCCGGCTCCCGTTGCTCAGCAGCTGGGTGTTGCCGCGCAGCACACCTCGCACGCGATCGTTGAAGAACGAACCGAGAACCTCCCAGGTGCCTTCGCGCAGGCCATACACCCGCAACAGGGTGTCATCTCGAACGCCCGTCGTCTCGACCGCGGCCTGCCGGATGCGGATGATCGCCGGCTTGAGGAAGCGGAAGTCCCTCTGGCCGATGGCTTCGACGTCCCACACCTCGGAGAGCTGCGCGCCAGGCCGCTCCGTCGACGGCGAGAAGATTCGGAAGGTCTGCGCCTCGGCCACGCCCTGGGACGGCACCTCGAGGCAGAACACGCGGTCGGGTGTGCAGAGCTCGCCGCCCGTCGCCGGGATGGTCCCCTGGGTCGACGTGCCGCCACATGAGGCGAATGCGAGGGTGAAGCCAACCCCGCTCGCCGCCACCAACCACCGGAGGTTTCGCACGGCGCGCAGCATAGCCCCCGCGGGACGCACTGTGTTCATGCCGTCATGAGAGCAGAGCTTGACGCGGCGCACCCGGGGGCCAAAGTGCCGCTCACGAGTTCCACCCCACCCTTGGAGTTCACATGGTCCGAAAGCTCACCGCGGCGGCGTTCGCATGTCTCTTCGCATGCAGCCCCGCGCCCACCGACACGAACAAGGACGGCATCGCCGATGGCGTTCGAACACCTGACAACGTGACCTCGGTTGCCCCGGCGACGCCGACCGGCACCGTGACGGGTGTGGTGATGAACACGAAGTTCGCGCCGATCGCCGATGCCAACGTCGTGCTCGTGCTGGGCACCGGCTTCACGGCGGCCCTGCGCTCGGGCGCCGATGGCGCGTTCCGCTTCGACAAGGTGCCGGCTGGCGCCGCGGGCCAGCTCCTCATCTCGAAGGACGGCTTCGGCACCGTCCGAGTGCAGGTGAGCGTTCCCGGCAGCGCAGGGAACGTGCCGCTCAACGACGGCAACGCGAACGCAGGCGTGATCCTGCTCCTGGAACTCAACGGCAGCGTTCGGTACCAGCTCCAGACGGCCAATGGTCGGCCAGCCCGCGGCGCCCGCGCCCTCCTCGAGGTCTCTCCTGCTGGCTTCCAGCTCTTCAACCGCGAAGGGTTCGGCGACCCGCAGGGCCAGCTCTCGTTCGAGGGCCAGGCCGATGACACCGGGACGCTGACCTTCATGAACGTGCCCGCCCCGGCCGAGCTCGCGCGCACCTCGAACAGCACCAACTACACCCTCATCGTCGGCGGCCTCGACGAGGACGGCGATGGCGACAACGAGTTCAACGGCCTCATCGATCAGCGCTCGGGGCGTAGCTTCTTCATCGGTGGCGTGCCGACGCTCCGGCTGCCCGACAGCCGCACCCCTGGAGCGCCCGCCATCGTCGCCACCAACGTCGAGAGCTTCAACGACATCACCTCACCGGCTCGCAACATGCTCAAGCCGACCGACAGCGTGTGGGTGGTGTTCAATCAGCCGATCAACGACAAAGCGCTCCTGGTCCGCGCGACCCAGGAGGACTGCGCCACGACCGTGCCCACCACCGTCATCGTGCGCGGTAACGTGCTGCAGATCAACGCGATGGGGAACGGCTGGACGCTGGGCGAGAAACACAACCTGCTCATCCGGGCCGTGGGCCTCGAGGCCGCCGGCAGCACCGCCACCAACAGCTTCACCGGGTTCGTCTTCGGTGGTGATCCCGCCATGCCCCGCTCGCCGATGGCGGCGACCTTCGTCGCGCGCCGCGCCATGGCGAACATGGGCCCGACCATCCAGAACGGCGACAGCCTCACGATCACCCTGGACGCTCCGCTCAAGCCCGGCACGAGCGCGGCGTTCTTCCAGTACAACTTCGACATCAACCAGATGAACGGCACGATGGACTTCGGTGAGTTCGGAACCATGGGCGGCTTCACGTTCAACGCCGATGAGCCGACGCTCGACCCGATGACGAGCCAGTTCGGGTGCAAGCCCTCTGGCTCCACCAAGCGCTACCGCGCCATCGTGTCGGGCCTGCCCCTCAATGGCGTGCCCGTGGGGACCCAGATGCGGGCGGTGTTCTCGACGATCGGGGCCGGCCAGAACGGCTGGCAGACCTTGTGGGGCCAGCCCTTCACGCAGAACCTCACCGGCAGCGTCAGCATCGTGCCGTGACCACCGCCACGCTCCTCACCGTCGTCCTCCAACTCGCCTCGGTCCACGTGCAGCCCGGCGTGGCCCGGCCGGGCGACGCGGTGCTGGTGACGGTGCTGGGCGTGACGAAGCCGCCGTCGGGCACGCTCGGGCCCCAGACGCTCGATTTTCTTCCCGTCGCCGACGGCTTTCAGGCGCTGGTAGGCCTCTCGGTCGAAGCGTCGGTGGGCACGCGGGCGCTCACCGTCGACCTGTTGCCGGAAGGAGGGGTCGAAACGACGATCTCCGGCACGCTGGAGATCGTCGAGCCCGGCTGGCCGAGGCGTGAGCTCAAGGTCGCCAGGAAGTTCACCAGCCCCTCCAGAGCGGAGCAGCTGCGCTCGGCGCGAGATCAGAAGGCGTTCGCCGACGCGTTCGACGTCGAGCTCGAGCCCTGGCTCTTCTCCGAGGACTTCGTCTGGCCGCGGCCGCCCGACATCACCGCGCCGTTCGGCGATCTGCGCCTCATCAACGGCAAGAAGAACAGCCAGCACTTCGGCATGGATCTCGACGGCAACACCGGAGACGACATCGTCGCGGCGAACGCCGGCGAGGTGGTGCTGGTGCGAGACTGTTTCGCCTCGGGCAACACGGTGTTGGTGCATCACGGCGGCCGGCTCTTCACGGCGTACTTCCACCTCTCGAAGTCCGACGTGAAGGAAGGCGAGTTGGTGAAGCCCGGCCAACGGCTGGGGCGCGTCGGGAAGACGGGCCGCGTGACGGGGCCGCACCTGCACTTCGGCTTCAAGCTCGACGGCCGCTGGGTCGACCCGGCGAGCGTGCTGGGCCTGCGGTTCTTCGAGGTGACGACCGCCCTGCCCCAGAGCGCACCAGCCCAGGGCGGCTGACGATCAGCGGTCGTTCCACTTCGGCGGTCGCTTCTCGAGGAACGCCGAGACCCCCTCTGCCGCGTCCTCCGAGAGGATGTTGAGAGACAGCTGGCTGGCGAGGAACTCCACCGCCTGCGACAGAGGGAGATCCTCGGCGGTGAAGAACGCCCGGCGGCCCAGCGCGAGGATCGCCTGACTCTTCCCACCCAGCGAGTCCGCCAGGCGCTTCGTCTCGGCGTCGAGCTCCGCCGCGGGCACCACGCGGTTCACCAGTCCCCACTCGAGCGCCTTCGCCGAGGAGAGGCGCTCTCCCGTCAGCACCAGCTCGAGGGCGCGCTTGCGACCCAGGTGCCGCTGCAGGAGCGCCATCAGCATCATGGGGAACAGGCCGCGATCGATCTCTGGCGTACCGAACCCGGCGTCAGTGGTCGCGACCGCGAGATCGCATGCCAGCACCAGCCCCAGGCCGCCCGCGAGCGCATGGCCATTCACGCGCGCCACCGTGGGCTTCTTCACCTGCTGGAACTTCTGCAGGAGCAGGCCGTAGCCGCGCCGGCTGTCGTGGGCCGAGAGGAACCCGTCTCCGCTCATGCCGCCGAGATCGCCGCCGGCGCAGAACACCCGGCTCCCAGCGCCCGTGAGGACCACACACCGCACCGCGGGATCGGCGTCGGCCTGCTCGAGACCTGACATCAGCTGCTGCACCACCGCCGGCGAGAGCGCGTTGCGCGCGGCCTCGCGATCGATGGTCAGTCGCGCCGTACCACCTTCGACTTCGTACCGGACTTCGCGTTCGTCCATGGGGCGGCCTCGGGGGGAAGGGCCTCGGCGACGGCGCCGGTGGCCAGCGAGGGTACGTTGGGGCGGGCGCCGAGCATGCCACGCAGGAACGTCTCGGCCACCTGGTCGCGCGCGCGCTCGAGCACCTCGTCGGTGCGCTCGACCAGCCCCATCACGAAGGTGGTGAGGCCCATCTCGATGGCCCCGAAGAGGAGCGCCGCGCACAGCCGCGGATCGAGATGGCCGGGCACCTGGCCCAGGCGCTGGGCTTCGGCGAACATGCCGGCGGCGAGCTCGAGCACCCGGGCGAACTCGGTGCCGCGGTTGACGGCGCCTCCGGACGGGCTGCGGCCGACCTCGAGGATCAACACCTTCACGCCGCGTGGATCGCGCCGGTACGCCTCGAAGGCCACGTTCACCACACTGCGAATGCGCGACTCGAAGTCGGTCTGCTGCGACAGCGCGGCCTGGACCCGCACCAGGAAGCCCTGCCAGCCGCTCTCGAAGACCGAGCCCAGCAGCTCATCCTTGTCCTTGAAGTAGTGGTACACGAGGCCGTACGCGACGCCGGCCTCACGGGCCACGTCGGCGATGCGGCAGCCCTGGAAGCCCTTGCGCGAGAACACCTCGACCGCCGCGCGGAGGATCGCCTTTCGCCGCTCCGCTTCCCGGTCGGTCCGCGCAGCCCTGGTCACGACTTTTTTCGCCACGACGGTTCGCCTGGTGGCTGCTCGTTGATTCGAGAATCAGCCGATTCGGACCGTAGCCGAACCGCGTGGCGCGGCAAGGCGCTACTCGATGGTGCCGCTGACGGAGCCGACGACGAAGGTCACGGCGAGCTCGCTCTCGGGTGAGGCGGTGTACGTACACGCGATCGGCACCGTGAACGGGAGCGCCGGGTTGCGGACGGGGGTCTGGTCGGCCGGCGGCTTGTCGGGATCTCGCGAGTCTCGAATCGTCATCCGCACGAACTGACCTGCGGGGTAGGTGAACGCCACCGAGCCACCCATCGAGAGCCCCAACACCTGGGCGATGACCGGCGGGTCCCCAGCACCAAGACCCATGGGCTCCTTCACGCCGCAGCCGTCAGATTCGGCGTTCTGCGCGATGCTGTTGTACCAGGGGTCCGCGACGATCACGTCGAGCGTGTAGAAGCCGAGGTTGGTCCCGTTCGGGGTTGCCTGGCTGCACGGGTTCCCGCCGCGGCACACGAACGCGATCGGCGGTGGAGGCGACGAGGCCGAAATCCCGAAGGTCGGTGACGGCAGCTCCGCCTCCCACTGGCTGGGAATGCCCGTCCACAGAATCCGCTCGGCGCGCCAGATGAGCGTGCTCATGTCGCACTTGCCGTTCTTGCCGCTCCACTGCCGGTCACCGTTCACGTCGATGAAGCGCTCGTCCGAGTCCCAGGTGCCATTGTCATTGGAGTCGACGAACGGTTCAGTGAGGTCTTCGAAGGGCTCAGTGTCCTGCCAGATGCCATCGTTGTTGTTGTCCTGGAACGCTTCTTCGCCCGAGGTGACGGCAATCATGGTCACCAGGTTGTCGCGTGGGTTCAATCGCTGCTGGGTCCCATCGGGCTTGCGCCGGTTCGGCACGGAGTCAAGGCGGTTGGGCTCCCGCGGGTTCAGGCCCGGGCGCGGCCGCGGGAACAGAACCGGGTTTGGAACCCATTCGAACGGGTGCATCCACAGCGGGGCGAGGTACTCACCAGTCTGGGTCAGGCCCTGAGGCGGGGTCCACGTGAAGTTGTCGGGTTCGACGTCCTTCGGGAGCGGGAGTGACGTCTTGTACAGCACGGTGGCGTCACCAACGAGGTTCGCCATGGAGACCTGCGTCGGACCGATGGTGCCCGCCTCGGTCAAGAACGAGATGAGCGCGCCTTCGATGCCGTCGCCGTTGCGGTCGCCGACGTGGGCCGTGCACTTGAGCTGGATGCCGGCGATCAAGTTGCGCGTCTGATCGTACGCCCCGATGGCATGGACACCGCCAGTGCCCTCGCCCGCGATGGGGCCACACTGGAACGTGAGCTGGCTGTGGCTGGGAACGGACCCGGCGAACGTGATGGGCCGCGACACCACCGTCTTGTCACCCGAGGTGGCGACGACGATCACCGAGTTCACCCGCGCAGACGCCTGGAGCTGCGCTTCGGCGAAGCCGCTCCCGCGCTGCGAGACGACACTCGTGGGCGACAGCGTGACCCCGGCAGACGGAGACTGGAGCTTGAAGTCCACGGTGCTGCCCGCGAGCGGCAGGCCGCGGTTATCGAGCAAGCGAAAGCGCACGGTGACGATGTCGCCAATCCGCGGCTGCTCGGGGGTGATCTCGACGAACTCCATGGTGGTCGGCGAGATGCCACCGCACCCCAGCCCCATCACCATGACCAGCGCCGACCAGACGCGCACGCGCATGCAACCTCCCTCGAAGAGGGTGCATCTTCGAAGCCCCTCCTCCCCCCGGTCAAGCCTCACGAGGAGGTTGGCACGCCATCACTGCGTCCCGAAGGAGCCGAAGCGCGAGACGGTGAAGTTGAAGCCGAGCTCTGGCGGACCCAGCGTCCCCGCGGCCGTCACGCGGTTCGTCACCGACAGATCCAGCCGCCAGCAGTCACACGCCGGCGCCCACGACAGGCTCACGGTCTGCTGACCGAACGAGAGGAGCGGATCGAGGATCACATCTCCCCGGGCCGTGCGGGCGAAGTTGCCGAACGCGTCACGCCGGCCCCACAGGCGATTGAAGAGCACCACGTCGTACCGCAGCGACACCGGGCCGAGCTTCGTCCGGGCGCCCGCCGTCAACAACTGCGCCCGGCTGGTCGCCGACGCGACGACCGGATCGCCGAAGAGCAGATCGACCGGCGCGCGCGCGCGGTTGGTGCCGTCATCGAGCACGTTCTCGTACGAGGCCGCCAGGCCATGGCCTCCGGGGATGTCACAGGAGGCCGAGGCCGACAGGCGAGTCACGCGTGGGCGAGCCGTCGCCGACGGTGTCTCTTTCCACAATGGCTCCAGGCGCCCCTGAGCGGCGACGGTGAACCAACCAACGCTCAGGCCGAGCCGGGCATAGCTCTCGGCCAACCGCGGCGCGTTCATGCCAACCGGCGCCTCGATCGGCGGCAGCACCCCACCCGGCCCCGACACCTGCGGTGAGACGAGATCGAGTCCCTGGCCGAGATCCAACCTCAGCAACTCCCGGCCACCCCGCTGGACCAGCCGGTTGCGCACCTCGACGACGGCCTGCACCCTCGCGCGGTTGTCGCCAATCGCGCGGTCGAGTTCGTCGTACGGCGCAGGTCCCCCCAGCCGTGACGCGTCGGTCGGCAACGACGAGGTCGCCAGCACGAAGGGCACCGCGCGAACCTCGAAGAGCGGCGTGAACGCGTGGCGAACGTCACCAAACACCCGCGCGAGCTCGGTCTCGACCCGCGCCGTGAGCAACGGGTACCCGCGCGTCACCGTCTGCTGACTCGCCAGCCCGTGCCACACCCCTTGTCGCCACGCGGCCGTCGCCGACACCGACACGGCGTCGGCCAGCGTCGTCGAGGCCCACAGGCGCGGCATCACGTTGAGTCGGAGCCGTGCCTCCCGCTCCCCTCGCTGCCAGACGCCGTCGCCCAGGCCCACCTTCAGCGCGTTCGGCCCTGCGCCGGGGAGCACCGTCTGGGGACACTCAGAGAGCTGCTGGGGCGCTCGCGCGAGGTAGAGCCGCTCGACGAGGCACTCCGCGGGGAGCTCCGCCCCGGTCAGCGGGTCGAAGAACCGGCCTTCGTTCGCCAGCGCGCCTTCGTCACCCGAGAGCCCTCGGAGCGGACGTTGCTGAACCACGTCGCCCGTCACGTCGAAGGCCAATGGGCCGACGAGCTGACGAACCGGAACGGTCAGCGACACCGCCGGCAGCCGCTGAATGGGGTTGGGTCCGAAGCGCGGCGCCACGGAGCCCCGCGCGATCGTCTCGCCGCCGAAGAGCGAATAGCCCGACGCCCCGAAGGAGCCTCCGGTGAGATCCTGCCGGAGCACCGCATCGAGGGTGACCAGGTGATCGGCGCCGCGATGAAAGAGCACCGCCGTCGAGCGCAGGTAGCCAGCCTCGCGGGCGATGACGTCGGGCGTGACGTCGCGGTTGTAGTAGCCGTCGGAGTGCGCCGAGAGGTCGATGCGCGTGCCGAAGCCACCGCCAAAGTCCTGGGTGTGGAAGAACGCCGCTTCGCCGCGCAGGCCACGGGGGCGCGCGAAGACCTGGCTGGCGTTGCCCGGATCGCGCAGCGGCCGCAGATCGTACAAGAGGCCCACCGACGCCCGGCCCTGCGCGCGCGGCGAGAGCACGTACCGGAACTCCGTCAGCAGCCGCGGCCCCTGAATGCCGAACGGCTGCTGGTACGGCTGCACGATCGGCTCGTCGATGCCGCCCCGCCAGCCGGTTCGAAAGACGCTGTCGGGCCGGGCCAACACGTCGCGTTGGTCCACTGAATCGGCGAGGCGTGGGCCGCCGAAGAAGACGCCGGGCGTGAAGGTGAAGTCGGCGCTGCGGCCCGCGGTGATGAAGACCGGCTGCTCGAAGGAGAACCCGTTGAGCACGGTGCTCCCCGGCTTCGGAAACAACAGCCCGGTGGCGCGATCGCCCAGCGGGAAACTCATGTACGGAAGCAACGGGAGCGGAAGCTCCTTCACCACCGGCAGTTGCTTGAACCAGACCACCGGCAGGAACACGGCCACGCGGTCGGCCTCGGGGTTGAGGAGCGCCTCGCGGGTGCGGATCGACCAGCTCGGCGTGTCGAAGTTGCACTCGCACGGCACCAGCTCGAGGTTCTCGAGCCGCCAACTCCCGTCTGGCAGGCGCAGGAAGTGGTTCCCGGTGAGGAGCATCGTCACCGGGCCGGCGGCATCGAGCTCGGCCTTCGTGGTGGCCCGCAGGAGCTTGTCGACGTTGGCGCCGCCACGCGCCGTCGCGACGCCATCGAGGACCCAGATCTCCTCGACCCGCTCTCCTGCGAGCCGCAGCGACACCACGTCGGCGGTCACCGACAGCGGCGTACCCTGGGCGACGCGAGCCACCACGCGTCCGACGGCCGTCACCACGTCCCGCGACTGGTCGTAGACGATGCGCTCGGCGTCCACGGCCGCGCCCCCGGTCTGAAGGTGGGCGCGCCCCTCGGCGATGGTTCGATCGGCTTTGCCGTCGTGCAGCACCCGCTCGGCGGTGAGCGTCACCTCGGTGGCGTCGGGCGAAGCCGAGAGCAGCGCTGCCGTGAGGATCCACCCGACCGACATGACGCGCGCGCTGTAGCAGGCTTTGCCGGAAAGCTCAGTCCGGCCGCTCGAACTCGACGGTCAGCTCGTTGCCGGCCTGGGTGGTGCGGTAGGCGACGGCGCGCTTGAGGCTGATGGTGATGCGCACCTGGGTGTCATCGACGGCCTCGGGCTTCACCAGCGACACCGCCGTGTCGAAGAACGACGTGTCGAGGAGCCGCTCGTTGTTGGGCAGGCCGATCTCGGTGTTCTCGAGCGTCACCACCACGTTGCGGCGGCCGTCCTCGCCCACCGAGTAGCGCACCGGCGCCGAGGTGCGCAGCATGATGCGGCCGATTCCGTCGGCCTGCTTGAACCCCACCGACGTCATGCGCGCCCGGCCCGCCAGCTCGAAGGGAGAGGGGGTCCGCGCCGCCGAGGCCTCGAGCTCGCGCTGCTTGCGCTCCCGCTCCACCTTCGCCTCCGCCTCGCGAGCGGCGGCCTCCTGCGCGCGCTGCGCAAGGGGCAGCTTCGCCTGGCGTTCGGCCTCCGCCTTCTCGCGCGCCAGCCGCTCCTTCTCGAGCCGCTCGGCCTCCAGCTTCGCCACGCGCTCGTCTTCCGCGGGGCGACGAGCCGCGGCGGCTTCGCGGGCCTGGCGTTCCTTCTCTTCGCGGGCGGCGCGGGCCTGGGCCTCTCGCTCGGACTTCGCACGTTCGAAGGCGCTCAGACGCTCGAGCCGCTCGGCCTCGAGCCTTGCCAGCCGCTCTTCTTCTTCGCGTCGCTTCGCCGCTTCGGCCTCACGCTGGCGCCGCGCCTTCTCTTCGCGCGCAACCTTCGCCTGGGCTTCACGCTCGGCCTTCTCGCGCGCCTCTGCCTCGGCTCGGGCCCGCTCCGCCGCCTCCCGTTCCTGACGCTCGGCCTCGAGCTTCGCCAGGCGCTCTTCCTCGGCGCGGCGTCTGGCCTCGGCGAGCTCCTTCGCCTTGCGCTCCTTCTCTTCTCGGGCGAGCCTGGCCTTCTCCTCCGCCTCGGCCTTCTCGCGCGCCAGGCGCTCTTTCTCCGCGCGCTCGGCCTCGAGCTTCGCCTGCCTGGCGGCTTCACGGGCGACGCGCTCGGCCTCGAGCCTGGCGAGGCGAGCCTCCTCCGCCGCCCTGACCTGACGCTCCGCCTCTTCTTTCGCCTGGCGCTCGGCCTCAAGCTTCGCCAGCCGCGCCGCCTCGGCCTCCTTCGCCTTGCGTTCCGCCTCTTCCTTCGCCTGCCGCTCGGCTTCCAGTTTCGCCAGCCGCGCCGCCTCGGCCTCCTTCGCCTTGCGCTCGGCCTCCGCGGCCGCCTTCGCCTCAGCCTCGGCCTTCTCCTTCGCCAGGCGGTCACGCTCCGCCGCCTCGGCCGCCAGCTTCGCCGCCCGCTCGGCCTGCGCCTTCTCCTTCGCCGCCTGCGCGACCTCTTTCGGGTTCTGCGGCAACTTCACCACCAGCGCTGGCCCCTGGGTGACGATGTCGCTCTCGAGCTCGTGCTCGAAGCCGATGAGGACTCGGGCGATGGCGGCCGACTCGCTGCCGTAGCTGGCCGTCTTGATGACGGTGATGGTCCCGTCGTTCACCTTCGTCTCGGCTGGCACGCCCTGGAACACGGCCTCGGACACGTCGATGACGAGCCGCGGTGGGTCGCTCAAGGTGAACGTGGTGAAGCTCGGGCGCCGGGAGCCGGCGATCTCCACCGCGCCGCCCTTCACCTCGATCTTCGAGATGACGTTGAGCTGCACCCGATCCTGGGCCGAGGCGGTCAGCGGGAGCAGCACACACGCCAACACACACGCCAGCGCGAGACGTGCCTCGTCCGAGGAGCTGCGACCGAGCTGTTTCATGCTGTAGCGAGGCTAGCAACCCGGCCAGAGGCTCCAAATTTCCGGCCAGCCCGACACGCTCGCAGTCGTGCGGTTACGAGCGGATGCGGGGCAGTGACGGCGCCCGGGCGCGGTGCGTACGGGCGTACTCGATGAGGTTCTTCACGTCGTAACAGACCTGCCGCGCGTCATGCCCCATGGTGAGCTCGATGTGGCTGTTCCCCTTGACGGGGCGCCACAAGAGGTAGTCCGAGCGGGCCGAGCGGTACACGCTGCGGGTCGACGCGACCGAGGCCAGCGGATCCTGATCGCCGAAGATGATCGCCATCGGGACTCGGATCTTCCCGAAGCCGCGCTTGAAGTCGTACGCGGTGCGGTAGCAGACGACGTCGTTGTTGCGCACCCAGCGGGCGAACTGCTCGACGACGAGGCGGGGCTCCTTCTCGCCGCCCTCCGTGAGCAACCACCGCACGTTCTCCATCTGCAGGCGGTCCCAGCGCGCGAGGTAGTTGATGCGGCTGGCGACCATGCTGAGCACCGGGCTGTCTTCGGCGTACCCCAGCGCGTTCGACGCGGCCTTGAGCCAGGTGTCGAGCGGCAGGTACCGGTACCGGAACGGCGTGGGCGCTTCAGCGGGCGGCCGGCGCAGCACCTTCGAGACGAGCTGGCTGGCGGTGTGCGCGAGGCTGCGCTGCACGTTGACGGTGCCCAGCATCGAGTCGATGGCGGTCTCGATGGCCGGCTCGGCGAAGGCCAGCAGCTTGAGGAACGCGCTGCCCCGCCCCAGCTCGGCCGGCGCGCCGATGGTGACGATGCCCTCGAAGTGATCGTGAATGCCCGCGTAGCCATACCCGAGGATCCCGCCCATCGAGTGGCCGCAATAGAAGATCTTCTCGCGCCGGGTGATCCGCCGAACACCCGCGACCGCCGCTGGGAGATCGTAGAGGAAGTAGCTGTCGATGTCCCAGCCGTACTCGAGATCGGGCGGCGGCTTCTTGCCGAAGCGTGCCGCGCGCTCGTGTTGGAAGGAAAGTGAGCTCTTCCCGTGGCCACGCAGCTCGAGGATGTGAATGTCGATGCCGAAGAACAGCAGGTTCTTCACGAACTCGCCGCTCGTCCACGCGTGGCGGTTCTGACAGAAGCCATGCACCAGGAGCATCGGCTCACCGAAGAGCGGCTGCGGGAAGCTCTGCGGCGTCGGCCGGTAGCGGGTGATGACGAGTGACCACCCATCGGCGGTGTCCACCACGTACTTGGTCTTCTTGTAGAGCGCGCGGAACTCGACGTCGTCGACGGTCGGGTGGGCGGTCTCCTTCGCGGCGGGCGCTGACATCAGTTCGGGATGTTACCCGCCCGCCGACGCGGCGCGAACACTTCGAGGCGAGGTCACGGCGGGTCGAGCTTCGAAAAGCGCAGGCTGATGCGCGCCGAGGTGCCGTTGTCGTCGTAGTAGCTGCCCATTCGCACCTTGAAGAACGCGCCCTGCCCCGTCTTCACCACGTAGACGTGGTCGAGGGTCGTCAGCCGGTGCACGCCGATGTCGTAGTAGTACCAGCCGCCTTCGGCGGTGTTGAAGACCCCCTCGGCGCCGTCCTGCTGGTAGCCCGTGGCGGGCGCCTTCGTCAGCGCATCGAAGTCGGTCTTGAGCACCGCGATCTCCACCTTCCCCATCGGGTTGGTCCCGCCACCGTTGGAGCGGATCTTGTCGCGCATGAAGGACAGCTCCCACGCGTTGGTCGTCTCGGCCTCGTCGAACTTGAGCTCTTTGGGCTCGTCGAGGTCGATGTAGGTGGGCAGCGTCTTCGAGGTGGCGTCCACCAGCGCCGTCACCGCGCCGGTCTCGCCGCGCGCGAAGCTGAAGAGCGGCTCCGTGGGCAGCTCGCCGCAGATGCCATCGAAGCAGTCCGTCTTGCGCAAGTCCGGCGCACACGCAGCGAGGAGGATCGTCGAGAACACGAGCGAACGGAGCATGGGTCAGTACTCCAGGGTGGCGCCGGCGAGCAGGCCTCGGGGCGGTCGGGGGTTGAAGTCGGCATCACCTGCGTTGAGCAGGTTGTAACCGTTGAGGAAAAACTTGAGCCACGGGCGCGCGACCCACGTCACCTGCACTTCGAGGTCGAAGTAGCCGGGCGCCTGCACCACGCGCTCCTCACCGAAGCCCAGGACGTTGGCGAAGCCGAGCCCGGTGCCGACGTAGAAGTTTCGCGGGCCGTTCCAGGTGCCGCGCACCACCGCCTCGAGGCCCGTCGGCCGGTACTTCGCGTTGACCGACGCGTTGACGCGATGGCTGCTGCGCCCTTCGAGGGGACGGTTCCGCGTCAGATCTCTCGCGTCGAGGCCCATGTACGCCAGATCGATGGAGGCCCCCTTCGACAGCTTGATGCGCGTGTTCACCTCGCCGCCCTGCGTGTAGGCGCCGGCGACGTTCTCGTAGGTGAAGATCGTGGGGTTGTCGGGGTTCGGCGTGCCGCTGGCGGTGATGTTGATGAGGTTGGTGAGGCTGGTGTGCCAGGCGCTCGCCGAGATCGACCAGCCGTCGATCGGCAGCCGGTAATCGACCCCGACGTTCACCGAGCCGCTGCGCTCGGGGATGAGCGCGGGGTTGCCGGCGACGCAGTACCCGATGCCGGTGTTGCAGAACTGCAGGAACAGCTCGTTGAACGACGGCGGCCGGAACCCGAGGCCCCACGACGCGCGGAAGGTGAGCGACTTGCCAGCGTCGACCTTGAACGCGAGGCGAGGCGAGGGGGCGCTCCCGAACTGGCTGTCGATGTCGGCGCGGAACCCCGGCTCGATCGAGAGCTTCACCGGCCCGCTGCCCCCCATCGTCCAACTGTCCTGCACGAAGAGCCCCACGCGGCCGCGCTGCACGAAGCGGGACGAGAGCCGCGAGCTCGACAGGTTCTCGCTCAAGACCTCCGCGCCGGCGGTGAGCAGGTGGTTGCCGAGCTTCTGATCGGCCTGCACGTAGCCCTCGAAGAGCCGCGTGATGGTCTGGGTGTACTCGTCCAGCTTCCGGGAGTTGCGCTGATCGAGCAGGAACTGATCCTTGAAGAACCCGAAGTGACCGCGCGCGGTGATCGTCGTCCCGGTCGGGAGCGTCGCGCGCGTACCGAGCCAGGTGTCGATGTTCTCGGTGCGCTGCACGCGGTTGAAGACGGCGCCGGTGTCGCTCTCGTCCACGGCGCGCAGGTCGGTCCACGCGTACGAGGTGCGGCTCCACACCCGAAGCGCGTCGCTGGGGTTCCAGGAGAGATCGACGTCGTAGTCGAAGCGCCGAATGCCGGGCCCGTTGTCGGCCACGTTGTCGGGGTCTCGATCGAACGGACTGCGGTGCCGGAAGCCCGCGCCGCCACGCAGCTCGAACGGACCCAGCTTCGAGGCAGCGTGCGCGCGCACGTCGGCTTCGGAGCCCAGCGGGACGTCACGCGAGCCGTTCTGAAAGCCTCCGCCCATCGCGCGCAACGACAGCTCGAGCTGGCGCTGCGGCCGGCGGGTGATGAGGTTGATGACGCCACCCACCGCGTCGGCGCCGTAGAGCGCGGCGGCCGGACCCTTGACGATCTCGACCCGCTCGAGATCGCGAAGGGAAAAGCGCGTGACGTCGGTGATGGTGCCTGCGCGACCGGCGATGCGTTGGCCGTCGACGAGCACGAGCACGTACTCGGGATCGAGCCCCTGCAGCCGGATGCCGACGCCGCGGTTCGTGTAGACCATCTCGACGCCGGGGTGCTGCTGGAGCAACTGGCCAAGATCGCGCACGCCGAGTTGCTCAATCTGCGCGCGGGTGATGACCTCGGTCGCCACCACGACGTCCTGCAGCTTCCGCTCGGTGCGCGAGCCCGTCACCACCGTCTGCAGCCGTCGGTCGACCTCGTCCTCGACGCCCGCGTCCGCGACGACCCCTGCATCGACGATCGCGGGCTCGCCGGCATCGGGCTCCACGAGAGGTCCCGCGTCGACCACCTCGGGCACCTGCGCCAGGCACATCACGGCAACCACGGAAAGCATCGACCAGAGATCTAACCGACCGCGGAGTGGCCTCCATCACAGGTTCGTCAGACGGACGCCTCGGAAGCCCTGGAATTCCGGGGCTTTACTGAGGCAAAAAGCGTCGCCCGAGGAAGGCGCGGAGCTCGTTTCGGCAGGCGGCGCACAGCGCGCCGGAGAGCTCCTCATGAACCTGGGCTTCGAGTTCCTGCGCATCGAGCGCTTCGAGTTGGGCGAGCAGGTCTTCTGGTTCGTCCGCCACGCCCCGCGGTTCGAGGACCTCGGCCTCGCCCTGAAGCGCGAGCGCGAACCGGTACCAGGTCTCGTGCGGTGTGAGGACTCGCTCACAGTGGGCGCAGGTGCGGGGCATCGCCCGGGGACTGAAAGCACAGGGCCGGGTTGGGGTACAACCGCGCCATGACCGCCGCTCAGAAGCTGAAGATGACCTACGCGGAGTACCTCGCCGCTGAGGAACGGTCCGAGGAGAAGCACGACTTCCTCGATGGAGAGGTCTTCGCGATGTCCGGCGGCACGCTGCGGCATTCCGCGCTCGCGTCGGCGTGCTCCGCGCTGCTCCGTGCGGCCCTCGCTGGACGGGGATGCATCGTCTTCGAATCCAACGCGCGCGTGCGGCGAGTCGAGGCCCGCTTCTCCTGCTACCCGGACGTCACGGTCGCCTGCGGCCCCGTCCAACGCGCCGTCGACGACGCCGAGGCCATTTCGAACCCCACACTCATCGTCGAGGTCTTGAGCGGCTCGACCGAGGGGTACGATCGCGGCGAGAAGGCCCGCCAGTACACGCGCATGCCGTCGCTTCGCGAATTCGCCTTCGTCTCCCAGACCGAGCGCCTCGTCGAGGTCTTCCGTCGCAACGCCTCCGGCCGCTTCGAGTTCTTCGACTTCAAGGACACGACCGTCGAGCTGGCGTCGGTCAACGTCACCCTCGACCTCGCGGCGATGTACGCCGACGCCGAAGCGCTCACGCCCCCGGAGCCACCTGCGCCGGCTCGATGATCCGCCACGCCCCAGGCTCGAGCTCGGCCGGGAGGATCAACGCGCCGACCGACACCCGATGCAGCGCCGTGACGTGTTGGCCCACCGCCGCGAGCATGCGGCGCACCTGGTGGTAGCGCCCCTCGGAGATCGTCAACCGCACGCGCACCGAATCCACCCGCTCCGCCAGCCCTGAAGTTGGCACGGGATCATCCGCCAACACGACGCCCCTCCCGAGCTGCTCGAGCTGCGCGTCGTTCACCGGCTCGGCGCACGTCACCTCGTACACCTTGGGCACCTTCCGTTTCGGCGAGGTGTGCTGCTGAATGAACGCGCCGTCGTCGGACAACAGCAACAGCCCGGTGGTGTCGGCGTCGAGGCGGCCGACGGTCTGCACCCCGCGCGCAACGAAAAACGGAGGCACCAGCTCGAACACCGATCGGTGATGGGTCGGCGCGTGGCTGCACTCGAACCCGACGGGCTTGTGGAGCGCCACATAGAGCCGCTCCCGACACGTCCACGTCGTTCCATCGACCTCGACCGACAGCCCTTCGAGGGGAACCTCGGCGTCGGGATCATCGCTCAGCGAGCCCTGGACCCGAACCCGCCCCGTGTTGACGAGCAGCCGGCAGTCCTTGCGGGACCCGAAGCCCTGGGACTGGAGCACCTTGTCGAGCCGCACGTCAGCCTCGCCGGCGCCTCACGAGCCACAGCCCCATCAGCAGCGGCCACGCTGCCGCGCCCGCATCGCAGGAGCAGCCCAGGGTGCCGGTGTTGCGTGCCGAGATGCGGCTCTTGAGCTGCGCGAGCTCGTCGCAGGGAACTGGCGGCTTTCCCCGCGGGTACGTACTGCAGAAACCCGACGCAGATCCGGGATCGATCGCGCGCTTCTGCAGATCGGCCAGCGGCGCCGTCGGCGCCATCGTCGAGGTCTCCTGCGTGACGTGATCGAAGCCCACCATGTGGCCGATCTCGTGCGTCGCCGTGTTCTGAATGTCGTAGGCCGTGCAGAACGGCGTCTCCATGCCCTCGGTGCACGGCGGCGAGCTGATCGTGGTGAAGAGAAAGCGCAGCCCGTCGGAGGACTTGCCCGCGTTGAACTCGATGTCGGAGTCGAACACGACGCCCGTGCGCGTCGAGTAGGTCGAGGTGGTCAGCGCGATGGTGGCGTCGCCGTGCTCCCAGCAGCGGTGCTTGTTGCCGCAGCTCGAGTCGGTCTGACAGGGATCGGCGAGCGGCACGACGTCGCGGCAGTTCTCTTCGCGGAAGATGACGATGTTGTCGGCGTTGGTGCCCTTCCCCACCCCGGCGTCGCTGATGCGCGGCCCCCGCACGAACTCGAAGTCGGAGCACCCGCGCGCCATTGCCTGCCAGGTGGCAAAGGCGTTGTCGATCGCGGTGAACTCGGCCTCGACCGGCGTGCGCGAACTGCCCGCAGCGTCCTGCCGGTAGGTGAGCTGCCGCACGCTCCAGGTGACGCAGAGGTTCGATTCGCCCGTGTTCGAGGCGGCGCGCGTTCGCAGGTATGGCTGGGCCACGGCCACCGTCGACGTCAGCAGCAGCACCAGGCCCGACCCGCGCATCGCCTCACCGCCTCCGGCGTCGCAACAGCCCCAGCACCAGGACACCCAGCGGCCCCACCCCCGACGCGGAGCACCCCAGCCGTGCCGCCTTGCCCTCTTCCGTTCCGAGCACCGTGGTGAAGCACGTCTTCGACGGCTGGCCCTTCGCGTAGACATCGCACACGAAGCGCCTGGAGCCCGGGTCCAGCGTGCGCTTCACCGTCTCACCGGTGACCGCGCGGGGGGCCATCGTCGAGCCAACCTCGTCGATGTGGGCGAGGCCCAACAGGTGGCCGATCTCGTGCGTCATCGTGTTGCGCAGGTCGGTCGCGACACAGCTGACGGACTGAGAGTTCTGCAGGCAGGGCGGCGCGTCGACGGTGGTGAAGAGGTAGGTGGGTCCGTTGAGCTCGATGTCCGAGTCGAGGATCTTCCCGTTGCGCGGGTCGAAGCTGGTGGTGGTGATGCCGATGGCCGAGTCGCTGAACTGCCAGCAGTCATACGTGTTGCCGCACGAGCCATCGGAGAAGCAGGGATCCTGGCGGGGCGCCACCTCGCTGCAGCGCTGATCGCGGAAGAGGACCAGGTTCTCGTTGGGGCCCTTCTCTTTGTACTCGGCCCGGCGTGACGAGCTGCGCGCCTTCTGCTCGAACGACAGGCTGCCGCACTCGGTGAGCGGCACCTGCCAGGTGGCGAACGACGCCTCGATGGCCGTGAACTCGGTGTCGCCCGGGGTCTCGACGTTGCCGTTGCTCGACTGCTGCCAGGCGATGACGGAGCGCTCCTTCCACCACAGGCACTGCGTGCGGGTGTCGCCTTCCGTCGCGCGGCTGCGCGCGTAGGCCTGGCTGGTCACGAGGCTCAGGATCAAGGCGCTGATCACGGCGTGTTCACCGGCTTTGGCGTCAGCGGCCGCTTCGGCGACGTGGGCTCAGGCGTCACCGCGGTGAGGCTCTCGCGAACGAGCGCCTCGAGCCGCGCCAACGACATCGGCTGGACCGGAGCCTCGACCGGTTGATGGGTCTTCGCGTCCACCAGGTGCAGGGTCTCTTCTCCGCCGCGCACCATCGCCTCGGGTCCGGAGCGATCGACGCTGAACCGGCCCTGCGCCATGCCCACCACCGCGAACCGATCGCCGCGACGCTCGAGGAACACCACCACCTCGTCACCGAGCGTGAAGCTGGCCGCGCCGTGCACCTTCTGGCCGACGTCGCCCACCACCCCACCCGGCTGCATGGCGACGACCGTCTTCGCGACGACGTTTCCTTTCAGCACGTGCGAGACCAGGATCTCGGAGTCAGTGACGATCCGCGCGCCATCGAGCGTCCAGCGCGGCTCGACCCGAACGACCGTTCCGCGCACCACGACGTCCGCAGCCTTCGTCAACGCGGGGACATCCATCGCGATCAGCGTGGTGGCGAAGGCTGGCAGGGCCACTCCGATGAGACTGCTCCACAGCACTCGTTTCATGCGAGGCACCATATGGCTGCCGGCCCGCGAGCGCACGTCTGACACCCCCGCTCAAGGCGAGAGGGAGAACGACACGTCGTATTGCATGGCGGGCGGCGCAGCGCCGAAGCGGCCCACGGTGACGAAGACCGTCTGTGCGGCCGGGCCGTTCGTCCATGAGAGGGTTTCGACGCCCGAGCCGGTCTGGTCGACGCCAGCCAGACAGCCCGAGAGCCCACACGTGCTGGCCGGCCCCGCGAGCACGTTGATGACGGCGTCGCTCATCGACGACACGACCACTCCAAGGGTCTGAGAGGGCCCCACGGTGACCTGGAAGACCGCTTCCGCCCCCATCGGGCCACGACAGGGCAGACCCGAAAGCGTGTAGTCCTTGATCAGCCCCTGGGTACTCAACCCCACGAGCGTCTGGGGCGGCATCACGACGATCGGCGCCTGACACGTATCGCCCTGCAGACTTGCCAGCGGCGTCAGCGACGCGAAGAGCCCCACCTGGCCCGACATCGGGGTGAGGGAGTCGAGGATGATCACGGTGGACACCACCGTCATGCCCGGGTTGTCGAGCAGGAGCGTCTCGGTGCCACCCGGACCCGTCGACTGCACCGATTGCGAACACAGGCCCATCGCACACGCGACCGCGTTGGCCGCGGCCGAGAGCGTGAGATCGAAGGGGCCTTGCGGCGAGGCTGAGACCGTCAAGCGCTGCCCGGCCGGAATCGTCACCGCGTACATGCGATCGGGCCCATTCCCGAAGTTGCAGGAGCCCGAGGTCGCGCTGGTGTCGTTGGTCGAGAAGCCGAGCGCGACGATGACCGGCGTGCCGATGATGAGCGGCTCCGGCTGAAGACAGGACTCGCCGGCTGGGGTCCCCGCGTCGACGAACGTGCCCCCATCGGTTCCGCCATCGACGCCGCCGTCGGTCACGACGGTGCCCGTACTCGTGGCCAGCGTGAAGGCCGTCTGGCCGCCAGGAGTCACGGTGGCGTCGACGATGAGGTAGTACCGCCTCGTCACGAGAGTCTGGTTCGCGAACGCAATGGACCGACCCATGGGGCCCGGGGACGCCGCCGCGACGCAGACATTCGAGGAGCAGCCGTTCAAGCTGTCGGCGACGCTCAAGGTCGGGTCGAAGCCCGGCACGGTCGGGGTGACGCTCGCGACCAACGCGGTGAACGCCGGGACGTCGACGGCATAGACGCGGTCAGGCCCCGAGCGGAAGTCACACCCGGTCCCGAAGGCGGCGGTGTCAAGCATGCCGGTCAGGGACTGCCCCGGAAGCACCTGGTTGGGGCCGATGACGGTGGCGGTCGCGCAGGTGTCTCCAGGTGGGGGCAACGGTCCCAGCGAGGTGCTCAGGTTGAAGCTGGCATTCCCGCCAGCCGCCGACGAGTCGATGAGAATGAGCACGTCGACCGGCACCGTGCTCGTGTTCGAGAACGAGCCACGATCGGGGCTTCCGAACCCCGGCGCATCACCAGCGGTGCCGACGCACTGCCGCGCGGAGCAGCTGGGCGCGCCGAGGGCGAAGGACACGTTGGTGTCCACGTTGAACGGCTGGACATCGACGGTGAGCGACGTCTGCGGCGGGACGCTCGTCCGATAGACGCGATCGGGACCTGTCGACCGGCTCGCGCAGTTGACGCCCGCGCCCATGTAGTCGTTCGCAAACCCACCGAGCAGCTGCCCCGTGAGCTGAACGCCCGCGTCAATCGAAACCGGCGCCTCGCATCGGTCTCCCTCGACGAAGTCGACGGTGAAGGAAAAGGCGCCCTGCGCAGCGTTCGTGAAACCTCCAACGACCAGGGAGACCGTCGTGGGACTCGCCGAGAGGTTCGACCAGGTGAACTGCTCCGGGTCGTCGGCGCCCGCCAGACAGACCCGGCCTGGGTTGCCAGGCGCGCCACACAGCGACGGATCGGAAACGAGGTTGATCACCGCGTCCCACCCCTGCGGCGTCAGCACCACGCGAATGGTGCGCTGCGCCGGCACGAGGATCGCGTAGGCCAGGTCGCGCGTGCCGGGACCCGTTCGACGACAGCCCGCGCCGTTGACGAGCTCGTGATTCGACAGGGCACTCGCCGTCGACCCCATCACGCTCGAGGGAACGGTCAACAGCGTCGGGTTGAAACAGTCCTCGCCCGGAACCGACCCGCCAGCCGCGCCGCCAGCCGTGCCGCCGGAAAAGCCACCGCCCCCGAAGCCCCCAGCGACGCCTCCACCCACCACGAAGCCGCCGCCAACCGGGCTGCCGCCTGCGAAGCCGCCTCCGCCAGCGAATCCACCTGCAAACCCACCGGCGAGGCCGCCAGCCACCTGCCCGCCCGCGACACCTCCACCCGCCACGAAGCCGCCTCCGACCGCGCTTCCGCCTGCGAAACCGCCACCGCCGCCAAACCCGCCAGCGCTGCCGCCGGCCACCAGCCCGCCCGCGAAGCCACCGCCGCCAAACCCGCCAGCGGTGCCGCCGGCCACCAGCCCGCCCGCGAAGCCACCGCCAAACCCACCCGCGGTTCCTCCAGCGCGTCCACCCGCCGTCCCACCAGCCCGCCCGCCCGCTGCGCCACCGGCGGCTCCGCCGGCGCGTCCACCGTCAGGGAAACAGATCGTGCCGGGCTCGGAACACTGCTCGTTGAGCGGAACAAAGCACGACGAGGCCACCAGCACAGCCAGCCCTGCGGCCCACATCGTGCGCTTCATGTCGACTCCTGGTCCGCCGGCCGCAGCGTCACTGACCCTACTCCCGCCCCAGACTTTACGCCCGTTGACGTCCGTTCCCGGCCCCTGAAGGTCTGCTATGCGCCGCGCTCATGAAGCCCAGGCTCCGCTTTGCGCCCTCCCCGACCGGCTACCTCCACATCGGAGGCGCCCGCACCGCCCTCTTCAACTGGCTGTACGCCCGGAAACACGGCGGAACCTTCGTGCTCCGCATCGAGGACACCGATCAGGAGCGCAGCACCGAGGCCTCGCTTCAGGCTATCCTCGACGGGCTCACCTGGCTGGGCATCGACTGGGACGAGGGCCCCGGCAAGGACGGCGGCCACGGCCCCTACTTCCAGATGAAGAAGCTCGACCGGTACGCGGCCATCGCCGAGCAACTGATCGAGACCGGCTGGGCCTACCGCGACTACTCCACCGAGGACGAGTTGGCCCAGGCGCGCAAGGCGTTCGCGGCCGAGAAGGGGCTCAAGGACGGCGACGATCTGCGCTCGGCGGGCTTCAAGTTCCGCAGCCCGTGGCGCGACAAGCAGGAGCGGCGTGACACCCCCGCATTGATTCGCTTCAAGATGCCTTCGCGGGAGGGCCGCTTCGGGTTCGACGATCTCGTGCTCGGCCGCATCGAGAAGCCCTACGACGACTTCGACGACTTCGTGCTCATGCGCTCCGATGGCGTGCCGCTCTACAACTTCGGCTGTGTGGTCGATGATCACGACATGGCGATCTCCCACGTCGCCCGCGGCCAGGAGCACATCAACAGCACCTTCCCGCAGCTCATGATCTACGAGGCGCTGTCCTGGACGCCGCCGCAGTTCGCGCACATTCCGCTCATCTTCGCGCAGGACAACTCGAAGCTCTCCAAGCGCAAGCACCCCGAAGCGGACGTGATGCGCCACCAGGAGAACGGCATCCTCCCGCATGGGCTCATCAACTTCATCGCGCGGCTGGGCTGGAGCCACGGCAACGACGAGCTCTTCACCCGCGAGGAGCTGATCGAGAAGTTCGACTTCACCGGCGTCGGCCACAGCCAGGGTGTGTGGAACCCCGGCAAGCTGCTCGCGACCAACAAGCACTGGATCAAGACACTGGAGCCGCTTCAGGTGGCGATGGCGCTGCTCCCGTATCTCCAGGCGGCGGGTGTTCCCGACGCGATCGTCGACGCGAAGCTCGAGCTTGGCGTGAAGGGTTTCGCGGAGCGCTCCGAGACGCTGGTGGAGATGGCCCAGAAGCTCAGGCCCTACTACGCGCATGGCGTCACCATCGACGGCGCGGCGGCGGCCAAGCACCTCACGCCCGAGGGGAAGGCGCTGCTGGCGAAGGCGAAGGAGCAGCTCCTCGCCCTGCCCTCGTGGACGGCCGAAGCCATCGACCCGATCGTGAAGCTTGTCGCGGACGCGAACGGCGCGAAGGTCGGCGCGGTGGCCCAGCCGATTCGGGTCGCTGCGACGGGTGGCACGGTGTCTCCGGGCATCGGGCTCACGCTCGAGCTGCTCGGACGAGACGAGACGCTCCACCGCCTCGACGCCGCGCTCCGGTGAAGCGCTTCCTCACCGTCTTTCGCCGCGCGCTCGCCGGCTTCTGCGACGAGCCCACGGTGGTGATCTGCGGCGCGTGCGCGTTGCTGATCATCTCGCACTACCAGGGCAACACCGGCTACTTCCGCTCGCTCATCGGAGACCGCTTCGACAAACACCCCGCGGCGAACGTGCTCGGCTACTTCTGGTGGTTCGGCTGCTCGCTCCTGCTCTACCTGATGATGCCGCTGATCCTCTCGGTGGCGACGAAGGGGCGCTTCTACCGGAAGTACGGCTTCGGCCTGGGGAACTGGCGCCAGGGCCTCGCCATCACCGCGACGTTCCTCGCCGTCATGCTCCCGGCGGCGTTCCTCGCCTCGCGGATGGACGCCTTCAAGGGCATCTACCCGCTCGCCGGGAACGCCTCGTTCATGCTCACCGTCGACGGGAAGCAGATGACCAGCCTCCCGCTCTTCGTGCTCTACGAGTGCTGCTACTTCCTCTACTTCGTCGGCTGGGAGTTCCTCTTCCGCGGCTGGATGCTCAACGGCCTCATCCCCCGCTTCGGGCGCGTGGCGGCGGTGCTGATCCAGATGGCCCCGTTCGCGGTGATGCACCTGGGGAAGGCCGAGCTCGAGGCGCTCGGGAGCATCGTCGCCGGCATCGCCCTGGGCATCCTCGCCTTGCGCACCCGCAGCTTCTGGTACGGCGCCCTGGTGCACGGGATCGTCGCCGTCTTCATGGACGTGATCTCGGCGTGGAAGTGGCTATAGAAAGCGCTCCATGTGTCGCCTCGCCCTCGCCCTGGCCCTCGTCAGCGCCTCCGCCCTCGCGGAGACCGACCTCGGCGCCACCCTGCCCGACAACGCCCGGCAGGTCGGCGAGCACCGGTACAAGAGCCCTTCCGATTGGGAGGGCACCATGAAGTTCTACAAGAAGGTCTACTCGCCCGCGACGTACCGCAACGTCATCAACCAGCCCGGGGTGAAGGCCGTCCACATTCCCAACCCGTCAGGAAAGGGTGAGTGGCTGGGTCTGAACGTGTACGAGGCCAACGAAGAGGTACGGATTTACGTTGTGCCAAGCGACTCGTTTTCTGGTAGGAAAAGCAAGGCAAAGAAGTGAGCCGTGCACCATCTTGGGGAATCGTCCAACGGCTAGGACTCCAGACTCTGACTCTGGCTATCTAGGTTCGAATCCTAGTTCCCCAGCAAAATCAACGGCCTCCGGAAGCGATTCCGGGGGCCGTTGACGTTTCGGCCGCTCCGCTCGGGGGCGTGGGGCGCGCGGAGGAGAGGACATGCAGCGAGACCGGCTGGCGGAGTTCTTTCGGGAGAAGACGGCCCGTCGCGTGGTGGCGCTTCTGGCGTTCCTGGCGCTGATCCTCGTGTTCCGACGGCTGCTGGTGCTGCTGGCTTTCTTCGTCGCGTTCGAGCGGCTGCTGTTTTTCTCGGCGGGCGCGTTGAGCCGGCGGTTTCGGCTCGGTCGCGGGGCGTCCCTGGGCATCGTGTTGACCGGCGCCTCGGCGGTGGTGGGCCTGTCGGCCTGGCTGAGCGCTGGGAGACTCGCGGCGGTGGTGAAGGAGACCCGGGAGACCCTGCCCACCCGCATCGCCGCGGTCCGGGAGCACCCGCTCTTCCTCCAGCTGGAGCCCCACCTGCCGGATCCCGATCAGCTCGTCGAGTCGGCTCAGCACTACGCCTCCAACGTGGCGAAGAGCGCAGCGGAGGTCGGGCACCTGCTCATCTACGCGTTGATCGGCCTGGTCCTGGCGATCGTGTACTTCCTGGACGAGGCGCGGCTGCGACAGTTCCGCGACTCACTCCCCTCCGGGTCGCTCTTCGGAACCCTCACCCGCTGGGGCGAATACGTGGCGGAAGCGGTGAGCCTCACGGTGCAGCTCCAGTTCATCGTGGCGGCGTGCAACGCGGTGCTGACGCTCCCGGTGTTGTGGCTGATCGGCGTGCCGCACGTGCCGATGCTGATGCTGCTGATCTTCGTGTCCGGCCTCATCCCCGTGGTGGGCAACCTCATCTCGGGCGCGGTGCTGTCGGTCGTCGCGTACCAGACCAGGGGCTTCGTCGGCGTCGGCCTCTTCATCGGGCTGACCTTCGTACTCCACAAGGTGGAGTCGTACTTCTTGAACCCCCGGCTCGCCGCGCGCCACGTGCCGTTGCCGGGCTTCGTGCTGATCCTCTCGCTCATCGCGTGGGAGCACCTCCTCGGCTTCGTCGGCCTCTTCGTCTCGTTCCCGTTCTTGTACGTGACCGGGAAGCTGATCACCGAGTTCCAGTCCGAGGGTGCGCCGCCCCAGACGGTGGAAGCCGCGTCCGGGTGAGCCGGTTTCTTGCGCCGACGCCCGTTGGCTTCATGCTTGTAGGCCCCTGTAGGCAAATGGAGGCCTCACCATGGAACGCCGCACCCGTCGCTCGACCCGCATCCACGAAGCGCTTTCGAACTTCCTCGACGCCCTGTGCCTCAAGCGCTCGCTCGACGCGGTGGCGCTGACGACGCACGACGGCCTCCTCATCGCGGGCAAGGGCGGCGTCGATCTCGAGGAGCTCGGCGTTCTCGGTGCCTCGGCCCGCAAGGCCAGCGCCCCGTTTCGGGATCAGCAGCTCCACGTCAGCCGCTTCGAGGTCAACGACACCACCCTGTGCCTCACCACGCTGGGCGCTCCGGTGCGTGACGACTCTGCCGTCGGCTCGTTGATGCGCATCCTCGCGGCTTGATCTGAACGCTCTTTCAGTGGTGATTTCCGGGGCGTGAAACCCACGCCCATCGCGAACCCGCCGAACCCCTGGGCGAGCACCGAGCTCGAGTACCTCGAGGAGGTGCCGCTCGCGAAGGTCGAGATCTTCGAAGACGCGAGCCAGTCGATCCTGTCGCGGAACGACTCGCCCGACCTCGGCTTCCGTTGGAGCGTCAACCCGTACCGAGGCTGCAACCACGCCTGCGCGTATTGCTACGCGCGGCCCTCGCACGAGTACCTGTCCTTCGGCGCGGGCACGGACTTCGACACGAAGATCGTCGTCAAACGCCGCGCCGCGGAGCTGCTCCGCGCGGCGTTCGACAAGCCCTCCTGGCGTGGCGACCTCGTGATGTTCAGCGGCGTCACCGACTGTTACCAGCCGCTCGAGGCCTCCCTTCGCCTCACCCGCGCGTGCCTCGAGGCCTGCGCGACCTACCGGAACCCCGTCGCGATCGTCACCAAGGCCCCGCTCATCGAGCGCGATCTCGATGTGCTGCTGCGGCTGCATCGGGAGTCGTCCGTCCACGTCGCCATCTCGATTCCCATCTGGGATCAGACGCTGGCCCGCGCCATCGAGCCGGGCGTCGCCACGCCGAAGCGCCGACTCGAGACGGTGCGAAAGCTCGCCGAGGCGGGCATTCCCGTGGGCGTGATGGTGGCGCCGATCATCCCGGGCGTGTCCGACGAGGGCATGGGCGAGGTGCTGGAGGCGGCACACGCAGCTGGCGCGCAGACGGCGGGCTACGTGCTGCTTCGGCTGCCCGGCCACGTGAAGGAGGTCTTCGAGTCCCGCATTCGCGCCGCCCTGCCGTTGCGCGCCGAGAAGATCCTCCATCGCGTGCGGGAGACCCGTGACGGCAAACTCTACGACGCCCGCTTCGGCGTGCGGGGCCGCGGCGAAGGCCAGTACGCCGAGGCCATCTCCCAGGTGTTCGACGTGACCACCAGGCGGCTTGGCATGAACCGCGATGATGACGAGTGGGCGCGGCCGAACACGTTCCGAAGGCCCGAGCGCCAACTCCCGCAGCTCTCGTTGTTCTGACTCCGTCTTTCGTGGGCTGGAGCGCGGACGCGCGAGGCCTGGGCGCAGCTCTGGGTGTTGCGCTCTTCAGCGACCGAAGAGCCGGCGCGTGGCGAACAGCACCAGGCTCGCGCCGACCACCGTGACCAGCAGGCTGTAGAGGTTCAACCCCGTCACGCCCGCTCCGCCGAAGAAGCGGAAGACGACGCCGCCGACGAACGCGCCCAGCACGCCGACGATCACCTTCGCGATCACGCCCATGCGCGCGTTGATGCCGGCGACGATGCTCGCGAGCCAGCCTGCCATGCCACCCAGGAACACCGTTGCCAGAAGACCCATGCCGCCAACACGCCTGGGTCTGCTGCCGATTGCCGGTCAGTCGCGATCGTTGATGAGATCGTTCGCCGTCAACTCCGGAGCGGCCTTCCCATGCTCGAAGCCGAGCAACCCGAGCTCCGCGTACTTGGGCTTGATCCGATCCGTCAGCAGGCCGATGCGCTTCAGGTTCGGGATCACCCGCTTGAACATCGTCTTGCGAAACCGGGTCATCATCTCGCTCTCGAGCACGGTGCGCTCCCACTGCTGCCGCGTCATCACGTGCCCGTAGTACTCGTCGTAGAACTCGTGCGCGAAGAAGCGGTTGCGCAGGAACAGCGACACCTCGAACGCCCAGTCCTCGCGCTCACGGCGCTCCTTCTCGGACAGCTCGCGCACGAAGTCCTTCAGCGCCAGCACGCCGTAGTGCACGTGCCTCGCCTCGTCCGTGATGATGTAGGTGAGGAGCTTCTTGAGCAGCGGCTCCATCGTCATCTGCTGGATCATCCCGAAGGTGCCGAGCGCGAGCCCCTCGATCATGATCTGCATGCCGAGGAACTTCATGTCCCAGCGGGAGTCGCTCATCAGCGCGTCGATGACGACGTAGAGGTTGTCGTTGATGTCGTATCTCTTCTCGAGCTTCTTCGTCAGGTACGCGTGGAAGACCTCGACGTGGCGGCCCTCGTCGACGACCTGGGTCGAGCCGTACAGCTTGCCGTCGAGCCACGGCACGGCCTCGGTCACCTGGCAGGCCGCGTAGAGCGCGCCCTGCTCCCCGTGCAGCGACTGGGAGAGCAACCACGCCGTGATGCCCCGGCGCTGCTCGGCGCGCTCCTTGTGCGACGCCTTCTGGAACGAGGCCAGGTTCGAGATGGGCAGGAAGTCCCACGGCAACAGCGCGCACTCGTCACTGAGCGGATCGACCGAGGTCGTCCAGTCGAGATCGGTGGTGCCGTTCCATTGGCTGCTCTTCGCCGCTTCGTACAGCCGCGCGAGCTCGGGCTTGTTGCGCACGTAGTTCCAGTCGAACTGCACCGAGTAGTCGACGGGCATCGACGACACCGGCTCGTTTTTCCCCCGCTGGAGCACCATGCCGCGGAACGCCGGCCCCAGCAGCGACCGGAGCACCTGCATGTTCCCCGACGCCGAGGCGTCCTTCATCAGCGGGAGGGTCTCCACCACGTTTGAGAAGGTATCGATGATCGCCATGGGTTTTCAGCTCCGACTCTTGAAGGACGCCGCCATGATGGCCGCAAAGTGAGTGTCGAGATCGACGGGGCGCGAGGACTCGTGAATGAGACCGTAGGCGAGGTAGGCGAACATGGCGTCGGCGATCTGGCCGGGCGTGCGATCGCCTCCGGGCCGGTACCAGGTGGCGACCCAGTTGATGGCGCCGAACCCGAAGTGCCGCACCAGCTCGATGTCGAGGATCGGCCGCGCCTTGCCGCTGCCGTGCGCCTCGTAGAGCAGCCCGTCCCAGAAGGCCTCGTACTTGGCGCGCTCCCGCTCGACGCCCTCGCGCGCGCCCGACGGCAGCGAACGCCAGTCGAAGAGCAGCACGTAGAGCGAGTCGTCGCCGTTGCAGAGCAGCTCGAGGTGCGCGCGCAGGCCAAGGCGGAGCTTCTCCACCGGATCCTTCGTGTCGCCGATCGCCATCCGCACCGCTTGCATGGCGCGCCGCACCGCCCGGTTCATCAGCGCCAGGAGCACGTCGTCCTTGCTCGCGTACCGGTAGTGCAGACTCCCCGGCAGCATGTTGGCCGCCGAGGCGATCTCCCGCACCGTCGTGGCCGCGAAGCCCTTCTCACGGAACAGCCGGCCCGCCGCCTTGAGGATGCGCTCATCGGCGTCCTCCGGCGGGTTCGCGGACTGCGGGGTGGGCTTCGGAACCACGGGCGTCAGGGAGCGGGTTTCGGTCTTGGCCATGCGCCCAAGAGGACCATGGTCGAGTGACCAAATCAAGACCCCTGCGGCTGATTTGCATGACTGGAGGCCAAACTGGCTGAAATTCTTCAGGTTTTCTGAGGAGCGCGCGTGAAGACCGAAAAGAGGAACGCGAGGCTCGGGCCCACGAGGAGGCCGGCGATCACGCAGGCCGCCACGAGGAAGGCCAAAGTCGAGGGCTGCGCACGGCTCGAGGCGAGGGTGTGTTCGCCGAAGACGAGCACGTCCCCTTTCGCGAGGGCCCAGCCGACGACGACGGTGGTGGCGAGCGCGCCGACGGTGAGCCGTGCGGCGTGGAAGCGACGCCTGGCCACCAGAAAAACGGCGAGCCCTCCGAAGAGCACGCTCACCAGCGCGGGGCCTTTGCGACCAACGCTCCCCACCAACTGCGGCGCCACGTCCGACGCGGTGGCCAACACGGCCATCGAGGCCCCCCCCGCGACGACGAGGCTGCCCAGCGCGCGCAGCCGGAAGTCCTCGCGCAGCGCCTCGTCCTTCGCTTCGACGGTCAGGTACGTCGCTGCCAACGCGGCCACCAGCGAGAGCGTGAAGAAGCCTGAGGCGACCCCGAAGACGTCGAGGTGCAGCGACAAGGGAGCCTCCCGAACCAGCGCCGCGCCCATCGCGCCCAGGAGGAACGGACAGCCCACGCTCGCCGCCGAAAAGAGCGCCCCGAAGCGCCGCCGACGCTGGGGGTCGGAGTCGTAGTGCCGGAAGGTGAAGGCCGCGCCGCGCATCACCAGGCCCAACGCGTAGAGCGTCAGCGGTGAGAAGAGCGCGGTCGTCACCGTGGCGAAGGCTGGCGGAAAGGCGCTGAACAGCAGCACGAAGACGAAGATGAACCAGACGTGGTTGGCCTCCCAGATGGGGCCGATGGCGCCTTCGATGAGCGCGCGCTGCGCCGCCTTCCGCGGGCCCGAGGCGAGCAGATCCCACACGCCACCACCAAAGTCCGCGCCGCCGCCGAGCACGTAGAGCACCAGCCCGCCCACCATCACCGCAGCGACCACCTGCTCACCGGGCATGCGGCACCCTCATCGAATCGTGCGTTTGCGTCCGGTGGACGGACGCGCCGAGCCACAGGCCTCTGCGACGGACGTTCGCGTCGCCCACGAGCACGGCTGAACGCAGCGGCTCAAGGCGCATGTGGCACCATCGACGGCTCGACCACCGGCTCCGGCTCGCGGAAGAGGCCCAGCAGGAGGCTCACCACCGTCACCGCGAGGAAGACGTACAGGGCGCAGAAGACCAGCAGGCGCGGCATCAGCCCGTCGACACGGGTGGCGGCGTCGGCGGTGAGGAGGAGACCCCGCACGGCATACGGTTGCCGCCCGAACTCGGTGACGAGCCACCCGGCCTCCATCGCGACCGGCGCCGCGACCCCCGCCAGCACGAGCGCCCAGAGGGAGGCCCGTTGCGTCGGCCACTCGCGCTTTCGCCAGCGCCACAGCAGCGAGATCAGCGACACCAGCGCCAGGTAGCTGCCGGCCCCCACCATCACCTGGAAGCTCACGTGGGTGCGAGCGACTGGCGGGTGTTCGGCCGCGGGGATCTGATCGAGGCCGGTGATGACCGCCTGCGGATTCAACTTGCCGAGAATCGAAAGGCCACATGGCACCTCGAGGCCGTAGCGCACGGTCCGCATCGCCTCGTCCGGCCAGCCTCCGATGACCAGCGGCGCGCAGGCCTTCGTCTCGAAGTGGGCCTCCATGGCGGCGAGCTTCCACGGTTGGTGGGTCGTCACCTGCTTCGCTGACAGATCACCAGACAGCGGCAGGAGGAGCGCAGCGACGGCGCCGACGGGCAGCGCCACGTTCAAGGCCGCGCGATGGAATGAAGGATCTCGACCCCGCAGCAACAGGCCCGCGTGGACGGCCGCCATCGCGAAGCCCGTCACGGCGTAACAGGAGAGCAGCACGTGCACGACCTGGGTGCCCGCGGACGGCGCGAGGAAAACCCGCCACGGCTCCTCGAGGAACGCGCGGCCATTCACCCACTGGACCTCGACCGGCAAGTTCATGAAGGCGTTGACGACGGTGACGAAACCGGCCGAAGCCGCGCCGGAGAGCGCCACCACCACGCCCGAGAGCCGATGGGCCAGAGGCGAGACCCGGTCGCGGCCGTAGAGGACCACGCCGAGAAAGATCGCTTCGAGGAAGAACGCGACGCCCTCGAGCGCGAACAGCGGGCCCACCACCTCGCCGAACCGGCGCATGAACTCGGGCCAGAGCAGCCCCAGCTCGAGCGACAGCACCGTGCCCGACACGGCCCCAACGGCGAACAGGATCGCGGTGCCCTTCGCCATTCGGCGGGCGAGCAGCCGGTACCGGTCGTCACCTGTCTTCGCAGCGAGGGTGTCGGCGATGACGAGCAACAGGGGGAGCCCCACCCCAAACGCCGCGAACACGATGTGGAACGCGAGCGACAACCCCATCTGTGCTCGCGCGAGCGTCGCGGTGTCCATGGCTGTGGCCTAGCGGCGTGCCGTCGTCGCCGCCACCTCTCCACCGTGGCCCCGCTTCACGAACGCACAGAAACTGCTTCTGGCTTCAGGTGCGGACCGCGAGCGGATGACTTTGGCCTTGTCAGGAACCCTCGCCCAACGCCCAGAACGGCCGGCGCTCGCTCACCACACCACGCAGCGCTCGGCGCCCTGCCGGATCATCGGCGCCGAGGCGGGACACTGGAAGGCATCGCGGAAGGCGTCGAGGTTGCCGAGCGGGCCCTTCACCCGGAGGAACGGCGGCGCGTGCGGATCGGTCGCGGCTCGAACGCGGGCCATCTCGGGCCGCATCTTGGTGCACCAGGACTGCGCGAAGCCGAGGAAGAACTGCTGGCTGCGCGTGAAGCGGGTGCCCGTGTCGGCCTCGGGCTTCTTCGCGTACCAGTCGGCCATCGCGGCGTGCGCCAGCTTCATGCCGCCGAGGTCGGCGATGTTTTCACCCAGCGTCAGGTCGCCCTTCACCTTGAGCTCGCCGATCGCCACGTACCCGTCGTACTGCTTCTTCACGCACTCGGCCTTCTCGACGAAGGCCTTCCCCACGGCCGGCGACCACCAGTCCTTCAGGTTCCCGTCGACGTCGTACTGGCGGCCCTCGTCGTCGAAGCCGTGGGTGATCTCGTGTCCCACCACCATGCCCATGGACCCGAAGTTCACGGCGTCGGTTGCCTCCCGGTCGAAGAACGGGGGCTGCAGAATGCCCGCCGGGAAGACGATCTCGTTCTTCTGTGGGTCGTAATAGGCGTTCACGGTCGAGGCCGACATGAGCCACTCGGTCCGGTCGACGGGCTTGCCCACCTTCGCGAGCTGGCGCTTCACCTCGAAGCGGTTCGCCGCGAGTGAGTTGGCGAAGAACGAGCCGCGGGTCGTCGTGAGCGACGCGTAGTCCCGCCAGACGCTCGGGTAGCCGACCTTGTTGTTGCCCACCATGCGTCCGACCTTCTCGAGCGCCGCCTTCTTCGTCGGCTCGTCGAACCAGCCCAGACCGCCGAGGTTCTTCTCGAACGACTTCTGGAGCGCCTCGACCATCGCGTTGGTGCGCGACTTGCCGTCTTCTCCGAACGCGCGGCGGACGAACTCGCGGCCGAGCGCCTCACCGAGATCGCCATCGGTGAAGGCCACGCACTTCTTCCAGCGCGCGCGGTCGGCCTTGGCGCCGGTGAGGGCCTTCGACGAAAAGCTGAACGCCTCGTCCTGGAAGGCCTTCGGCAAAGCCGGCGTCGAGGCGCGCAACACGACCCAGGTCAGGTAGGTGTCGAGGAGCTCGGGCTTCGTGTCCTTCGCGATGGCGGCGAGCTCGACGAAGTACGGCACGGAGTTGACGTTGATGGCCGAGAGCTCCTTCTGGCCGAGCGCGGTGAAGTACGCGTCCCAGGGGAAGTCCTTCGCCTGCTCGACGAGCCCCTTCCGGTCGATCCGGTTGTAGAGCTTGTTGGGATCTCTCCGCTGGACGCGCGTCTGTGACACCTTCGCCAGCCGCGTTTCGATCGCCATCACTTCGTCGGACTTCCGCTGGGCCACCTTCGCGTCCACGCCGAGCAGCCCGAACATCGCTTCGACATGCGACTTGTAGAGCTCGCGGACGTTCTTCTTGTCCTCGTCCACGTAGTAATCGCGGTCCGGCAGACCGAGGCCCGACTGATCGAGCATCGCGATCACCTCGGTGGACTTCTTGAGATCCTGGATCGCGCCGATCTCGAAGAAGGCGCGGTAGCCGCCGGCGTGGAGGGTGCCGACCGACGTGGCCAGCGAGCGGGCGTCCTTCACCCTGGCGACCTGGTCGATGAACTTCTTCACCTCCGGCAACGCCTTCTCGAGGGCGGGCTCGTCGACGCAGGTGGAGTAATAGTCCCCGAGCTGCTTCGCGAAGGGTGTGCCGGCCGGGAGGCCGTTCGCCGCCGCCTCGTCGAGGATCGCCTTGAGGAGCTGCTCGTTGCGCTCCTGAATGGAGACGAAGCCACGCGAATAGATGGGGCGGTCCGCGGGGATCTCGATGGTGGCCATCCAGCCGCCGCAGGCAAACTGGTAGAAGTCGGTGCAGGGGTCGGCCTTCACGTCCATCGCCTTGTCGTCGAGGCCCGCGGGCATCGGCTTCGACAGGTCGACCGAGAACTTCGGCGGGGCCGGCGGCGCCTTCTCGACGGGCGCGGGGGCGGCGACGGGAGCCTTCTGAGCCGGCTCCGGCGTGGCGCAACCAGCGACGACGACAACGAGTGGGAACCAACGCATGGAGCCTCCTCAGTGCGAGAGGCCCGCGCATGTATCGCAAGGTCCGGTCGAGTTCACCCGCTCCGACAGACGACTTTCAGCGGCCTCGACGACCTCCGTCGAAGGGTTCGGCTGACCGGGTCGACGCCGATGCCCATGCTTTCGAGGTCCACGACGCCAGGAGCGGCTCGGAATCCTCAGGGCCGAAGCGGTCGAATCGTGGCTGTGACGTACGTCAGTCCCATTGGCTCTCACGCCACCTGCTGGTCCGAGTTCGCCGCCGCCTCCTTGAGGTTCACCGCGACGAGCTTCGAGACACCCGGCTCCTCCATGGTGACGCCGTAGAGGGTGTCGCCGATCTCCATGGTGCGCTTGTTGTGGGTGATGAGGATGAACTGCGACGTCTTGCTCATCTCCTGCACCATGTCGTTGTAGCGGCCGACGTTGCCCTCATCGAGCGGCGCGTCGACCTCGTCGAGCAGACAGAACGGCGTCGGTTTGATGAGGAAGATGCCGAAGATGAGCGCGACGGCCGTGAGCGCCTTCTCACCACCCGAGAACAGGTTCACGCTCTGCAGCTTCTTGCCCGGCGGCTGCGCGAGGATCTCGATGCCGGGCTCGCTGGAGCCGGGCTCGTGTGTGAGCAGCAGGCTGGCGCGCCCTCCACCGAAGAGCCGCGGGAAGACCTGCTGGAACTTGTCGTTGACGACGTCGAACGTCTCCTTGAACCGCAGCCGCGAGGTCTCGTCGATCGTCTTGATGGCTTCGGTGAGCTGGGCGAGCGAGGCCTCGAGATCCTTCTTCTGTTTCGAGAGGAAGTCGAAGCGCTGCTGGATCTCCTGATGCTCCTCGATGGCGGTGACGTTCACCTCGCCCATCTTCTCGACCTGAGCGCGAAGCTCCTTCAGGCGCTCGACGGCCTCTGCGCCGAGCTGTGGGTGCGTGTGGTACGCCGCGATGGCCTCGTTCATCGAAACGCCGTGGCGCTCCTGGACGGTGGTGGAGAGGTGCTCGAGCTCGAGGGCGAGTTCCCGGGACTTGAGCGTCAGTTCGGACAGCTCGTGGGTGAGCGCCTCGGCGGCCGCGCGCAGCTCCTTGAGCTGGTGCTCCTCGTCCCGCACCTTCGCGACTTCAGCGGTGTGGGCCTCCTTGCGGGCCTCGATGCCGCCACGCGCTTCGAGCAACTTCGCCTCGCGCTCCTCGCGGCCGGTGCCGGTCTCGGCGAGGCGCTGCTCCAGCTCGACGATCCGGGTGGCGCCCTCGTCCTTCGTCGTCGACAGCCGGCCCGCGCGCTCAGTGAGCTCGTTCACCTGCGTGAAGAGCGTGTCTGCGCGCTGCCGGGCGGAGGAGCCGCGCTCGCTCGACGAGGCGACCTTGACCTTGAGACCGGTGGCCTGGGCGCGGGTCGTCTCGCTCCGGGTGGTCAACGTCTCGAGCTCGGCCTGGAGCAACGCGACGCGCTCTTCACGCGCCTGCTTGTCTGTCTGGCCGTGCATCACCTCGCCTCGCGAGGACTCGAGATCGACCGACAGTGCGTTCTTGGACGCCTCGAGCTGGGAGAGCTCCGCGTCGAGGCCCGCGATGCGCTCGCGCAGCTTCACGAGGCTCGAGGCGGCCTGTGAGAGATCCTTCTCGTGGCCCTGGAGCTGCAGCTCTTCCTGGTGGCGGTTCTTCTCGAGCCCCTTGAGCACGCCCTCGAGCTGACCGACCTGCTTCTGGAGCTCGTAGTGACGGGTGATGAGCTCCTGGTAGCGCTCCTCGAGGCGGCGCACCTCGTCGGCGAGATCGGCGATCTGCCGCTTCTTGTGGAGCGCGCCCACGGCCGGGCCCTCCATGACGCCGCCGGTGACGACGCCGCCGCGACGCAGCACCTCACCGTCGATGGTGACGAACGTGTGGTCCGGCGCGCGCGGCAGGAGCGAACGAGCGCTCTCGAGATCGTGCACCACCACCACGCCGTTGAGCAGCCGCTCGACCAACCCGCGCACCGCCTCGTCCTTCACCTGCACCTGCGAGAGCGCCATCGCGCGCACTTCGGGCCCCTCGAGGGCCGGCAGCGGCGTGACGACGTCGGAGCCGACGGGAACGAACGTGGAGCGGCCCTCACCGAGGGACTTGAGGTACTCGACGTACTCGAGGCCGCGCTCGGGCGACTCGACGATGACGTGCTGGAGCTGTTCTCCGAGCGCTGCCTCGATGGCCTTCTCGAGCTCCGGCGGCGCGGTGACGACGTCGGCGACGAGGCCGAAGATACCGGCCTGGCGCAGATCCTCACCGGCCTTGCCCATCACCGCGCGCACGCCGCGGTCGAAGCCTTCGTAGTTGCGCTGGATCTCTTCGAGCGACTGGAGGCGGCTGCGGGTGTCGGAGAGCTCGTCGCGCACCGCGAGCACCATCACCTCGTTCTCGGTGAAGGCCTCGCGCGCCTTCTGGAGCGTGTCCTCTTCTTCCCCGCGGCGCTGGGTGATCTCCATCGCCATCTGGCGGCTCTGCTCGACCCGCGCCAACACCTCGCGGCGGGCGTCTTCGAGCTGGGTCTGCTCGGCAAGAAGGACGGCGCGCTCGCCCGAGAGGCGCTCCATGCGCTGATCGAGCTCCGCGCGGCGGCTGTCGAGGTTGGCGAGGTTCGACTCGTGGTTGGCGACGCGGGTGAGGACGTCGACGAGCTCGCGGCGCTCGGCGTCGAGGCGCGTGGTGACGGACGCCATCAGCTCGACCGTGCGGCGCAGCTCTTCTTCGAGCACGCTGAGTTCGACCTCGTCTTCGCGGGACGCGACGCCCAGGCGCTGGAGCTCCCCTTCGGCCTCGTGCTTCTCCTGCTCGGCGGTGGCCTTGCGGGCGAGCACCTCGGTCAGCTCGGTCTCGGCGGCGGCGACGCGCTGGCGGGTGGCGTCGAGATCTTCCCGCCAGTGCGCGAGGTTCTGCGAATCGAGCTGCACCTGTGACTCGAGCGCGTAGAACTCGGCGGCAGCGGCCTCGAGCGCGGCGGTCTCGGCCTCGAGCGCTTCGCGACGGGTCGAGATGTCCGTATCCATCGAGTGCACGCGGCCGAGCTTCTCGTGCTCGTCGGCGGTGAGGGTGTCGAGACGCGCGGTGATGAGCGACCGGCCGGCCATCAGCTCGAGGAAGCGGTGCGAGGAGTGGTGCAGCTCGATGTCCCGCATCTCGGCGCGCAGGCGCTTGTACTTCTCGGCCTTGCGGGCCTGACGCTCGAGCGAGTCGAGGCGCTTCTCGAGCTCGGCGACGATGTCGTTGACGCGCAGGAGGTTCTGCTGGGTCGACTCCATCTTCCGCTCGGCGGCGCGGCGGCGGGCCTTGTACTTGGTGATGCCGGCGGCCTCTTCGATGAACGAGCGCCGATCCTCCGGGCGCGCGGAGACGATCTGCCCGACGCGACCCTGCTCGATGATCGAGTACGCCTTGGTGCCGACGCCGGTGCCGAGGAACAGCTCGGTGATGTCGAGCAGGCGGCAGGTGGTCTTGTTGATCTGGTACTCGGACTCGCCGGAGCGGAACAGGCGACGGGTGATGCCCACCTCGGGCAGGCCGGCGAGCGCCGCGGGCATGAGGTCCTGCGACTCGACGGTGAGCGTCAGCGTCACCTCGGCCATCGACAGCGGCGCGTGCGTCTCGGAGCCGTTGAAGATGACGTCCTCCATGCCGCGGCCCCGGAGGTTCTTCGCGCTCTGCTCGCCCATCACCCAGCGAATGGCGTCGACGACGTTCGACTTGCCGCAGCCGTTGGGGCCGACCACCGCCGTGATGCCGTCGTCGAACGAGAACACGGTGCGGTCCATGAAGGACTTGAAACCCGTGATGTCGAGCCGCTTCAGACGCATGTCGGGTCCCCTCTGCCGTGGGAATTCGCTGGAGTGCGAACCGCGCCGGGGCCGGTAAATCGGCCTCGGAGCCGCGTGGACCTAGCATGTGAGAGAAGACGTGAGCAAGCGTGACACTACGTGGTGTGACCATATGTGGCGGCCACAGGGGTTTGGGGGACTTGGGGGGATTGGGGCCCTGGGGCGGACACGAATGTCAGGGCCTGCACAGGTGTGAATGAGGCGTCACGGTCGGGCGTCATGGAGCGGTGCACTCGCCTCCACCTGGCCTCGTTTGGGAGACATCGACGGTCGTAAGTGACCGCAACCTGAACGACCGACATGGGTTGGTGAAGGTGGCCCCCGCATTGCTCAGGAGTTCCCTCATGACCGACGCCTCCCGCACCCAGCCCCGCAAGTCGGACCGGCCTGTGTCGGTCATGCCGGTCACCCGCCTCGTGTCGCGGCCCGCCGTCACCATCGTCAACGGGCAACTCGTCGCCGTCCGGCAGTTGATTGACGGACAGGCGGCCTAGCCCCCAGGCCTCAAAGACCTACGGCACTTCGATCGCCTGCAGTCCGCGCCCGCCTCCCGGGACGAGGGTTCGCAACAGCACCACGTCGCCTGGCTTCGCGGTCTTCAGCTCCTTCACCAACTCATCGCGGTTCTTCACCGGCTTGTGGTTGGCCTCGGTCACCACCATGCCGCGCCGCAGGCCGCCCTTTTCCGCCGGAGAGCCGGGCGCCACCTCGACCACGCTCGCGCCGCCCTTGATGCCGGTCGCGCTCACGAAGCGGGGGTCGAGATCGTCGAGCGAGAGCCCCAGCCGCGGCGGTGTGGCCGGCTTCTCGTCACCTTCCGACGGGCGCTCCACCGCGCCGATGCCCTCGACGTCCGGCCGCGTGCCCAGCGTCACCTTGAGCTCGATGGCCTTCCCGTTGCGAATCACCGACAGCGTCGCCGGTGTCTCGGGCCGCTTGAGCCCCACCAGCCGCACCAGCGCCGACGCGTTCGGCACCTTCACGCCGTCGAGCGCGACGATGATGTCCTCTTCCTTGATGCCCGCCTTCGCCGCCGGTCCGCCTTCGGTCACGCTCACCACCAACGATCCCTCGCCGCCAGGAACGTTGAGCGCTCGAGCCAGCGCGCCGGTCACGTCCTGCGGGGCGATGCCGAGCCAGCCACGCACCACGAAGCCCTTTGCCTCGAGCTGCGGCACCAGGGCCTTCGCCAGGTTCGACGGCACCGAGAAGCCGATGCTGTTCGCCGCCGCGTTGATGGCCGTGTTGATGCCCACCACCTCGCCCCTGAGGTTGAAGAGGGGACCGCCGGAGTTGCCCGGGTTGATCGCCGCGTCCGTCTGCAGGAATTGATCGTACGGGCCCGCCGAGATGTCGCGGTCCTTCGCCGAGATGATGCCCAGCGTCACCGAGTGCGCGAGGCCGAAGGGGTTGCCGATGGCCACCACCCAATCGCCGACGCGCAGCTGCCCCGAGTCTCCCAGCGCGACCGACGGCAGCTTCTCGGCCTTTCCTTTCACCTTGAGCAACGCGAGATCGGTGAGCGGATCTCGTCCGAGGATCTCCGCCTCGAGCGTGCGCCCGTCGTCGAGCCGCACCCGAATCGTCATCGCGTCCGCCACGACGTGGTTGTTCGTGAGCACCAGTCCCTTCGAGTCGATGATCACGCCCGAGCCGCTGCCCTGGGTCGTGGGAGGCCCGCCCCCGCCTCGACGGCGCATCGGCAGGGGCAGGCTCAGCAGCTCGTCACCCTTCACCTCCTTGCGCACGTCGATGTTCACCACCGCGCCCTTCACCGATTCGATCAGCGGGGCGAGGCTCGGCAGCTGCGCCTCCTTCGGCGTCACGGGCTGCGCGAAGACGGACGACGCGGCGAGCACTGCGACAACCACCAGGCGGCGGGACTCCATGGGGGACACCTCGAAAGGAGAACGGACCATTGGCACGCAACTCACATTCAGCGGAAGGCATTCCCCGTCAACCCGAACCCACACCGCTGTTCCCCGCCCGGAAGGTGGAGTATTCACGCCCACACGCTGGGCCAACGCTGCAGCGCGCCGTCTGGGCCGAAGGAGCACCCGTTCGTGACGTCCTCGTTTTGTCGTCTCTTGGCGCTCATCGGCGTGTCGTCGATGGCCCTTCTGGCTTGCCCCCCCGTGGTCAACCTCCCCGATGGCGGCGAGGACAACGCCTTCACCCTCACGCCCGAAGGCGGCGGGCCCTTCATTCGCAACGGCTACGCCTTCGAGGTGCCGCGCAACGCCGTCACGGGTGAGACGCGCATCTTCTTCACCCGGGTGGACACGGGCATTCCCGACATCCCCGGCCGCAAGCGCATCAGCCCGGGCTGGCGGATTTCGCCCACCAACCTGCGCTTCCAGACGCCGGTGAAGCTGTACTTGAGCTGGGATCCCGAGCTCCTCGTGCGAGGGGTCGACCCCGGCACGTACGACATGCGCCGACAGACCGGGAACGAGTCGTTCATGAACCCGCTCCCCGGCTCGCGGACCAACACCACGCCGTTCGAGGCCGTCGAGGCCACCACCGACCGCCTCGGGCTGTTCTGGCTCACCTCGCCGTCGACGCCGAACATCGATCGACTGGAGGTCGAGCCCGAAGAAGCCACCTTGCGCGTCGGAGAGACGCAGCAGTTCACCGCCCGCGTCGTCGCGCCCAACGGAGACGCCATCGAGGCCGCCGTCACCTGGAGCGTCCTCCCGCCGCGCGTCGCGAGCATCGACATGACGGGCAAGGTGACCGCCCTCGATCCCGGCACCGCCACCGTCACCGCCCGCGTAGGCATGAAGACCGACACGGCGAAGGTGTTCGTCGTTCGTGATCCCCCACTCGCGGGGCCCACCACCGCCTCGCACGACAACCCCTTCCCCACCGGAAACGATCTCTGGGGCGGCGCGCTGGCGCCTGGCGGACTGGGCACGATCTTCGTCGGCGAGAACGGCACCGTGCTGGCCCGCAGCTCGAGCGATCAATGGCAGCGGCTCTTCTCGGGGCCCGGGCTGTCGTTCCGCGCGGTCGGCGGCACCACGCCGCAGAACGCCATCGCCGTCGGGCTCCAGGGCACCACTGGCGTCACCGTCGAGTTCCGCGGCACCACCCAGCCGCCACGCGTGCGTGTCTTCCCGCCGAACAACATCTCCGAGCTGTCGACCCTGTGGTTCGACGGGACGTTCGGCATGACGGCCGGCAGCGGCAACAACCTGCTCGCCTACCGCGACGGCGGCTGGGTCGAGGAGAACAACCCCACCCTGCGCCGCGTGATGTCCATCACCGGTGATGGCCGGGGCGCGTTCGCCGTCGTCAACGAGCTGGGCAGCATCTACCGGTACGATCCGGCTCGCCGCGTGTGGGACTCGCTGTTCGAGCGCGAGCTCGCGGTGCTGCTGAAGGCCGGGCAGATCCTCGACGCGACCACCGGTGAGTCCTGGGCGGTCGGCGGCGGTCGGCTGTGGCGCTTCACCAATGGTGGCTGGACGGCGATCAACCTCCCGGCCTCGCTCGCGACGGCCGACTTCACGGCGATGGCGCTGTTCGATGATCGGCTCTTCCTCTCGGGTCGTCGCGCGGGTCGTGCGTTGGTCGCAGCCTGGGTGCCTCCTCCAGCGCCGCCGCCCGCGGTCGATGGCGGAGGCAGTCTCGACGCAGGGGCGGTCGACCCCGATGCCGGCATGATGGACCCTGACGGAGGCCTCGTCGATGGCGGGGCCCTCGACGGCGGGGCCGGCGGCGCTGGCTTTACCGAGTTCACCCTGCGTGGGCCGCAACAACCTCGCGGCATCTTCGGAGGCGGGCCTCGCTCTCCCATCGGGTACGTCGTCGGCGACTTCGGCGCGGTGTGGGAATGGGACGCGACGGGAAAGACCTTCATCGAGAAGAGCCGTGGCTTCTACGGAGACGTCGCCGACATCGCCGCCACGCCCACGGACGTCTTCGTGAGCGTGAACGAGTGCGTCGATGTGCTGTGCACCCAGCAGACCGGGAGCGTCCTCCACCAGGGCCCGAACGGTTGGGAACCACTGGGCCCGCCGCAGCCCTTCTCGCGGCCCGTGCATGCGATCGTCGCGCGTGGCGGGATGGATGTGGTCGTCGACACCGATGACGGCGTCTTCCGCTGGGACATGACGCAGTGGCGACCAATGCCCACCTCGCGACTGGGACCGATTCGCGACCTGAAGTGGTGCGGTGGCCGCCTCGTGGGCGCGGGTGACAACGGCGCGGCCTACTTCGGCGACACGACCGGGCTGACCCCGAGCGAGGTGGCGATGATGGGCGACCTGCACGCGGTGAGCTGTCCCAACGCGACGGAGATCTGGGTGGCCGGAGACGCGCTCCTCGTGCAGCGCACCGGGCAGACGTGGACCCCGCGCGAGTCGATGATGATCCGGCAGGGGCCGTGGCGCACCGTGTACGCGCCCGGCGGCGGCGAGGCCTGGGCCTTCGGCGACGCGCGCTTCGGCGTCTACTGGGACACCGCGAACCTCTCGTTGTTCGAGTCGTTCCCCATTCCCATGGACGTGGCGACGGCGTCGTGGGGCAGCTCGGTCGACAACCTGTACATGGTGGGCTTCACCAACCCGCCCATCCGCTTCGGCTTCATGATGCGGTTCGACGGGGTGCAGTGGCGACTGATCGACTCCGGCAGCCAGCGGCGCGTGACGGCGATCGATGGGTTCACCACGATGCAGAACGGCGCGCAGCGCACCACGCTGTGGCTGGGGACCGTCGGCGGGGGCGTGCTGAGATCGGTCCAGCCGTAGCCGGCGTGTTGACGGAATGCGTCCGAATGCTGAAGCCGAAGGAACGGGCGTTGGCCCAGCCCCGGCGCCGGCCAGCCTTCTGCTCAGCGCGACGTCGTTGTGGCTGCTGAGGACCTCCTCCAGCCTTCATTGGGAGGTGATCTTCGTCCGGAACACGGAACGAATTTCTCCCGCACCTTTGCAGACCCTCCTTGGCCTACTTGATCAGCTCGATGTTGGATACCGACTGCTCGCTCTCGCCGCGCTGGCGTTCAATGTCTGGGCACTCAGGCGAGGGAAACCCCGTTGGCTGGCGTTGGCGGTGCTTCCACTCACGGCGATCGCTTTGAGCACGGTCTTCATGCTCCAGTAGGCGCAGATCGGCCTTCACCCCGGCCCGTTCGACGAGCCCTTCCCAACCCCGAGCGGTCCGATCAATTCCGGTTGAGGAAGTACTCGTCTCGCGGGAACAGGTCGGCGTTGAGGGCCGACTCGGCGACCGGCTCGGGGGCACCGCCGGCGCGCTCCACGCGGGGCTGGGTGGCCTCGGCGAACGCGCGCACGGACGCCCGCTGCGCCTCGCTGAACTTCGCCGACCGTGACGCCAGCCGCTCGAGCAGCGCCTGACGGTAGAACGGCACCGGTCGATCCGAGGCGAGAAGAAACTCACCGCGCCCACCCGGGACCTCCATCACCAGCACGTGCGGGAAGACCTGCTTCACCGTCGCCAGCACCCGGGCCGTCGGCACCCACTGCGCGAACAACCCGCCCGGCGCCAGGTGCGCCGCCACCAGCTCGTAGAACTCGCGGCTGTACACGTTCCCCGCCGACGCGCCGTTGGGCCGCATCGCGTCCACGGTGATCACGTCCCACGGCTCACGAGCGGTCAGCAGGTGTTTGCGGCCGTCTCCGACGATCAACGTCGACCGCGGGTCCTCGAGGAGTTGTCGGCTCTCCGCCGAGGCCTTCGCGCTCGCGAGCTGACGGATGAGATCGATCTCTCCGCCGCAGATCTCCACGCACTCCACGCGCTCGAGGCGCTCGTCCTGCAGCAATCCCCAGGCGGTGCTGCCCGCGCCCAACCCCACCGCCAGCGCCCGCCGCGGCGACGGATGCACCAGCGATGGCACCATGCCGATCACCACGTGGAAGTCGTCGTACGGCCACCCGTTCTGGCTCGTGGCGTTGAGGAAGAGCACCTGCTCCCCCTGCTCCTTGGTGACCCAGGCGTTGACGCAGGCGCGCTCCTCGACGAGCACGAAGCCCTCGGGCCGCGCGGCGTGGAAGAACCCCCACAGGCGCTCGTTCGAAGGGAACACCGCGACGCACGCCAGCGCCACCACCGCGAGCGCGCCCCAGGCGGGCGTTCGGCGTCCAGCCTCGCCGCGGGCCAGCCAGAGCCCCCACAGCCCAAGCGCCACCGACAGCCCGGCCAACAGGCGCAACGTGCCGGCGCTCCCGAGCGCGTCGAGCAGCACGAAGCTCACCACCAGCGTGCCCGCGACGTTCCCCACGATGTTGGCGAACAGCAGCCGCCCCGTGCCCCGCCCCAGCCGAGACAGCTCTCGCGTCACCTCGGCCTGGACGAACGGATACGCGACGCCCATCAGGAACACCGGAGCCCCCATCACCGTGAGCGGCCCCAGCAGGTGCACGAAGACGAACTTCGCCGCGGCCCGCGCCGTCTCGGGCATCGACGGCCCCGTCGAGAGGTACCCGTCCGAGGCGAAGTAGCTCTCGAACATCGCGCGCACCCCAGGCACCGGCATGTGGATGAGCACCAACAGGCCCAGCAGGGCCGTCGCGCCGATGCCGAGCTGCACCTTGAGGAACGTGTGCCCCGGCCTGGCGGAGCGACCGACCCACCGGGAGCCGACCGCCGCGCCCACCGCGAAGCTCACCAGGTACAGCGTCAACACGTGCGCGAAGGTGTAGGCGTTGGAGCGCATCAGCGCGTCGACGAGCCGCAGGTAGACGACCTCGAGGCCCAGCGCGATCGCGCCCGTCACGCCGTACGTCAGGTACCAGGGCCACGCGGGATCCGCGCCGCTCGTCGAGGGCGCCACCGGCACCCCTGCCTCGCCCTTCGCCTCGCGCCACAGCCACAGCGCCACGCCCGCCGCCACCAGGTAGCAGGCCGAGGCCAGCCGGATGCTGGTGACGAAGCCGAAGGTGCCCAGCAGGTACCAGCCCGACAGGCACGCGCCGAGCGCCGCGCCGAAGGTGTTGATGGCGTACAGGCGCCCGAGCCGGTGCGCGGCCTCCGCCACGGTCGACACCACGCCACGCGCCAACAACGGCAGCGACACGCCCATCAACGTCGTCGGGACCGCCAGCATCGCGAGGTTGAAGGCGAACGTGCTCCCCAGGCCGCCCAGTGAGGGCGCCACCGCGCGATAGCCGTCGTAGAGCAGCGTGGGGCTCACCAGGCCGTAGACGCCCACCGTGGCCACCGAGGCCGCGTAGAAGGCCAGCGTCGCGCGCGGTGAGAGGCGGTCGGCGACAAAGCCGCCCAGCAGGTTCCCAAGGCCCAGGCCCGCCATGAACGCCGCCACCACCGTCGTGCTGGCGACGAGATCGACCCCGGCGTGCAGCGAGATGATGCGCTGCCAGACGACCTGCAGCAGGAGCGCGGCGAACCCCGTCGCGAAGAAGACCGCCTCGAGCGCTCGAACCCGTTTCACGGGCGGCTCAAAACCACAGCCGTCCCCATAAGCCCAGCGTCAGTCGACCTGCGCCACCTTGTTGCGCTCGTCGAGGAAGCCCGAGACCGCTTCTGCGATCTGATCGGCGAGGAGCTGCTGGTACTCCGCACTCGCCAGCCGCTGCTCGTCTTCCGGGTTCGACAGGAACGAGGTCTCCACGAGGATCGACGGCATCTTCGCGCCGAGGAGCACGACGAAGAGGGCCTCCTTCGTGCCGAGATCGCGCACGCCTTTGTAGTCCTTCGACAGGCCGCGGATGATCGAACGCTGCACGCGGTCGGCGAGGCGCTGCGACTCGCCGGTGTTCGCCTTCGTCGCGAGGTCCGCGAGGATGTACTGGAGGTCGTTGATGCCGCGCTCGGTCGTGGCGTTCTCGCGGGCGGCCAGGCGCACCGAGTAGCGGTTGCTGGAGGTGTTGAGGGTGTAGGTCTCGACGCCGCGGAGCACCTTCGACGGCGCCGCGTTGCAGTGGATCGAGATGAAGAGGTCGCCGTGCTCGCGGTTGGCGATGCGGGTGCGCTCGTCCAGCGCGACGAAGGTGTCGTCGTCGCGGGTGAGCACCACCTCGAGCCCCAACGCCTCGAGCTTCGTCTTGAGCTTCTGGGTGACCGAGAGCGCCACGTCTTTCTCGCGGACACCGGTCGGGCCGATCGCGCCGGTGTCATGGCCTCCGTGGCCGGCGTCGATCACCACCCGGCGGACCTTGAGGCCAAGCTGCTGCGCCAGGGAGAGCTCGTCCTTCTGCTGATGACGGGCCAGGGCGGCGAGCCGGGACTTCGCGGCGGGATCCGTGCCGCGCGCACCCACTCGTACGTCGCGCAGGCGCTCCTGGAGGGAGGCGATCGCGGACGACTCACCGGGTTCGACCACGGCCGCCTCCGCCTCGGGCGCCGGATCCCCGGGCGGTGGCTCCACCCGGCTGATCACCGGCGCGCGGCGTGCCTGGACGGAAGGCGCTTCCTCGTCGCGCTCAGGATTGGCGGCTGGCACCTCGGGCAGCTCGCGCAGTTTTCGGAGCGCCTCGGCCAGCGCCGACACCCGCTTCGCAGGCGCCTCCGACGCGTCGTCCTCGTCGGCTTTCGGCGCAACGGCCACCGTCGCCGCTTCCACCGTGTGGACCTGGGCGGGCTTCGCTTCCTTCGCGGGCTTGCTTGGCAGCGAAGCCTTCTTCGCCTTCGGCTCCACGGGTACCGGGAGCGACGCCAGCAGCCGCTGCATCTCCTTCTTCTTGTCGTTCGCGTGCTCGAGGGCGCCTTCCAGCACCTTGCGCGCCATCTTCGCGTCGCCCTTGCGATCCGCGAGCAGCCGCGCAAGGCCGAGCGCCGCGTCGTCGGTCAGCCGGTGCTTCGGCCAGCCGTCGACCAATCGCTTCCACGCGCGCTCCGCGTTCGCCACGTCGTCCATGTTCTGCGACAGCCGCGAGAGATCGCCGTAGAGCTGGCCCGCCATGAAGAGCGCCTCGGGCGCGCGGTCGGTCTTCGGGAACTTCGCGGCGAGGGCGTCGAAGCGCTTGCCCACGTTGAGCCAGTGGTGCCGCAGCGCCCGACGCGCCTCGTCCTTCTTCAGCTTTCCGTACTCGGCCTTCGCCGCCTCGTAGGCCTCGTCGGCAGACGGCTTCGCCGCGCTCGCAGGGAACGCGGTGAGAACGGCGAGGATCAGCGTCGAACGGATCAGCATGGGGTCGCTACAGGCCTGATGATGTGACCACGGCACAAACACCCCGGCAAAAAAACCGCCGCGAGGGCTGAGCAGCCCGCGAAATGGAGCCCAGCGCGAACGAGGGCGCGCGGGACCCAAATGACTTCGTGAACTGCGACTCCGCGCGCCGGGTGAGCGCAGGCCTGAATCGAGCTGATCAACCGCGAGCGCGAAGCCGAAGCGAACCAGGGTGCGCGGGAGCTTCCGTCACGTCCAGACGACCCACCGCTCGACGAGGAGCCGCAGGCCGGAACGAGCGCGCACGGAGGTGGCGCTCCCTCGATGGGCAGCGCCGGCCGAGTGGTCGCAGTCAAGAGCCGTCTGTCGCCACGTGCCGAGGGCCGGCGCTGCGTCACTCACCGGTTGGTGCAGAACCTGACCGGCGCCCGGGCCCGATTCGATGGCTTGCCCCACCTCGTGCGCAGGCGGCTACAGTCCGGTTCGGCATGGCTCCTCCCCCCAAGGAACAGAACGCGAAGCCGCAGGCGAAGGGTGGCTTCGATCTCGGCAGTGATGGAGACGGCCGTCGCCCGACCGGGCAGATTCCAGCGCAGGCGCCTCGCACCGCGACAGGCTCGTTCGCCATCCCCGACGTCACGCCGAAGTCGCCCGCGTCCCCGAAGGCTCCGTCCGCTCCGACGGCCGCCCCCGCCAAAGCGGGGTCGGCTCCGACGACGGCCGCGCCCGGTGCCCCCGCAGCCCCACCCACCGCCGAGGTGGCCGTGACCGGGGATGCCGCCCGGCCCGCCGGTCTCACCACGGTGCAGAAGGACCTGATGGGTTCGCAGTTTGCGTCCGGAGCGATCCAGCGAAAGCGCTCGAGCTTCCTGGGCACCGATCCCGGCACCATCAAGGCCGTCGAGGAGCCCGAGGCCGAGAGCGACTACGTGCCCGACGGCGTCACGCCCCACCCGGCCCTCACCGGCCGCGACGTGTGGAAGGCCGTCAAGGCGCCGATCCAGAACCGCGAGGGCAAGCGCTCCGTCGAGGTGCTGGAGCACGTGCTCGCGCAGTTCGCGGTCGAGACCAACCCGCGCTACTCCGACGACGCGCCCGGCAAGCCCCGTGGCCACATCTTCGTGTGGGACGTCAGCCGCGCGATGAACTGCGAGATCCCCCACTTCGTCGGCGCCAAGGAGCTCACGCTCGCCCAGACGGTGGACTGGCTGCGCCACGAGGGCCCGATGCGCGGCTGGTCGAAGGTCACCGACGCGTCGATCTACGAAGCGGCCGGGGCCGGGTACCTCGTGGTGGCGATTCCGCGAGAGGTGCGCATCAAACACATCGCGATCGTCGCCCCGCAGGAGCCTCAGCTGCGGCCTTTGCTCACCGGCGCCGCGCTCAAGCGGGGCACCCACGTCGTCGGCAAGGACATGTTCGGCGTGGCCGCACTCGACTGCTTCGCCCACCCCTGACCGCCCCTGTCAGCGGGCGTGCGCCTGTGTGGCCGACGTGCGAGAGTCAACCCATGGCAGATGACGTGACGTTCGCGCCGCTGCGGAAAGAGACGGCGGCGCAGGTCTCCTCGACGCTGCAGCAACTCCTCTCCGACGTCAGCGCCCTGGTGGCGTGGGCGGAGGAGCACGACTCTCCCGAGGCCGCCGCCCTCGTGCGCACCGCCGTGGCCGAGGTGATGGTGGTGGCCCTCGGACAGCTCGGCCGTCCGCTGATGGGGGTCTGGGACGAAGTCCTGCCCGATCGGCTCAAGTCGCACCTCGCGACCGCGGTCGAGCCCCCCGCGCTCGGCGACGCCGGGGACGAGGAGATCTCGACCGACGAGCACGAAGCGATGTCCTGAGGTCGGTCGCCTGTCGCCCACGATGGGCCTTAAGCCGCATCGTCAATCGATGGGAGCCTCGAGATCATCCCGGACCCTCACCTGCGACGTTCGCGAGCGGGCCCCGAGTTCGACTTCAGCGAATCGCGCCGATCGGGGCGTGCCGCCGGCACCGGCTGGGGGCGACGGCCGGGCCCCGGAGCACGAACAGGCCCGAGTACTCCGAGCGGTTGACGCGAAGGTACTCGGCGAGCGGCGTCACGAGCGTCTTCCCCGCGTGGTGATCGCCGAAGAGCGCCTCGCCCTTCCCCACGTACAGGCCGACGTGCCACACCCAGACGTCCACGTCGCCCAGTCGACCGATCGCGGGCTCTGCGGGGTTCTTGAGCGGCCCCACCAACAAGAGCACGTCGCCTGGCGCGAGCAGCGACGGGTCGAGCGCCTCGGTCGACACCGGAGCAAGGCCTGCGACCGGTGCGCCCCAGTGTCGTCGGGCCACCAGCTCCGTTGGCTTCACCGAGTACGACCGCCACCCACAGCCCGAGGCGCGCTCAGCGGCGGCCAGCACCACGCCGATGCAGTCCAGGCCCTCACCTTTGCGCAGACGTCCGCCCCACTCGTAGGGCGTCTCGACCAGGGCTATGGCGGCGTCGAGCCCCGCGGCCACGGGCCTGGGCGACGGGCTGACCTGGCTGAGGAGCACCACCACGAGCGTGAAGGACATGGCGAGAGTGGACGCTTCGAGCCGCGCTGGGGTTCCGGGCGCTCGTCAGCGACAAAGGCCCGGGAGCCCCGCGAGGAACCGGGCGCCGGTGGTGCCCTGGAGGATCAGGAGATCCCGCCGTGTGTCCCCGTTGAGGGTGGCGGCGGCCACGTCGGCGACCGGGGCCCCCAGGCTCACCCCGGTGGTCGTCGACACGAAGCCCGACGACAGCGCTGAGTCACCTCGCAGCAGGGTCAACACGGAGCTCGCATTTCCACCGGCCGCGAGATCGAGGGACGCGTCGTTGTCGAGGTCGCTCAGCACCAGCCGCGAGGGGAGGGACGGGAGTGACGACTGGAAGATGAAGCCCCCCGAGCCATCACCCCGGTACATGCGGCTGCCCACCACGAAGTCCACCTTGCTGTCGTTGGTGAGGTCGCCCACCGCGAGCGTGGAGCCCGTCGTGGCCGAGACCGTGAGCGCCGTGCCGGCCGCGAACCCTCCGCCGCCCAGGTTGATGTACGGGGTCACCGTCGAGAACGAGCTGTTGAGCACCAGCAGGTCGCGTCGGCCATCGTTGGTGAGGTCGACCACCACCAGGCTGCTGGCTCCGCCCACCAGCGTCGCCACCTGCTGCGCCGCCTGGAAGGTGCCGTTGCCGTTGTTGCGGAACCACTGGAGCGTCGTGGAGGTCGCCGCCAGCACGTCGACGTTCGTGTCCCCATCGAGCTCTCCCGTCGCGACCAGCGTCGCGGGGGTGGGCGTCGTCAACTGCACCGGTGCGCTGAAGGTCCCCGTGGTGGTGCCGAACCGCACCTCGACCACGGTGGGCGTGCTCGGCACCGCGCCGACGGTGGAACACTCGAGGCCCACGTCTTCGCTGTGGCTGCAGTTGTGGTTCGGATTGAACGAACACACGAGGAGCTCTGGCTCTGTGCCTCCACACGCCACGTCATCCATCAGAATGGGCAGCGTCGCCGGGCCGGCGTTGATCCCGTAGAAGAGCGCCCCCGCGGTCGAATACCCCAGCGATCGGCAGGCCACCTGGGAGTCGAAGGTGTCCCACCCGTCGTCACACACCGAGCCCCACTGGCTGAGCCGGAAGACCTCGATCCGCCCGCGAATGGTGGTGGGGGTGGGGTTGAAGCTGTCGGCCAGGCGGTAGCTCGGGAGCCCCATGGGCAGCCCCGCGTCCACCACGCCTGCGTCCGGGCCGATGCCGATGGAGACCAGGTCGAACACGGCGTCACCGTTGAGCCGGGCCACCGCGACCCAATCGCTGCGGACGGGGATCACCGGGCCCGCGACGAAGGTGCCGCCATCGCGCGCGTAGAAGACCTCGGCGTTCATCGTCGAGGCGATGGTGGGCGTCACGACCGCGTCGGTGAGCCCATCGCCGTTCAAGTCGCCCGCGACGAGGCGCTCCGCGTTCGGCACGCTCGTGCCCTGCGCCAGCCCGAACGAGCCGTTCTCGTTCGTGACGGTGATGATGCTGCTCGAGCTCTGGAGCACGACGTCGGGCCGTGCATCACCAGCGACGTCCGCGAGCTGGGCGCCGAGCGGGCTGGTGCTCGTCAACGTCAGGGCGATCGTCTGCGGTGTTCCGAAGGTGCCGCCGGCCAACGAGGGGAAGATGCGCACGTCGGTCGAGCCCACCAGGACGTCGCGCCGTCCGTCGCCGTTGATGTCGCCGGTCGACAGGCTCCGAATGGTGGCCGGCGCCGCGAGCGAGGTCGACGGACCGAAGGCGAAGGTGCTCGACAGGGGGAAGACGCGCGCCTGATTCGAGATCCCCAGCACGCTGGCGACCACCACGTCCGGCACGCCGTCGCCGGTGAGGTCGTTCACCTCGAGCGGGAACGGCGCGGGGGGGAAGGACTCGCCGCCGGGCAGCTGGAGCGACTGGGCGGCCGCGGTGTTGAACGGGTTCGCCGCCACGCCGGTGCCCGGGAAGACGAACACCGCGCTGGCCGCCGCAGTGGCCACCACGTCCGAGTTCCCGTCCGCGTTGACGTTCACCGCGCGCAGGTTGCTGATCGACGCGATGCCGATGTTGGCCGAGGCGCCCGTCGACACCGGGTTCGCGACGCTCCCCGACAGACCCGGCCAGAGGATCGCCGCCTGCGCGTTGTTGGTGAGGTTGAAGCCGAACAGCACGTCCTGCGGGGGCGCGCCCGTGAACTCGCCGATGGTGACCGTCGATGGCGCCGTGAAGGCGAGCGGGTTGGCGGTGATGGCGTACTGCACGAAGGTGCCCGTGCCGCTGTTGCGAAGGACCGATGCGGTGCTCGAGGTGCTGATGGCCACGATCTCGGGCCGGCCGTCACCGGTGAGATCGCCCGCCACGAGGAAGTTCGGCGTGATGCTGAGCGAGACACTGCTGAACGTGGTGGGAGAGATCCCACCCGCCGGCTGGCCAAGCCGCACGTAGAGAATGGACGTCTCGGTGCTGACGAAGTCGAGCCGGCCGTCACCGTTCACGTCGACGAGCAGGTACGGGAAGCTGAGGGTGGTGAACGCCGAGAAGGTCTGCAGCGACGACGCGAACGAAATGCCCGACGCACAGAACGGCCGGCACTCGCCCTGGCTGCATCGATCGCTCGAGCCACAGGCCGTGTTGCAGGCGCCGCAGTGGCTCGCGTTGGCCTGGGTGTTGACGCACGCCCCGCCGCACGAGGTGACGCAGCCCGTCGTGCAGATGCCGCTCATCGTGCACAGGCCCCGCTCGTTGGGGTTGGCCGAGCCGCACACTGCGCAGGTGGGTCCGCACGCGAGCGGATAGTCCGTCGGCACACAGATGTTCCCGCCCACCGGGCAGCGGTTCGTGCCGGCCGCGCAGTCCCACCCGCAGGCAAACGGACTGCTCGAGTTGGGCCTGGTGCAGGTGCGCACCGAGTTGGCGGGGCCGTTCGCGCACGGCGTGCAATTGAGGCCGCAGGTGTCCACCGAGCTGTCGGGCACGCACTGGGTTCCGCACCGGTGGAAGCCCGGGTTGCAGGTGAAGTCGCACACCCCGGCGGCGCACGAGGCGGTGGCGCCATTGGGCGGGGCGGTGCACGTCTGACACGACGTGCCGCAGGTGGTGTTCGAGTCCGCCACGCAGCTGCCGTTGCAGAAGTTCGGGGTGGTGGTCGACGCACAACGAAGGCCACACGCGACGCCGTCACAGGTGGGGGTGGTGCCGCTGCCCATCGGGCCGTCGGGACAGGGCGTGCACCGAGTGCCACAGGTCGCGACCGAGACGTTCGACACACACTGGCCGTTGCACTCGTGGAAGCCCGGGTTGCACTGAATGCCGCAGGTCGTCCCGTTGCAGGTGGCGGTGCCGTTCACCGGGGCCGGACATGGCGTACACGACGTGCCGCACGACAACACGCTGCTGTCCGACACACACTGGTTGCCACACTGGTGGGAGCCGGTCGCGCACGCGTATTGGCAGGCGCCGTTGACGCACTGGGGATTCGTGGCGTTCGCCGGCGCAGTGCACGTCTGACAGGTCGGACCACACGAGGTGACCGACTCGGCCACGCACGCGTTCCCGCAGCGCGCGAAGCCCGCGTTGCAGGTGAAGGCACACGCCGGCGGAAGCCCGGCCCCCGGCGCGCGGCAGGCCGAGGTGGCGTTCGCCGGTACCGGACAGGGGGAGCAGCTGCTGCCGCAGGTGGCCACGTCGAAGTCCGACACGCAGTCGGTGCCGCAGCGGTGGAAGCCCGCGGCGCAGGTCAGCCCGCAGTCGGTGCCGTCGCAGGTGGCCATCGCGTTGGCCGGCGCAGGGCACGCGTCACACCGCTGGCCGCAGGTGGCCGTCTCGAAGTTCGACACGCATTGACTCCCACAGCGGTGAAAGCCCGGCCGGCAGGTGAACTCACACTGGCCCGCGGTACAGGTGGGAATGGCGTTGGGTCCACCCGCGCCGGTGCAGTCCAGGCAGCGCGAGCCACACGCGGTGACGGTGGTGACGGGAATGCAGTTGCCGCCGCAGGCCGTGGTGTTGGGCGGGCAGGCGCACAGGTTGCGGGACAGATCGCAGAGCTGCCCCCCGGCGCAGTTGTTGTTGCTCTGGCAACCGAACTCGCAGCGACTGTTGCGAACGTCACAGAAGTAGTTGGCCGGGCATGGCGTCTGGCTGCAGTTGGACGGCAGGTTCTGACAGGCGGCGCTCTCGCAGAACTGGGAGCCGACGCACGACTGCCCGCAGGCGCCACAGTGGGCGAAGTCGTTGCGCGTGTTCACGCAGGCGCCGTTGCACAAGGTGAGGCCCTGCGCGCATGAGAGCATCTGGCCTCCACCGCCGGTGCCGCCCGCCAGGCCTCCATCGCCCGCTGAGCCACCGCCCATGCCACCGGTCCCACCGCCGGCGGTTCCACCGCCCATCGCGCTCTGGGTCAGGCACTGGCCCCCGGAGCAGGTCTGTCCCGTCCCGCAGGTGCGGCACTCCGCTCCGGCTTGCCCACAGGCTGCGACGCTGCCGCTCGTCTGACACTCACCGTTGGCGTCACAACAGCCCGACGCACAGGTGGCCGGGCCACAGCGACGAACGGGAGGCGTACAGGATGAAAGCAGCGCCGGAAGGACCGACGCCAACAGCACGACTCGAACGAATCTCACGAAGCACCCTCGGGGCCACAAGGTCACGGCCAGACCAGATGGTCAGTGTCACCCAATCGCGGGCCGACGCAAGAGCCTCCGCACGAGGCAGGCCCTTGCGCTCCCACGTCAGGCTCGTCCTCAGCGACAGACGCCAGGGACCGCGCTCACGAACCGGGCCCCCGACGCGCCCTGCAGGAGCACGAGGTCGCGCGTGGCGTCGGTGTTCACCCGGGCCACCGCCACGTCCTCGACGACCGAGCCCGAGGTGAAGTTCTGCGGCGAGGTGGCGAACCCGAAGCTGGTGCTCGAGGTGCCGCGCGCGACCGCGAGCACCGAGCTGGCGCTGCCGGCGCCGACGAGATCGAGCGCGCCGTCGTTGTCGAGATCGACCAGCGCCTGCCGCGGCGGGAGCGTGGCGAGACTCGAGGTGAGGAGCGTGAAGGCCCCCGCGCCGTTGCCCGACCAGGCCTGCCGGCCGAACACGAGATCGGGCCGTCCGTCGTAGTTCACGTCGCCCGCCAGCACGGCGTAGTTGGTCCAGTTCGAGGTGAAGAGCTGCGTCACCGCCACGAAGCCGATGGTGTTGCCCACCGCGACGTTCATCAGGGGCTGCAACGCCGTGGAGGTCGAGTTGGCCAGCACGAGATCCCGCTTGCCGTCGAGGTTCAGGTCGGCCACCGCGATGCTCGACGCGCCCGTGGTGCTCACCAGCACGGGAGGGGCAAACGCGCCCGCCCCGGTGCCGCGGAAGACCTGCACGCCGACCTCCGACCCCACCACGATGTCGCCGAAGGTGTCGCCCGACAGCTCCGCGATCGCCAGCGCCGTGGGCTGTGAGAGCACCGGCAGGACGTTCGGCGTCCCGAGGGTGGTGCCGGTCGTGCCCAACCGCACCTCGATGGCCGAGACGCCACCGTCAGGCGTCACGGCACTGCCCACCACCAGGTCGAGCGGCGCGTCGGCGTTGAGGTTGCCGATGGCGAGGCGATCGGTGCGCGTGTCGAAGAGCGACCCGGCGGTGAACGTGTTGTTGGCCGCGCCGTAGAGGACCTGCGCCGTCGTGTTCGGCGAGACGACGATCGACGAGGAGCACTCGATCTGCGCCGGTCCAGTGAGGCACGCCGTCTGGTCGTACGTGCACGACTGCCAGCTCGAGAACGTCGAGGACGAGCAGTAGAAGTTGTTGACGCCCGGCACCCCGCCAGCCGTCGTGAACGTGTTGGTCGCTGAGCCCAGGCCCAACGAGCGGCAGAGCACCTGCGTCTCCCAGCCTGTGTCGATGTTGCTGCAGACGGTGCCCCACGCGCCCGCGTTGAACACCTCGACCCGGCCTCGAATCGTCGAGCCGGTGGACGTGACGTCCACCAGGCGGATGTTGACGCCCATGATCGGCCCGCTGCCCATGCGCGGGGACATCGCCACCGCGTCACTGAGGCCGTCACCGTTCAGATCGCCCGCGGCGATGCGCGTGGCATTGGGCACCGAGGATCCCTGGACCGCGGTGAAGCCGCCGCTCCCGTTGTTCACCGCCGTCACCAGCGCGAAGCCCGACGGCGTGTGGACCTCGGGCCGCATGTCTCCGGTGGTGTCGACGACGGCCATCGAGTTGAAGGACGTCGCGCCGAAGGTGATGCCCAGCACCTGGGCGGGCCCGAAGGTGTTGCCCGCCAGCGAGAGGAAGACACGCACGTCGGTCGAGGCCGCGATCACGTCTCGCCGGCCGTCACCGTTGACGTCAGCGATGGCGAGCGCGCGCACCGCGGCAGGGGTCGCCAGGAAGGTCGAGGTCCCGAAGGCAGGCGTGGCCGTGAGCGGGAACACGCGCACGCCAGTGGTCGTCCCGCTGATCGACGGCACGACGATGTCCGTCAGGCCGTCCGCGGTGACGTCACCTGCCTCCATCGGGAAGGCGGAGCCCGCGACGCCACTGATGAACGTCTCGGTGCCCGGCAACTGAATCGACACGCCGCCGAGACCGTTGAAGGGCGCTCCGCTCGATCCAGTCCCCGGGAAGACGAAGAGCGCGTTCGCGGCGGCGGTCGCAACGAGATCCGGCAGCCCGTCGGCCGTCACGCTCGCCACCCGCACGTTCGAGACGCTGCCGATGCCGAGGTTGGCCGCGACCGGCGCGCCGACCGGCGTGGAGGACGTGGTGCTCACGCCAGGGAAGATCGCCGCCGACTGGGTGCCCGAGGCGGTGGCGTAGCTCACGAGGAGATCGAGGGGCGCGCCGCTGATGAAGTCGCCGATGGTGGCCGAGGTGGGCACGAAGGCCGTCGCCGGGCTGGGGGGATAGACGCCGGCCGAGTAGCGCACGAAGTTGCCCGTGCCGGTGTTGCGCAGCACCTCGAAGACGCTGTTCGTGTTGAGCAGGACGATCTCGGGCCGCCCGTCACCCGTGAGATCGCCCGCGATGATCTGCGTCGGGAAGTAGAACAGCCCGGTC
>JBILEB010000140.1:0-19813 GCA_044352295.1 Myxococcaceae bacterium
ACCCGGCCCCAGCTCCAGCGCGCGCTCTCGGTGGCCATCTCTCGCGGAGACACCGTCGTCCTCGACCGCCCTCCGCTCGGAGAGATCCTCCTGGGCCTTCGGTACGTCGACGAGGGCGCGCTCCAGCACGTGCTCGAGAAGCAGAAGCGCGACGGTCGTCGGCTCGGTGAGCTGCTCATCGAGGTCGGCGCCTGTACGCACCAGCAGGTCTACGAGGGCCTCGGCCTCCAGCAGCGAATGAGCGCTGGACCCGACGCGCTGCGCCCCAGCTTCACGTCCGACGTCACCGTCGCGCAGAACGGTCGCCGCGTGCTCGTCGTCGATGACAGCGAGCTGGCGTGCTCCCTGTTCGAAGAAGGCCTCGCCGCGCACGGCTACGAGGTGGCCACCTTCAACGATCCGTTCCTCGCGCTCGAGCAGCTCGACGTCATCAAGCCCGACCTCGTGCTGACCGATCTCGACATGCCCGGCATCGATGGCGCCGAGCTGTGCCGGCGGATCAAGACGGGACCGCGTCGGGAGCTGCCCGTCCTCATCCTCACCGCCAACGACGCCGACGCGCAGAAGGTGGGCCTGCTCAAGGCCGGCGCCGACGACTCGGTGCACAAGGGCGCCTCGATGGAGGAGCTCGCGGCGCGCATCGAGACCATCCTCCGGCGCACGACCGAGACCGAGCGCATGCGCCGGCTGTTCGCCCGCTACACCTCCGACGCGGTGGTGGAAGAGGTGCTCCGCGTGGGGGACGTCGCGCTCTCTGGTGAGAAGCGTGTCGTGACGGTCCTCTTCGCCGACATCCGCAACTTCACCGGCATCGCCGAGACGCTCCCGCCGGAAGAGGTGATGGCGCGCCTCAACGACGTGCTGGGCCGCCTCGCCGACGTGGTGCTCTCGTGGGGCGGCACGCTCGACAAGTTCCTCGGCGATGGCCTCATGGCCGTGTGGGGCGCTCCGGTGCGGCATGACGATGACGTCGAGTCGGCCGTGTCGTGCGCGCTGCAGATGATGGCGGACGTGCGCGAGCGGAACGAACAGCGCCCCGCTGCCGAACGGCTCGAGCTCGGCCTCGGCCTCAACACCGGCCCCGTCGTCGCCGGCAGCATCGGGAGCACCCGCCGCACCGAGTACACCTGCATCGGCGACACCGTGAACGTCGCCTCCCGCCTCTGTGCGCTCGCGGGTCCCGGAGAGATCCTCGTCGGCGCCGGGACCGCCGAGGTCCTTCGTCGCTACGGCCCGCTGGAAGATCTGCCGCCCGTGCGCGTGAAGGGTCGCACCGAGCCCGTCCCGTTGTTCAAGGTGACCAGGGCCCTCAATGACTCACTCGAAGCGCAACGCCGCTTCTGACGGAGAACGCCATGGACCTCACGTACGCCGCCGAGCAGCTCAAGAAGAACCGCGCGTCGATGCTTCTCACCGGCGGCACCGAGGCCGACCGTCGCGCCTTCGCCATCGCCGCCGCCCAGGCACTCCCCGGAGAGCCCTTCGTCGAGGTCACCGAGCCCGCCCAGGTGGCGCGCGCCCTCAAGGGCGACCGCGGCACCATCTATGTGCCCGACGTCACGGCCGTCCCAGCTCCCGTCCAGCGGGAGTTGGTCCGGGTGCTGCGCGAGCAGGAGGAGCGGCCGAAGTTCGCCCTGGGGCTCCCTGGCTCGGTGCAGACCGCCGTCGACAAGGGTGCGCTCACGGATGACCTGCGCTTCTGGCTGCGCGCCGCCACCATCGACGTGAAGAAGAAGGCCCGTTGACGAGCCTTGAATCGCCTCGCGGCGTTTGAAAAAAGGACCCCATGTCTTCCGACGCCTTCGAAGATCGCCGCAAAGCCCTCGAGGATCAGTTCTTCAAGCAGCAGAACGACGCTGCGTTGCAGAAGCTGAAAGATCAGCAGGCCCGCGCCGCCACCCGGGAGGAGATCACCCGCCTCACCGGCATCACCAACCCCACGGTGCTCGACGCGCTCGCCAACCTGAAGCTCGGCGGCGCCGCGGTGATGGTGATGTCGATGTTCCCCCTGGTCGAGGTGGCCTGGGCCGACGGGAAGGTCGACGACAAGGAGCGCCGCGTCGTCCTCCAGCAGGCCGAGAACGTCGGCATCGGCAGCGGCTCCGAGGCGGCCCTGCTCCTCGCCGGCTGGCTCGACGAGAAGCCGGAGCTGTCGTGGCACCAACTCTGGGCCGAGTATGTCGGCGAGCTGGTCAAGAAGATGAAACCCGAGGACCGCGAGCTGCTGAAGAACGAAGTCCTCGGTCGGGCGCGGCTCGTCGCCGAGGCCTCCGGTGGGTTGCTGGGCGCGGGGTTCGCGGTGTCAGCCGCCGAGAAGCGCGTGCTCGAAAAGCTCGAACAGGCCTTCGCCCAGCGCTGACGCACGCCGACAGATGCAGGTGGTTCAGCCCCGACCGCCCCGCGCTGCCAGGGCTTCCAGTGTCTGGGCGGCATGTGCCGGCAGGCCTCCGGAGTCGGCGGCGGCTCCTCGGGTGGTGGCTCGGCCGATACGGTCGAATGGACGCCGGCACCCTCACCCGGGACGGTGGCCGCGTCACGGGAAGCTGCATTCTGGCGGGACAGCGCTGTGGGCTCGGTGAGGCCTGCTGCCTGCCGGACGGTGGGCCGGGATGCTGTGTGCCGGGTGATACTTAGCCCTGTAAATCCAGGTCCTTACTGAGTTCCCGACGGCGCTCAGACTCGTTGCAACAGGCCCGTCGCGCAGGTAGGTGAGATGGTTTGGCCGCTCGCCGGAAAAGCCCTTCCCCGGCGCGGTCACCACGACATGTCCGACGACGTCAAGACGCCCGAAGCTCCGCCACCGGCGCCCCCGCCCGGCTCCATTGGAAACGTGCTGCCCATCTCCATCGAATCGGAGATGGAGGACAGCTACCTCGCCTACTCGATGAGCGTCATCGTCGGGCGCGCGCTGCCAGACGTGCGCGACGGGCTCAAGCCGGTGCACCGCCGCGTGCTGTACGCGATGCACGAGCTCTCCAACACCTCGAGCCGGCCGTACAAGAAGTCGGCGCGCGTCGTCGGTGACGTCATCGGTAAGTACCACCCGCACGGCGACCAGTCGGTCTACGACGCCATCGTTCGCCTCGCGCAGCCGTGGTCGATGCGCTACCCGCTCGTCGACGGCCAGGGCAACTTCGGCTCGATGGACGGCGATTCACCTGCCGCCATGCGGTACACCGAAGTGCGCATGGAGCGTCTCACCGATGAGATGCTCGCCGATCTCGACAAGGACACCGTCGACTTCGGGCCCAACTACGACAACACGATCTCCGAGCCGCTGGTGATGCCGGCGCGGTTCCCGAACCTGCTCGTCAACGGCAGCGACGGCATCGCGGTCGGCATGGCGACGAAGATCCCGCCCCACAACCTGGGCGAGGTCATCGACGGCGTCATCCACCTCATCGATCACCCGAAGGCCGTGCTCGCCGAGCTGATGGCCCTCGTCAAGGGCCCCGACTTTCCGACGGGCGGCATCATCGCGGGCCGTGACGGCATCGCCGAGGCCTACGCCACCGGCACCGGGAAGATCACCCTCAAGGCCCGCGCCGAGATCGTCACCGACAAGAACGACCGCCAGCAGATCATCGTCACCGAGATCCCCTTCCAGCTCCGCAAGGAGAAGCTGATCGAAGACGTGGCCAACCTCGTCAAGGACAAGAAGCTCGACGGCATCTCGAGCATCGAGGACCACACCGACAGCCGGGGCGAGAAGTGGGCCACGCGCATCCTCATCGACGTCAAGCGTGACGCCCAGGCCGAGGTGGTGCTCAACAACCTCTTCATGCAGACGGCCATGCAGACGACCTACGGCATCGTCCTGCTCGCCATCGACCAGGGCCAGCCGAAGGTGCTGGGGCTCAAGGACATCCTCGAGCGGTTCATCTCGCACCGCCGCGAGGTCGTCACCCGCCGCAGCCGCTTCGAGCTCAAGAAGGCCAAGGAACGCCTCCACATCGTCGAGGGCCTGCTCGTCGCCACCATCACGCGCGACTTCCTCGATCACATCATCGCCGTCATCCGCGCCTCGAAGGATCCAGACGAGGCAAAGTGGGGCCTGATGAACATCGCTTCGCCCGCGCTGTACGAGCACCCGGCCTACGCGAAGCTGCCGAAGGTCGACGTCGCGGCGCTCAAGAAGTCCATGGAGCTGCTGGCTGCGCGCGCGAAGAACGCCGAGCCGCAGTACGGCGGGCTCACCCGCGCCTACGAACCGGGCTTCAGCGAGGAGCAGGCGAAGAGCATTCTCGAGATGCGGCTCCAGCGCCTCACCGGCCTGCAGCTCGAAGAGCTCTTCACCGAGCTGCTCGAGCTCGTCCGCACCAGCGCGCGCCTCGAGGACATCCTTCAGAACGAGTCGTCGCTGCTCAACGTCATCAAGGCCGAGCTGAAGGAGGTGCGTGAGAAGTTCGCCGACGCGCGGCGCACCGAGATCACCGGCGAGCTCACCGAGATGCGGGTCGAGGATCTCATCGCCGAAGAGGACATGGTCGTCACCCTGTCCCACGCCGGGTACATCAAGCGCACGCGGCTCACCGAGTACCGGGCCCAGAAGCGCGGTGGCCGCGGGAAGACCGGCGCCACCACGAAGGAAGACGATTTCGTCACCGACATCTTCGTCGCGTCGACCCACGCCTATGTGCTCCCGCTCACCTCGCGCGGGCGCCTGTACTGGCTCAAGGTGCACGAGATCCCCGAAGGCAGCCGCACCTCGAAGGGCAAGCCGATCGTCAACCTCGTGCAGTTCACCGAGGGCGAGAAGCTCGCGCAGATGCTGGTGACCAAGGAGTTCACCGAGAACCAGTTCGTGCTCTTCGTGACCCGGAACGGCACCGTCAAGCGCACCGACCTGACGGCCTTCTCGAACGTGCGCGCCTCGGGCATCGCCGCCATCACCATCGAAGACGGCGACGCGCTGGTCGCGGTCAAGATCACCGACGGCACGAAAGACGTGTTGATCTCTACCGCGCAGGGCATGTCGATCCGCTTCGCCGAGGAGGAGGTGCGCTCGATGGGTCGCGCCGCCGTGGGCGTCAAGGGCATCACGCTCGAGGCGGGTGACGAGGTGGTGAGCGCCGAGGTCGTCGAGAAGGGCACCACGCTGCTCACCGTCACCGAGAACGGCTACGGCAAGCGCACGCTCGAAGAGGAGTACCGGACCCAGGGCCGCGGCGGGAAGGGCATCATCGACATCAAGACGACCGACCGGAACGGCCGCGTCGTGGGCGCCGTGCAGGCCCGCGACACCGACGAGGTGATGATCGTCACCACCTCGGGCGTGCTGATTCGAATGAAGGTGAAGGACATCTCCGTCATCGGCCGCAACACCCAGGGGGTGCGTCTCATCACCCTCGACGGCGCCGACGAGAAGGTGGCCGGCATCAGCTACGTGCCCGAGGTGAAGGACGAGGAGCTCGGCGAGGCGCTGGCAGAGGAGCCGGTCACCGACGAGGCGTCCCCGGCCAGCCCGTCGATCGAGGTGCCTCCCACGACACCCGGCGTCGACGAGCCCAAGGACTGATCGGCCCGCGAGCTGAAGGCCGGAGCGAACGAGGGCGCGCGGGAGCTGAATGACTTCGTGAACTGCGACTCCGCGCGCCGGTGAGCGCAGGCCGGAATCGAGCTGATCAGCCGCGCCGGGGTGGGAAATCGTCTCCCGTGTCTCGAGTTCGACTCCGGCTTCGCTCGCCCCGATCGTGGTGGCCTCAGGGTGACGGAGACCAGACGGCGGCCACCCCACCCGCGGGCTCGCTTTCGCCTCCGCCTCGCGCCATCCCGTGCCGGTCACCTTGCGTTCAGTTTCTCCGGTCACGAGCGCCGACCGTCGGTGCCGGGGCCGAAGCCGCCGACGTGGCTGTCGCGTCAAGCGGGTCGGCGCACACCCAACCCGGCGTCATGACCCACCCCGGGCTGAGGTCTTCCGCACCCCCACGGCTGGCACCCGGCATGCTCACCTGTGCGTCACGATGCGAGGGGCCTGGGCCACCATGGTGGGAGGAACGCCGTTGATCTGGGCAATGTCTCACCTCGGCTCCACGGCGGGGCTGATCACCGCGCTCCTCGTGATGGGCCTCGCGTCGTGGACCCTCGGACGTGCTGAGACGGCGCGCGACGGGGTCCGCGCTGAGCTCGAGGCCGCGCGGGCCGAGCACGCGCGGCTGCAGCTCGCCGCCGAGATCGATCGCCGCAGCCTCGAGGCGGAGCTCGTCGGTACGAGGGGCCGGGTGGAGTCATGGAAGGCCTGCGCCGCCACGCTGCAGGAGGCCGTGGAAGAGGCCCGGGCGAGCCGCGCCACCTTCCTCGCGACCGTCTCGCACGAGCTGCGCACGCCCCTGCACGCCGTCATTGGCTTCACCGAACTCGTCAGCGATGGCTCCGCGGGCCCCATCAACCCGACGCAGGCCGAGTACCTGGGCGACGCGCGCACGGCGGCTCAGCACCTCATGACGCTCATCACCGACGTGCTCGACTTCGCGAAGGCTGACGCCGGCCGCCTCTCGTTCGCGCAGGAGCCCGTCGCCGTGGGCACCGTGGTGCAGGAGGTCATCGGCCTCGTCGAAGGGCTGGCGATGAAGAAGGACCTCTCGCTGGTGGCGAGCTGCGACGAGGGCGTGACGCTCCTGGGCGACGCGCTGCGGGTGAAGCAGGTGCTCCTCAACCTCGTGGGCAACGCGATCAAGTTCACGCCGAAGCGCGGCCGCGTCGAGCTCTCCGTTCGGCCCGAAGGGCCGTGGTGCCGCATCGACGTCCGTGACACGGGCGCGGGCATTCCGGTGTCGCAGCGCGAGTCGCTCTTCGAGCCGTTCCAGCAGGCGGACTCCTCGACGTCGCGGCAGCACGGCGGCACCGGGCTGGGCCTGGCGCTCGTCAAGCGCTGGAGCGAGGCCATGGGCGGCTCGGTCGAGCTCGACAGCAGCCAGCAGGGCGCGTGCTTCATCGTGCGGTTCCCGCTGCCAGCCTCGACGGGCCGGGTCGCCCCCATCGGGCCGAGCGCGCCACGCCTCGATGTCGTGGTCGCGGAAGACGACGACGCGACCCGCGTGATGCTGGCCCGGGTGCTGGAGTCCCAGGGCCTCGGCGTGCGCCAGGCGCCCAATGGTCAGCGCGCGCTCGAGGCCATCATGGTGAAGGTCCCCGAGGTGCTCGTGCTCGATCTGATGATGCCCGAGCTCGACGGCTACGAGCTGCTCACGAGGCTGCGGGCGCTCCCTGGAGGAGCCCAGGTGCCAGTGCTGGTGTTCTCTGCCACCAACCCGCAGGGCGTCGAGCGCGAGCGTCTGCTCGCTCATGGCGCGCACATCTTCGTCAAGGGCTCGCTGACGCCGACCGAGCTGGCCGCCCAGGTCCGTCGCGCCGCCCAGGCCGAGCCGCTCCGGAGCGCCGCATGAAGGGTCGGTATGATCCACCGCCGCGAAGCGACGCGCCGCGCAAGCCGGTGGTGCTCGTCGTCGACGACGACCTCAACAACCTGAAGCTCGTCTCGGCCTCGCTGACCCTCGAGGGCTACGAGGTGGTGTGCGCTTCGACCGGAGAAGAGGGCCTCGAGGTGCTGGCCGAGCGCCAGGTCGACCTGCTGCTGCTCGACGTGCGCATGCCGGGCCTCGACGGCATCCAGGTGTGCCGCGTGGTGCGCGCGCAGCCGGCCTTCGCGCGCATGCCCATCGTCTTCCTCACGGCCGATCAGGCCGACGCCGAGCGCACCCTCCTGGGCCTGGACGCCGGCGGTGACGAGTACCTGCACAAGCCCATCTCGCGTCGCATGCTGTCGGCGCGGGTCCGCAACCTGTTGCGCCTGGCGAACGCCGAGCGGGAACGGCAGCTCCTCACCCAGGTGGCGCAGGCCGAGAAGCTGGCCGCGGTGGGACAGGTGGCGGCAGGCGTCGCCCACGAGGTGAACAACCCGCTCTCGTTCATCCTCTCGAACCTCGAGAGCCTGCGCGGCTACGTGAATGATTTGAGCCGCGTCATCCTCGCGTATCGCCATGGCCCGGAGGCCGGCGCCGCGCTCGACCGCACCCTCGGAATCGACGCCCTGATGGCCGACGTCAAGCCGCTGCTCGACGAGACGGTGCAGGGTGGCAGCCGCGTGCGCGCCATCGTCCAGGAGCTCAAGACCTTCGCCCGGCAGGACCCAGACACCTTCGAGCCCGTCGATCTCGCCGAGGTGGCGCGCTGTACGCTCGTGCTGACGGAGCGCGAGCTGTCGTCGAAGGCGACGCTGGTGAAGGACCTGAAGATGGCGCGCCTCGAGCTCGCGCCGCGCCAGAAGCTGCACCAGGTGATGTTGAACCTGCTGGTGAACGCGATGCACGCCATCGAGGCCCGGCCGCTCTCGGGCGAAAGGCACACGATCCGTGTCTCGACCCGCACCGAGGGCGATGTCGCCGTGCTCGAGGTGTCCGACACGGGCTGCGGCATTCCCGAGAAGGTGCGCACCCGCATCTTCGAGCCCTTCTTCACCACCAAGTCCGTTGGCGTTGGCACCGGGCTGGGCCTCTCGGTCTGCGCGATGGTGATCGACCGCCTCGGTGGCACCATCGATCTCGACTCGACCGAGGGCCAGGGAACGACATTCACCATCCGCGTGCCATGCGATGCCGACGCGCGACTCACGACGGCTAGCCCGCAGCGAGCGGCGTCAGGTACTTCCCGGTGAAGCAGGCGGTACAGAACGAGCGGCCGGTGGCGTCTCCCGCGGCTGTCACGAGCCCGGCCTCGGTGAGGTAGGCCAGCGAGTCGGCGGTGACGTAGCGGGCGATCTCGTCGATCGAGTGCGACGCCGCGATGAGCTCTTTGCGGCTGGGCGTGTCGATACCGTAGTAGCAGGGCCACGACGTCGGTGGGCTCGAGATGCGCAGGTGCACCGACTTCGCCCCTGCGTCTTTCAGCATCTTGACGATCTTTCGCGAGGTGGTGCCGCGAACGATCGAGTCGTCCACGACGACCACCCGTTTCCCCTCGAGCGTCGAGCGCACCGGCGCGAGCTTGAGCTTCACGCCGAAGTGCCGGATTGACTGCTGCGGTTCGATGAAGGTGCGACCGATGTAGTGGCTGCGAATGAGCCCCACGTCGTATGGGATGCCCGAGGCCTCGGCGTACCCGACGGCCGCCGGCACGCCCGAGTCCGGCACCGCGATGACGACGTCGGCCTCGACCGGCTGCTCCTTCGCGAGCTGCGCCCCGAGCTTCTTGCGCACCTGGAAGACCGACTGGCCGAAGATCTCCGAGTCGGGCCGCGCGAAGTACACCAGCTCGAACACGCACCGCCCCGCAGGCGCCTTGGCGAACGGGAAGGACGACTTGAGGCCGTTGGCGTCGATGACGACCATCTCGCCCGGCTCGATCTCGCGCAGGTACTCGGCCTCGATGAGGTCGAGCGCCGTCGTCTCGCTCGCCAGCACGTAGGCCTCCTTCACGCGGCCGAGCACGAGCGGGCGGAAGCCGATGGGATCTCTCACGCCGATGAGCTGCGTGTCCGAGAGGAACAGGAGCGAGAACGCGCCCGACGTGCGCCGCAGCGCCTCGACCACCTTCGCCTCGAGCGTCGGCGCCTTCGAGCGCGCGATGTGATGGATGATGTTCTCGGTGTCCGAGTCGGACTGGAAGATGGCCCCTCCACCCTCGAGCTCGCGGCGGGTGGCGTCGGCGTCGACGAAGTTCCCGTTGTGGGCCACCGCGAGCTGGCCGCCAGCGAACGACACCTGGAGGGGCTGCGCGTTCTTGAGGTGGCTGGCGCCCGCCGTCGAGTAGCGCACGTGGCCGATGGCCAGCGTGCCGGGCAGCTGCTCCAACACCGGCTGGGTGAAGGTGTCGGCGACCAGGCCCATGCTGCGGTGGCTGCGCAGGCGTTGGCCGTCGCTGGTGACGATGCCGGCCGACTCCTGCCCGCGGTGCTGCAGGGCGTGCAGGCCCAGGTACGTCAGGTTCGCTGCTTCCTCATGGCCGTAGATCCCGAAGACGCCGCACATGAAGTCCTTTGAGCAGGTTTGCGCAGTGGGCTCAATTGAGGGGTGAACACCCCTGCGCCGATGGCGAGGGAGGCCGTCACTCTGAATGAACTGAAGGGGTTCGCGGCACCGAAGTGCCTTGGGGCGGCGTCCTCCGACGGTGTAAGTCGAAGTGCTCAGGGGTCGTTCTCAGAAGACGGAAATTTTCACCGAGAAAGGTTGCACACGGTGCTGCCGAGCGGGGTCGGAACCACAGGGCGGGTCAGTGACCTGTACCGAAAGTTTGGTCCGGCGATCTACTCCCGGTGCCGTCGTCTCTTGAAGGACGACGCCCTCGCGGAAGACGCCACGCAGGAGGTCTTCGTGCGCGTCATGAGACACATCGAGGCAGCTCCGGACGACACGGCGGCGTTGGCGTGGATTTACCGCATCTCCACGAACTTCTGCCTCAACCAGATCCGCGACCGCAGCCGCCAGGCCGAGCCGACCGCGCCCGAGGAGATGCCGGAAGGGGAGGGCGAGCAGCTCGAGCCGAAGATGCTCGATCGCGCCCTGGCGATGTCGCTGGTCGAGCGCACGCCCGAGAAGCTCCGCGAGACGGTCGTCCTCTATTACGTCGACGGCCTCGAGCAGGAGCAGGTCGCCCAGACCCTCGGCATCTCGCGCCGCACCGTCATCAACCGGCTCCAGGAGTTCCAGGAGCGCAGCCGCAAGTTCCTCGCCCGCGAGGGAGGCATGTCATGAGCGTCACCAACACCCGCGGGCACCTCTCGAGTGAGACGATCGATCTCCTGCTGCTGGCGGCGCTGCCGCCGACCGAGACGAACGAGGCGAAGGCGCACCTCGACGACTGCTCGTTCTGCAAGCAGCGCTGGCTCGAGCTGAACGAAGACAGCCAGAAGTTCAAGCAGTACGTCTTCGCGCGCACGCTGCCGCAGGTCGAGGCGCGGCTGCAGGCCTCGCAGGAGGGGTTCTTCGAGCGCTTCAAGCTGCGCTTCGTCCTCCCCGTCTTCGGCCTCGCCAGCGCCGTGGCCCTCGCGCTCACGTTCGCGGCGGGCCCGGGCACCCAGACGGAAGACGACGAGTACATCGGCATCAAGGGTGAGCCCTCGGTCGAGCTCTTCGCGCAGCGCGCCGCCGGAGACGCCTTCGCGGTGAAGGGCGACGTCACGCTCCAGCCGAAGGACAAGTTGCGCTTCGTCGTGCAGCCGGGCGCCTCGAAGTACGTGCTCATCGGCTCCATCGACGGCGCGGGCGCGTTCAGCGTGTACCACCCGTTCGGTGCGGAGCAGTCCGAGCCGGTCGCCACCAACCGCCCGCCGCGGCCCCTGGAGCTCCCCCAGAGCATCGAGCTGGATGCCACGGTCGGCCGGGAGCGCGTCTTCGTCGTCCTGTCCGAGACGCCCGTGAAGGCCTCGGCCCTGGAGGCCGCCGTCAAGGCGAACCCGACGGCGCCCACCATCGACGGCGCGAAGGTGTTGACCCGGGAGTTCGTCAAGGTCGCGCCGTGAGCCCGCTCCGCCTCATCCTGGCCCTGACGGTGGCGCTGCTGGCGCCGGCTTCGCTGGCCGAGACGAAGCGCGTCGCCATCATCGTCGGGAACAACGCGGGTGGTGCCTCGATGCCGCCGCTCCGTTTCGCCGAGTCCGACGCCGGCAAGATGGCTCGCGTGCTGGTGGAGCTGGGTGACGTGCAGCCCGATGACATCCTCCTCCTGCAGGGACGCAAGGCCGCGGACGTGGAGCGCGCCATCGCCGACGCGAAGGACCGCATCGCGATGTTCAAGCGCTCGCCCGACGTGCGCACGGTGCTGGTGTTCTTCTTCTCGGGGCACTCGGACGGCGAGGCGATGGAGCTGGGCGTCGAGAAGCTGCCGTACCCCCGGCTCAAGGCGTTGCTTGCCGGCTCCGGCGCGGACGTGCGGGTGTCCATCGTCGATGCATGCAAGTCGGGCGCGGGCCTGCGCGAGAAGGGTGGACGGCCCTCCGAGGCCTTCATCATCAAGCTCGCCGACACGCTGCAGCAGACCGGCGAGGCCTTCATCTCGTCGAGCGCGGCCGACGAAGCGGCGCTCGAGTCGAACGAGGTGATGGGCAGCTACTTCACCCACAACCTCATCTCGGGCCTGCGGGGCGCGGCCGATGCGTCGGGCGACAAGCTGGTGACGCTCGCCGAGGCCTACCGCTACGCGTACGACCGCACCGTCAGCGCCACCGCGTCCCTCACCGTCGGCGCGCAACACCCCTCGTACGACTTCAAGCTGTCGGGCCAGGGTGAGCTGGTGCTCTCGTCTTTGCTCAAGCCGTCGTCGGTGCTGGTGCTGCCCGAGGGCGCCGATCGCTCGCTGGTGACGGACGTGCTGCGCGACCAGGTCGTCATCGAGGCCCCGGCCGGCGCCGCGCGGGAGTTCGCCGTCGCGGCCGGTGAGTACGCCCTGCGGCTCTTCAAGGGCGGGCAGGGCTTCGCGACACGGGTGAAGCTGAACGACGGCCAGCGCCGCACCATTGCGTGGGGAGAGCTGACGCCGATCGCGTCGTCGGTCGTAGTCGCGGCGAAGGGCGGGAGCATCGAGGTGTCCCAGCAGATGGACGCGAAGGAAGACAACGCGCCCATCGGCTTCTCGCTCGCCTTCGGCATGACCGGCCGGGTGACCGAGTGGGCGCCCAACGAGACGAGCGGGCTGAAGTACCAACTGCGCCTCGGCATCGAGCCGCTCCAGTCCACCTTCGGCAGCTTCAACCTCTTCGGCCGGCCGCGCCTGGGCCGCGTGCGGGTGCTTGGCGAGCTGACGATTCAGGCGCTGGGCGAGGCCACCACCGAAGAGTTCAAGCGCAACGAGTATGGGCTGCAGCTGCGGGCTGGCTATCGGGTGGCGCTGGAGTGGTGGCGTCTTCACCTGGGCGTGGGCATCGAGGTGGGCGGTGGTTCCCTCTTGTCCCAGGCTGCCGTGGGTGGGGCGCTGCAGGCCACCGGCGTGTTGGTGGGCTCGCCACGGGTGTCCCTGCGCGCGCGCCTCGCTGGGCCGGTGTGGCTCCACGCCGAGGGTGACTTCCCGGTCCTCCTGGTGCCCTTCCAGGAGGACGCCGCCGCGACGGTGACGCTCCGCCCCTATGGCTTCGCAGCGTTCTCGGCTGGGCTCTTCGTGACCTTCTGAGGTGTCGTCTTCAGGTGAGCTGCACCGTGTCGACGACGGCCTCGAGGAACTCGAGCTTCGCGCCGAACGCGGCCACGGCGGCCACGGCGGTGATGATCGCCACGCGCTCGCCGCGGGTGCCAAAGCGCTTGAGGGCGCGTTGGCCTGATGAGGGGCCAAGCCCCGTGTACAGGCAGGACGTGGTGTCGACCTCGTGGAGCAGGAAGCGGGTGGGCGCAGATTCGGGCCGCCACAGCCGCTGGGTGGAACCGTTGCTCCGCTGCACGTACCCGTCGATGTCGATGCCCGGCGCAAGGTTCGTCCACACCAGGTGGAGCGAGAACGCACCGCCCCAGGTGGCCTTGAGGTGCTGGCCGACGCGCATCGTCTCGACGTGAGCCGCTGGCGGGAGCGAGACACGCCAGGGACCGAAGCCCAGGGGCTGCGTGAGGTGCGGCACCACGCGCGGGGTGCGGACCGGGAGCACTGGGGTGGCGGGGCGAGGACGAAACGGCGCGGTGACGTGGTGCGGGGCGGACACCTCGTCGGGCCAGCCGGCCTGTTCCCGGCACGCATCGGCCCACACCTGCGCGGCCTGCACGGCGGCGTCCGACAGCCGCGGCTCGTGCATCGCGAGGCTGGTGGCGATGGTGGCGTTGGCGTCGTCTCCTTCGGGCGCACGCTCGAAGCCCAGCATCAGCCAGGTGATGCCGGCGATCGGGTCGGCCTCGAAGATCGTTTCTCCCACCAGCGCGGGCGCCACCGGGACTCCAGCGTGAACGGCACGGCGGTACCAGGCGAGCGCCGAGCCAGCGTTCCCCTCGACACCAGCGCCACGCTCGTAGCGGGTCGCCACCTCGAGCATCGCTTCGCCCTCGCCCGTTTCAGCGTGCTTGAGCCACCACATGAAGCGGGCCCGCTCCGACGTCATCGACACGGGTGGGCCGGACGCCCGTCGTCGGCTCGCCACGGCCAGTCAGCGGAAGTTCGGGCGCCCGAGGTAGCCCGTCAGGCGGCCCATGCGCCACGCCGGGTCCTTCGGGTCCGGCCCCACCATGGACAGCGCGCTGCCGATGAGACCAAGGCGCTTCTGGAACTCAGGGTCGGGCTTGAAGCGGATCTCGATGCCGGGCTCCGAGTACTCGAGGCGCTTGGCGAGCTTGAGCGTGCCGGTGGCCTGCAGCTCGAGGTCCGGGGACTTCGCCTCGAACTTCTCGATGGTGCCGGCACCCTTCTCGAATTTGAGCCGGCCCGTGACGTCACCGACGACGATCTTCGGCAGATCGAGCGGCGTCGGCTCGGGGCCGAACTGCGGAATCACCATCGACATCGAGCCGCCGTTGATGGCGAGCTGCTTCGCGTCGAGCGTGATGGTGCCAGTGGCCTGGCCGAGATCGGGCTGGGCGGGCTCGGTGCCCACTGCGACACGCGGCAGGGAGAGGTCGACGTGCGCATCGACGGTGCCGGCGAAGTCGATGCCCGAGAAGCCCTTCAGGTTCGACCTGGTGAGATCGAGATCGTCCGCGTCGATGCGCACCCGAATGTTCGAGAAGCCCGAGACGCGCGCGGTGACGGTACCGCCGAAGACCTTCGTGGTGACGCCGAGGCCAGGCGGGAAGAGGGTGGGGCCGACGGACACGGAGTCGAGCTCGAGCGGCTGTGGTGGCGGGTCGCTCTCGGCCTTCTTGCTGAGCTCGACGCCCTTCGCGCGCACCGAGAAGAACCCCGGCCCGAGCGAGGCGATGCGGGTGAAGTACCCGGCCCGCTCGGCCTCGAGGCGCACGCGCGTCTTGAGCGCGTCGTAGGGGAAGGTGAGGAAGAACGCCGCCACCAGCGCGACGAGAAAGAAGCCCGCGTAGGCGAACACCGAACGAACGACTTTGAGCTTCGACGAGGCAGCCATGGCGGTCAGTTCTTCAGGTGGTACGTGGCGACCTGCAGCCACGCGGTGATGGACTCGGTCGACGGTCGCGGCTCGAGCCGCATGTACTTCACCTTCACCACGCCCGGCCCGGCCTCGACGGTCTGCATGAACTCGAGCAGCCGGTTGAGCTTCACGTCGGTGAGCGTCACCTCGACCGAGCTCTCGACGATCTTGGTGCCGTCGAGGGAGACGTCGGCCTTGGGGTTGATGGTGGGCAGCTCCACGCCCTTCTGCTTGGCGATGTCCTCGAGGTACGACGACAAGCGGATGTTGGAGGCAGCGAGCTGGCGCTCGGCCAGGTCGCGCTGCGAACGTGACTGGTTGTAGCTGGCGGCCAGCTCCTGCACGCGGTCGAGCTTGCCGATCTTCTGCTCGGTGCGAGCGCGAATCGACGCCGCCTTGTTGGAGAAGCTGAACGTCACCATGAAGACGACGAAGACGAGCACCGCGAAGCCGCCGACGAGCACCATACGGCGCTCCCGGGACGAGAGCGTCGCCAGCGACGACTGGAGCGTGGTCGTGAGATCAGCCATGGCGAATCACCCCTGTCCCTCGCCCTCGACGGGGCACTCGACCTTCACGTCCAGCCGGAACGACACCTTCGAGCCGTCCTTCGTCTTCTCGACCTTGCCCTCGCTGATCTCCTTGAAGCACTTGTAGGACTTGAGCGCGGTGATCATGTCTTCCATCTGCTTCACGCTGGGCGCGTTGCAGACCAGCTCGATGCGATCCAGGTCCACCGTGACGCGGTCGAGCACCACGGGGGAGTCGGCGGGAATGCGCTGCGACACCTCGGCCAACAACGACACGGCAGATCGCTTCGGCACGCCAGCGGCGGGGCTCTCTTTGCCTTCGAGCAGGTTGATGGCGATGTCGAAGTTGCGCTCGCACTTCCCGAGGATGCGGTTCGTGGTGTCGCAGAGGAGCTGATCGATCTGCTTCTCTCGCCGCTCGAGAATGGTGTTGCGGGCGATGCCCGAGGCGACGAGCAACACGAGGAGCACGACGGCGAAGGCGATGAGCTGGCCCACCTTCTCCTTGGCGAAGTCGAAGTCGCTCTTGAAGGCGAACTCACCGCGCCGCAGGTTGAAGCGAGGTGCCTTCGCGCCGCTGGCCTGCCCTCGGAGCGCGAGCGCCCAGGCCTGCACGGCCTCGGGCCCGGCGTTCAGCCCCAGCGCACCCTGAGCGTCGGCGGGGAGCGTCACGAGCGAGGTGGGCAGGCTCAAGTCCCGCTCGAGCTGCCCTGCGAGCCCGAGGAGCTTCGAGGTGCCGCCACACAGGAGCAGCCGCGTCACCGGCCGGCGCATCTTCGCAGCGTACGACTTGATGGTCGAGCGCAGCTCCCGCACCACGGGCTGCAGCGCGCGCATGAAGGCTCCGGCGGCCCGCTCCGCGTCGGCGCCGACGACCTCGGTGCCAACCGCGCCGTGGGCCTCCTTCCACGACTGGGCCTCGGCGAGGGGAATCTGGAACTCGGCCGAGAGCGCCTTCGAGAGCGCCAGGCCCCCGCCGATGAAGGTGCGCGCGAAGTCGACTGGACCGCCAGCCTTGCCGATGGCGAGGGAGCACCGCTCGTGGCCGAGATCGACGACCGCGACGGCTTCGTCGCCCGGCTCCGCGGGCAGGGTGGCGAGCACGTTCTGGTACGTGAGGCCCGGGTGGGTGACGACGCGCGGGTCGAGCTTCACGGTCTTCAGCAGCTCGAGCAGGCTCGTCAGCTCCTGCTTCTTCACCACGCCCACCAGCACCTGGGCGCCCTTCACGTCGCCCACCTTCGTCTCGTTCGACTGGTAGTCGTAGACCGCCTCGTCGAGCTCGAACGGCAGTTGGTCGGCCACTTCGCCCGAAAGCGCGGCCTCGACCTTCTTCACGTCAGAGAAGGGGAGGGCGAGGGAGTGCGTCGCCATCGACACGCCGGGCACCGCGACCACCACGGAGTCGGCGGCGAGGGGACCCTGCGCGAGCAACTGCGAGAGCGCGGCTTCGAACCGCGCGGGACGCTCGCCCTCGGTGGGCACAGGCGCGGTGACGTAGGACTTCACCTGGAAGCCTCGAAGGGTCGTCTCGAGCAGCACGGCCTTCACCGTGTGACTGCCGAGGTCGAGGCCGAGGACGCGGGCCATGACTATTCCTCTCTCCAGTAGACGAGCCGGCCGAGGCCGTCGTCGAGGCGGACGACCGCCGTGATGGTGCGGGTGACGTCTCCCGCGGAGCCGGTGACCGAGAGCCGGTACGTGTTGCTCTTGTCGCCGACGATGCGCTGGTTCTGCACGTTGTTCAGGATGGTGGTGTTCACCGCGATGCCCGCTGAGGCGACGATGTTGACGAAGTCCGTCACGCTCATGCCGAACATGGCGAAGAGCCGCGCGGCGCGAATGCGCTTGATGACGGTGTCGATGAAGATGGGATCCGCGAGCCGGGGATCCACGGGGATCGGGTTCGCGACCGAGCGAATGGCGATCTCGAGCATCACCGGGTCGTCGGTGTTGATGTTCAGCCGCGAGTTCATGTCCGGGTAGACGGTGAACTTGTCCTTGAAGGCCGCCATGAAGCGGTCATTGACGCCATGCACGAGGAACACCTCGTCGAGGCTGTCGAAGCGCGCGTTCTTCGCGCGGTAGCGCTCGGTGTAGTTCGAGTACCCACTGTTCTCGTCGGAGAAGCCGCGCACGAAGGGGTCGCCGCCGAGGTTGGTGAGGTTCAACGTCGAGCCGGACTCGTCCTCGTCGATCCAGTCCTTCATGCCGATGACGATGTCGTTCGCCGGCACCTTGAGGCGGTTGGCGTCTTCCTTCTCGAAGAGGAACTCGTAGCGCTTGTCGTTGAGCGTCGTGGTGAGCTGCAGCACCACGGGCAACGCGGCCAACTGCGGCGCGTCGAGCTTGTTCAAGTTGATGCGCTCTTCTTCGTCGGTGATGACGGTGTCGAAGCAGCCCGTGAAGGAGCCGAATTGCTTGCCCTGCATCTCCTTGCCGAGCTCCGGGTTCTCGTCGTCGAACGCGAACTTCTTGCTCTCGGCCGTCTTGATCGGCGTGAGCCCGCCCTTGGCGTCGACCTGCGGCACCATGCCTTCGATCATGTGGCAGTCGACCTTCGCCATGCGCCAGAGCTGGATGCTGGCCGTGCTCATGCCGGGCGCGCCTGGAGGCATGCCGGGAGCGCCAGGCATTCCGCCCGCGCCGAGCATGCCACCGGCCCCGGGAAGCCCCCCTGGCAGACCGCCAGCGCCTCCGGCCATGCCGAGGAGACCTGCGAGCGCGGGGTTGCCGCCAATGGCCTGCTGCAGCATCGCGCCGAAGTTGGGGATGGGGATCTGATCGACCTGCTTCTGGTAGCGCAAGATGAGCCGCGACAACGCGATGCCGGAGCGCGCGAGGAAGTGCGCTCGCAGCTCGTCACGCTGGTTCGTCGCCAGCCGCAGCTCGACCATCGAGTTGTAGCGAACCTCGTTCGCCACCAGGGCCAGCACCGCGATCCCAACCAACACCAGCAGCAGCGCCACGCCGCGCTCGCCCCGTCGTCGCCTCGACGCCTTCGCCGAGGTCACGGGCCTCGCGCGCACCACCCGCTGACGACCGAGGCGCCCGGCTCTCATTGGAACCTCGGGAACTCGGTGTTCAGCATGATGCGGGCCTGTGAGACGTACTTCACGTCCTTCCCGTTCTCGTCGACCGCGATGAGGGTGATCTTCACCCGCGTCGGCAGAATGGTCCGGCGCTCGCTCCGCCGCGTGTCCCACTCGTCTTCCCACTGCTTGCGCTCGCTGTTCCAGTACTGGAACTCGATCTTCTTGATCCCCTCGAACAGGATGTCCTCGGTACCGCCGCGCTCCATGCGCTCTTCGAGGATGGCTTTTTCTCGGCGAATCAGATCGTCCCGGTCCCGCACCTTCGGCTCCGGCGAGCGCTTGACCTGGTACTCGATGACCGACTGATCGCTCTCTTTCGCGTCAGCGTAGAGGCGCTGGTGCGCGAGGCTGGTGAAGAGCAGCTTGTCGCGCGTGCCGACGAAGTTGGTGGGGCGATCGAACGCGTCACGGTAGCGCCTGGGATCGTAGCGATCGCTCACGTAGGCGGCGCCGATCTCACGCGTCATGCGGTTCATCGCCGTGCGAAGCATGCGGTAGCGCTCGGCCTGGCCTTCGATGACGTCCTTGTTGGCGATGGTGGTCGAGAAGGTGACGCCGATGACGACGCCGATGAAGGCGGTGATGCCGACGGCGGTGATGATCTCGATGAGCGTGAAGCCCCGGCGCGCGCGCGTCATCGGAAGCCTCCGGCGCGAATCACGTTGCCCACGCCTTGCGGCACGATGCTGCCCGTAGCAGGCATGAGGGGACGAAGACCGGGGGCACCACCTCCGGGCATGAGCCCTGCCGCACCGCCACGCATCTGGGCGAATTGGGCAGCGGTCACCACGGGCTGCTGGGTCAGCGGGTTCACCATCTGGCCGTTGGGGCCCGGCGTGGCGTTCGGAACCGGCTGACCCGTCGTCGCGTCGACGAACTGATCGCCCGCGGCACCGCCTGGAGCCCCCGCCACCGCCGCCGCGCCACCATTGCGATCCGAGCCCGGCCCCATCGACACCACGTGGGTGACGAGGTCGAAGCTCTCGGTCATCTTTCCTTCTTTCCACGAGACGGTGAGATGCACCTCACGCACGGACTTCTGGAGCGTGTCCACCATCTGCTGGAACTGCGCGGTGATGGGATTGGCTCCGCCGAGCGCGCCCATGAGGCCGCCCATGCCACCCGCGCCCCCCGGGAGCCCGCCACCACCGAGCGCAGCCATCGCGCCGGCAGCGCCAGGAGGC
>JBILEB010000141.1:0-19693 GCA_044352295.1 Myxococcaceae bacterium
CCGGGCGTGGCGACGGGGCTCGCGGTATACCTGCTCCTGCGCCTGCGTCAGGGGCACGGGGCGCCTCGACGCTGAGGCAGGCGGCCCTTGAAACGACGAAGCCCGACGCTCCGCAGGGGAGGGTCGGGCTTTCATCAGCACACGGTGGTGCGCTTCAGGCGGTCGGGGTGCCGGTCGCGGAGGGCGCGTCCGTCTTCGTCTCGTGCGCGGGCGTCACGGGGCCGGTGGCGGTGGCCGCGTCGGCCGTCTGCGCCTCCGGAGCCTCCATGGTGGTGGCCTCGGCGGCCTCGAGCTTCGCGCGGGCGTCGTCGGAGGCCTTGTCCTCGGCGATGTGCTTCTCGCGCATCTGCTGATCGCTCTGGGCGAGCTGCTCGGCGGTCGGCACGTGCGTCTCGGCCTTCATGCCGGTCTTCTTCTCGAGATCGCCGATGGCGCGCTTGAGCATGTCGTTCTCGAGCAGCGTGCGGTTGAGGCGAATCTCGACGGCGCGGAACTTGTCGCGCGCGAGCTTGCCTTCCTCGTACACGCGGCGGGCCTCACGCTTCTCGCGGTCGACGCGCACCTTCACGTTGCGCAGCTCGGCGGCGAGCTCGATGGCCTTCTTCTTGTCGGCCGAGGCCTGCTGCTCGAGGCGCTGCATCTTCTCTTTCTCGGCCTCTGACAGCTCGCGGATGACACGCTGCACGGGGGCCTGCTCGCGCTTCTCCTCGGGCTTGCTCTCGACGGGCCGGGGCGCCTCGGTGCGCTGCTTCTTGCCGCGCTCGACGTCGCTCTTGAGCCGCTGCACCTCGGCCAGCGCGTTGGCGAGCTCCTGACGAGTCGCGTCCAGTTGAATCGACGCCTGGCGCTCCACGTCGGCGCGCGCCTTGACGAGGTCGTCCCCGGTCTTCTCCGACTCGCGCTGATCGTGCAGCTTCTTCTTCGCGGCCTTCAGCTCGTCCTTCAGCTCCGCCTGCGTCTTCTTGACCTCCTCGAGCTCCTTGCGCTTCTTGTCGAGCTCCGACTCGAGCTTGTTGGCGCGCGCGGCGGCGTCGTCGTCGCGGCTGGCGCGTGGCGAGGGCTCGTTGGAGCCGCTCGGCTTCGAGGGCGCGGCCTTCTGGCCGAAGAAGCCCATGTTGAAGGCCAGGCTGACGATCAACGCGACAGCCAGCAGAACGGTGATGACGGCGATGGACATGCAGGATCCTCGGACGGGTACTGGGAGTGGAACAGACGGCCGCCTCTACCCGCTCGTCCTGCGGATGACCAGCCCCGGTGTCGGCCGAAGGCCGCAGCCTCCGGCCGGTCCGACGCCCGCCATCCGGGAGCTGGCCGCCGTGGGTCGAGGAACCGTCAGCCGCGCGTCGCGAGCAGCTTCTCGATGCGGGCCCCGATAGGCGGGTGGGTCGCGAACAGCCCCATGACGCTGCCGCCGGAGGGCGGGTTGACGACGAAGAGGTGGGCGCTCGCCGGAGAGCGATCCATCGGCAAGAGCCGGCTGCCCTGCTCGAGGCGGGACAGCGCGCTGGCGAGCGCTGCGGGCGCCCCCGGTGAGCTCCGCTGCGGTGGCATCGGCGTCGAACTCCCGCATCGTCACCACACGCCGAACGGCTGATGGCGAGCTGGAGCAGCGTCGCCGCGATGGGCGCGACGAGGAGCACGCCGATGGTGCCGAAGACCGACGAGCCCTCGTCCTCGTCGTCGTGGCGGCCCAACAGGCTCCCGCCCAGAAGAAGGCCATCTGGGCGAGGTGGGTGATGACCCCGGCGAGCGTCGCCGCCACCGTCATGATGAGCGTGTCGCGGTTCTTCACGTGCGCCACCTCATGAGCCAGCACGCCCGCGAGCTCCCGGCGGTCGAGCAGCTGCAGAAGCCCCGTCGTGACGGCGACGGCCGAATGCTCCGGCGATCGACCCGTCGCGAAGGCCTTGGGCGTGTCGGTGTCCATGACGTGCAGCCTCGGCCGCGGCAGGTAGGCACGCCGGGCCACCTCGTCGAGCAGCGCGTGGAGCCAGGGCAGCTCCGACCGCGGCAACTCGCGCGCGCCGGGCATAGCCAGCGCGATCCGATCGCTGAACCAGTACGACACGAAGTTCATCGGCAGCACGACGCCGCCAGCGATGGCGAGGCCTGGGGCCCGCCAAGCCGTTGGCCCAGTACGAGGACCAGCGCGCTCAAGGCCGCGAGCAGCAGGCCCGTCTTCAGCAGGTTTGCGCCCCGGTGCAGCCAGGCGTTCGAGGGAAGGGTCGCGGAGCTCATGGCCTCCGGGATACGTCCCGTGGCCCCGAGGGCAGCCCCGGCCCGGTCAATCGGATGGCGGTCATTCTTCGGAAAAACCGAAGATCTGGCTCAGCTTTGCGTGACGCGCACGGTGGTGTTCAGCGTCTTGCCGGTGTCGGGGTCGCGCGCTTCCATCTTGAGAATGCCCTCGACGTTCACGTCGAAGGTGAGCTCGACCTTCACGCTGCCCGCTGGCCCCGAGCGAATGCCGCCGAAGGTGAACTCACCGAGCTGCTCGTTCATCTTCGCGGAGTCGTGATCGCCCTGGTAGATGCGCATGATCAGCTCGGTCTGGTTCGCGACGCTGGTCGTGCCGGTGAGCTGCTTCGCGTTGGGGATCGGCGAGTTCCGCCCGAATACCACGTGCATCTGCCCGTCGGCCTTCTCGAGCCCGATTGCCATGGGGATGACGTCGAGCAGCTGCACCTTCAGGTTCGTGTTGTCCTTGAGCGAGAACGCGTAGAGCGCCGCGCCGATGGCCACGGCCTCGTCTGGGTGCACGCCCTTGGACGGCTGCTTGCCGAAGAACTTGGTGAGCCGGTCCTGGACGACGGGCATGCGGGTCTGCCCGCCCACCAGCATGACCTCGTCGATCTCCCTCGTGGACAGGCCAGACTCGACCAGCACCTTGGCGACGATCTTCAGCGTGCGGTCGATCAGGTCCGAGGTGAGCGACTCGAGCAGCTTGCGGGTGAACTTCATCTCGATGTTCAGGGGCTGGCCCTGGGGCGTCATCGTGATGAACGGAATGTTGAAGGGCGCCTCTTCGCGGGACGACAGATCGCACTTGGTGCGCTCCGCGAGATCCTTGATGCGCTGCATGGCGACCGGGTCGGTGGACAGGTCGATGCCCGTCTTCGCCTGGAACTCGCGCAGCACGTAGTGAATCATCGCGTTGTCGAAATCGATGCCACCCAGGAAGATGTCACCGCCGGTGGACTTCACCTCGAAGACCTGATTGCGGATCTCGATGACCGAGATGTCGAAGGTGCCGCCGCCGAGGTCGTAGATGACGACCTTCTCGTTGAGCGACTTGCCGACGCCGTACGCGAGGGCCGCGGCGGTGGGCTCGTTGATGATGCGCACCACCTCGAGGCCGATCAGCTTGCCGGCGTCCTTCACCGACTGGCGCTGCCGGTCCGAGAAGTACGCAGGCACCGTCACCACGGCCTTGTTCACCGGGACGCGCAGGTAGTTCGAGGCGACGTCGCGGATCTTGTTGAGGATGCGGGCCGAGACCTCCTGGAGCGTGAGCTCTTTCTTGGCCACCTCGATCATCACCTCTTTGTTGTCCTGCGACGGCTTCACGCCGTACTGGACGACCTTCTTCATCGTCTCGACGATGTCGCTGGTGGCGGTGCGGCCGACCAGGCGTTTGGCGCCGTAGATCGTATTCCTCGGGTTGAGCTGCCACTGACGCTTGGCCTCGTAGCCGATGAGCTCGTTGCCCTTGTCGTCGATCGCGTAGATGGACGGCACCGTGTAATCGCCGCCCTTGTAGGGGACCAGCTTCACGCTCGGTTGGCCGTCCTTGTACCCCTCGACGTACGCCGCGCAGGAGTTCGTCGTGCCCAGGTCGATGCCGATGATGACCTCGTCGCTCACGACGTCGAACTTACTCCGTCAGTGTCACCTGTCGATGCGAGAATAGCCGTCAACGACCATGGTCCAGGTCGAGAGGTTGATCCCGCTGAAGGAGAACACCTCGTCGACATCCGTGGAGCTGGAGAGATCGACGGCAGAGACCTCGTACTCGGGCGTGCCCTCCTGGCCGGGGTCGAGACCGGGGCCGTTGGGGGCGCGGGGCAGGGTGACGCCGGTCTGTCCCATGGCGATGGGGAAGTAGATGGTGTGGCGCACCTGGCTGCCGACGAGGGCGAGGCGTCCCAGCTCGGCGCCCGAGGCGTAGAGCGAGGCCCACTCGGCGGCGGGGGCGGTCCAGCGGCGGTTCGTCGGCGTCCACACGCCGGCTCCGGTGAGCGGCAGGAACGGTTGCACGGCCACGCGAGCCGGGAGCAGTCCATTCGTTCTGAACAGCCGCGCGGACTCGGCGTTGGACCGCGTCGACACGGCGATGCTCCACACGCCAGGCGTCGAGGTCTCGATGCCCGCGAAGGGAACGCCGGTGCGGAGGAGGACCGGGTCGACCGGCCGAGTGCCGTCGTTGGCAGGAGCTCCAGCGGTCTTCGAGGCGAAGCCGGTCGGCAGCGCGCCGCGCCAGGGATCGAGCTCGACGCCCGCGACGACCACCGAGTCGACCGTCGAGGGCACGCGGGGCACGACGACCTCGGTGCGCCGGGCCAGCTGCCGGTTCGGGCTCAGGGACAGGCGCGTGAAGCCAGCCCAGTCCGGTGCGTCTTCGCTGCCCATCGGGCACTGCTGCGGGTTCGAGCACAGGCCGTTGCCGTTGACGTCGGTCGTGTCGGGCACGTCGAGGCGCGCGGAAAGGTCGGCCTTCTCCTGGAGCGTGAACTCGGATGAGCCGACGTAGCTCAGCAAATCCGTCGAGCGGAGCGTCGCCAGCTGCGCGAGATCGCCTCGAGTCGCGAACGCCACCGCCGAGCGCTCGCCGGACTGACCGAACCCCAACGAACGCGGCTTCACGTCGCGCGGAATGTTCAGGATCGGCGCGTTGAACAACACGATGGCGCCGGGCACGGGCACGCGTTGATCGATGCCGTCGATCTCGGTCAGCACGGGATCTCCCAGGAGCCGCGACAAGCGCATCGACGGCAGATCGACGACGGAGGTGGCGATGAGCCCGAGCCACCACGCGCCCGTGGCCTTCACCTGCCCGAAGCCCACCGAGCCGTTGAACCCGGTCGTTGCCTTCACGGGGTTGTCGCGCAGGGGGAGATAGACGTCGGCCGCGCGAGTCCCGGTGATGGAGACGCGCTCGTACGTTGGCCGCGAGTCGCTGCGGACGTCGGGGCTGACCGCAGTGAAGCTCGCCACGCCAGCGCCGAGCATGGGGAAGTCCGCCACGCCGGTGGCGTCGGTGACGGCCTCGGTGGGCATCGCGCAGTTGGACTCCAGGCAGCCCCACACGACGACACCGGTCAACGGGCGGCGCGTGGCGGCGTTCACCACCACGACGCGCCGGCCCACGGGGGCTGCGTAGATGCGCACGCGCACCTCGCTGGGAGACGCGAACGACATCGGCACCGTCCCTCGAAGGGTCACGACGCCTGGCGAGACCGCGGTGACGAGCCCCTCTGGCGTGACGGTGGCAGCGGGGCTCGGCATGCCCTGCGCGTCGAGCACGGTGAAGGCCGCGCGGGAGAGCGGGTAGGTGCTCTGATCGAGCCGGAAGCCCACGAGCGAGAGTTGGAGCGTGTCTCCAACGACGAGGAGGGCTTCCTGCGGGTGGAGCCCAAGTCGTGCGAGGTCGGTCGGCGACGGAGCGGTCGTGCACGCGCCATCGACACAGGCGCTGCCGGCGCCACACTCCGAATGCCCGCGACAGGCGGGCGGGACGCAGAGGCCCCCGATGCAGGCCCGGCCCTCGAGACAGCTCGCCGTCGAAAGACACCGGTTCGTCGGCTGGCAGAAGCCCTGATCGCAGAAGCCGTTCTGCATGGCCTGCATCGTCCCCGGGATGCCGGAGACGCAGTCGCCATCGATGAAGCAGCGCGGCAGCTCGCGGCAGATGGACTGCGTGCAATCGAAGCCTGGCGGACAGTCGTTCTGTGGGAAGCGCTCGCAGCGGGCGTTGCGGTCGCAGGTCGCGTTCGAGGTGCAGACGGAGAACGCCACGCACCGCCCAAAGGTGGCGCTGGTGCAGTACTGCCCGTCGGGACAGTCGCTCTTCGTCTTGCAATCGGCGCTGACGCACAGACCGTCCTTGCAGACCACGCCCTGGCCGCCGCAGGTGAGGTCGGCCGTGCAGCGGCGGGAACAGGTGCCCATCGCGCAGGCATAGAGGCCGGTGGCGACGCGCGGATCGAGGGCGGGCGCGCAGTCTTGTGGAAGTCGGCAGGGCGGCACGCACAGGCCCTGGGTCACCTCACAGCGGGTGCCTCCGGAGCAGTCTCCATCGGCGCGGCACCGGGTGCGGGCGACACACACGCCGTTGGTGCACGACTGGTTGGCCGCGCACGCGACGTCCGACGTGCAGGTGCAGCGGCCGGCCGTGCAGGTGAAGCCGGTGGCACAGTCTCCAGTGGCGGCGCACTCGGGCCGTCGCTCGCAGCGCCCCGCCTGGCACGTCTGGCCGTCCCCACATTCACCGTCATTGAGGCAGATGGGTCCACACGCGCCGCGGCGACACCGCTGTTCCATCGGGCACTCGGTGTCCGTGCTGCAGGGCGGCGAGTTGACCGTCGGGCAGCCCGCGAGGACCAGAGCGAGAAGTGCAGCAGATCGCATCGGCCGGCACCGTGCCACACTCCGACGCCGAGTCGGAACCGCCTCGACGCGGGCTCACCGCGCGGCGGCCCCGTCACCATCTCTGGACACCTCCTCGTTGCACACATGGAGGTCCATGTGGTTTGTGACCAAAGCCGATGGGTTCGAAGGTTTTTCGGGCGCATCCATGGAGGTCGCATGCAGCGGTTCGTGACGGTGGCAGCAGTCTTCGTTTCGGCGACGGCCTTCGCCCAGGTGAGCATCGCCAACGACATCGTCGCGGTGCAGGACCCGTCTGGCGGCATCAACGGGCTGGTGGGCATGAACAACATGTCCATTTTCCCCAGCAAGCAGGAGCAGTTCTGCCGGGCGGCCTTCAACGCCGCCCGGGCGGGGGGCCTCGCTGACAACTTCGACGGCATCTTCGCCTTCACCACGAGCGAGGCGCTGAGCGATCTCGACAACGTGTGGCAGGGGCCTCCAGTGCGCCAGACGGCGACCAACATCGGCCGGAACGGGCCGTTCCTCAGCGCGGCCACCTACAACTCCCAGAAGCTCTCCCAGTGCGTCTTCATGGGCACCCTGGGTCGAACCGGCTCCTTCTTCCCCGGCCTGCCTGCGGGCCCTGAGGCGCTCCCATCGAACCCGGAGTCCGCCTGGGCGCCATCGCTCGGCATTCCCATTCCTGGCGTGCAGAGCCTGTCGGGCATCGAGATGCTCGGCCACGAATACGGCCACCACTGGCTCAACGGCGTGGAGTTCGACCAGAACGATGGCCGCGGCCGCCAGCACTTCATTCGCGGGTTCAACGAGGGCAGCAACGAGGGCGGCCAGATGGGCTTCCCCAACCAGCACTACAGCCAACTCGCCGACTCGCGCAGCGTCATGTACGGCGAGTGCATCACCGATCTCGGCAACGGCTCGTTCCGCTTCGAAGGCTGCGAGCGCAAGTACAGCCAGATCGATCAGTACCTCATGGGCCTGCGCGGTGCGTGCGAAGTCTCGCCGATGATGGTGCTCGAGGATCCCGCGAACCCCGGCAAGGGCGCCGACGTCATCGCCATGGGTCGCACCTCGTCGGGCACGACCCGGAACGGGCTCATCCGGCACGACGTCACCATCGAGGAGATCCAGCGCGCCATGGGGGTGCGCAGCCCGGCGTACCCGAACGCCTCCCGGTGCTGGCGGGTGGCTTTCGTGGTGGTCCTCGCGCAGGGCCAGACGCAGATCCCCTCGGCGATGCTCGCGAAGGTGGAGCGCTACCGGCAGCGGTGGTCGCAGTGGTTCACCACCGCGACCGATGGCCGCGGCACCATGCGGACCAACGTGATCGGGCCGGGGTGCCCAGCCCAGGTGCCCATCGCCGATCCGTGCAACCCCGACGCGGGCGTTCGCTGGCCGGATGGCGGTGTCTACGTGCCGGAGGACGCGGGGATCATCGAGGAGCCCGACGCGGGGATGATGGTCGAGCCCGACGCGGGGATGATGGCCGAACCCGACGCGGGGATGACGCCGGCGCCGGACGCCGGGACACCGGTTCCGAGCCGAGATGGTGGAGAGCCCGAGTGCCTCAACTGCGAACTGACGAAGATCCGCCCCGGCTGTGGCTGCGGAGCCGTCGATGGTTCGATGGTCGGTGCCGTGCTCCTCGTGCTGGGGCTGCTGCGCCGCCGTCGCCGCTGACCGTCACGGCGTAGCGACTGGTTCGATCGAGAGCGCGGCCGTCGAATACGACGAAGGGAAGGCTCACAGGACTTGCGAATTGTCACGCCGAAGTGCCTCACTGCGCAATCGTGTAGGCGATTGTGCTTCACCCCTGAGGGGCTACGCTTCGGTTCGTGGACGCTCGCCGCCAGTTGCAAGACATCGGGTCCGCGGTCTCGACCGACTTCGTCAAGAACCGCACGATTCTCTCGTTCGAAGAGTACACGCAGTTGTTCCTGGGCTCGCCCGCCCAGCAGTTGCGGAACGCGGCGCAGTACCTGGTCGACGCCATCGACTTCTTCGGGGCCGAGCAGGTGCCGCACCCGACCGGCCGCATCCGCCGCTTCAAGGTGTTCGATCCGACGCCGGAAGAGCCCGAGGTGCGTGTCGCCGGCCAGGAAGAGGTGCAAAACGCCGTCTACCGGCTGCTCGGCAACTTCGTGCGCGCCGGGTCGGTGAACAAGCTCATCTTGCTCCACGGCCCCAACGGTTCGGCGAAGTCCTCGCTGGTCGAGTGCCTCAAGCGGGGCCTGGAGCTGTACTCGCAGGCGCCGGCGGGCGCGCAGTACACGTTCAACTGGGTCTTCCCGAACGAGAAGCTGGTGAAGGGCTCCATCGGGTTCGGAGGTGAGAAGGGCGCCACCACTGGATCGCTGGCTACCTACGCGCACCTGGAGGCCGAGGATCTCGAGGTCCGCATCGGCAGTCCGCTTCGGGAACATCCGCTGCTCCTCATTCCCCTCAAGGAGCGCAAGAAGCTCATCACCGAGGCGCTGGGGCCCAAGAGCGAGCTGGTGGTTCCCACGGTGCTGCTCGAGGGCCAGCTGAGCCACCAGTCCAAGAAGATCTACGACGCGCTGCTCACCTCGTACGGCGGCGACTACCTCAAGGTGCTCCGGCACGTGCAGGTCGAGCGCTTCTACTACGCGCGCCGTTACCTCGCGGGCATCGCCTCGGTCGAGCCGCAGATGAGCGTGGATGCCGCGTACCACCAGGTGACCGCCGACCGGACGCAGGCGAACCTGCCGCCCTCGCTCCACAGCACGGTGCTCTTCGAGCCGCACGGCGCGCTGGTGAACGCCAACCGCGGCCTCATCGAGTACGCCGATCTCCTCAAGCGCCCGCTCGAGGCCTTCAAGTACCTGTTGAGCTTCTGCGAGTCGGGCGAGGTGCCGCTGGAGCACTTCACGCTCCAGCTCGACGAGGTGTTGATCGCGTCGTCGAACGAGAAGCACCTCGCCGCCTTCAAGGAGCTGCCCGACTTCGCCAGCTTCAAGGGCCGCATCGAGCTGGTGCGGGTGCCGTACCTGCGCCGGTGGAAGGTGGAGCGGGAGATCTACGACACCCAGGTGAACCCGCGCACCGTGGGCCGTCACGTGGCGCCGCACGCCACCTCGGTCGCCGCCATGTGGGCCACGCTCACGCGCCTCAAGAAGCCGCTGCCCGACCGCTATCCCCAGGAGGTCCGCGCGCTCGTCGAACGCCTCACGCCGCTCGAGAAGCTCAAGCTGTACCAGGACGGGGAGGCGCCGGATCGGCTCACGCTCCAGCAGCAGAAGGAGCTGCGCAAGCTGGTCGCGCCCCTCTACGAAGAATCCGACGCGTGGCCGAACTACGAAGGCCGCAGCGGCGCGTCCGCGCGAGAGGTGAAGACCGCGCTCTTCAACGCCGCGCAGTCGACCGATCACGACAGCCTGCACCCGCTCGCCGTGCTCAAGGAACTCACCGGGCTGGTGCGCGACAAGAGCGTCTACGAGTTCCTCCAGCAGGAGATCGTCGACGGGTACCACGATCACGCAGAGTTCGTGCGCGTGGTCGAGGAGCAGTACCTCGACTGGACCGATCACGAGGTGCGCGAGTCGATGGGCCTGGTCTCCGAAGGGCAATACGAGGAGCTCTTCGAGCGCTACGTGCAGACGGTGAGCGCGTGGGTGAAGGGCGAGCGCGTGCCCAATCGCATCACCGGGCAGGCCGAGAAGCCGGACGAGGGCCGCCTGGGTGAGTTCGAGCTGCTCGTCATGCCCAAGGGCGAGGACCCCAAGGAGTTCCGCAAGGGCCTCATCGCGACCGTCGGCGCCTGGCGCATCGACAACCCCGAAGGGCTGGTCGTCTACCGGCGCATCTTCCCCGACCTGTTCAAGCGCCTGTCCGATCACTTCTACGAGGAGCGCAAGCGCACGCTGCGGGTCAACGCCGAGAACACACTCAAGCTGCTGTCGGGTGAGCGCAGCTCGTTGTCGACCAAGGAGCAGCAGCAGGTCGAGCGCACCCTCGAGGTGATGAAGACGAAGTACGGCCACACCGAGGCCAGCGCGCGCGACGCGATCGTCTTCCTGATGAAGAAGCGCTACCCGTGAAGGCCGAGGCCCTCGCCACCCACGTCCTGCTCGAGCTCTGGGGCGTGGATCCCGCGCTCCTGGACGACGACGCCCGCCTGGAGGCCCACCTGCTCGAGGCCGCGAAGGCCGCCCGGTGCGAGGTGCTCGGCAGCCTCAGACATCGCTTCCAGCCGCAAGGCGCCAGCGTCGTCGTGCTCGTCGCCGAGAGTCACCTGTCGGTCCACACCTGGCCCGAACATGGGTACGCCTCGGTCGACATCCTCACGTGCGGAGACACCCTCCCGGAGGCCGGAGTGGCCTGCCTGATCGCGCGATTTTGTCCCGCGCGGCACGAGGTCCAACGCCTGGCCCGGGGGCTCGTGAGCCGGCCTTTGCGTCAAATCCCGTGACATTCCGCGCACCTGCGGCTGGTTCCACCGAACGGCCAGTACCAGCGGAACCGTGCGGAAAGACAACGGTCTTACCTTGACCGACAGGGGTCTTTTCGGCGAAACTCCGCGCCCCTCTGATCAGACCGGCGGCGCCCACGCTCGGTGGTCGCCGTTTTCTTTCGACGTAGTCAGGAAGGCCAACCGATGGCTGACGGACCCGTGCTGCACTTCTTTGCCGGAAAAGGTGGCGCTGGCAAGACCACGCTCGCAACCGCGTTCGCGATCACCGCGCTCGAGGACAACGCGAAGGCGAGAGTCCTGCTGGTGGCGCTCGAAGGCGACAGCGGGGTGGCGGACCTGCTGAAGAAGAAGCTCTCGTCGAAGCCGACGAAGCTCAAGGGCGGCAAGGGGCCCGGCGCGCTCTCGGCCGTCGAGCTCGACGTCGCGGCGCTGTCGGAAGGGTTCAACAAGAAGTGGAAGCCGGCGCTGTTGGGTTCGACCCAGAAGGGCGCCGTGTTGTCGGACGACGACCTCAAGAAGCTCCTCGAGGCGAGCACCACCCGCACGGCCGAGGTCGCTGCGCTCTTCCACCTCATCGAGCTGGCGGAGTCGGGCGAGTGGGACGCGGTGGTGGTCGATGGCTTCTCGACCTCGCACGCGCTGCGCTTCCTCGATCACCCAGCCGTGCTCCGCCGCTTCATCGCGCTCTTGCGCGGCGAGCGTCACGGCCGGCCCTCGAAGAACGTGGTGCGGCCGCCGATGCCGGTCGATGAGTACGCGCTCAAGGCCGACGCCGCCGTCGCGTTCCTGAAGGACCCGAAGAAGTTCGCGCTCCACGTGTGTACGGTGGCCGAGCCGGTCGCCGAGGCGCAGACCAAGCTGCTCTTCAAGGTCCTGGGCGAGCGCGGCCTGCCGGCCGAGGAGATCATCGTCGACATGATCGAAGACGGGAAGGCGAGCCGCGAGGTCGCCAACCGTCGTGGGCTCCAGGCCCCGCACGTGCGCAAGTACCAGACGATGCACCAGAAGGTGGCGCTCCTGCAGCGCCGCATCGTCGGGCCGCGCGGCTTCGAAGAGGTCGAGACGTTCGCCAGCGAGTGGGCCAGCGGCAAGGAGACCAAGGCGCTCCAGTTCGGTCCCGCCGAGGCGCCTCCAGCCCTCGTGCGCGCGCCGTCCATGCCACCCATCGCGGCGCCGCCGTTGCCGCCCACCCGCTTCATCTTCTTCGTGGGCGCCGGTGGTGTCGGCAAGTCGTCCTGCGCAGCCGCCGCGGCGGTGACGCTGACCGAGAAGGAGGGCCCGGTGCTCCTCCTGTCGACGGATCCCTCGCACTCGCTCTCCGACGTGCTGGTGAGCCGGCTCACGGACACCGAGACGCAGGTCAAGGGCACCAAGGGCCTCTACGCGCGCGAGATCGACTTCACGGTCTGGTTCAACAACCTGCGCAAGAAGCTCAAGGAGCTCGCCGAGCCCATGTTCGGCGCCGAGGCCAAGGGCGAGACGTTCGCCCAGGACCGCGAGGTGTTCCGCAACCTGTTCGATCTCGCCCCCATCGGCATGGACGAGCTCGCCGCCATGACGGCGCTCACCGACGCGCTGGTGCAGGAGCGCTTCAAGCGCATCGTCATCGACCCCGCGCCGGCCGGAAACAGCCTGCGCGTGCTCGAGGTGCCCGCCATCGCCCGCCAGTGGTTCCAGTCGATTCACGCCATCGCCACCAAGTACAAGTCCAAGGGCGGCGCGGCGCTGATGGCGTGGTGCGAGGCGCAGCTCAAGCACATCGAGCGCTTCGAGAAGGCGCTGGTCAACCCGGCCGAGTGCCGCTTCGTCGTCGTCACGCGCGGCGAGGATCTCGGCGTGCCTGCCATGGAGCGCCAGGTCGAGTACCTCAAGTCGCTCAAGCTGCCGTTCGAGCGCGTGCTGGTCAATCGCGTGCTTCCCAAGACGACCTGTCCGGTCACCGAGGAGCGCCGGAAGAACCAGCTCGAGGTCGCCAAGGTGGTCGAGAAGAAGATCGGGTTCCCCGTCACGCTGGCCCCCGAGCTCGGCCGGCACCCCGCCCAGCTGCGCGCGCTCAAGGAGTTCCGCACCTCCTGGTACGCGCTCACCCCGACCGCCAAGGTGAAGGCGGCCTGACGGGCCTCCCACGGACGCGCACGTGGCCCAGACGAAGTTCATCGCCATCGCGGGCAACATCGGCGCCGGGAAGACCGAGCTGACGGCCTTCCTGTGCCGGAAATACGGGCTCAAGCCGTTCTACGAGCCGAACGATCAGAACCCGTACCTCGAGGACTTCTACAAGGACATGAAGACCTGGGCGTTCCGCTCGCAGATCTTCTTCCTCACTCACAAGTTCCGCCTGCACCGTGAGCTCGAGCGCGAGGCCGGCACGGCGTTGCAGGACCGCACCATCTACGAGGACGCGGAGATCTTCGCGCGCAACCTCGCCCGCCAGAAGCTCATCGACAAGCGCGACTGGCAAACCTACTGGGAACTCTATGAGACGATCGCCGCGGCGCTGCGGCCACCGGACCTGATGATCTACCTGCGCTGCCCGGTGAAGACGCTCAAGGCGCGCATCAAGCTCCGCGGGCGAAAGATGGAGCAGGACATTCCCACGCCCTACCTGAGGCGCCTCAACGACCTCTACGAGAACTGGTTCGAGCGATACACGTTGTCGCCCGTGCTCGTGCTCCCCACCGACACGCTCGACTACGTCACCGACCTCGTCGACCGCGCCGACCTCTTCAAGCAGATCGAGAAGCACCTGTGAGCGCTCCTGGAGTGATGAAGGACGTGTACGTGCTCGCGACGATAGAGACCGAGCCCGCTTCGGAGCAGGTGCTGGCCGAGGCCTTCTCGGGCGACGAGGTCGAGCTCGTCTTCGGCGAGGACGATTGTCTGTTCTCGGTGCGCGCCGACACGTCACGGGTCGACGTCAGCTTCGAGGTGCGGGACACGCCGTTGGGCTGGAGCCCTGATCTCCTCATCGGCACCCCCGAGCTGCGCCGCGTGCTCGAGACCGCTCGTGGTTTCTACCGGGTGCGCTTCTCGCCGGGCCAGCCCCAGCAGACCGTCGCCGTGTTCGAGGCGCTGTGGGCCGTGCGCACGCTGATGGAACTCTCGGACGCGGTGTGTGTCGACGTGACGGCGTTTCGCATGCACTCCGCGCTCGACGTCGAGGAGATCACCGAGCTCGACTTCGACATTCGCGATCACGTCACCATCCACGCGATGCCGATGGCCGAGGGCCGCCCCTCGATGTGGGTGCACACCCATGGGCTGGTGAAGTTCGGCACGCTCGACGTCGAGCTCTTCAACATTCACGAAGACGATCTGCCCGCAGCCGAGACGTTCCTCCATGAGCTGTGCACCGATCTCGCGTTCGGCCAGGGCCCCAGCCAGCGCGCGATCGTGAGCACGAGCGTCGGCAAGGCCTTCATCCTCGTGCCGAGTGAAGAGGCGCGCACCAACCTGCCGGGCGTGGACCCGGAGCTGTTCGAGGGCCACGACGCGCAGATGGTGTCGGTGGTGTCGCCCGAGGGCAAACACTCGATGAGCGACATGCTCGAGCAGTACCGCGATCGGTTCGAGGAGGAGAGCGAGGAGCAGGCCCAGCGGCTCAAGGCCCAGGCCGAGCGCCTCATGCCGCTCTTCAAGGCGCGCTTCATGCGCAAGGGCCTCATGGAGCCGCTCTCGTTCGTGGTGCGCGCGCCCTTCGAGGTGCATCCCGACGGCGAGGACGAGGCGCCCGACGACGAGCAGCTCTGGGCCGAGGTCATCACCTGGGACGAGGGCAAGCTGATCGGCCGGCTCGTCGATGGCGGCGAGACCACCACCGAGTGGCGCAAGGGCGCCCACGTGGAGATCGACGAGACGCAGATCAACGCGCTGGCGGTGACGCGCGAAGGCCGTACGCTCGACGCGGACGAGCTCAAGGCGTTGCTCCAGGCGGAGCTGCCCGCTTAGCGCGGCGGCCAGGAGGGAACGGAACGTGGCTGCACTGCTGCTCCTGACGGGTCCCCAGGCTGGTCGCCGCCACGAGGTCGGAGGCGAGGTCATCATCGGGCGCAGCCCGTCGTGCACCATCAGCCTCGAGGACGCCAAGGTGTCGCGCCGCCACGTGCGGCTGGTGCTGGAGGACGGGCAGGCGCGCGTCAGCGATCTTGGCAGCCGCAACGGCACCGTCGTCAACGGCGAGAAGATCGAAGCCGAGATGGTGCTGTTGCCGGGCGATCGGCTGCAGGTGGGCGACTCCACGATCCTCTTCGAGCCCTCGGCGCGCGCGTCGCTGTCGGATCGGGAGGCCTCCGTCGAGGTGTCGGGATCTCCGGTCGAAGAGCTGTTGCCGGCCGCCGGGCCCATCGCGGGGCTGTACCACGCCGGCGTCGCGCTCCTGTCGGCGACGAGTGAGGCGATGGTGCTCCGCCGCGCCGCCGAGGAGCTGAGCCGCGGCGTCAACTCCGATAACGCCGCGGCCCTCCTGGGTGGGACCGATGGGCTGCTGACCGCCGCCGTGGTGGGCGCCGAGAAGGTCGAGGTGCCTCGCTCGATGGTGCGGGCGGCCCTCGAGCGCAAGGAGGCGAGCCTCGCGGGTGGTGTGCTGGTGGCGCCGCTGATCGCCTCCGGGGGCGCGCCGTTCGGGATCCTCTACGCGGAGCGGCCCGAGGCGTTCGGGGTGGAGGAGCAGCGGACGATCACCGCGCTCGGACGGCTCGCGGGCGAGGCCTGTACGGCCCTGCGCGCCCAGGAAGATCCCTCGCGGCAGGTGCACCTCATCGGCTCGTCGCGGCAGTTCCGCAAGACGGTGGAGCAGGCCCGCCGCGCGGCCTCGGCGCCCGAGACGGTGGTGCTCTGGGGCGAGTTCGGCACCGGACGACTGCAGATGGCCGAGTACATCCACTCCCGTTCGCCACGCGCGCTCGCGCCGTTCGTGGTGGTCGATTGCCGGGCACATCCGACCGCGGTCGAGGAGCGGTTGTTCGGTCGCACGAGCGCACCTGGCGTTCCGCCCGCGAGCTCGGCGCTCTTCGAGGCCGACGGGGGAACGTTCGTGTTGCGGCAGCTCGAGGCGCTCCCGCGACATGCGTCCGATCGGCTCGCGCGGTTGCTCTCCCGGCGGGTCGCGCCTTCCCGACAGGGCGGCGAGGAGCCGGTGGACGTCCGGATCATGGTCACCTGCGACGCGCCGCTGCAGACGCTCGTCTCGCGAGGAGAGCTGGACGCGGAGCTGGCGCGGGTGCTGGCGGGGACGGAGGTCGAGACGCTCCCGCTTCGTGACCGCCGGCCCGACGTGCTGCAGCTCTTCGAGCACTTTGCCGCCGAGGCCGCGCGCGCCCGTCGCAAGGAGCCGCCGCAGCTCACCCCCGACGCCCGACGGGTGCTGGTCGACTACCACTGGCCGCTCAACGTCGAGGAGCTCCGTGGCGTGACCGAGCGGCTGGCGCTCTTGTACGCAGGCGCCGAGGTGTCGGCGCTGGTGCTCCCACCCGAGGTGCAGCAGGGCTCGACCGACGGTCAACTGACGCTCGCGCAGCGGGTGCAGCGGCTCGAACGCGACGCGATCGCCGAGGCGCTGCGAGCCGCGCGGGGAAAGAAGATCAAGGCAGCGGCGCTGCTGGGCATCTCGCGGCCGACGCTCGACAAGAAGATCGAGGACTACCAGCTGGTGGTCGAGAAACGCCGCGGCTGAAGCGGTTGGGTGGCGCGACGCACTCCTTTCGTGCGCACTGCTCCTGGTGCGGTCGTCGGCGCGCGATGGGTCGGCGCTCGCCCGGATGTGTGAGGCGTCGACGCAGGCCACCGCGGAGTCTGGAGTCGTCGACCAGCGGAACAGCGATCCTGTCCTCGTCGTACGTCTTTCCGATGAGGAGGCGGAGAAACGCGAGGCAGCCTGCACCTCCCCTGGGCGCCTGTCTCGCGCGCATCCAGACGTTGCGGAGGACGTGCGCGACCAGGTCCAGATCGCCAGCTCCAACCACCCGGCGGATGCAGCGCTTCGTCGGCTCGTTGGCGTGCTCGGGCCTGGGTGACACACAGAGTGCCGTCAAAGACCGCGAGCCTGGGTCCGGGCAGCCTCGTCGCGGAACCACGTTTCCCGTGGCACAACCCGGCCTCATGAAACTCGTCTGGTCGAAGGAGGCGCAGCGCGCCAGGCGCTCAGGACGCCTCGTGGCGCTGGAGACGTCGGTGCTGGCGCAGGGGCTCCCGTACCCGCGAAACCTCGAGGCCGCGAGGCGCTGTGAGGCCGCCGTTCGTGAGGCTGGCGCGACGCCGGCGGCGATGGCCGTCATCGATGGACGGCTCCACGTGGGCCTCTCCGACGACGAGACGGAGCGGCTGGCCACTGGCAAGCACCTCCTCAAGGTAGGCTCGCGCGACCTGGCGGTGGCGGTCGCGACGAAGGCCACCGGTGGCACCACCGTGAGCGCGACGTGCGAGCTCGCCGCCCACGCCGGAATCGCCGTGTTCGCCACGGGAGGCCTCGGCGGCGTACACCGGGCCGTCGCGGACGATCTCGACATCTCCCAGGATCTTCCTGCGCTTGCGCGCTGGCCTGTCGCCGTGGTGTGCGCTGGCGCGAAGTCGGTGCTCGACCTCCCCAAGACGCTGGAGCTCCTCGAGACCCTCGGCGTCCCTGTCATCGGCGTTGGGACGAACGAGCTGCCCGGGTTCTACTGCCGTGAGACGGGGCTCGCGCTCGAGCACAGCGTTCCCAACGCGAAGGTGGCGGCCCGCGTGGTCAAGGCACGGCAGGCGCTGGGTCAGGGTGGGCTCGTCTTCGCGGTGCCTCCACCCGAGTCGGTCGCGCTCCCGCGGCGAGCGGTCGAGACGCACCTGAAGGCTGCCCTGGCCCTCGCGAAGCGCCGTCAGGTCGCCGGAAAGGCCGTCACGCCGTTTCTGCTGGCCGAGATGGTCCGGCGCTCCGGAGGCCGAACGCTGGAGGCCAACCTCGCGCTGCTCGAGAACAACGCCCGGTTCGCAGGTCAGCTCGCGGTGGCGTTGCGCTGAGGACGGAACCCCCGCTCGTTGACCGTCGACTCGAGGTCTCCTGGAACACGGTGAGGGGGCTTCGGTGGGCGCGCGGCATCCGGAGCTCGCGAGCGGCCAGGGCGCGACCCCGCCTGGACGAAGACTGAGGCTCGACGGGCACGAGGTCTGTCCTGGACCCCGGGGAGCGAATCCCTGCAACCCAGGATGCAATTCGAGCGCCGACGGTCCCCGCCCTCCTCGTGGCCGCGCCCGGCCCGGGTTCTGCAGTCCCGGTGTGGATGCTCAGAATGATCCTGATGGTGTCCGTCTCGCTGCTGGCCGCGTGTGGCACGCCCTGCACGCGGATCGCCGCCGCCGAAGCCGCGGCCGATGACGAAGGCGCCACCCGCAACGCCTCGCGGCAGGCCTGGTCGAGCTCGAAGGTGCAGACCTGCGAGCGCAACCTCGCCGACTGCACCGAGAACGATCAGAAGCAACTCGACCTCAACGCGAAGTGCCTCGACGGGCTCGGCCGATGCGGAGAAGGTCAGCGCACCTCGTGGGAGATCGCCCGGGGCGCCTGCGCGCTCGAGAACATCGCGTTCAAGGTTCAGATCGCCTGCCTCAAGGACCTGGAGGCGCCTGCGGCCATGGGCTGAAGTTCGTTGGACTGCCTGTGACGGCTGAGACTGGCACGGCCGAGGACGAGGCGTTCTCGACAGTCGTGCCGTCGCACCTGACTCAGGCCGAGTCGAAAAGCTCGTCAACTCGCCGGGGGCCTGAGAGAACGAACCCGTGGACCGAACGCTCTCGGCGCCGGGCAAGCTGTTCCTCGCGGGCGAGTACGCCGTGCTCTGGGGTGGGCTGGCGCGTGTCCTGGCGGTTGGTCCGCGGGTGCGCGCCTTCATTCGCCCCCGTGGCGATCGCCGCGTCGATCTGCTGCTTTCGGAGGGGCGCTTGTCGGGCGATGCGACGCCCGCCGGTGTTCGCTGGGAGTCGACGCCGAGCCCTGCGTTTCACTTCGTCGCGCGGACGCTCGACCTCGCGTTGCGGGCCGTTGGCCAGGATGGTCCCGGGTTCTCGGTCGCGTTCGAGCCGTCGCCGACGTTCGAGGGCCAGAAGCTCGGGTTCGGGTCGAGCGCCCGGGCCTGCGTGTTGGCGGCGGAGGCGTCGCGGACGGCGATGGGCGCGACGTTCGACGCCCTCAAGCTCGCGCTGGTGGCCCACGCCAGCGCTCAGCAGGGGAAGGGGAGCGGCGCCGACGTCGCGGCGTGCTTCGCGGGTGATGTCGTTCGCTATCGTCGCGCCGAACTGTCCGCGTTGCTTCAAGCGGCGAACGCCGGAGGCTTCGGCGGCGCGCTGTCCCGTTCACCCCCGATCGACGTCTGGCGGGTGAGTCCGCCGCGCCTGCCGATGCTCTACGTGTTCTCCGGACAGAGCGCGTCGACCCCCGTGCTGATCGGCGAGGTCGAGCGGCGGTTCGACGAAGCGGCGCGCGCGCGTTTCGTGGTCCAGAGCGACGCGTTAGGGGCGACCCTCGACGAGGCGCTGGCCCGCGGTGACTTCCACTCGACGCGCACGACGGTGGAGGCGTTGCAGGAGCTCCTCTTCTCCCTGGGGCCGACGCGCACCGAAGCGCTCGAGCGAACGCTGGCCCTGGCGGCGTCCCATGGCTGCGTGGCGAAGCAGTCGGGCGCGGGG
>JBILEB010000142.1:0-19662 GCA_044352295.1 Myxococcaceae bacterium
GAGGGGTGTGATGGAAGCTGCTACTACAAGAGCTTCGAGATCTTCAGCCTTGACGGTGGAGCGTCGGGCACCACCGGCATCTTCACGAACGACCCGATGTCGACGTCTGCGGCGATTGACAGCGCGGGCCGGGTCTTCGCTGGCGAGAACGGGCGTGTCGTTCGGTTCCCGTCGCTGGCAGCCGTGGCGCTGACGCCCGACGTCGCGCTCGGGCAAGGCGACCTCACCGCTACACGCCCCAATCGAACGGACGCCCGAGGGCTGTACACACCCACCGGGGTGGCGGTCGACGTCTCGGTCACGCCGAACCGGCTGTATGTCGCCGACACCTCGAACCACCGCGTGCTGGTGTGGCTCGACGCCAACGCAGGAGCGTCCGGGCGGCCGGCCGACCTCGTCATCGGCCAGCCAGACTTCACCGAGCGCCCCTGCGGTGCGTTGTCGGCGAGCAGCCTCTGCAGCCCACAGGTCCTCACGGTCGACAGCACCGGTCGGCTCTACGTGCACGACGCCCGAGCGTGCCGGGTGTTGGGCTTCGAACGCCCGATGGCGAACGGCCCCAGCGCGTCGATGGTGTGGGGCACGCCGAGCTTCACCTCGCCGTGTATGGGCCCCGTCGGTCCCTCGTACCTGTCGCCGAGGGTGACTGGCCTGTCGGTGGCGCCGACGGGAGACCTCTTCGTCTCGGACGTGTCCATGCGCCGGGTGCTTCGGTTCCCATCCCAGGGACCGCCGCCCAGTTGGCCCGCGACCACTGCCACCTCGGTCGTTGGACAGGCGTCATTCACCACCAACTCTGGCACGTGCCCGTCAGCGACTTTTTGCGAACCGCTGAGCGTCGCCACCTCTGGTTCGCGCCTCTTCGTCACCGATAACGACCGTATCTTCGAGTTCGCAGCCCAGCCGGACGGCGGCTGGCCGCTGAGCACGTTGCCCACAGCGGCGACCACCGTCCTGGGGCTTCCTCGAACCGCGAACCCCTACACGGGCGCCCGCCTGGGTCCGACGACGGTCGATTCCTCGGGAGCGCTGTGGGCGACCCAGGCCTCGTTGAGTCAGGTCGCTCGGTTCGACCCACCGTTCGTCGACGGAGAGCTCCCAGCCTCGGTCGTCTTTGAGCCGGGGGCCGCGGCGGTCGCCGCGACGAGCAGCGCCACGTTCGTCTCGTCGAGCCTGCGCCACCGGGTGGTTCGCTTCGCAGCGCCGACGCCCCCCGCCGGCGCGACGCCCATCGCGCCCGTCTTCGGCCAGGCGTCGTTCACGAACGGCTCGCCCAACGGCCTGAAGCCGGGCGGCATTGCCACACCCATTGCCATCGCCATCGACACCACCACCACGCCCAACTCGCTCTGGGTGCTCGACTCGACGAATCGGCGCGTGTTGGGGTGGCGCACCACCGACGTCGTCACCGGACAACTCCCCGACGTCATCCTGGGTGCGCCGGACGGCTTCAACCTCCTGCCGCCCCAGCCAGCCACCGCCCAGACCCTGCGCACGCCAGGCAGCGTCGCGGTCAGTGGTGGGCTGGTCTACGTGGGGGACCCCGGGCACGAGCGCATCGTGGCCTTCCGGGTCGATGGCGGGCCGGCGGTGGCCGTCTTCGGGCAGCCTGATTTCACGACGAGCGGCTGCGACGGCGGCAGCGCCGAGCAGACCTGCACCGGCATCGCCCAGTTGGCAGCCCTGCCCGGCGGTGGCGTGCTGGTGTCCAACCCTGCACACCATCGTATCCTCGCGCTTGGCTACGATGGCGGAACGGCGCTGCGCGCGACAGGGCTCGCCGGCCAGGACCGACTCGACCTCGGCGGCATCAACCGGGTGAAGGCCGAAGGGCTCAGTTTCACGAACGACTTCGGCAGCGTCGCCATCGACCGGAGCGTCTCGCCCAATCGCCTGTACGTGACCGACCGAGGCAACAACCGGGTGCTTGTCTGGAACGACGTGCGGTCGCTCTACACCCGCAAACCAGCGGATGCGGTGTTGGGCCAGCCGACGCTGCAGGACCATCGACCGGGGACGGGCCCTGACCGCCTCAGCGCTCCCACCGGCGTCGCCGTGGACGCGACCGGGCGGGTGGCGATTGCCGACACGGACAACCACCGGGTGTTGGTGTTCAACGCCCCCTTTGCGCCAGGCGGAGACACCCTTCCCGATGCGGTCATCGGTCAGAGCACCTTCACGGCGAACCAGCCCAACCGTGATGGTGGACCCGGCGCCGACACCCTCTTTGGCCCGGGGCGCGTCGGCTTCATGCCCAACGGAGCCCTGCTCGTCGCTGACAACCGGAACTTGCGGTTGACCTGGTACGACCCGCCCTTCGTGACGGGGGAAGCGGCCTCGGCCGTCTTCGGACAACCCTCTCCAACCGTCGCCACCACCGCCGGATGCAGCGGCGCCACGGCGACGCCCTCGACGCTGTGTGGCAGCACCGGAGCCATGGGCGTTTCGTTTCCCGATGGCGGCGTGTCGCTCTTCGTGGCCGACGGGTTCGGCCGTCGGCTGCTGCGCTTCGATGGGCCGCTGCCGTTCGACCGCGTGGCCGACGACGTTCGACTGGGGGTTACCGGCGTCACGGGCTTCGTCTTCGACCGGTTCGGCGCGATGTTCTCGGGGGACTTCAACCTGCAGAAGTGTCTGCCGCCGTACCAGTCGTGCGCGTTCTTCGCGAACCCTCCAGGCGGCGGGGGGGCGCTGGCCATCGATGAAGATGGCGCGCTGTACGTCCTCGCGAGGTCGGGCTCGAGGCTCTCGGTGTATCTCGGGGACGGCGCGCCTCAAGCGCTCGACGCGGGCGTCAGCCCCAGCCCCGCGCGCACGAACGATGCCCTCGTGGCCCGCTACCGGTTCGTCGACATCGACAACGACCGGGAGGTGGGCTCGAGCTACCGCTGGTTCAAAGGCGGCGTCGAACAGCCCGGGGTGACGGGCCTGATGGTGGCGCCGGCCCTCACCACCCGCGGCGAGGTGTGGGAGTTCGAAGTCACGCCGCGTGATGCCCGCCGCAGCGGCAACCCGGCGCGCTCCCCGCCTGTCACCATTCTCAACACCGCGCCCGTCGCACGCGACGCGGGCCTCCTGCCAGCCATGGCGTTCACCGACGACGTGCTGACGGTGGCGTGGACGGCCACCGACGATGACGGCGACCCGCCCGCCGCGCCGCGGGTGCGCTGGGAGCTCGACAGCCCCTCGGGCTTCACGCCCCAGGCGGCCTTCAACGACCTGGTGATGCTCCCGGCCTCGGCCACCACGAAGAACCAACGCTGGCGGGTGCGCCTGTCGCCCTTCGATGGGACCGACTACGGCGCCGAGGTGCCGTCCGAGGCGCTCGAGGTGCTCAACTCACCGCCTCGCGCCAACGCAGGGCCCGACCAGACGCTGAGGCCGACGAGCGCGTTGACCGCCATCACCGCCAGCGCCGCCGCGTCGACCGACCTCGACGGTGACAACCTGTCCTTCACCTGGCGTGAGGGCGGCGTGGTGCTGGGCACTGGCGTCACCCTCATGGCGACCTTCACCGAGGGCCTCCACACGCTCGAGCTCGAGGCCTACGACGGGACCGCGCGCGCCACCGACGAGCTGCTCATCGACATCTCCACCAGCGCCCCCGACGCGGGCCTGCTGACGATGAGCGGTGACGTCGCGCCCGGCTGGGTCGCCCTGCGCGGCGTCGCCTCGGACGCCCTCAACCGGCCGTTCCGCTACCAGTGGAGCCAGGACGGCGGCCCGCCCGCGCGACTGGAAGACGCGACCCAGGCCACGGCGCGGTACTTCGCCGTCGAGCGCGGCGTGCGCACGTTCCAGTTCCAGGCCGTCGCCGGCGCCACGCCCGCCCCGCGCCTCGACGTCACCCTCACCACCACCAACCTCGGCCCCTTCGCGGGCTACACGCCGCGGCTGGTGTTGGCGCCGGGGGCTCCCGTCGTCATTCAGGCCCGAGGCGCCGATGACAGCAACGGCGACCCGCTGACGCACACCTGGGCTGCCACCAGCATCGCGGGCAACGTGCGAGACACCGGCACGACCGAGCTCTCCGTCACGCCCGCCCTCCCCGGCGTCTACACGCTGTCCCACGAGGCGACCGACCCGCTGGGCGTGCGCTCCACCTTCGAGAGCGAAGTCGTCGTGGTGGGTGACGGCCCCGCGGTGGCGGTGCGGGTGGCGAAAGAGGTGCACGGCCAGCCGAACCAGCCCATCGCCCTCGACGCCTCGCGCAGCTTCACCCTCGATGGCCGGCCCATCTCCTTCGTCTGGCAGGTGGTCAGCGGCGAGGGCCGGTTGACGGGCTCGCGGTCGGCCCAGGCCTTCTTCACCACCATGACGGGCGGGGTGGTGCGGGTGACGGCCAGCACCGCCCAGGGCGGCACCGACTCGAAGGACGTCGTGGTCGGCGTCGGGCTCCCCATGGCCGTAGCGGTGAAGGTGCCGCCCGCGCGGGTGGCCGACGTGGTGCAACTCGACGCCAGCGGCAGCTTCGACCCGACGGGTGTTCGGCTCGGCTACCGGTGGGCGCAGGTGAGCGGCGCGCCGGTGGTGCTGGTGAACGAGACGACGTCGCGGCCTGCCTTCACGGCGCTGCGGCCCGGCCTGCTGCGCTTCTCGGTCGTGGCAGTGCGGGAATCGTCGCCCACGAGCGCCTCGACGCCCGTCTTCGTCGACGTCGTCGTCACCAGCGGCACCAACCGCGCGCCGACGGCGAACGCCGGCGCCGACGTGCAGGCGAGCCCGGGCACCGAGGTGACGCTCTCGTCCACGGGCTCCGTCGACCCCGATGGCGACCCGCTGCGGCCCATCTGGGAGCAGGTGAGCGGCCCGCCCATGGCCATCGACGCGTTCGCCGCGTCCGTTCGATTCACCCCGCGGGCGCCAGGCCGCTACCGCTTCGAGTTGAAGGTGTGGGACGGAGAGGTGCCCAGCGAAGCCAGGACCGTCGAAGTCGTCGTGCAGCGCGCCACCAACCAGGCGCCGGTCGCGGTGGTGACGGGGCCCGGGACGGGTGAGGTGAACGCGCCCATCGCGTTGAGCGGCGCCACCTCGAGCGACCCCGATGGCGACGCCCTCACCTACCGGTGGACGCTCACCGGCTTCCCCACGGGCGCGACACCGACGCTGGACGCCGACTCGCTGCCGATGGTGGCCCTCACGGGCACCGTGCCGGGGCGGTACACCGTGCGCCTGCGGGTGTCCGATGGCAGCGTCGAGAGCCCGGCGGTCGAGCACGTCGTGATGGTGGGCATGCTGAAACCGGCCGGGTGTGGCTGTGACTCGAGCGGTGGCGCGGGGCTCCTCGTGGGACTGGTGGCGTGGGCCCTGGCGCGGAGGCGGCGATGAGGCGCGTACTGCTGCTGCTGGTGGTGGCTGGGGTTGCCGCGCAGGCCGCGCCCGCGAAGCCCACCAGGAAACCCGCCAAACCCGCCGAGACGAAGCCCGAGGTGGAGCAATCCCACCTCGCCCGCGCGCGCGAGCTCAGCCGCACCTTCGAGTTCGAGGCGGCGCTCACCGAGCTCGAGTTCGCCCTCGCCCAGAAGCCCACGAAGGCGGAGCGCGAAGAGATTCTCAGCCTCCGCGGCGTGGCGTGGGCGGCGCTCGACTCGCCCGACAAGGCGGCCGAGGCCTTCGCCGAGCTGCTCACCTCGAACCCCGCCTGGACCCCCGGTGCGTCGATGTCACCCAAGGTGCGTGAGGCCTTCACGAAGGGCCAGGCGCTGTGGGAGGCGCGGCAGGTCGTCGAGCTGGAGGTGGCGACGCCCGTCGTCGACGAGTCTGGCATCGCCTTCGAGGTGCGCGTGAAGAAGGCGGTGCGCCGCGTGGCCGACGTCGCGCTCTTCTACCGGGTGATGGACGGCGAGGCGTCGTTCGCTTCGGTGGGCCTGGTGCGCAACGGCGAGGGCCTCTTCTCGGTGAAGCTGCCACCCGTGCGTCAGGGCTTGGCGCGCCGGGTGGCCCTCGGGTACCACGTGCGCGCGAACGACCTCGGGGGCCAGCCGGTGGGGACGGCGGGGGCTCCCGAGCAGCCGCTCACCATCGAGGTGCAGACGCTGGCGGCCGAGGCGGCCGCGGTGCCTGTGTACAAGTCGTGGGTCTTCTGGACGGCCATCGGCGTCGTGGCGGTGGGCGCGGCGGCGTCACCCTTCATCATCCAGTCCGCCACCACACCGCCGGTGCCGAACGGGTCGCTGGGGCAGGTGAAGCTCCAGTGAGCGAATCGACGAACCCTCCGGTGCCTGCCGCGCCGTCGGCCTCGCGGTTCACGAGCGAGCACGCTATTCCGACGCCCGTGGACGTGCCTGAGCAGCTCTACGGGAAGTACCAGCTGCTGCGAAAGCTCGCGGTGGGCGGCATGGCCGAGGTGTTCCTCGCGCGCCAACGCGGCATCGCCGGCTTCGAGAAGCTCCTCGTCGTCAAGCGCATCCTCCCCGAGTTCGCGAAGGACCCGGAGTTCGTCACGATGTTCCTCGACGAGGCGCGCCTGTCGTCGTCGATGACGCACCCGAACGTGGTGCAAATCTACGACCTGGGGCAGCTCGACGAGTCGTACTTCCTCGCCATGGAATACGTGCCCGGGCCCGACCTGCTGTCCGTCATGCGGGCGCACGGCAGACGCGGGCAACGGCTGCCCTTCGAAATCAGCGCGCGCGTGATGGCCTCGGTGGCCGACGCGCTCTCGTACGCGCACGAGCACAAGGATTCGCGCGGGCGGGTGCTCAAGCTGGTGCACCGCGACGTGACGCCGTCGAACGTCCTGGTGTCGTACTCGGGCGTGACGAAGCTGGTGGACTTCGGCATCGCCAAGGCCGAGAGCCAGTCGTCGAAGACGGCGGCGGGCCGGGTGAAGGGCAAGACGCGCTACCTGGCGCCGGAGCAGCTCCTCCAGCACCCCATCACCGCCCGCACCGACCTCTGGGCCGCCGGCATCTGTCTGTACGAGCTCTTCACCGGCGTGCGGCCCATCAACGGGGACAACGAGCTGGCGGTGATGAAGGCCATCCTCGACCTCGAGCTGCCGCCGCCGCGCCAGTACGCGCCCGACCTGCCCGAGGCGCTCGACGCCATCGTGATGAGGTGTCTGGTGCGCGACCCGGCGCAGCGCATGCCCAGCGCGGACGAACTCCGCCGCCAACTCGAGGCGTGGCTGCGCACCGTCGACACACCCTCGTCGCCGACGGACGTCGGGCGCTACCTGCAGTCGTTTTTCAAGGACGAATACCAGGCGCTCGAGCACTCGCTCGCCGAGTTGGCCGACCGGAAGAGCTACGACTCCGAGGCGGTCGCGCAGCTGCCGTCGATGGGCCTCGATGTCACGCCCTCGGGCACCACGGGGGTGGGGAAGAAGAAAGAGGCCGACTCCACACGCACGGGCGTGAAGCCGGCCGCGGTGGAAGCGTCGTCCCGCCGGCCGCTCGTCTTCGCGGGCGTGGGCCTTCTCGTGGCGGCGCTGGCCGGGGTGGGCTTCGTCGCCACGCGCACCTCGACGCCAGCGACGGGGACGATTCAGGTGACGACCCAGCCGCCTGGCGCGGTGCTTCGGCTCGATGGCGTCGAGACGACCGGCCCGTCGCCGACCCAGGTGAAGGGGGTGCCCTTCGGGGCTCACGTCATCGAAGCGAGCCTCGAGGGGTACCAGCCGGCGACCGCGAACGTGACGCTGTCCGCCGACTCCAGCGCGCAGGGCGTGGCGCTGGTGCTGACGCGGGCCGAGGCGCCAAAGGCGACCGTGACGCTGACGGTGAAGCCGGCGCCCGAGCGGCTCCTGGTGGACGGGCAGCCGGTGGCGGTGACGGGTGAGACGACGAGTCTGCACCTGGCGTCGGGCACGGCCCACACCCTGCGCGCCGAGAAGGCTGGCCACGAGCCCGCGCTGGGCACCGTCACCGCGGGCGCGGGTGAGACGAAGGCCGTCGAGTTGGCGTTGAAGGCCCTCGACGTGGCGCCGACGTCCACCACGGAGCCCGGAAAGACCGCCCCGCCCAGAGGCAAGCGTCAGGGCACCGTGGAGCTCGACGCCACGCCGCCCTGTGAGGTGCTGCTCGGCGCCGACAGCCTCGGGAAGACGCCGCTCAAAGGCATCAAGGTGCCGGCAGGAGAGGCTTCCTTCGTGTTCGTCAACGAGGCGCTCGGGCTCAAGCAGTCGGTGAAGCTCGTCGTCCCGGTCGATGGCGTGGTGAAGAAGGCCGTCACCTTCGCGAAAGGGAAGATCGTCTTCGACATCCAGCCCTGGGCCGACGTCTACCTGGGGGCGAAGAAGCTGGGCACCACGCCGTTCGCGCCGAAGGAACTCTACGAGGGCAACTACACGCTCAAGCTGGTCAACGCCGAGCTGGGCGCGCTGCACAATGTCTCGGCCACAGTGAAGCCCGGCGAGACGACGGTGGTGAAGTTCGACATGGCCACGGGGCGCTGACGGGACGCCATCGGGTTTCGGACACTCGGAGTTCCCGTGGACACGCCAGACGAGCTCATCGCGCAGGCCGAGGCCCGGTTGGATGCCGCCGACGCGGCGCTCGCCGAGGTGAACGCGGAGCTCGACGCGCTGGAGGCGGGCCTCGTCGTGTTGGAGCACGACGTGGTGCGGCTCGAGCGCTCGGCGTCGTCGCTGGGGCCCTGGCCGTCGATTCGTGCCGGGCTGGCGCCTCCTCTGGCGGTGCTGGCCGGCGCGCTCTTCTTCGACGTGGGCGTGTGGCCGCTGGGGCTGGTGTCGGTGGTGGTGGCTGGAGTGCAGGCCTTGCTGCTCCCGCGGCTGTCGCGAGGTGGCCTGTGAGCCGCGACGACAACGACGCGCTCGAGCGCGCGCAGGCGCGGGCCCAGGCGGTGCTGGAGCGCGTGGCGCAGGTGGAGGCCGAGGTGGCGGGCATGCGGCTCCAGCGGGAGCGGTACGCAGCACGACTCGCGGCGGGCCGACGAAAGCGAGACCAGCTCCGCGCGGCGCTCGATGCCCGGCCGGGCAACGGGATTCTCACCGTCATCGGCCTGTGTGTGGGCGGCGTGCTCGCGCGGCTGGGCTGGGAGTTCAAGGCCGAGCTGGTGCCCGACGAGCGCGCGCTGCTGGGTGGACTGGCGCTGGCGAGCGCGGTGGTGCTGCAGCTCAGTCGCACGCATTGGTTCCGCGCAGGGCTGGGGCGGTGAGGGGATGGCTCCCTGACGAACGGCCGAGTTCGCTCACTTCTTGAGAAGACGATCCTGGGCTGTGGCCTCGCAGTAGCCTGTCCCGGTGGCAGCCCGGCGTCCGCGCACCGCACCGCACCCCCAGAGCGCCTGGGCCCTGGCCAGCCGCTTCCTGACGCGCCGGCTGAAGACCACGACCGCGTCCGACGTGCTGGAAGACGGCTGGTCCTTCGAGGTCGCGTGGGACGCGCACCCCGTCGTCGTCACGAAGCAGGGCCAGGACGTGCGGGTGGTGGCGTACGACCGCTGTGAATGGACCGCCCACGCGCAGAACATCGTGCTGGCCGTGGCGGCGTTGCCGTTCGAGTCGCTGGTGCTTGAGGGCTGGCTCGGCGTGCAGGACGCGGAAGGCCGGCCCGACTTCGAAGCGCTGCGCCGGCGGATCGCGACCGGAAAGGGCCCGGCGCCAGTGCTGCTGGTGTCAGACGTGCTGTGGCTCGACGGCGTGGACCTCACCGCAGCGCCGCTCCCGACTCGCCGCGCCAGACTTCCACCGCTCTCGTCCCCGCTCGTGCGCTCCGAGCTCCTCGAGGGCTCGCTCGACGAGGTCCTCACCCGCGTGGGCGCGCTGGGCCTCCCCGGCGTCATCGCCATCGCCGCCGACCGGACCGCGCTCGCCCTCAGCGCCACCGCCGCGCCGATGGCGCTGAACCGGAGCCTCTCGCAGCCACCGAAGGTCACCAACCCCGCCAAGGTGCTCTTCCCGCGCGATGGGCTCACCAAGGCGGACGTGGTGGCGTGGTACCGCGAGGTGGCGCCCGTGCTGCTGCCACACCTTCGCGACCGCCCGGTGGTGGCGCAGCGGTGGCCCGACGGCATCGACGACTTCACCTGGTACCAGCACCGGCCTCCGCCGCGCGCGCCGGACTTCCTCCATGCGGTGACCGTCGACGACGACCGGCGGCTCCTCGTGCAGAACGCCGACGCCCTGCTGTGGCTCGTCAACCAGGCGGCGCTCACCTTTCACCCGTGGTCGACGCGCACGCAGTCGCTCCTTCACCCCGACTGGGCAAGCATCGACCTCGACCCCGGCACGCGCACGGGCTGGCCCCAGGTGGTGGAGACAGCGGTGGCGATTCGGGCGTTGCTCGAGGTGCTCGAGGTGCCGAGCGTGGTGAAGACGAGCGGCCAGAAGGGGCTCCACGTGCTGGTGCCGCTCGCGCCGGGCCAGTCCTTCATCGAGGCCCAGCGCTTCGCCGCGGGCGTGTGCGGCGTGGTCGCGAAGCTGCTGCCTGAGTCGGTCTGCCTCACGCACGACGAGGCCCAGCGCAAAGGCCGGCTCTTCCTCGACCATCTGCAGAACTTCCGCGGCAAGACGCTGGTGGCGCCGTACGCGCTGCGCGCCGTCGATGGGTGTCCGGTCTCGACGCCGCTGCGGTGGGACGAGGTGACGCCGTCGCTCGAGCCGAAGTCGTTCACCCGCGCCGCGGTGCTCGAGCGGCTGGCGCGACACGGCGACCTCTTCGCGCCGGTGCTGGAGGATGGCGTGGTGTTGGCGCCGCTCCTCACCCGGCTGTCCTGACCGTCAGCGCAGCACGCGCGCCATCACCTTCCACCGCGTCGGCGGCGCGCAGCGCTCCTGCCAGGTGATGACGAGCACCTCATTCACGAAGGCGAACATGTCGAGACACGACGAGCACAGCACCAGCGCGACGAATGCGTTTCGAGTGGTCACGAACGGCTCCCCAGTCCGAGCGCCGCGGTCTCCCAGAGAGGGGCGATTGCCCTTCCTCAGATGCTGCCGCGCGTCCGTTTCAGGCGAGCAGGGCGCGGGCTTCGGCGGCGGTCAACGCCAGGCCCTCGGCGCGCGCGGCGTCGATGACCCGTTGAGCGGCCGGTTTGTCCAACACATCGGCCTTGTACAGAGAAGCAGCCGCGACCGCGTAATTTTCCACCAGGGTCTGGCCGTCGACGCGCGAGGGGTTCACCGTCTGCGTCACCTGGTGAATGACGACCGCCGCGACGCGGTCGGGGAAGCGCCGCTGAATCTCGCGGTACACCTCGGGGTCGCGGTGTGAGCTGTCGCCGAGGAAGACGAAGCGCTGGCCGGGGTTCGCCTCGAGCACGCGCACGATGTCGGCGACCTTCTCTTTCTGGGCGACGAAGGGCGAGGTGCCGACGCCGGTCTCGATGGGCCCCGCGGGCACGCCGTGCGTGTCGAGGTAGTCGGGAACGTCGGTGATGCGGTCGGGAGAGCGCGCCGTCACGAACGTCACGTCTCCGGCCGCTCCGCCGTTGGCGAACTCGAGCTCGCGCACCAACGCGGCCACGCCGGGGTAGGGCTTCGGGTGCACGCCGTTCGCCTCGGGCGGAATGATGGTCTTGTCGAGGTCTGACACCACGCCCCACTCGACGGTGGTGGCGCTGCCGAAGGTGAAGTCGGTGCGCAGCGCGCCGGAGAGCTTCTCGAACTCGGCGCGGGAGAGCTTTCCATCAGCGCCCGCCACCGCCGTCACCGCAGCCGCGACCGAGGCCTCACCCGCGGCGAGGAACGCACTCACGGTGACCGACTTCGCGGTAGGCCGAACCGCCGCGTCGAACGCGTCGGCCACGTTGTCCTTCGCGAGCGCCGCGGCCCCGGAGAGCTTGCTCAGCTTCGTCGCCTCACTCGCGCTCAAGCGCCCGTCACGACCTGCGAGGGTCTTCGCGGCGGGTTCGAGGACCTCCTTGCGCCAGGCCGCAGCGATGGTGGCGGCGTCGGCGTTCGGCGTGAGCTTGACGGTCATGGTGGAGGAGCCTCGCCAGCGGGGTGTGGCTCCATTGTCGGACAAGGGCCTACCCACGTTGTTTTGAAGCGTAAGCACTCGTACTTCATAGGGAAACAGGCGGTGCCGCGGTCGGTCCCGATGCGGCGCTCGAGATCGATGGTGCCCTGGAACTTCGACAACACGCTGCGCCCGCGCGCGAGGCGTCGGGCGTCGTCACCCGGCGGCCCCGCACTGGAGACGTCATCACCCCGGCGCTCGCGGCTCTGGGCGTGACGGGCGTCACCATCGCCGGCGGCCATGGAGAGGTCGTCGCGGCGCGGAGCTGATTGGCCCGCGAGCTGGAGGCCGGAGCGAGCGAGGGCGCGCGGAACCTGAGGTCAACCCGGCGTCTCGACCGAGCCATCGGGCCTTCGCGCGAACCGGCCCTGCTCGCGCGCGTGCACCGGGTCGTCGCGGTCGAACGGCCAGCCGCCGAACTGCGTGCGCTGGTAGTCGGCGAAGGCGTCGCGAATCTCCTGCTGGGTGTTCATCACGAACGGCCCGTACTGCACGACGGGCTCGCCCAGCGGCCGGCCCTGCAGCACCAGCACCTCGGCCTCGACGTCCGCGTTCTGAAGCACACACGGCGCGTCGGCCTGCACGGCGATGCCCACTCCGCGCGGCAGCGCCTCACCCGAGACCGTCAGCCGCTCACCGCGGAAGAAGGACAGCACCCGGTTCGAGCCCGCCTTCGCCGGAGGCAGCGTGAGCGTCGCGCCGGCCGAGAGCTTCAGCGTCCAGATGGCGACGTCACTCTCGCTCGACGAGGCCCAGGACTTCGGTGGTGGAGGCGGAGGGCTCGTGCCGTCGAACGCGCCGGCCACGATGGTGACTCGCGAGGAGCGCCCCTTCGCGTCGTTCAGCTCCCGCACGGGAATGCGCGGGCTCCACAGCATCGAGAAGTGCGGCTCCACCATCTTGTTGGCGCGCGGGAGGTTCAACCAGATTTGAAACAGCTCCACCGGGTTGTCGGCGTCGCGCTTCACCAGCGGGAACATCTCGCTGTGGACGATGCCCTTTCCGGCGGTGAGCCACTGCGCGTCACCTTCTCCGAACCGGGCCGTGGCCCCCAATGAGTCGGAGTGGTCGATGAGCCCGCGCCGGGCGATGGTGACGGTCTCGAAGCCGCGGTGCGGGTGTTGGGGAAAGCCCGGGACGGTGTCTCCGTGGTACATGCGCCAGCCGTCTTTCACCTCGAAGTCGTTGCCGATGGCGCGCCCGGCGAGCGAGGCGGCCGGACCCATGGCGTCGTTCCCCTTCGGGTACGCGTCGTCGTGATGCACGCAGAAGAGGAACGGGTCGGCGGTGTGCCAGGGGAAGCCGAGGCGGGCCACGTCGAGAATTCGAGCGCTCATGTGAAGCTTCTAACGCTCACCCCGTCAGACGCAGCCCCGACCCGATGGAACGCGCTGTCCCAGCCGTCCCCCCCGCAGCTGTGAGAGGGCCCCGCATCGATGACGGAACGGCAGATTGAGCTGACCTGGCGGTGTTCGAGCTGTGGGGCCACCAACCTCGGCCGTCACGGCGAGTGCCAGACGTGCCGCAACCCCAAGGATGGCTCCGAGACGTGGGACCTGCCGGCCGACACCACGGCGGTCCCCTCGGTGACCGACCCGGCGTTGCTCGAGCTGGCGACCGGCGGGCCGGACTGGAGGTGCGCGTTCTGTGGCTCCGATCAACGGCAGGCCGACGGGAGCTGCCGCCAGTGCGGCGCCGGGAAGGCGTCCGCTGAACCCAGCGCCTCCACGAAGCCTCCCATCGTCATTCGCGACACGGGGTGCACCTGGGGCTGTGGCTCGTTGCTGCTGTTGCTCCTCGCGGTGACGGCGCTGGCCGGCTTCGGCGTCTTCTTCGCCCTGCGCCCGACGCCACCTCCGTCCATCGAGCCCGAGCGTGTCTTCGGCGTGCGCGAGCAGGAGGTCGACGTCGTCGCGACCGCCGCCGGCGGGCGGTGGGCCGAGTCGGTCGAGGTCGAGCGCCTGGACTTCGTCGCGCGGGAGGGCTTTCTCGACGAGATTCCCAGAGGGGCCATCGAGGTGAAGCCGCTCGGCCAACGCGTGCGCAGCGTCGACACCGTGCAGAAGGGCTGGACGACCGAGACGTACGAAGAAGAGGTGCCCGACGGTACGCGCACCCGCACCGTCCGCGAGACGGTCGACGACGGCTACGACACCCGGCGCACCTCTGAGCGCGTGCAGTGTGGTGAGACGTGCGAGCGCGGACAAGAGACCTGCCGTGAGGTGTGCCGGCCCAACGGCAACGGCTTCGCCACCTGCCGGCAGCAGTGCACGCCGGGGCCCCAGCGCTGCCAGCCGAAGTACTGCAACGAGACGCGCTCGGAGCGGGTGCCGAAGACGCGCACGGTGTCGCGAGCGGTCGAGGAGCCGACCACGCGCACGGTCGAACGCACGCGGCGGGTGCCCGTGTACGAAGACGTTCAACGCTTCGCGCCCGCCTTCTCGTGGAAGCAGCGCGACTGGGTCCTCGACCGGGTGGAAGAGACGAGCGGGGAAGGCTTCGAGGTGAAGCGACCGGTGCTGCCGCGGGGCGCGTCGCAGCGACTTGCGGGGGTTCGTGGCACCTACACCGTCGAGCTCGAGGCCTCGGGCGACGCTGGGCTCTCGGGCCGATGGGCGTACACCGTGCCCGGGGCCTCCGACTTCGCGGAGTTCGCCGTGGGCCAGACGTTCCGGGCGCGGCTCCGGGGCGGTCAGGTCATCTGGGTGGAGCGGCTCCCGTGATGGACGAACGCTGTTGCGCGGTGGCGCGAACGGGTCTTTCGTAGCCACGTGGCAGCGCAACGTCGTCCGAAGAAGTCGAGCCCGGTGGTGAAGGCGGTGCCGCCTCCGAAGCCGCAGGTCGAGCAGTTCATCGGCCACGACTCCGAGACGATGGTGGGCGACGAGTCCTTCGCGGAGTTCGAGGCCCGCACCAACTCGCGCGAGTCCGAGTCCGCCACGGCGCCGGTGCCGGTCCACGTGCCCTCGCCCGCGAAGCCGCCCTCGACGGGCAGGCCCGGCCCCCCGGTGCCCACGCAGGACGAAGAGCCTGGCGGCGCGCTGGTTCCGGAAGATGAGGATGACGGGCTCCCCGACGAGCTCGAGGACTGAGCGCCAGCGCACGACCATTCTCGGTGGCAGCCGATTTTTCCCGGTTGTGTTTCGAGCGCGGGGGCGTGGCCTGCTCAGGGCTTCTCGCGGAGCGCGCGACGGAAGGCCTTCACGGCGACCAACTGGCTGCGAATGCCCACGAACTGGGTGAGCAACTTCACGTCGAGGGTCGGCACGACCGCACTTCGTTCGGATTCGACGGAGTCACCTGTGTCGGTCTGGAGGACGAATACGCGAAGAGCACCATCGTCGTAGACCCAGACCTCGGGCACGCCGAGCCGTCGCCAGGCATCGAGCTTGTTGAGGCCATGCGTGGACCAGTTCACCTCGATGGCGAGGTCCGGGCGCTTCGCGCCTTCACGGCCTGGCACGAGATAGGACTCGTCGGCCTCGGCTCCCGCTTCCACGTTGGGATCCGTCACCGTCCAGGAGCCGACCCCGTCGAGGTCGGCGTCGAACTCCTCAGCCCAGGTTTCGATCAGTCGGCCGATGCGCGTCTTGATGGCTTCGTGGCTCTCCGATGGGCTCATGATCTCCAGGCGTCCATCGAGGTAGGTCACCCGAGTGGTGGCGGACTCGCCGCGAAGCGCGAGGAACTGCTGGTAGCCATTCCAGTCGACCGAGATGACGACTCTCTGGTCACGGCGCTCGGCGATGGAACGTGGAATGACCGTCACGCTCTGACTCTACACCATTCGGAAGTGAGACCGCTCACGCCAGCGCGACCTCGAACCCCGTGCGTCCCTTCGGCCACTGGGTGCGCGGCGCCGTCTGCGGCGTCACGGCGTACAGCGCGAAGTCGAGCCTCTGCGTCACGAAGCCCTTCACCGCCGGCCACCACGGGTCCTCGAGCCCCAGGTCGAGCGAGAAGAAGTGCAGGCCCGACCCGTGGAGCCTTTGATACGCAGCCTCGAGCAGCGCCCGGAACACCCGCACGTCGTCCTTCACCACCGACACGTTCGCGAGGTACGCGGAGCGGAACTCCTGCCCCGGGTCCGGAGCTTCGGCCACCGCAGCACCGTCGCCGCCAGGTCGTACCCGCGCTTCACCCACCGCATCTTCCCGTTGTAGCTGCGCACCTCGAAGCGCTTCACCGGCTGCGGGTTCCACACCGTCGCGACGCCCGTGACGTGTCCGCCTGAGTCCTTCGCCACCAGCTGCTGGCGGTAGAGGGCGAAGAAGTCCGGGTCGCGGCGAGTCGCCAACACCAGCTCGCCCCGCATGGGCACGTCGCCGAAGAGGTCGAGCAGCGCGGCGTTGTCGGCGCTCGTCGCCAGGCGCGGGGTCACGTCCGTCACCGGGTCATGGTGGCGCAGATCCGCGCAGCGCGCTGCTTCCTCCTCGATGGCACCGCGCCGCACACACTCGTCCACGTCCCAGGTTGGTGAGAGGCACGGTTACCGGAAGTCCTGCTCCGGCGTATGGCCGAGGTGGTACGCCCCGCGGCCGCGTCAGCTTCATTGCGTCCCCCGGCAGGGCGGGCGAAAACCCCTTCCGTCATGACGCCGGGGATCCGTCGACTGCTGGCCGTGCTCATCGTGCTGGGCAGCTTTGGCGCCGCGGCGCTGCTGTCGGCGCAGCACCGCGGGTCGCTCGTCAAGGCCGCGAAGGGGCGTGCGCAGACCGCTGCGGACGAAGCCCTGGTGCGGCTCGAAGGTGAGCTGCAGTCGCTCCCCGAGTCCCTGCAGAAGCGGGCCACCGCGCTCGCGGCGAAGAAGGGCATCAATGACCTGATGCGGGAGACCGCGGGTTCGGCCGATGACGAACAGCTGAAAAATACCATCGAAGACCTCAACACCGAGGAGCCCTGGTTCAATCGCGCCGTCAACGGTGAAGCCGTCGCGTTCTTCGTCGCCGACCGCCTCATCTTCACCAGCCAGCCGAGCCTGCAGCAGGGCGTGTCGGACCACGAGGTCGCCAGCCCCGAGCGCCGGCTCGGTCTGGTGGACGAGGTGCCATGGCTGTTCGGCCTCGCGCCGATCGGCACCACGAACAAGCGGCAGGAGACGGCCGTCATCGTCATCGCCCGTCCCCTCACGTCGGAGGACCTCGCGCCGCTGGCCGTCCGTCAGGCCGTGCAGGTGAGTGGCCGCGACCCGAACAAGGCCATCTCGGCGGGAGACGCCAGCGCCCTCGAGCGCCTCGAGCGTCGACGCACCCGCATGAAGCTCGATGACTCACCGTGCTGTGCCACCAAAGCGCTCCCAGGCGGCCTCGAGCTCTCCCTCTTCAAGGACCCAGCGCCCGTTCTCACAGAGGCCGAAGCCGAAGCCACCCGGGCCCAGTGGCCGCGCTTCGCCGTGGCTGGCGTCGTCTCACTCCTCTCGGTGCTGGGCCTCCTCCTCCTCGGCCGTCGCGGTCAGGACGATGCGGTGCGCGACCAGCTCCTCCGCGAGACGCAGGTGCAGCTCAGGCAGTCGCAAGAGGTGTTGCAGAAGCTCTCCACCGGCGCCTTCGCCACGCAGATGGCTGGCGGTGCGGCGGCAGCTCCACCAGGGCCCACCGACGCGGCCTACGCCTCGACGCAAGCCTCGGCCATGCCGTCCCGCTACGAGGTGGTGGCGCCGCTGGGCGAGGGGGGCATGGCGAAGGTCTCCATCGCGGTGGTGCGCGGCGCCGAGGGCTTCAAGCGCACGTTCGTCTTGAAGCGCCTCAAGGCCGACCACCAGGGCAACCAGGAGCTGGTGAACCAGTTCATCGACGAAGCGCGGCTGGGCGCGTCGCTGGTGCACTCCAACGTGGTGCCGGTGTTCGACTTCGGCCGCGACGCCGACGGCTATTACCTCGCGCAGGAGTACATCCTCGGCCGGAGCGTCGACGCGCTCCTGCAGGCCTCCCTCGACCAGCGCGGCCGCCCCCTCGAGCCCGCCGTCGTCGTCGCCATCGCGCAGGAGACGCTCAAGGCCCTCTCGTACGCCCACAGCCGCACCAACGACGCAGGGCAGCCGATGGGCCTGGTGCACCGCGACGTCTCACCCAGCAACGTCATGGTGTCCCAGCGCGGCGAGGTGAAGCTGCTCGACTTCGGCATCGTGAAGTCCAACGACCGCGTCACGCAGACGCAGGCCGGCGTGGTGAAGGGCAACCTCTTCTACATGTCGCCGGAGCAGGCCCGCGCGCTCAATGTCGACGCCCGCAGCGACCTCTTCTCGCTCGGCATGGTGATGGCGACGGCGCTGCTCGGCACGCCGCTCTACACGGGCAACTCGATGTACGAGCTGATGACGCGCGCGGCGGCGGGCCCGACGGCGGACGACCTCGAGCGAATTCGCGCGGGCGGCGGGCCGCTCTCGACGTTCCTGCTCAAGGCGCTCTCCCTCGACCCGAACGGCCGCTACGTCGACGCCAACGCGATGGCGCAGGCGCTCTCCACCGTGGGCCCCGCCGCGAGCGCGCAGGACCTCGAGCGCTTGATGACCGAGCTGGTCGGCGACGTGCTGGCGGACGAGAAGAAGCGCTTCGCGGAGGCCTCGTGAGGAGGCTCCTCCTCGTGCTGCTGCTGGTCGGTTGCGGACAGAACGTCACGTCCGGCAGGGTGTGGACCGTCCGTGACTTCGTCGCCAGGCACGCGGCGGCTGGTCCGAACGACGCGGGCGCCTTTGGAGGGTGGGCTCCAGCCGACCTGGTGGCCGCGCCCGACGCGGGGCTGCTCTTCACCGCGGGCCGAATCCAGGCAAGCGGCTTTGGGCACACCGTGTTCCCAGGCGTGTCCGAAGGAACCTCGCTCGGCTTCATCATCGCCGACATCTGGGAGAACCACCCCGCACCGTGGGTGCAGCCGGTGTACATGCCCGTCACGAACGACGGGCGGCTCGCGCCGTTCGACGCCGAGACCGTGTTTCCCGTCGGCGTGGCGTCGTCGTTCTATTCCCCGTGGTGGCAGCAGGAGTTCATCCCCGTCGAGGGCGGCATCGACTCGCCCACGCGCACCTTCTTCACCTCGGCGAAGCAGGTGCTCGACGCGAAGCGGGCGCTCACGAAGGGCGCGCTGGTGCTCTGCCCGCTGGTGGACCTGCCCGACGGGGGACGCGTGGGGGTCGCGGCCGCGCTGGAGACTCCGGCCGATGGAGGCGTGGCGAAGACGGTGGTGCGACATCCGCTCACCAACGCGCGCCTCGCCGAGCCCAGCTTCGTGAAGGCGTGGGTCGACGGGTCTCCCGTGACGTACCTCAAGCTGGGCCCCAACCGCGCGAGCGCCGAGGGACAAAGCCTCGTCGAGTCACCGCTGTACGGCTTCGTCTTCCGCGGGCGCCTGCTGCGAACGGCCGCGGTGTTGCCGCCCAACGCCTCGGCGCGGGGGTTCGTGCGCCGCTTCGACGTCTCTCTGCCGTTGACGGCCGGCATCTTCGTGCCCGCCGACCGTCCGGAGCTGCGCGAGGTGGTGCTGGCCCGCGACCCGGAAGTCGAGTCGTACCTCGGCACCCGGGCCGACGCGGGCGTCGGTGAGTTTCACGAGCTCGCCCTTCGCGTCGCCCTCAACAAGGAGTGCTTCGCCTCCGCCACCTTCCCGGCTGCGTGTACCTGGCTCGACAGTGAAGCGAGGCTCCAGCAGTTCGCCAGCCCACGGCCCACCAACGTGCTGCTCACCATCGCCGTGCTGGGAGCGCAGCCATGATGTGGGCGGCGCTCCTCGTGCTCGCCCAGGT